>JBGAST010000016.1:0-75790 GCA_044229575.1 Holophagaceae bacterium | reverse complement strand
CTTACGGCCTCATCCCCCCTCCGCCTTTTCTTCCGTGTCAAAGACCCCGGCATTGGGGTAGGGGAAACATACACGCTGCCGCTTGGCCGTGCGCGAGGTTGTTGAGGCGAAAGGGCCGCCTCAACAACCTCGCACACCTGTTGAAGGTCAACGTCCACCGCCAGATCAATATCCAGGTCAAAGTCCAGGTCAACGTCAACGTCAACGACCCGGCCCAAGCCCAAAACCTGGCGGACCTCCCGTCAGGCCTCCAGCTCCGCCAGGGTCTTCGCGATGCCGTCCTCCAGCGTCGTGAACGGCCGGGAATACCCCGCCGCCCGCAGGGTCTTCAGGTCCGCCTGGGTGAAGCTCTGGTACTTGCCCCGCAGGTTGTCGGGGAAGGGAATGTAGTCGATGCGGCCCTGGCCGAGGTGCTTGATGAGGGCGGCCGCGATGGCGTTGAAGCTGCGGGCGGCGCCGGTGCCGGCGTTGAAGATGCCCTTCACCATGTCGGCGCCGGCGAAGTGGAGGTTGAGGTCCACGATGTCGCCGACGAACACGAAATCCCGCACCTGCTCGCCGTCCCCGTAGCCGTCGCTGCCGGCGAAGAGCCGGCACGCGCCCGTTTCCCGGAGCTGCTTCAGGAGCTGGTGCAGCACGCTCATCATGCGGCCCTTGTGCTGCTCCCGGGGGCCGTAGACGTTGAAGTAGCGCAGGCCCACCACCGGGGTCTGGATGTGGGGCATGAGGCTGCGGACGTGCTGGTCGAAGAGCAGCTTGGAGTAGCCGTAGACGTTCAGGGGGCGCTCGTTCCGGGGCTCCGGGGCGAATTCCCGGCTGCCGCCGTACGTCGCGGCGCTGGAGGCATAGACCATCGGCACCTTGTGGAGCAGAGCCCAGTGGAGCAGCGTCTTCGAGTCCCCGAAGTTGTTCTCCATCATGTAGCGGCCGTCGGCCTCCATGGTGTCGGAACAGGCGCCGTTGTGCAGGATCACCGTGGGCGTGAAGCCCAGCTTGCCCCCCTCCACCCGGGTGCGGAACTCCCGCTTGTCCATGTAGTCGGCGATGGCGAGGTCCGCGAGGTTCCGGAACTTCTCGCCGTTGCCGAGGTTGTCCACCACGAGGATGTCCGTGTGGCCCCGCCGGTTGAGCTCCTTGACGACGTTGCTGCCCACGAAGCCTGCGCCGCCGGTGACGATGTACATGGAGGACTCCTTCCTTCCCAGGCTAGCGGGCCTTGCGGGTTGGCCAGTGAACTCCTGGCCGATCCGTTAGGCCCGCTTGTGCCGGATCCAGCCTAACCCCAGGCGATGCCCGCCTCCAGGCCGCCCGCAGGCATTGTGACCTTCGGCCCCCTTCAGCCGATGGCATCCTCCGCCGCGGGGGCGGCGCGGAAGAAGCGCGGCCCCAGCTCCGCCAGGAGGGCCGCGCCCAGGAGGAGGGCCGCGCCGCTCCACTGGAGAGGCGAGAGCCGGTCCTGGATGCCGGGCACCAGGCCGCTGACCGCCAGCAGGGTGGCCCAGACCGGCTCCATGCTGAGAAGGACCCCCGCCTCCGTGGCCCCCAGGTCCGCCTGGAAGCGGCTCTGCAGCCAGAAGGCCAGGGTCGTGGCCAGCAGGCCGAGGAAGCCCAGGGCGATCCAGACCGAGGGGCGCTCCAGGCCGCGGCCCCCGTGGAAGCCGTAGACCTCGGGGAAGGCCAGGGCCACCAGGGCCGAGACGACGGCGACGAAGGCCACCTGCACCAGGGCCAGCACCCAGGGATCGGCCCGGCGGGAGTAGTGGGCCGTGAGCACGATGTGGACTCCCACGCCCACCGCGTTGAGGAGGGTGAAGGTGTCCCCCCGCGGGTGCCAGCCGCCGAAGCTCTCCCCGGGCCGGAAGACCAGGAGGGCCAGGCCCAGGAAGGCCACGCCGGCGGCGGCGCCGTGGATGGGGCGCAGGCGGTCCCCGGCGGCGAGGGCCACCATGGGGGTGAAGATCACGTAGAGCCCCGTGATGAAGGCGTTCTTCGTGGTGGTGGTGAAGCGCAGGCCGTCGGTCTGGAGCCAGAAGAGGGCGGCCAGCACGGCGCCCAGCACCAGGCCGTCCCGCAGGTCCCGGCGCTTCCAGGCCACCCCGGTGGCCGTGGCGATGGCGAGGAGGGCCAGGGCGCCGATGGCGAAGCGCAGGGTCAGCAGGGCGCCCACGGAGAGGCCCGCGTCCAGGAGGAAGCGCGTGGCCGGGAAGGCGCAGCCCCAGGCCACCGCCGCGGAGGCCACCGCGAGGGCCGCGGTGAGGTGCGACGCCTTGGAGGGGCTCACGCCGGACGGGACCGGGGGGTCAGCGGAGCACGGCGGCCACCCGCAGGGCGAGTTTGGGCATGTCCGGATCGTCGGTGAGGAAGACCAGGGTCTCGTTGTAGGTGCCGGCCTTGGCGGACGCGGCGAAGACCACGGTCAGCGTGTGCTCGGGGGTGTTGGCGGGGCTCAGGCCGGTCACCTTGATGAGGGGGCTGCTGGGGGCGGTGCCGGTGATGCGGAAGCTCTTCCCTTCCGTGTGGCGGAGCTTCACCTGCGCGCTCTGCTCCTTGCCGGCGGATTCGACCCAGGCCACCCGCTCGGGGGTGGAGGCGATGATGGGCTTCAGTTCCCACTGGACGCTGATGGACATCACCGGCACCTGGGCGCTGGCGGTGCGGATGGTGAGCCAGTCCGCCCCCCGCAGCTGGCCGTCGGGAACCTTGCGGCCGTCGAGGGTGACGTCGAGGACCGCGTCGTTCCCTTCCTGGCGCTGGGTCCAGGACAGGTAGGCGGCGCCGGGGGCGGAGACGTCGGTGACCTTCACGGGCTGGCCGTTGCCGCTTTCGAGGCGCAGGGTGCTCTTGCGGGGGGTGGCCCGCAGCACGTCCGGGAAGAAGAGGCCCGCGGGCTTGGCCATGACGTCCTGCACCACATCCGCCTCGAAGGTGAGGGTGAACATGGCGTTCTTCGGGTCCGTGGAGAAGACGGTGATGGACTTCCGCACCACGCCGCGCTGGCCCTTGGGGTCGAAGGTGGCCTCGATCTCGGAGGATTCCCCGGGGGCGAGGGACCACTTGCCCACCACCGTGGAGGTGCAGCCGCAGCTCGCGTTCAGGTTGGTGATGCTGAGGACGGCCTTGCCGGTGTTGGTGACCTTGAACTTGTGGGTGACCTTGCGGTCCGGCGAGACCTTGCCGAAATCGTGGTGGGTCTTGTCGAAGGCGATGACCGGGACGTCCTGGGCGGCGAGGACGGCGGCGGGCAGGAGCAGCAGGAGGGGCAGACGCATGGGGACCTCGGGAATCCATCAGTCTAGCGGGCTACCTCAGCAATGCGGTCAGGGCCTCCCAGGCTTCCTCCGGGGCGATGCCCTCCAGGCAGGGATGGCCTTCCGTGAAGCAGCTCCGCGTCTCGCAGGGGGCGCATTCGACGCCGCTCCGGTGCAGGGCGCGGACCCTGGGCCCTCGCGGGCCCGAGGCCGCAGAAGGCGTGGGGCCGAAGAGGGCGAGGATGGGGGTGCCGCAGGCGGCCGCCAGGTGGCTCAGGCCCGAATCGTTCCCGACGGCCCCCTTCGCGGCGCGGAGCCAGGCGGCGGCCTCCCGGAGGCTGGTTGTACCGCAGAGGTTGAGGCCCTCCGCGCCGGCGACCTGGTCCCCGAGGCCGGCCTCCCCCGCGCTGCCCAGGACCACCACGGCGAAGCCCTCCCGCCGCGCCCGCAGGGCCAGGGCGCGCCAATGGGCCGCCGGCCAGGCCTTGGAAGGCCAGGCGCTGCCGGGCATCAGGCAGAGGTGGGGTAGGGCGGGAAGGGCTACGGCGAGGCCCGGATCGTAGCCCGCCGCCGGGGGATCCGGGGCCCCGGGCCAGCGCCGGCGCAGGATGGCCCCGTAGCGGTCGAGGAAGGGGCCGGAGGCCTTCCAGAAGGGGCCGCTGTGGGTGTTGAAGGGCCCCTGGAAGCTCTCGTCCACGCCGATGCGCTCGGGCACCCGCGCCAGCCAGGCCGCCAGGGCGGGGCGCAGGGATTTCGGGAAGTGGATGCTGCGGGCGGCGCGGTGTTCCCGGAGCGTCCGCGACAGGGCGAGCACGCCGGGCTTGTCGGCCTCCAGCACTACGCCGTCCGCCAGTTCGTGGCCTTCCACCAGGGAGACGGTGGCCGCCGGCCCCCAGGCCACCAGGGGGCCGACCTCCAGGTCCCGGAGCAGCCGCAGGATGGAGAGCTGCATGACCGCATCTCCGACGAAGCGCGGGAAGCGCACCCAGGTGGCGTCCATGGGAAGCGCCCGCTTCACTTCAGCCGCTCGAGGTGGGGTAGCAGCGCGGCCGGATCGAGGCGGTCCATGCCCCCGGCGAGATCGGCCTCGGGCCCGGGGTACTGGAGCACCTGGACCCGCGCGCCCAGGGGCGTCCAGCGGCTGGGGCCGCGGTTGGGGGTGCGGCCCAGGAGGGCGAGGACCGGCAGGCCCAGGGCCGCGGCGATCTGGGTGGGGCCCGTGCTGGGGCCGAGGAAGGCGTCGCAGGCGGCGAGGCGGCCCAGCAGGCCCCGCAGTGAAGTGGCGGGCAGGGGCGAATCCTCCGGCGGCGCGACGAGGACGGGATGCCAGCCCGCCGCCGCCACGACCGGGAGGGCCCGGGCCCACCAGGCCGCGGAGGGATAGGCCGAGGAGCCGCTGCTGCGGGTGGCCACCGCTAAGCGGGGGCGGGGCACGCCGGCGAGATCGGCCTCGCCGACGGCCCGTTCCGCCGCCGTCACCTCGAGGCGCGGCGGGGCGGGCCAGCCGCCGGACCAGCCCCAGGGCTCGAGGAAGTCCAGGACGTTATCAGCCTCGTGGCGGCCGCTGCCGATGCGCCCCTTCCACAGCAGGTGGGTGGCCGCCCGGATCTGCGCCAGGCCCCGGGCCCGGGCCACGCGGATGGGCACGCCCGCGTCCCGGGCCGCCAGGGTGACGGCCGGATCCCGGTGGAAGAGGTTCAGCACCGCGTCGAAGGCGCCGTCCCGCAGGAGGGCCCGCAGTTCCGGGTCGCTGCCCCGGAGGTGGACGCCGGCGACGCCGGGGAGGTTCTCGAGCAGGGGCGCGGCGTAGGGCTTCACCAGCCAGTGGATCTCCGCCCCGGGATCCCGGCTGAGGATCCTCGCCGGCAGAGGCAGGGAGATGACCAGATCGCCCAGGGCGTCGGTGCGGCTCAGGAGGAAGCGCATGGACCATCGTTTCCGCCCGCGGCGCGGGGCGTCAACGCGGACGCGCCGGAGCCGGTGCCCGGCGGCGTTTGGGGCGGGCCGGGGCTTTGCTCCATACTGGTCCTCCACCATCCACACCTAAGGACCATGACTCCACTCGCCGCCAAACGTGTGCTCGTCGTCGAGGACGAGGAGAGCTTCCGGGAGATCCTCGAGATCGGCCTGACCGGGGAGGGTTTCGACACCCGGGCCGCCTCCGGGGTCGGGGAGGCCAAGCACAGCCTGGAAACCGAACCCTTCGACGCGGTGGTGTCGGATCTCAAGCTGAGGGACGGCAGCGGCATCGAGCTGCTGGCCTGGATGAAGGAGCGGAACTACAAGGCGCCGGTGGTGATCATGACGGCCTACGCCACCACGGAGACCACGGTGCAGGCCCTGAACCTGGGGGCCGCGGACTTCCTCACCAAGGCGCGCAACGATTTCAACGAGCTGACCAAGGTGCTCAAGGGCCTGCTGGTGGAGAGCCCGGCGGTGGAGGCCTCCGACGGCACCTCCGGGGCGGACTTGGTGGGCGTGGGGGAGACCATCCGCCGGGTCCAGGCCCTGGTGGGCAAGGTGGCCCGGGCGGACACCACCGTGCTGGTCACCGGGGAGAGCGGCACGGGCAAGGAGATCGTGGCCCGCCTCATCCACCGCTACTCGGACCGGGCTTCGGGCCCCTTCATCCCCGTGAACTGCGGCGCCCTGCCGGAGAACCTCCTGGAATCCGAGCTCTTCGGCTACGAGAAGGGGGCCTTCACCGGCGCCAATACGACGAAGCGCGGCCTTTTCGAGGAGGCCTCCGGGGGCTTCCTCTTCCTGGACGAGATCGGGGAGATGCCTTTGCCCCTGCAGGTGAAGCTGCTGCGGGTGCTGCAGGAACGGCGGGTGAGGCGGGTGGGCGGCACCGACGAGCGGCCCTCGGACGTGCGGGTCATCGGCGCCACCAACCGGATCCTCCGGGATCTGGTGGACAAGGGCAAGTTCCGGGAGGACCTCTACTACCGGCTCAACATCCTGCACATCGAGCTGCCGCCCCTGCGGGAGCGCCGGGAGGACCTGCCGGTGCTGGCGGAGCACTTCCTGCGGCGCTTCGGCCAGAAGCTGGGCAAGCCCCCCATGGCCTTCAGCGTGGACGCCATGAACCTGATGCAGGCCTACCGCTTCCCCGGCAACGTCCGGGAGCTCGAGAACCTGGTGGAGCGCTGCGTGGCGCTGAACGCAGGCGGGCCCATCGGCATCGACCTCTTTCCGGACTCGGTGCTGCGGGACGTCCAGGCCGCGGGCCTGGCGGCGGCGCCCCCGGCGGCCCCGTCCTGGAAGATCCCCGAAGCCGGCTTCGACCTGGAAGCCTGGCTCGGCGCCCTCCGGGGCCACTTCCTGAAGGCCGCCCTGGCGGAGACCGGCGGCAACAAGACCAAGGCCAGCAAGCGCCTCGGCATGAGCTTCCGTGCTTACCGCTACTGGGCCGCCCACCTCGGGGGGCTGGAGAACCTCCCGGACCGGTGCCCTTTGCCGGTCGAGTTCCCGGCTAAGGAGGCTGACGAAGGCGGGGAGGAGGAATAGCCCGGGCGCAGGACGTTGGGGGCTCTACAACTCCACCTGGGACCCGCTGCACCGGAGGGCATAGGCCACGTGGATCGCCAGCATGGATCCCAGGGCGTCCATGGCGCGGAGGCTGCCGTCGCTGAAGACGTCCGGCAGGTAGCTCTGGAAGCTCACCGCGCCGAAAGGGCGCTCACCGGCGGACAGGGGGACCCCATACCAGGTCTGGGGCACCACGCCGCTGTCGGCCTCGACCCGGCTCAGTACGACTCCGCCCGCCGCCTGCTCGTCGAAGGTGCGGCAATGCAAGGGGAGGCCCGAAGCCAGCACTTTTCCGAGGAGCCCTGGGGATTCGCTCAAGCTGCGGCTGGGGTGGGTCCGCCGGCGGCTTCCCGCCTCCCAGTAGCAGGGGAACGAGAGGCGGTCCTGCCCCCAGTCCATGAGGGCCATGAGGTAGGTGGTGAGATTGAAGGGCCGGATGCAGGCGTCCAGCAGGGTTTCGCCCAGTTCGGCGGGGCTCATGCCCGGCCGGAGGCCCCGGGCCGTTTCGATCAGGAGGTTCATGCGCGCGTCCGACTGGCGCAGCAGCAGGTCCAGATCCTGGACGCGCTCCTGGCAGCGCCGGAGATCCTCCTGGATCCTGGTGGAGGGAGGGTCCGCCCCGGGACTCATGGCCTGGCCCCCGGCAGGTGAGGCCGCCCTGCGCGAGAGGTCTGGTTCGGGGGCATGGGAGGGGGTGGATTCGTCAAGGACTGCATGATGCGATCAAGGGGCGCCCGGCGCCAGGGCGCGTCGCTTCGCCCCGCTTGCAGGCCGGGTCCCGGTGTGTATCCAGGCCTATTCCGGCGGAGGTCGCATCCGAAAGGGGTGGGGGCCGAACCAGTCCTTGTCACTTCGACCATCTATGGCACACTGAAGTGCTTGGGTGCCCCCTGATCCGGAGCCCTGAGGCTCCCCCATCCAAGAGACCGACCATGACCCAGAAGAACCTGGCCCAGAAGGGCTTCTCGCTGATGGAACTCCTCATCGCGCTGATGATCATCGGCGTGATCGCGACGCTTGGATTCAAGGGCTACCAGAAGTACGCCGACCAAGCACGCTACACCAAGGCCTATGACGCCATGCGCCAAGTTTCCGAGGGCCTGGAGAAGCACTATCTCGCCAAGGGCGCGTACCCCGACATGGCGAGTTGGGAGGCCATGGTAGACGCCAATTCCCCCCTGGTGAAGGGCAACCACATCACCGTCAACATGCCGGTCAATGATCCCTGGGGCCAACCATACGAGGGCACGGCCGGCAAGGGGAAATACACGCTGAAGTGCGTCGGCGATCCCAATGACCAGGAGACGCGCGGCCCGATCGTCTGGAAGGAAGGCGGCAACATCCAGGGCGGCCCGGCCGGGGGCGGCAAGGCCGACTCCAAGACCGCCGCTCCTGCGGGAGAACCCCCCAAGTGATCCACCTCTCCAAGCTCCCCGCGGAGGGATTGAAGCTCTCCGGCGATCTGGCCCTCCTGCCCCTGGAGGGGGAGGACGCCGTGCGGGACATGGCCTGGTCGGTCTTCGTGCTGCCCAGCAACGCGGACATCTTCTTCGATGTGAAGGGCAGCGGGGTGCTGGACTGCACCTGCTCCCGCTGCCTGGAGGCCTTCGACCTGCCCCTGGCGGTGTCCAGCCAGTACCTGGGCAGCAAGGACGCGGACCTGGTGGCCCGGGGCGCCCACGCGCTGGGCACCCAGGACCTGGACGTGGTCTTCATGCCCGAGGACGAGCTGGACGAGGAGGCCCTGGTGAAGGAGCAGTTCCAGCTCCAGGTCCCCATGCACCCCCTCTGCAAGGAGGACTGCCTCGGCCTTTGCCCCGATTGCGGCAAGAACTGGAACAAGGGCAAGTGCTCCTGCAATCCTGAACTCAAGAGCAAGGAGCCCTCGGCCCTCGCCAAGGCCCTGAGCGGCATCAAGCTCGATTTCACCTCCTAGCAACCCCGAACCCCGAACCCACGACTCTTCCGACGGAGCCTGCCATGCCGAATCCCAAGCGCCGCCATTCCAAAGCCCGCCGCGACCGCCGCCGCACCCACGACAGCCTGGAAGTGCTCAGCGCCTCCAACTGCCCGAACTGCGGCGTCGCCAAGCTGCCCCATCGCGTGTGCCCTTCCTGCGGCTTCTACCGCGGCAAGAAGGCCGTCAACGTCGCCACGGTCTAAAGGCCACGACGCTTGGCCTCAGCCCGGATCGCGCTGGACGTGATGGGGGGCGACCACGCCCCCCAGTCCACGCTGCTTGGCGCGAAGCACGCCCTGGAATCCTGGCCGGACCTCGAACTCCTCCTGGTGGGGGACGAGGCCCGGCTGAAGGCGTTGCAGTCTGAGTACGGCCTGGGCGGGGAGCTGGCCCGGCGCATCGAGATCGTGCACGCCGCCTCCGTGGTGACCATGGAGGACAAGGCCACCAGCGTGCTGAAGGAGAAGAAGGACAGCTCCATGCGGGTCGCCGCCCAACTCGTCCGGGAGGGCCGGGCCCATGGCGTGGTGAGCATGGGCCACACCGGGGCCGCCATGGTGGCCTCCAGCATGGTCATCGGCCGCCTCGACGGCGTGGACCGTCCGGGCCTCGCCAGCGTCATGCCCAACCGCCAGGGCCGGCCCACCGTCCTCATCGACGTGGGCTCCAACGTGGATTGCCGGGCCGAGCACATCGCCCAGTTCGCCGTCATGGGTGCCGTCTACGCCGAGCAGGTGCTGGGGGTCGCGAATCCCAAGGTCGGCGTCCTCAGCGTGGGGGAGGAGGAGGGCAAGGGCACGGAAGTGACCCGGGAGGCTTCGGTCCTCCTGCGCACCTTGCCCCTGAACTTCGCCGGCAACGCCGAGGGCCGGGACATCTGGAATGGCAACTTCGACGTCGTCGCCTGCGACGGCTTCGTGGGCAACGTGGTGCTCAAGTCCAGCGAGGCCCTGGCCGGCGCCGTGGTGGCGGGCATCCGGGAGAGCATCACCAGCAGCCTGAGCGCCAAGCTGGGCGCCTTCCTGGTGAAGCCGGGCCTGAAGGCCTTCTTCCAGAAGTTCGACTACCGGGAGTACGGCGGCCTGCCCCTCCTGGGCATCAAGGGCGTCAGTGTCATCGGCCATGGCAGCAGCGACGCCAAGGCGGTGAAGAACGGTATCGGCGCCGCCGTGCGGACCTACGAAGGCAAGGTCAGCGAGCGCATCCAGGCGGGCATCGCCGGGCTGCTGCCGAAGGAATAGCGGGGTTCCGCGCGGGCCGGGCGGGGACAAGGGCCCCGCTCCTGCGCGATGATGGGGCTGGTTCTTTGGCGAGGTGATCCGTGAGCAAGGTCGCGTGGCTGTTTCCCGGGCAGGGTTCCCAGGCCGTGGGCATGGGGATGGCGCTGGCGGAGGCCCAGCCTGTGGCGCGGGGCGTCCTCGAGGACGCGGACGCGGCCCTGGGCTTTCCCCTGTCGAAGCTGATGGCCGAGGGCCCCGAGGAGCAGCTCAAGCTGACCGAACACACCCAGCCCGCCATCCTGACGCACTCCACCATGGTGGTCCGCGCCTACGCGGACAAGCTGCCGAAGCCTGATTTTGCCGCCGGCCATTCCCTCGGCGAATACTCGGCCCTGGTGGCCCTCGGCGCCCTCTCCTTCACCGAGGCGGTGAAGACCGTGCGCGAGCGCGGCCGCGCCATGCAGGCGGCGGTGCCCGTGGGCGTCGGCGCCATGGCGGCGATCCTCGGCATGGCCGCGGAGGATGTCCAGGCCGCCTGCGAGGAGGGCTCGAAGGCCACCGGGAAGATCGCCGTGGCCGCCAACTACAACGGCCCCGGCCAGATCGTCATCGCCGGCCACGCCGAGGCCGTGGACGCCGCCCTGGAGGCCGCCAAGGCCAAGGGCGGCCGCAAGATGATGAAGCTCCCCGTGAGCGCGCCCTTCCATTCGCCCCTCATGGAACCCGCCCAGGAAGCCATGGCGCCCCTCCTGGCGGCACTGCACGTCCGGGCGCCGATCTGCCCCCTCGTGAACAACGTGGACGCCGTCGTGGTGAGCGATCCAGAGCTGCTGCGGGACGGCCTCCTCCGCCAGATCCCCGGCGCCGTGCGCTGGGAGGCCACCCTGGCCCTGCTGCTGAAGGAGGGCGTCACCACCTTCCTCGAGCTCGGCCCCGGCAAGGTGCTGAGCGGCCTGGTGAAGCGCCAGGCCAAGGAGGCGGGCATCGAAGTGACAACCATGGCCATCGCCGGGCCGGAGGATCTGGGGCAGCTGGGGTAGGTTCATTCCTTCCAAGGGCGGGAGGGCATTGAGACCTCCAGATGACACCTGCTAGCCTGACCGCCCTTCCCAGGAGCGCGCCATGGCCGAACCCACCTACGCACCCGTCGGACAGTTCTGCTGGATCGAGCTGGCCAGTTCGGACATGGCGGCTTCCAAGGCCTTCTTCGCGGACCTGCTGGGCTGGACCGCGGAGGACATGCCCGCCGCCATGGGCAGCTACACCATCTTCCGGCTCGGCGGGCTGGACGTGGGCGGGGGCTTTCCCGCCAGTCCCGAGCAGGGGCCGCCCCACTTCACCTGCTACGTCCAGGTGGCCAGTGCCGAAGCCGCGGCGGAGAAGGCGAAGGAACTGGGGGGGACGGTGCTCATGGGGGCCTTCGACGTGGAAGGCATCGGGCGCATGGCGGTGATCCAGGATCCCACCGGCGCCGTCTTCGCCGTCTGGCAATCGGGCTCCCACCACGGCGCCGGCGTCTTCAACGAACCCGGCGCCCTCTGCTGGACGGAACTCCTGACCAGGGACCTGGACGCCGCTGAGGCCTTCTATCGGGGCCTCTTCGGCTGGACCCTCAAGCGCGGCACGGGCGGCGGCATGACCTACACGGAAGCGTGCATCGGCGACGGGCAGCCCTTCGCCGGAATGTTCAAGCCCGATTGGCCCGGCGCCGAGCACATCCCGCCCCACTGGAACCCCTACTTCATGGTGGAGGACGTAGACGCCAGCGCCGCCAAGGCCAAGGCCCTCGGCGCGAGGGTGCACCAGGAGCCCATGGACATCGAGAAGGTGGGCCGCTTCGCCGCCCTCCAGGAGCCCGGCGGCGCGTCCTTCAGCATCTTCAAGCTCGCGCACCCGATGTGAGGGCCCTTGGCCTCCTCCTTGGATTTATGGGCGCCGTGATGGCGCCGGCCAATCCCACCCCGCAGCAGCTCCGGGCGGCCGAAGGGAGGGTGCGGACGCTGGCCGCCGCCGCTGCCGTGGCCTTTCCGCTCAAGGACACGGAACTGCGCGTCTTCAAGGTGGCCCACCGCCTGGAACTATGGGCCTCGGGGAAGCGCATCCAATCCTATCCCGTGGGCCTCGGTGCTGCGCCGGAGCTGGACAAGGTCGGCGAAGGGGATCACCGGACCCCGGAGGGCCGGCTCTATATCTGCACCCGCAACGACATCAGCAAGTACCACCTCTTCCTGGGGCTCAGCTACCCGCAGCCCGAGGACGCGGCCCGGGGCCTGAAGGAAGGCCTCATCTCGAAGGCCCAGCACGCCGCCATCCTGGACGCCCACCGCCGGAAGGCGCGCCCCCCCTGGGACACGAAACTGGGCGGCCTCGTGGGCATCCACGGCCACGGGGCGAGCCGCGACTGGACCTGGGGCTGCGTGGCCCTGGAGGACAACGCCATCGAGGAGCTCTGGGTGGCCTGCCCCCTCGGGACACCGGTGCTCATCGAGAAGTGATCGGCACCGGCGGACCCGCCACGGCATCCTGGGGGTGGAGGTTCCATGTTGCTCCAGCTTCCCCCCGCCATCCAGGCGCCCGCTCCGCCGACTTCCACTCCGGATCGGGACCTCGCCTTCCCAGGCTTCAACGCCTTCCCCCTGAAGGGCAGCGTCCGCGCCGCAACGGGCCATGGGTACTTCGCGGTGCTGGTGGCGGGCAGCGGGCCCACGGACCGGAACTGGTCGAATCCCTTGCTGCCGGCGAGCTCCGGGGGCCGCGACTTCGCGGCCTGGCTGCAGCGCCAGGGGATCGGCAGCCTGCGCTACGACAAGCGCTTCATCGGCTCGAAGGACCCGACCCTGGACATCTCCCTGGACGCCCAGGTGGGCGATATCCGCGCGGCCCTGGCGGCGGCGCGGGCCCAGCCGGAAGCGAAGGGGAGGAAGCTCCTCCTCATCGGCCACAGCGAGGGCGCCCTCCTGGCCCTGCTGGCCTGGGCCGACGCCGACGCCCTGCTGCTCCTGGAGCCGCCGGCGGCGAGCATGGCGAAGACCATCCAGGCCCAGCTCAGGCTGCAGCTCCCCGAGACGACGGCCAAGGCCAACCTGGCCTACATGGATTCGGTCTATGCCGCCATCCGCGCCGGCCAGCCCACGCCGGAGGGGGGCCCGGACATCTTTCCCGCCCTGGTGAAGCTGGGGAAGGCGCTCATGGCCAAGGAGTCCCTGGGCTTCGTGCGCGCCACCCTGGACCTGGAACCCCTGGCCCTGGCCCAGCGCGTGGGCGTGCCCTGCGCCCTGGCCTGGGGCGACAAGGACGTGCAGACCTGGAAGCCCGAGCGGCTTCCCGAGGGCTTCAAGCCCCCGGTCATCGAGGTGAAGGACGCCAACCATCTGCTCAAGCGGGAGACGCGGCCCCGGGCCGACCTCAGCGGGGCCAATGCGGCCTCCACCTACGGCGACGACACCCCCATGGCGGACCTCTCCCCCCTGGCCGCCTGGTTGAAGGCCTTGAAGTGACGGGAACTCCCGCCATGCTGAAGCCACCCAGCTTCCGGAAGAAGGAGATCCCATGATCCACGCCCTGCTCCTCGCGCCCGCCCTCGTCGCCCTCCAGGCCGATCCCTGGACCGACGCCGTCGCCACCCTGGAAGCGAAACTGAAGGCCCAGCCCGGCATCGGCGCCGTGGTGCTGGTGGAGCGCATGGATGCCCGGACCATCCGCCTGCGCATCAAGTCCGCGGGCGCGGGCTTCAAGCAGGTGGAAGCGATGTCCCGGGAAGCCGGCGGCGCCTACGACATCAAGGCCAGCACCCCCCAGATGATGGACACCTTCGAGACCACCACCCTCATGCCGGCTGAAGCGGCCTCCCTCACTGTCTTCATCCACGGCGAGATGTTCTCCCCGAAAGTTGTGGTGCCCATCCCCAAGGCCGGCGCCAAGGCGGATCCGGCCTACATCCTCATGGGCGTGCGGACGAAGTAGCCCGCCTCATTCCAGCTTCGACGGATAGGCCGGCAGGCTTTCGTTCCCCTCGGCATCCACGGTGGCGAGGGCGAACACCTCGTTGTCGGGGACCACATCCTTGAGGACGAGGCTTTCCCCCGTGGGCACGCGCCGGACGCGCTGCCAGTGGAGGGCGTCGGCGCGGCGGCGGTAGAGGACGAGGCCAGCCAGCCGGGGGTCCCTCGGAAGGGTCCAGCGCAGCTTCGTATCGGGGCTGACGGCGCCACCGAGGATCAGGTCCCGCGGCGCCGCCGGGGCATGGGCGAGGTGCCAGGCGGCCGCCAGCAGGGCTCGGCCCAGCTTGGCGGTGTAGGCGGCGTCGAAGTGGACCAGGTCGTCGCCGTAGGCGCGGCCCTCCTTCACCCGCACGTCCTGGTGCTGGCGGTCGTAGTGCTCGTGGGTCTCGCTGAGGCGGATGGCCGGGAAGCCCTGCCGGCTGAAGGCCGTGTGGTCCGAGCCCCGGGCGAGGCGGTCCCGGCGCAGCATGAGCCAGAAGTCCAGGTTCTCCACGTAGCGCTCGCCCACGCGCTTGATGTAGCGGGCCCACTCCCGGGCGCCGCCATCGTTCTCGCCCCCCACGGCCTCCCGCAGGCGCTTCTGGGCCTCGCTCTCCCCCGTGGGCACGCCCTCGCTGAAGAGGCGCGCCGTGACGTTGTCCTTCACGCCATCCTGGCCTTCCGTGTTGCCGGCGATGTCCACGCTGACCATGGCCAGCACGGTGACGCCCTCCTCCTTGAGCCGCTTCGCCAGGTGCGTGGAGCCGAGCAGGCCCTGCTCCTCCCCGGCGACGGCGACGAAGTAGATCGCGACGGCGGGCTTCTCCCCGGCCAGGACCCGCGCCAGTTCCAGCATCAGGGCCGTGCCGCTGCCATCGTCCACGGCGCCGGGGGCGTCGGAGACGCCGTCCAGGGGGTTGCTGGCGCGGCTGTCGTAGTGGCCGGTGAGGACGATGGCCTCCTTGGCGCGCGCCGCGTCGGTGCCCGGCAGCACGGCGCCGACGTTGACCAGCTCGGTGGCCCTGGGGACCCGCGGACCCGGTTCCACGGTGAAGCGCTCCTCCAGGGGCTGGAGGCGGGAGCCCGGCAGCTTCGCCAGCCCCTGGAATTCCGACGCCAGCCAGCGCCGGGCGGCGCCGATGCCCCGGGTGTCCGAGGCCGTCTCGGACAGGGTGTGCCGGGTCCCGAAGGCCACCAGCCTCCCCACGGCGGCCTGGAGGCGGGCGGCGTCCACGCCGGCGGCCAGGGCCTCCACGCGGGGGTGGCGGGCGGCCTGGGCCGACAGGTCGGTGGGCAGCAGGAGGGCGGCGGTCAGGAAGGGCAGGGCGCAGCGCATGGGGACTCCGGGAACCGGAGACCATGGTAGGCGCCCCGGCACCGGAAGGGTTGCTCGGGACGGACTACTTCACGCCCTTCTGCCGGGCGATGATGCGCCCCTTGATGGACGTGTACACCGCGTAGGGCAGGACATCGTGGGTCACGAGGTGGATCTTCGTGAGGTACGGGCGGCCGGCGATGATCTTCGCCGCATAGGCTTCACTGACCCCCGGCAGCTTGATCAGCTCCTCCTTGGTGGCGCTGTTGATATCCACCCGCTGGGCCTCGGGAATCGTCTTCTGCTTCTTCTTCTCGGCCTTGAGGGCCTTGGAGCGGGCCTTGGACTGGGCAGCGATCAGGGGATTCAGGTCCGTCGCGCTGGGGGCCGGGGCGGCCGGGGGCGCGGCCTTCTTCTTCGTGTCCTGGCTCCAGGCCGGGCCCGTGCAGAGCAGGGCCATGGCCACGAGGATGGGCTTGAGAACGCCGTGGTTCATCCTTCACCTCCAGATTTCGTCCAGGCAGAGTTTCGCACGGGCCCGCGGTGCCGGGATCACAGTGCGCCGGCCGCGCCCGGGTCCGGAACGCGAAGAACCCGGGCAGGGGGCCCGGGTTCTTCGTCCTGCTTCCAGCTTGAGTTCGGGGGTCCGGCGAGGCGCGCCCCCGGGGGACATTACTTGAAGTTCATGTGCACCTTCTGCGTATCCGCGATCTTGCCGGCGGAGTGGCAGAGGAAACACTGCTCCGCGTTGATGAGGGCGCCGGTCTGGGCGTTCATGACGCTGCTGCGGGGCACGTAGAAGGAGCCGCCGTTGGCCTTCATGTGGTTGAGGGCCATGGGCGTGTCGTGGCAGTTGGAGCAGGCCGCGACATAGGGGGAACTCACCAGGGTGGTGGGCGCCGCCGGCGTGGAAACGCCGGTGTTCGCGCTATAGGAGAAGCCGCTGCCGTAGACCGCGCCGGCGGTGACGAAGGGGGACCAGTAGGTTCCCGGAATGGGCTCGTTGCCCGTGATGACGACATTCACGGGATTCGGCACCGTGCCGGTGGCGACGGTGGTCCAGTTCAGGTTGGGCACTTCGCCGGCGTTGGTGGTGTTGCCGAAGTCGTAGGAGCCGGGCACGTGGCAGGCTTCGCAGTTGTTCAGCACGCTCGGGTAGGTGATGGTCCAGTACTTGAACCCCGCGGAGGCTTCCCACGAGTACTTGTTGACGCGCTTGCCCGCGCCATGGATGGCGTGGACGAAGTCCTTGGTGTTGACGCCCCAGCCGCTGTTGACCCGCTGGCCGTTGTGGCAGAACTCGCAGGCCTGGGCGTCGTTGCGCTGGCCGGCGTGGTAGGTCTTGGCGGTGAAGACGCCCAGGGCGCCGTGGCAATCATTGCATTTCGCGGTGGTGACCATAGTGCGGCGGGGCGTCGTCGCCTGGGCCGTGTCGAAGCCGGCGGGCAGAGTGCCACTGACCATCTTGGTGACGTTGGGAGCCGGAACCGCGAGCCCGCCCTGGCCGGTGCCCGGCGTGTTGGGGACGCGGGGGGTGTACGGGTAGCCCGGGACGTTGGTCTGGGTCAGGGGCTGGGTGGCGCTGAGACCGTAGGTGAAGCCGATGCCGGCATTGAGCATGCCCGCGGTGGGGGGGATGATGGCGTCGGTGAAGGTCAGGGCGTAGTAGCCGCTGCCGTCAGGACCCGTCAGTGTCGCCTTTGCGGCGGCCTGCAGGTTTCCGCCGTTGGCGTCCTTGCCGTCCCCGCGCCAGATGTTCTTGAGGTAGGTGCTGATGGTGGCGTTCCAGTCAGCGGGGTACTGGATCCCGTCGTAGGGCACGGTGAAGGCGATGTAGATGCTCGGGCCGCCCACGAAGTTGTCCATCATCTCGGGCTTGGCGGGGTAGGTGTTGAAGACCACCGGCGCGCCGTCCTTGATGAAGCGGAAGGTGACGACGGGCTTGCCGCTGCTGTTGAAGGTGAAGCTCTTGAGGTCCCAGGTCACCTTGCTGGCGCCGGGGGGCAGGTTGTTGGCGAAGGCCGCCACGTAGGAGGCGTTGGTGTTGTTGTTGCCGCCGGATGCCACGTTCCACGCGTTCAGCGGGTTCGGGGGCAGGACGGGGATGTGGTAGGTCTTGATGGCCGCGGCGTCGTGGCACTGGGCGCACTGGTTGTCGGCGAAGGCCGGGCCGCCGGCATGGTGCTCACCGGTCTCCCATTTGACCTGGTCGTGGCAGGCGCCGCAGGCGAAGCGGCTGGGCTTGTTGAACCAGTTGTCGCCCTGGGGGGTGCTGGTGCTGGCCGTGTGGCACTTCACGCAGTTCCGGTGGTCCTGGGGGTAGGTGACGTGGTTGAAGTACACGCCGGCGTACTGGTAGCCATCCTTCTTCAGTTCTTCGCCCATGTGGGTGCGGTGGACCAGGTTGACGAAGTCGCCTACGGCGTGGTTCTGGATCTTCCGCTGCCCGGCCACGATGTCATAGCCCGTCGGCGTGGTGGTGGCTTCCGGATTCCCGTACTTGCGCTGGTCGGTGTGGCACACGACGCAGTACTTGGTGTCCTGGCGGCCTTCACCATGGAACTCGAACTTGGCGTGGCAGGTGAAGCAGGTGGAGACCTGGGTGATCTCGCGCTGCTCGTTGGCGGCGCCCACGGGCTGGCCGGTGGCGGGGATGAAGTCGTAGAAGAAGTTCGCGGGGAACTTGACGCGGATGGCCGGGACGCCGCTGTTGGAGCCGTCGGCGGTGTTGGTGCTGGTGCCGCGGGCATTGCCGCCAACGTAGACCGTGACCCGGTGGGTCAAGTTGGACTGGTAGCTGACGTCACCGAGGTCGGCCTTGATGTTGTTGCCGGTGTAGGTATAGGCGTCCAGCAGGGCCTGGGTCTGGGTGATGTCCCGGCGGAAGGTGTACTTGTAGGTGCCGTCGCCGTTGTCCACCAGGGTGCCGATGTTGTCGGTGCTCGGACGGCCCGGAACCCAGGTCGTCGGGGCCGCGGCGGTGGGGTTCCCGGTCACGATGTAGTTGACCCAGGTGCTCGGGCTGCCGCTGGTCCCGGGCACGAGCTTGGCGATGGAAAAGGCCATGTTCGCGTAGCCGGCGAAGGCGGCGGTGGAGGCCTTGGACGTGAAGCCGAGCCCCTTGACCGGGACATTGTGGCCTTCCGTCACCTTGAAGTTCACGACCGTGGAGGCGCCGGCGCTCACGCTGGTGACCGTGCCCTTCAGGCTGAGCTCTCCCCATTCCTCGGGAGAGAGGGTGGTGGCGTCGATGGCATAGGTCGCGCCGTTGGACCCGTTGCTTCCGTTGGTACCGTTGGTCCCGTTCGCGCCGGCCGGTCCGGTCTGGCCTGCGGAGCCCCGGCAGCTGATCAGCAGGAAGGCGGCAGCGGCGGTTGCAACCAACCCGCAGAGCACCTTCAGAGGTTTGCGATGCATACGTTGTCCTCCTATGGTTGGTTTGTTTGGGGATTCTTGGGATTCGCGCATCAGAAGCTCCGGCCGTGGCACATGGTGTTGTTGAAGCAGCCCGGGATCGTCCCCGGCGGCGCCGGCGTCGTCGGCTTCAGGGTCGAGTTGGCGCCGTCGGCGTGGCACTTGACGCATTCAGGCGCGTTGGCCGCGTCGGTCATGGTGTGGCTGGGCGCGGAGGCGGACGTGCCCACCCAGGGACGGCTCGGGTGCGGCGACTTGGTGTGGCAGGTCATGCAGGAGACGGCGGGCCCGTTGTTGTAGGTGGAACCGTGGCACTTCGCGCAGTAGGCGAAGCCGGCGGTCACGCCGGGGGCCGCCTGGGCGCCGAGGCGGCCGTGCTGGCCGGGGGCCTCCCAGCCGGGGGCATGGCTCGGGCCGTGGGGATGGCAGGAGAAGCAGCTGACGTTGGCGATGCCGCCGGCCGCTTTGGGATCCGTGGTGGAGCCGTGGCAGGTCCGGCACTGGTCCGGGTTCTTGATGAATTCCGCGTAGTGGGTCTGCAGCCAGCCAGCCGGGTGTTCGCCCTTGGGGCTGAGCTGGGTGGACTGGGTGTTGCTGGTCGAGCAGCCCCCGAGGAGCAGGGCGAAGGCGACCGCACACACGGCCTTGAACATCGAAGCGGCACTGCGAATCGTGATCGTGTCTATGCGCATGTGCGGCCCCTTAGCGGTGACAAGCCGTGCATTTGTCGTTGTTGGCGCGGCCGTGGCACTTGAAGCAGCCCGCGGGGTCGAGCTTTCCGTCCATGCGGTGGATGGAGAGGTAGCCCGGGCGGTGCGGCATGTCGCGGTCGGGGCGGTTGCCCCACTTCGTGGCGGGGGTCATGGGCACCTTCCCGCCGTGGCAGTCCGAGCAGAAGGACTGGCTATGGCAGGAGGCGCAGGTGCTCGAGTCCTGGTTCGCCTGGTAGCGATGGTTCTTCACGAAGCCCGGCGTATGGTCCAGGGCCGCGTAGGTCTTGAGGCCGCCCTTCATGGCCTCGTCCCCGTGGCAGCTGGAGCAGACCGGCCGGCCCTGGCCCAGGGCTTCCGGATGGGTCGGCGCGAAGCTCGTCTCCGGGGAAAGGACGGAGCAGGCGGTGAGGACGCCCAGGAAGAGGGCGAGGACGGACGAGAGGAATACCTTGCTGCGCGTCATTTGCCGCCTCCCTTTTTCGCCGAGACGAACCGGTATTCAGCCCGCAGGAGCCCGCGCACCTCTTTCTTGAAGAGGGCGTTGGCGGCGTAGCTGAGGTCGCCGGAGATCCGGAGGTTCGACGAGGCCTGCATGCCCAGCGAACCCACGATTTCGAAGATGGAGGTCCGGCCGTTGAGGAAGGGGTTCTTCTTGTCGTCGTACGAATGGAGGACGCCGTCCAGGGTCGCGGTCAGCTTGCCTTTCTCGGCCATGACCCAGGCCCGCACTTCGTGGTGCGCCAGGCTGTAGGAGGGCGTGGCGGAATCCACCAGCTTCGCATCGGAGGCCGTCACCCGGTGGTAGCCGAAACCGGACTGGATTTTCTGCTTCTCGAGGGTCCAGCGGACATCCCCGCCGAAGCGGTTGGAATCGCCGAAGGTCTCGCGGGAGGTGTGCCGGTAGTCGGCGACGAACTCCAGGGGGCCGCCGGATCCGACGGTCACGCTGCCGCCGTAGGCGCGGTGCTTGTCCTTCTCCACGGAACGGAAGAGGGAAGGCAGGTTGGTGCCGGCGAAGAAGGCCTGGAAGTTGCGCTCGGTGAAGGTGCCGGAGATCGCGACCGACGAGGCCACTTTCACCGTCGCGCTGTAGTCGTGCTCGGCGATCTTGGAAGGCTTTTCCGCGTTGCTGCCCGGTGCCGGGGCGCGGTCGGCCAGGTCGAAGACCGTCCGGCCGCTGAAGTCGAAGGCGGCGTGCGGGGTCAAGTGGATGTCCAGGCCCAGCTGCTCCCGGGTGTAGTCGATGGCCGACGGGATCGGCAGGTCCTTGGCGGCCTTGGTCCCGTCCTGGAGGTAGGAGAGGCCCACTTCGCCGTATTTCGGAATCCTCAGCCCCAAACGCGTGCCGAAGATGAAGTCCCGCTGGAAGTCGTAGTCCTTCTGGGTCACGGCGTCCCGGGTCTTGTAGAGGACCGGCCGGCCGCCGAAGGCGGAGATCGTGAAGCCGCCGCGGAGGTCGGCCTGGGCGCTGACGCCGTCCACCTGTTCGATGGCCACGCCCTGGTTGACGGTGAAGCGGCCGGCCTTGATCTCGGCGTTGGCCTGCTGGAAGCGGTAGCGGACGTAGCCGTAGGTCAGCTCGCCGGTGGTCTTGCTTTCCGGCAGGGACTGGTCGGCCAGATCGGCCCGGCCCCAGCCGAAGAGGTGGAGGGACAGGCCGTCCCGGCCCACGTTGGTGACATCGAGGCCGAGGAACTGGGTAGCCGGGGCGAAGGTGGCCTTGTCGAAGCCCGGCGCATCCTGCTTCCACATCTGGGCGATGGTGGTGCTGTACAGGCTGAAGTCCTGGGACCAGCCCGGGGTGGACGCCAGCGCGGCGATCAGGAGCGCTTGGGTGCTCAGTTTCATGGGGTGCCTCCGCTCGCGAACCGCCCCAGCGGCGCGGCCAGCATGACCCGGAATCGCTTGTGCATGCGGAACCTCCCTAGAAAAAAATAGGCAATAGGATGAGTTTGTCTAGAATCCAGACAGGCCACGGCCAGGGTCAAGGACCTTTCTGTTTTTTTCCTTTGGTGGACTTCCGTGGCCGATTCTCGTGGCCCTGCGTTGGGGAGGCCCCCTTCGCGCTTCCGGCAGGAGGGATGGAACAGTTTCCCCCGCCTTGGATCTTCTCCTTGAAGAAGGTGAAACCAGGTCTGGCTTCACCGCACCAGTATTCACCTCTTGAACGTCAAACCCGAGTTACCTTGGTCACAAGTGGCTTGGGCGGGGAACCGGGCGAAGGAGTGGACGCAGGCCGGCGCCTCCAGGCCGGAACACGCGCCACTACTGGCTGTGGGTCCTCCGGACCGGGCCCTTCGGAGCCCCTTCGGGAAGCCGCGTTGTGATCTCGATGCGGGCAAACGGGCCCGGAGGTCCGGTTCAGACCTCTTCCACCGTCACGGCCCATGTGATGAGCTCCCGGGGGATCAGCGCGGGCCAGTAGGCGACGATCTCCTGCGCCTTGGGCCGGCCCCCGGCGAAGCCGGTGACGCCGGCGGGTCCGGCGGTGACGAGGGGCGCCAGCTCGCGGCCGAAGCGCTCCACTTTCCGCTTGTCGGGATCCTTGACGCTCAGGCGCAGGACGATCTCCGAGGGGTCGGCGGGCTCGAAGGCGATGCCCTTGTGCACCGTGCTGGCGCCCAGAAACTCGGCGTCCGTGTGCTCGAACACGCAGCCCGCGGCCTCCAGGCGCTTCCACACGATGTCGGCGCAGAGCTTTGCCTTCTCCAGGGCACGGGGCCCCGGCAGGGTGAGCTGGCCCGTGGACTTGTAGCCCTTCAGGTAGCTGCCGCTCACCTTCAGGAAGGGCGTCTTGGGCCTTCCCTGGATGCCGCTCACGGCCACGCGGTCCGGGCCCTCCTGGCGCAGCCGGATGGAGGTGAAGTCCGCCACCACGTCGGGGGTGATGTAGTTCTCGGGATCCCCCATCTCGTAGACCAGCTGCTCGCTGACGGTGTCCACGGTGACCATGCCGCCGGTGCCTTCGGCCTTGGTGATGACGAAGGTGCCGTCCTCGCTGACTTCCGCGATCGGATAGCCCACGTTCCAGAGGTCCGGCACCTCCCACCAGCGGGAGAAGTTGCCGCCGGTGGACTGGGCGCCGCACTCCAGGATGTGGCCCGCGATGGTGCCCGCGGCGAGGCGGTTCCAGTCGTCGGCCTTCCAGCCGAACTCGTGGATGAGGGGCGCCAGCGTCAGGCCGGGGTCCGTGCAGCGGCCCGTCAGCACGATGTCGGCGCCGGTGGCGAGGGCCTCCACCATGCACGCGGTCTCCATGTAGACGTTGGCGCTGATGATCTCCAGCTCCTCGTCGAAGAGGCCCGCGCCGGTGTCCATGTTGGCGAGCTGGAGGCCCGCGGCCTTGAACTCCTCGAGCCGGCCCATGACGTCGTCGCCGGTCACGGTGGCGATCTTCAGGCCCTTCACCCCGAGCTTCCTCGCGACCTCGAGGATGGCCGTGCGGCAGGCCTCGGGATTCACGCCGCCGGCGTTGGCGATGACGCGGATGCCCTTGGCCTTGAGCATCGGCAGGGTGCGGGCCATGAGATCCACGAAATCGGTGGCGTAGCCCAGCGCGGGATTCTTCCGCTTCTGCTTCTGCATGATGGACAGGGTGACTTCCGCCAGGTAGTCGAGGTTCAGGTAGTCGATCCTCCCGTACTCGATGAGGCGCACCGGGGCGTCGATGCTGTCCCCCCAGAAGCCCTGGCCATTGGCGATGCGGACGATCTTCGGCATGGTCTCTCCAGCCCCTCGATCTTACGTGGCACTGGTCTGAAGGCGAGATTGGAAAGTGGTCCAGGCCCTTTCCGCCGGAAGGACCTAGGCTGGGCCATCCTTCCCCGGAGACTCCCATGACCCGCCTCCTGACCCGCGCCATGGCCCTCGCCCTGGTTTCGCTCCCCATCGTGTCCGCCCAGGCCGCCCCGGCCGCCAACCTGGTGGTGTTCCGCCGCAACCAGGTCTATGGCTCCGCCAATTTCTATTGGAACCAGCTCCAGAACGGCGCGTACATCCAGCAGTTCCCGGTGAGCTCCAACATCGTGGTGCCGCCCGGGCAGAAGTTTGTGGTGACCGGCATCCGCTACTGGTTCACCGGCTCCTACGGCGTCGACCTCAGCCTCGGCTTTTCCACCTCGGGCGTGCACAACTCCACCTACCAGAAGATGGTCCGCGTCCCGACCCAGGGCTCCCTGGCCTCCTTCGATTACGGGGAGCAGTTCACCACGGGCATCAGCTTCGCGGCCGGCACCCAGGTCGAGCTCCGGGTCACCAAGGTCAACGCGGGCAGCTCGGACACGGTGGTCAGCGCCTACCTGTACGGCTATTTCGAGCCCTGAAACCGGTTCATCGGGCGCCTTCGTCACAGGTATGTCAAAGCCATGCAGCCCTTCCATTCGGCCAGCGGTTTCGGGGGCTCGGAGGGGCTGAAGTCGCTCATTTGGCGGGGCGGGAAGCCTGGACGACAATGGAGACATCCACGAGTTGGACCTTCATTGGAGACCGCCATGAACCGAACCAAATTCACCCGATGGGCCCTGCCGGGCCTCCTCGCCCCCGCCCTCCTGATCACGACGCTCGCCTGCGACAGGAAGCCGCAGGAGGACAAGCAGGTGCAGACCCTGGCGGCCAAGGCCAACGAGGCCCAGGCCATCCAGCAGCAGATCCAGGGGGCCGCCCAGGCCCAGGCCAAGGCCGCGGACGCCGCGAAGATGCCGGACGCCAAGCCGAACCCCGAAACGATGCAGCTCAGCCCGGAGCAGAAGGCCCTCCTCGAGAAGCGCCTGAAGGAGGAGAAGGGCACGGGCACCGGCGACCTGCTCCAGGTGATCCTGGACAAGGACGCCGAGATCGCGGTGCTGAACAAGAAGCTGGCCGGCGTGCGCTCCCTGCTGCCCCGCCCCGAGGTCGCCAAGGACGGCGACAACCACTACGCCATGGCCCTGCGCTTCCTGCGCAAGCGCGGCGTGGACGAGGAGCAGGCCAAGGAGCTGATCGCCAAGACCCACATCCTGGAAGAGCTGAAGCCGGGCTGGGAGGTCTACCACTTCTACGTGAACGGCAAGTACGGCTCCTCCGTGGCCCAGGGCAAGGCCGACATCAGCCCCACGGAGGCCACCAAGCAGGCCAAGCAGAAGCTGGAAGGCGAGCGGGACGACGCCAAGAAGATGGCCGACGAGCTGCAACAGAAGGTGGACGGCCTCATCGTCACCAAGACCAAGATCGAGGCGGACATCGAGGCCCTGCGCACGGAGAAGACCGGGCTGATGGACCAGGTGAACGGCCTGACCACCCTCTCCACCCAGCAGAAGGCGAAGCTCAACTCCATGCACTACCTGGTCGGCGAGCGGAAGAAGCTGGAGGCGGAGGGCGTCATCGTGGTGCCCATCTTCGCCAAGGACCGCATGGGCCCCAACGCCAAGTCCGCGAAGTTTGACCGGGACCTCGCCCTGGATGGCGACGCCGTGATCACCATCAAGGCGGTGGAGATGGGGATCGCCAAGATCGGCAAAGTGAACGTCATCCCCGGCTCGCTGGTGAAGGACGAGCACTACTCCCTGACCTACAGCGAGGACCGCAGCACCGCCACGGTGAAGATCCTGGATCTCGAGCGCGTGCGCAACGACCGGGTGGCCTTCGCGGTCTCCCAGTAGCGCCGTGCCTCAAGCAGGAAAAGGAAGGGCGCCCGCCGGGCGCCCTTCCCGCGTTCCGGGGAGGCTCAGCCCCCGTTGAGGATGCGGCCCACGCCGCCGAGCACGGAACCCTCCTCCTGGCGGTGGCGGGTGGCGGCGAGGATTCGGTCCGCCATGCGGGAGAAGGGCAGGCTCTGAAGCCAGATCCGGCCCGGTCCCGTCAGGGTGGCGTAGAAGAGGCCCTCGCCGCCGAAGAGGGCGCTCTTGACGCCCCTCACCAGCTGGATGTCGTAGCGCACCGAGGGCTGCATGGCCACGATGCAGCCCGTGTCCACCCGCAGGGTCTCCCCGGGCTGCAGCACCCGGTCGAGGATCATGCCACCGGCGTGGATGAAGACCAGGCCGTCGCCGCTGAGGCGCTGGAGGATGAAGCCCTCCCCGCCGAAGAGACCCGCCCCCAGGCGGCGATTGAGGGCGATGCCGAGGCTCACGCCCTTGGCCCCGGCGAGGAAGCTGTCCTTCTGGCAGATGAGCTCGCCGCCCAGGTCCCCCAGGTCGAGGGGCATGATGCGGCCCGGGTAGGGCGCGGCGAAGGCCACCACCTGCTTCGTTTTCCCCTCGTTGTGGAAGACCGTCGTGAAGATGTTCTCGCCGGTCAGGAGCCGCTTGCCCGCCCCCAGCAGCGCGCCCATGAAACCCTGGTCCTGCCCCGACCCGTCCCCGAACACCGTATCCAGCGCGATCCCCGGATCCATGTACATCATCCCGCCGGGTTCGGCGATGGCGGCCTCGCCGGGGTCCAGCTCGATCTCCACGAACTGCAGGTCCTCGCCGTGGATCCGATAGTCCACTTCGTCCATCCGCGCCATGGGGCACCTCCTCCCGCAGGATACGGAAGGGCGCGGGATCGTTCAGCCAGCTAATCCGGAGAGGTCCGTTCGGAATAGCCGAGGGAGGACGCGTCCTCAGCCCGGCGGGAAGTGGTGGGCCACGCTGGCGGCGTAGTAGTCCAGCAGGGCCTCCCGTCCCGGCGCCGGGCGCAGCGTGCCGTCCCGCTCCAGCAGGATGCCCCGGAGGGCCAGGATGCGGATGCCCATGGCCACGGCGCGGGCGGCCTCCCCCCGCGCCAGGTAGGCCGGCAGCCCCCGGTCCCGGGCTTCGCTGAAGCGCGCCCCGCAGGCGGCCTCCAGTTCGGGGACGGCGACGGGGCCCGGACCGAGGCTCTGGAAGGCCCAGGCCACCAGGGCCACTGGCGTCACCGGTATCTCGGCGCCGACCGCCGCCATCAGCCGCGCCGCGAGCGCTTCGAGGTGCGGCTTGCGCTGCTCCCATCCGAGGGCCGCGAAGCCTTCGGGCAGGTAGTCCCGGGCCGGGACGGGCGGACCGAAATTCGCCACCGCGTAGCCCATGCGGTGGAAGCGCCCCGTCGCGCCCCGCAGGACCAGGCCCAGGATCCAGAACGCGGTCCGGCGCAGGGAGGACGGCCGCTTGCCTCGCGTCCCGGCCCGGGTCCGGGGAGCCTCCCCGCGGGAGGCTTCCTCCGTGAGGCTCACATCCTCCAGGACGCGATCGTAGTTGAGGCCGACGGGGACGAACACGAGGTCCGCCTTCGCGCGCGCCATGTAGTCCAGGAGGCCGAGCTTGGGCTTCAGCAGGGCGCCGTCCCGGCTCAGTCCCCCTTCGAGGAAGATGCCCTGGGTGACGCCCGCTACCACCGCGCGCTGAACGTAGCGCTCCAGCACCTCGTGGTAGAGCGGGTCCCGGAAGTTCCGGCGGATGAAGAAGGAGCCGAAGCTCTTGAAGATCCGCTCCAGGGGCCACACCCGGGCCCATTCCCCCACGGCGTAGGAGAGGGCCACGCGGTTGGCCAGGAGGAAGGCCACCAGCACGTAGTCCGCGTTGCTGCGGTGGTTCATGACATAGATCACCGAAGCCGTACGGGGGATCTGGTTCAATTCAGCTTCGGCGCTGCGCCCGACGCGCACCCGGTAGAGCCCGCGCAGCAGCGCCCCGGCCACCCGTCTCCCGTAGCGGTAGGTGGTGAGCAGCTTGAAGGCAGGAATGATCTCCTCCAGATATTCGTTCACATCCGCCCAGAGGGCGCTTTCGTCCTGCCCCGTCTCCGCCGCCCGGCGCGCCACGAACGCCTGCAGCTCCCGGTCCTCCAGGAGCTCCGCCTTCAGCTTCTGCTTGCGGGTGAAGGTCACCGGGTTCAGCTTCACGCCGAGCTCCCGGCGGGTCCTCACCGCTAGGCGGAAGAAGGACCTGCGCAGCCGGGAGCGCGCGGCGCGGGCCGCCGCCAGGGCGGCGAACAGGCCCGCCAGGATCCAGGCCCAGGTCGGAAGGAAAGGCATGGCGGCATCCTGGCGCCTGCCGGTCCCGGCCCGCAAGGGCCCGCGGCCTCTTAACGCTTGCCACCTTGGGATTCCCCAATAAACTTCACCCACCCAGACCAGCACTTTTTGGAGGCACTCATGACGGGCATTGCCCCCTCCGGACCCAGGGCCGCGGCCCTGGTCGGACCCTACCTCAGCGGCAAGACCTCGCTCCTGGAGGCGATCCTCCTGCAGTGCGGAGCGATCCCGAAGAAGGGCTCGGTCAAGGAGCACAACTCGGTGGGCGACAGCTCCGCCGAGGCCAAGAACCGCGGCATGAGCGTGGAGCTCAGCGTCGCCTCCGCGGCCTACCTGGGCGAAAGCTGGACCTTCATCGACTGCCCGGGCTCCGTGGAATTCACCCAGGACGCCATGAACGCGCTGCTGGTGGTGGACGTGGCGGTGGTGGTGGCCGAGCCTGAGCCCCACAAGGCGCCCACGGTGGCGCCGATCCTGCAGTTCCTCGACGAGCGCAAGATCCCCCACGTGCTGTTCATCAACAAGGTGGACCCCGGCGGCGACGCGAAGATCAGCGAAACCCTCGCCGGGCTCCAGGCCATCAGCTCCCGGCCCCTGATCCTCCGGGAGATCCCCCTCAAGGAGAACGGCGTCATCACGGGCTTCGTGGACCTGGTGAGCGAGCACGCCTACGGATACAAGGGCCACGAGGACGCGGACCTCATGCAGCTTCCCGAAGGCGTGCTGCCCGAAGAGCACGCGGCGCGCCAGGAGATGCTGGAGCGCCTGGCGGACTTCGACGACCATCTGATGGAGGAGCTGCTCGGGGACGTGAATCCGCCCGCGGAGGAGATCTCCGAGAACCTCAAGAAGGACCTGGAGCAGGACCTCATCGTCCCGGTCTTCTTTGGCAGCGCCGAAGGCGACCATGGCATCAAGCGCCTGCTGCAGGCCCTGCGGGACGAGGCCCCGGAGGCCGCCGCCACCGCGGCGAGGGTGGGCGTGCCGGCGGGCAGCGAACCCCTGGCCCAGATCTTCAAGACCATCCACGCCCCCCATGTGGGGAAGCAGAGTCTGGCGCGCATCTGGCGTGGGGAGATCCCCGATGGCGCGACCCTGAACGGCGCGCGCCTCAACGGGATCATGCGGCTCATGGGGGCGAAGCAGGAGAAGGTCGCCAAGGCCGCCGTGGGAGAGGTCGTCTCCCTGGGCCGCCTGGAGGAGGCCGTCACCGGCCAGACCGTCGCCACCGGACGCGCCCCCGAGCTGGATTGGCCGGCGCCCCTCCAGCCCTTCACCTGCATCGCCATGAAGGTCACCAAGATGGGCGACGAGGTGAAGCTGAGCGGAGCGCTGCACAAGCTCTGCGAGGAGGACCCGAGCCTCAGCGTGGAGCAGAATGCCGACACCCACGAGCAGCTCCTCTGGGGCCAGGGGGAGATCCACCTGAAGAACGCCCTGGACCGCCTCAAGAACCGCTTCGGCCTGGACGTGAAGTCCGAGCGGCCCCAGGTGCCCTACAAGGAGACCATCCGGAAGCCCGTCAACCAGCACGGCCGTTACAAGCACCAGTCCGGCGGGCACGGCGCCTTCGGCGACGTGTACCTGGACATCAAGCCCCTCCCCCGGGGCTCAGGGTACGAATTCGCCGAGACCATCGTGGGCGGCGTGGTGCCCCGCCAGTACTTCAGCTCCGTGGACAACGGCGTGAAGGACTACCTGAAGCAGGGCCCCCTCGGCTTCCCGGTGGTGGACATCGCGGTCACCCTCACCAACGGCAGCTACCACACCGTGGACAGCAGCGACATGGCCTTCAAGGCCGCCGCCCGCGTGGCCATGACCGACGGCATGCCCCACTGCCTGCCGGTGCTCCTGGAACCCATCGTGTCCGTGGAGATCAGCGTGCCCAGCGAGCACACCGCCAAGGCCCAGCGCCTGGTCACCGGCCGCCGCGGCGGGCAGATCCTGGGCTTCGACGCCAAGGAGGGCTGGAAGGGCTGGGACGTGGTGAACGCCTTCCTGCCCCAGAGCGAGATGCACGACCTGATCGTGGAGTTGCGCTCCCTCACCCTGGGGGTCGGCACCTTCGCCTGGAAGTTCGACCACCTCCAGGAGATGGAAGGCCGGGAGGCCGACGCGGTGATCAAGGCCCGCAAGGCGGCCCTGGAAGCGAAGTGAAGGCCTGATCCGGCGGGGCGGGGGAGGCTCTCCCCGCGCCCCGCCGGATCACTCGTAGCGCAGGGACTCGATGGGATCCAGCTTCGAGGCCTTGGCCGCGGGGTAGAGGCCGAAGATGAGGCCGATGGCCGCAGGCACCGCGAAGGCGCTCACCACCGCCCAGAGGGGCACGGTGCCGTAGGTCCCGAAAAGGGCCTTGCCCAGCAAGGCGCCGCCCACGTAGCCCAGGGCGATGCCGAGGGCGCCCCCCGCCAGGCAGAGGAAGGCGGCCTCGATGAGGAACTGGGCCAGGATGTGCTTGCGCTTGGCGCCCACGGCCTTGCGCACGCCGATCTCCCGGGTCCGTTCCGTCACGCTCACCAGCATGATGTTCATGATGCCGATGCCGCCCACCAGCAGGGCGATGCTCACCATTCCGCCGGCCACGGTGGTGATGGCCGAGGTGATGCCGCTGATGATGCCGGTGATCTGCTTGGGGCTGAAGACCTGGAAGCCGTTGGGCTCCTTGCCCTTCAGGCCCTTGATGCGGCGCAGGGCGTCCTCCACGAGGGCGGCCCCGTCGTCGGCGCTGAGGCGGGGATCGATGCGGGCCTGGAAGAAGAGCTGCCGGCGCTGGGCGTCGGTGAGGGTCGAGCGCCCGGTGGTGAGGGGGATCAGCACGTAGGAGTCCTGGTCGTTGCCCAGGGAGGAGCCCTGCTCCTCCAGCACTCCGATGACCTCCAGGCTCATCCCGGACAGGGTGAGGGCGCGGCCCAGGGGCTTGCCCCTGAGGCCCAGCTTCTCGATCACCCGCGGCCCGATGATGGCGACCTTGTTCCCCAGACGGAGGTCGGAGGGCACGAAATTCCGGCCCGCGGTGAGGTTCACGCTGTTGAGCTCCAGGTAGGTCTCGTCAGTCATGATCACGGTGACGCTCGCGCTCTTGCCTTCCGCCTTCGCCTCGCCGCCATTGAAGAAGAGGGGCGTCAGCTGGGTGATCTGGGGGACGGCGTGGCCCAGGGCCCGCATCTCCTCCAGGGTCAGGTCCTTGTTCTTGATCTTGGTGAACTCCGGATACGGCATGTCCGTCGGGAAGACGGGACGGATCACGAGGGTCTGGCTGCCCGCCTTCTCGATCTGCTTCAGGACGCTGCCCTTCAGGCCCTGGATCAGGCTGACCACGATGATCACGGAGGCGACTCCGATGATGATCCCGAGGGCCGTGAGGGCCGAGCGCATCTTGTTGGCCCGGAGGGCCCGGACCGCGGCGGACAAGGGCTCCCGGGCGTCCATCAGGCCTTGCCTCCGGCCTTCCGCTTCTTCGCTTCCTCGTCGGTCTGGGTGTCCGACTTGGCCTTGAGCTTCACCGCCGCGCGGTCCTTCAGGTCCTTCAGCTTGCGGACCGGACCGGTGAGGACCTGCTCGCCTTCCGCGAGCCCCGCCTTCACCTCGAAGAACTGGTTGTTGGCGATGCCGGTGATGACGGCCCGCTCCGTCGCGCGGCCCGCCTTGGCGACCATCACCACGGAGCGGGAGGCCGGGGCCAGCAGTCCCTGCTTCTGGGCCTCCTCCGCCGTGCCTTCGCGCTCCAGGACGGACTGCAGGGGCACCCGCAGCACGTCCCGGGCCTCGCTCGTGAGGATCATCGCCCGGGCGCTCATGCCCGGCCGAAGCCGGCCCACGTCGGCGGATTTCATGTCGAGGGCCACCTTCACCTTGTACATGTTCGCGTCCTGGCCGACCCCCTCGTTCCCCGTGGCGACCTCGGCGACCCGGCCCTGGAAGACCCGCCCCGGCAGGGATTCCACGGTGACCTGGGCGGTCTGCCCGACCTTCGTGCGCACCACCTCGCCCTCGTTGACCTTGATCTCCGCCATCAGCTCGCTCATGTCGGAGATGACCATGAGGGTGGCGCCGGGCAGGTTGCTCACGCCGGGGATCGCGGTCTCCCCCTTTTCCGCCTTGAGGGAGGTCACCCGGCCGTCGATGGGGGCGCGCAGCACGGTCTTGCTGAGGGAATCCCGCATGGAGACGAGGTTCGCCTGGCTCTGGGCCACGCCGGCCTGGGCGGCCTGCCAGCTCAGTTCGGCGCTCTCCCGGGCCAGGTTGTCCTGGCGCCAGGCCTCGTCGCTGATGAGGCCCTGCTTGAACAGCGTTTCATTGCGCAGATTCGATTCCCGGGAGCGCTTCATGGCGGCCTCCATGCGCGCGGCCTCCTTCCGGCTGGCGTCCAGGGCCGCTTCGGTGCGGTTCAGCTCCGAGCGCAGCCGCTCCTGGTCGATGCTCACCAGCAGGTCGCCGGCCTTCACGTCCTGGCCGTCCTTCACGTGGATGGACTTGATCTCGCCCGCCACCGACGTGCCGACGTTCACCTTGCGGACCGCCTGGATCTCGCCGCTGGCGCTGATGGTCTCCCGGAGGGAGCCCCGGGTGATGGTGTCCCAGGAGTAGGCGTCGGGGTCCTCCTTGTTGCCGCCGAAGACGACGCCAAGGACCACGAGGACCGCCAGGGCGCCGCCCGCGAGGGCGAGCTTCTGGCCCTTGGTGGCCATCATTTCGCTCCGAGGAGGCGGAAGCCCAGGGTCGTCGCGGCGCAGAGCAAAGTGCCGGCCAGGGCGTAGCCGGGCTTCAGGCGGAGCAGGTTGCGCAGGGCCAGGTAGGTGACCACGTAGACGCCGATGAAGAAGGGGTCGATGTGGCGCAGCAGGGCGCCCAGCTTGGCGTTTTCCACCGTTAGGAAGTAGCCGAGGGAGGTCGGGGACAGCTTGTCGGGAGATGCGCCGCCCACGGGCTTCAGGACGCACATCAGGGCCACGACGATCTGTTGGGGAATGATCACGAGGTTCGGCACGGCGGTGGCGCTCAGGGCCTGGATGTAGTTCGGGGCACCGTCCTCGCTGCCCTTCCGGCCGAGGAGGAAGAACACCAGGGCCGGGAGGAAGGTGGCGACGCACATGGCCACGATCACGCCGATGGGCGCGATCACCGGCATGAACTTGCCCTGCATCTCCACGATCTTGTCCACCTGCTCGGCAGGGATGTTGGGATTCGCTTCCAGGGCCGGGCGGATCATGGCGTCCACGTCCACCTTCATGACCCAGATGATCGTGACCACCAGCGCCGAGAGGGTGACGAGGACCGTGGCCTGGATCCAGGACGGAGCGGTCCGCAATTTCGTGAACAGGGCCGTCGGCTCGGTGAAGACGCCCGTCAGCTGGTCGAGGAGGCCCGGAGGATGGACTTTGGCCGGGGCGGGGGTGCCGCCGAAGAGTTCGGATTCCGGTGGGGTCGGGGTGTGCTCGCTCATGGAAGCCTCCGTGGAGGTGAACCTAACAGCGGGGCTGGGATCCTGGATCGCGAGGCCCGGCGACCGGGGCCTATGGCCCGGCGAGCGGGGGGGTGGGCCGGGGCGTCGGGCGAGGCCGTGGGGGGGCTCTGGCCGGACCCTGTTCGCAGGACGAATCCCGGCACTGCGGCGAGCCCGGACTGGGAGGAAAGATGTCAGGCAACTGCAAGGATCCATCTTTCTCTGGGGGGGCAGTGTGTCGATTTATTGCAAGGCCAAACGAAAAATCCGGGTTGACAGGGATTTCCCTTCCCAGGTCTATTAAGGGCCTCACCCCACGTGACACCCTCACACCCGTAATTCCCTTCCAAGGGGGCCCCATGCGCGCCGTCACCAGGTTCCTGACCGTCCTCTCTTTGGCCCTCATGGCGCTCGTCGTGGCCTGCGGCGGCGGAGGCGGTGGCACCCCGCCGCCACCCCCCGAACCGTCCATCACCAGCTTCACCGCGAGCCTGAACACCATCGCCCAGGGCGCGAGCACGAACCTCACGGCGGTCTATGCCAACGGGACCGGCGCCATCACGCCCGGCGTGGGCGGGGTGCCCAGCGGGCAGCCCATCGCGGTCTCGCCGACCCAGACGACCACCTACATCCTCACGGTGACCAACGCGGTCAACGCCACGGCCAGCCGGGCGCTGACCATCACGGTGGTGCCCCCCATCTCGAACGTCTCCTTCACGGCGGCGAAATCCACCATCACCCTCGGTGAGAGCGTGGCCCTGACGGCCACCTTCACCGGCGGCACGGCGGTGGTGTCCAACAGCGCCGGCCCCACCACGGTCATCCCCGTCAGCGGCGTCCCCTTCCTCGTCTCCCCCACGGCGACGACGACCTACACCCTCACCGTGACCAACGCCGCCGGCGCCACCGTCACCCAGGGCGTGATCATCACGGTCCAGAACGTCCCGGTCATCACTTCCTTCTCAGCCAACCCGGCCACGATCTCCCAGGGCGCCAGCTCCACGCTGAACTACACCTTCTCCGGCGGGAACGGCGTCATCAACAACGGCATCGGCCCCGTCGGCTCCGGCATCGGGACCGCGGTCAGCCCTTCTTCCACGACCACCTACGTCCTGACGGTGACCAACGCCTCCGGGAACACCGCCATCAACGCGGTCACCGTCACGGTGGTGGGTTTCCCCTCCAACGTGAGCCTCACCACCGACCGCCCCTACATCACGCTGGGTGAAAGCGCCCACCTCACCGCGACCTTCACGTCCGGGTCCGCCGTCATCACCAACAGCGTCAACGCCAGCACCCTGAACCCGGTGAACGGCATTCCCCTCACGGTCTCGCCCGCGGTCTCGACGACGTACATCCTCACGGTCACGAACCTCGCGGGTGGCACCTCCGGCGCGGTCGCGACCATCAACGTCGTGACGACGCCCGTGATCACGAGCTTCGCGGGCCAGCCGGCCACCATCACCGTCGGAAACAGCACCAACCTCGTGGCCGTCTTCGCCGGCGGCACCGGCGCGGTCAGCGGCATCGGTCCCATCCTGTCCGGCATCCCAGTCCGGGTCTCTCCCACCGTGACCACCTCCTACCTCCTGACGGTCACCAACGCGGCGGGCACCTTCGTCCAGCTCTCCACGACGGTCAAGGTGGTGGAAGCCCCCACGGGCATCAGCCTGGTCTCCATCCCGCCCATCATCACCATCGGCAACTCCTCCCGCCTCATCGGCACGTTCACGAGCGGCACCGCCATCGTGGACAACGGGGTCGGCGCCGTGCTCAACGGCGTGCCCTACCTGGTCACGCCTCCCGTCACCACCACCTACACGATGACGGTGACCAATCCCGCCGGGGCCTCGGCCACCACGGGCACCGTCGTCACGGTGGTGCCGCCCCCGTCCATCGCCAGCTTCACTTCGAATCCCCCGACGCCTCCCCCCGTTGCGGGCGGCAGCCCGGTCCAGCTCCTGCCGGTCTTCGCCAACGGCAGCGGCTTCATCGGCGGCGTGGGCTCGGTCATCAGCGGCAACTCCTACACGGTGAACCCGCTTGAAACCACGACTTACACCCTGACGGTGACCAACCCCGCCGGCGACTTCGTCACCCGCATCCTAACGGTCCACGTGGTCGGCGATCCCGTCATCGAGAGCTTCATCGCCTTCCCCTCCACCATCACCGCCGGCGACTTCTCCCAGCTCATCGGCATCTTCTCCGGAGGTAACGGCGTCATCACCGCGCCTCCCAGCGGCAGCTCGCCGCCCTTCCCCGCCGGCGGCGTCCCGGTCACGAGCGGCGTCTCCCTCTTCGTGAACCCCATCGCCACCACCACCTACACCCTGACGGTGACGAACGCGGCCCTCGTGTCCGTGAACCGCTCGGTGACGATCCTCGTGGTGGGCCTGCCCACGGCGACGAGCCTCACCTCCTCGGTGAACCCCATTACGGCCGGGGACACCACCTTCCTGACCCCGACCTTCTCCGGCGGCACCGCCGTCATCACCCCCGGCGTCGGCAGCGTCCTCAGCGGTTCCGCCTACGCGGTCCAGCCCACCCAGACCACCACCTACACCCTGACGGTGACCAATTCCATCGGCGCCACCACCGGGGTGGTCCACACCGTGGTCGTGCTGACCGGCCCCAATGCGGCAGCCCTGGCGGCCAACCCGGTGGGCATCACCGTGGGCGGAACGTCCTACCTGACCGCCTACTTCACCATCGGCACCGGGGGCACCGCCTCCGTGGTCTGCACCAGCCCCAACGCGGCCACCAGCGGCCTCGCGGCTCCCATCGCGCCCCTGAACGCCGTGCCCTTCCCCGTGACCCCCACGGCGGTCGGGACCTATGTCTACACCCTCACCGTCACCAACAGCGCCGGCGTGACCTCCACCCATGGCGTCACGGTGACCGTCTACGGCGTCCCCACCGCGGGCCTCGCCATCACCGCGGGATCCAACAACCCCATCACCCTCGGTGAGACCACCAGCCTGACCCCCACCTTCACCAACGGCACGGGCGTCATCGCTGGCATCGGTACCGTCACCTCGGGCCAGGCCTACCCGGTCTCCCCGACCTCCACCACGACCTACGTCCTGACGGTGACCAACCCCGTCGGCACGACGGCCACCGCGAGCCTCACGGTCACGGTGCTCGCGGGTCCCTTCGCCCAGGCCTTCTACTTCCAGCCGAACATCATCACGGAAGGCGACACCACCCAGCTCTACGCGATCTTCAGCAACGCCACCACCGCCGCGGTGACGAGCAACGGCGGCGCCTTCCTGGCGCCCAACGCCTACGCACCGACCAGCGGCACCCCGCAGTCCGTCGTCTCGGCACCGGTTTCCGCGGGCATCTACACCTACACCCTGGCCGTCACGAACGCGACGCCCACCACCTACACCACCACCACGAACCTGACGGTGGTGCCGGCCCCGACCGCGGTCCTGAATGTCACCGTCCCGGCCGCCTTCCCCTACACCATCACCGCCGGCCAGAGCGCGACGCTCGCCCCGGTGTTCACCAACGGCACTGGCGCCATCAACAACGGCGTCGGGCCCGTGGTGTCGGGCTCGAGCTACGTGGTCTCGCCAACCCTGTCCACGACCTACACCCTGACGGTCACCAATGCCGCCGGTCGGCAGGCCTCGGCTTCCCAGACGATCTTCGTGGTCGCCGGACCCTTCGCCCAGGCCCTCGTGTCCGACCGCCTGGTCGCCACCGCCGGCGCCACGATCTACCTGAACGCCATCTTCACCCTCCCCGTGGGCGGCTCCGCCAACGTGACCTCCTCCGTCGCCACCGACACGGGCACGCCCCGCGCCACGCCGACCCTCCAGACCGGCGTGCCCTTCCCCGTCGTGCTTGACGGGACGAACAGCAGCGACCGCATCTTCACTCTCACCGCCGACAACGGCGCGGGCGTCACCCACACCACGGGCGTGCTCGTGAAGATCGTGGCGGCCCCCACCGCCGTCGACCTTGTGGCCTCCACCAACTCCATCAACGTGGGCCAGAGCGTCACCCTGACCCCGAACTGGACCGGCGGTCCGGACTGCGTCGGCGTCCTCAGCGGCGGCGGCAGCTCCTTCGTCGTGGTCAACGGCCTCGCCTACACCTTCAGCCCGATCGCCACCACCACCTACGTCCTGACGGTCACCAACGGCGCGGGCACCTCGGCCTCCGACGCCGAGACCATCACCGTGGTGCAGCCGCCCTCCATCACCAATTTCACGGTGGTTCCTGCGGTCATCACCCTGGGCGGGACCAGCCAGCTGCTGACCAGCTACATCAACGGGACCGCCAGCAACCTCACGGGCCCCGCCGGCTCCTTCTCCGGCGCCGAGCTCCCGGCGGCCCCGGCCTCCGGCACCTCCACCACCGTCACCCCCGTCGCCACCGGCACCTTCATCTACACCCTCGTGGTGACCGGCCCCGGCGGCACGGCCACGGGGACCGCGGCCATCCGGGTCGTGGCGCCCCCGGTCTGCACCGTCACCGGGGAGGCCGCCGTCTTCGCCGGCACCCCCGGCCACGTCGCCTCCGTCCCGTCCCAGGTCGGCTCCACCTACAACTGGAACATCACCAACGGCACCATCACCGCCGGCCAGGGCACGAACCAGATCACCTACACCGCTGGCACCACCACGGGCGTGGGCGTCCTGACCCTGACCTGCACCGTGGTGAACGCCGCGGGCTCCAGCTGCACCACGGCCCCCGCCTTCGCGGTGGACGTCAATGCCGTGCCTCCCTTGACGGCGACCCTGACCACCTCCGCCCCCGCCGACACCATCTCCGCGGGCGGAAGCGCCAACCTGCTGCCGGTCTTCGGCGGCGGCATCAATGCCGTGGGCACCATCACCCCGGTCATCGGCACCGTCACCAGCGGCCAGGCCTATGCCGTGTCCCCGGGCACCACCACGACTTACACCCTCAGGGTCACGGACAGCACCGGCCAGGTCCTCACCGCGGTCCGCACCCTGATCGTGGTGCAGCCGGTCACCATCACCAGCTTCACGGCCTCCAGGAACCCCGTGACCGTCGGCACCGTGACCAACCTGACCGCGGTGTTCAGCAACCCGACCCCCGCCGTCGCCGGCAATGAGATCACCCACGGCGATGCCTTGGGCAATCCTGCCTCCCCCATCGTCCCCACCAGCGGATCCCCCATTCCCTACATCCCTGGAACGGTGGGCACCCAGACCCATACCCTCACCGAGACCAACCTTGCCGGCCAGACGGTCACCCGCACCCTGCCCATCGTGGTGGTGGCGGCGCCCGTCGCCACCAGCCTGGTCGCGGCTCCCGCCTTGGTGACCTCCGGCCAATCCTCGACCCTCACGCCCACCTTCACCGACGGCAACGGCGTCGTGAGCAACGGGGTCGGGATCGTGATCACAGGCGCTGGCTATCCCGTCACCCCGATCGCGACCACCACCTACACGCTGACGGTGACCAACGCCGCCGGCGACACGGCCATCACCCAGGCCACCGTCACCGTGGTGTCCGGACCCAACGCCATCAGCCTAACCGCCAGCCGCCGCATCATCACCGTCGGCGACTCCATCAACCTGACGGCCCTCTTCACCAACGGCACCGCCGTGAACGGCCTCACCGGCTCGGCCAACTCCTTCACGGGAGCCCAGCTGCCGGCCACGCCTACCTCGGGCACTCCCGTGCTGGTCACCCCGACCGCAGCCGCGGTCGGCACCACCGTCACCTACAGCCTGCTGGTCACCAACGCGGCCGGTACCACGTCCCTCCAGACCGTCACCGTCGACGTGGTCGCGGCGCCCACGGCCACCCTGAACGCCAGCGCCACGACCATCACCGCCGGCGAGAGCACCGACCTGCAGCCCATCTTCACGGGCGGCAACGGCGTCATCAACCTCGGGGTGGGCACGGTGCTCACCGGTAATTCCTACGCCGTCCTCCCCATCTCCACCACCGTGTACCAGCTGACGGTGACTAACGCCGCCGGGGCGATCGCCACGGCCCAGCGCATCATCACCGTCCTGGCCGGGCCCCTGGCCAGCAGCTTCACGGCGACGCCCGCGGTCGTCACTGCCGGGTCCACCACGAGCCTGCTCGCGATCTTCGCCGCGGGCGCCACCGGCTCCATCGACAACGGCGTGGGTGCGGTCACGTCGGGCGTGCCCATCAGCAGCGCGGCCCTCGCGACCACGACGACGTTCACCCTCACGGTCACTTCGGGCACCATCACCGCCACCCGGACGGTGACCGTCACCGTGGTCCCGGCGCCCATCGCCACCAGCCTGGTCGCCACGCCGGCCACCATCAACGCCGGCCAGACCAGCGTCCTGGTGCCGACCTTCTCCAACGGCAGCGGCACCATCTCGAGTGGCGTCGGGAACGTGGTGAATGGCGGTTCCTACAACGTCACCCTCACCGTCACCACCACCTACACCCTGGCGGTCACCAATGCCGCCGGCACCGTCGCCATCACCACGGCCACGGTCACGGTCCTGGCGCTGCCCTTCTCGAGCAGCTTCACGGTCTCGCCCGCCGTAGTCAGCGTGGGGGATTCGATCTTCATGAACTGGGTGTTCAACCTGGATGCGAGCGGAAACGCCGACATCCTCCAGACCGACGACGGCGGGACCGTGACGACGATCTATCCGGGCGTCACGAGCCCGGGCACGGGTACCGCGGTACCTGTCAGCCTGGTGGTCCCCCCCTACGGCCTCTACAGCTACACGCTGCGGCTGACCCAGGGCACGGCGACCGTGGATACCACGCGCACGGTCATCGTCTGGGAACTGCCCACCGCCACGATCACCGGCCCTGGCCCCAGCCCCTTCGTGGTGCCGGTCAGCACCCCGGTGCCCCTGACGTTCACCTTCACCGGCAACACCACGGGCAGGGTCATCGACGGTGTCGGGACGACCTGGACAGTGGCGAACGGCGACGTCCTCGTCGTCACCTCGCCCGCCACGCCGGCCACGACCCGTACCTACACCCTGACGGTCCAGAACCCGGCCGGCACGCTGGCCACCGCCACGTTCCAGATCCGGACCCCCTGATCCTACAAATCCCTTGCTGGAAAAGGCCGCCGAGCACTCGGCGGCCTTTTCTTGTGGACGACCCGCCAAGGCGATTGCCCGGGGAAGCCGCCTCCCGGATGCTTTCGGAAGGAGGTCCCATGGGACGGCTCGTGTCCATCCACATCTCCGGCGCCGCGGGCGCGCCGATGCAGGCCGTCGAGGCCGTCCGCGCCCTGCCCGGCCTCGGCCTGGCCGGGGACCGGTACCAGCTCGGCACCGGCTCCTACTCCGGGAAGCCCGGTACCGGACGGGAATGCACCCTCATCGAGTTGGAGGCCCCGGAGGCCTTGGAGCGGGAATTGGACCTGCAGGTCGAACCCGGCCTCGCCCGCCGCAACCTGGTCACCGAAGGGGTCGCCCTGAACCACCTGGTGGACCGGGAATTCACCGTGGGCGCTGTACGGTTGCGCGGAGTGAGGTTCTGCGAGCCCTGCAAGGGCCTGGCGGAGGCCACGGGACTGCCCGCCATCCTCCCGGGGCTCATCCACCGGGGTGGCCTGCGTTGCGAAATCCTGAGCGAAGGGGAATTGCGCGTGGGTGATCCGATCGCGTCGGCCTGATACCCCCCAGGGTGGTTGGCGGAACCCTCGAACCCGGGGACCATGCGGCCCGGGCGCCGGGCCAGGGGCTGGATCTCCGGGGCAGCGTCGCCGGCATGGGGTGCTGGGGGGGGGTGCTCGACCGGCCCCACTGGAACCCTGGAGACCCTCTGGACGCTTCCGTAGGGCCTTCCGAAGCCCCACCGGCATGAAGAGTCGTCGAGATGCTGGAGATGGTCGCGGGAAACCGGCGGCCGTGGTCCTCCAGATGCTGTATCGAAATGGACTCCGGAAGGGTTGGAACAGTCCAGCGCCGACCGGCGGAGGGACGGAGGAAGGAGGCCTCGGCGGATAGCTCCCAGGAGCGCCTGCGGATCGTGGGCCTTCCGGGTTGGGCCGACCCGCGGCCAGGACGTCGCCCGTGGGGCTCCACCTGCCGGGTCTCGGAGAAGGGAGGGATGGCGGCGGTCCTCCAGGACCCGCACAAAGGTGCTCCGGCCCATCCGGCGCACGCCGATCCAGCCCCGGCGGGCTGCTGCGGAATTGGCGCCCCCGGGCTTCCGCGGGGTCGGGAGGGGGCCGAACCGGCGCGTGCAGCGGGTCCCGCTTCGGGCCCTCGTCCATCCGCAACACAAAGGGCCGCTGCGAAGCGGCCCTTTGCGGTTCAGGAGGAAATCAGAGCTTCTTGAACTTCACGGTGCCCGTGGAGGTGGTTCCGCCGGGTGTGGTGACGGAAATCGGCCCGGTGGTGGCGGCCGCGGGAACCGTGGCCTTCAGCTGGGTGGCGGAGACCTGGGTGAAGGTGGCCGCGGTGCCGTTGAAGGCGACGGAAATCGTGCCGCCAAGGTTCACGCCGTTGATGAAGACGATCGTGCCCGTCGCGCCGGCGTTGGGCGAGAAGGAGAGGATGCGCGGCGCCGCCAGGGGAACGGTGAAGGGGGACGTCATCTGGACCAGCCCCGCCGAGTTGGTGACGGAGATGGGACCGGTGGTGGCCCCCGCGGGGACGACGGCGCTCACCTGGGTCGGGGAGAGCTGGGTGAAGGTGGCGGGGACGCCGTTGAAGGACACGGCGATGACGCTGGCGATGTCCGAACCCGACAGGATGACCACGGTTCCGGGCCGGCCGGAGGCCGGCGTGAAGCTCAGCAGGAGGTTCACCGCGTAGGTGGCGGCGACGGTGCAATCCGAGACCACAGGCCCGGTGGTGTAGGTGTAGGTGCTCACCGCGTTGGAGGTGTTCAGGTAGGGGGAACCGTAGCCCCCGGTGATGGTGGCGATGTGGTAGCCGGGATTGGCGTTGAACGTGAAACTGGTCGTGCTTCCGTGGGGAACGGCGACGGGGGAGGGCGTGCCCGGATCGAGGGATCCGTTGGCTCCGGCGGATCCCGTCACCTGGTAGACGTTGATGGCGAAGGTGGCCGAGACGGTGCAGTCGCCGGTGGCGGCGCCGGTGGTGTAGGTATAGCTGGTCACCGCATTGGAGGTGTTCGTGTAGAGGGGCCCGCTGCAGCCGGAGATGGAGGCGACGTGGTAGCCCGGCGCGGCGTTGAACTTGAAGCTCGTGGTGTTCCCGTGATTCACGCTGACCGGGGAGGGCGTGGTCACGTCCAGGGTGCCATTGGCGCCGGCGGAACCCGTCACCTGGTAGCTGTTGATGGCGAAGGTGGCCGACACGGTGCAGTCGCCGGTGATGGCGCCGGTGGTGTAGGTATAGCTGGCCACCGCGTTGGAGGTGTTCGTGTAGAGGGGCCCGCTGCAGCCGGAGATGGAGGCGACGTGGTAGCCCGGCGCGGCGTTGAACGTGAAGCTCGTGGTGCCGCCGGTGGGGACCGAGGCGGGGGAGGGCGTGCTCACGTCCAGGCTGCCGTTGGTGAGCGGTCCGACGGTGACGAGGGGATCCCTGACCACCACGGTGGCGACGTTGCTCAACACGTAGAAGCCGGAGCCCTCGGTGACCCGGACCGTGTAGTTGTAGGTGCCCACGGCGAGGACCGGAGTGGTGTAGGTGGACGCCGTGGCGGCGGGGATGAGCACGCCGTTCAGGTACCACTGGTAGGTGAAGCCGCCGCAGCCGTCCTGGGCCACCACGTTCATGGCGTGGGTGGAACCCTGGATGATGGTGGCGCCCACGGGCTGGGTGGTGATGTTCACCGCCGGGCCGCCCAGGGGGTTCGCGATGGCGGCCGTGGACGAATCGTTCGCAGGGACCGTGTCCACGAAGTTGCCGGACACGGTGACGGTGCCGGAGACGGCGGCCGTCGTGGTGGGACGCACGGTGACCGTGAAGGTGGCCGAGGCGCCGCTGGCCATGTCGCCGAGGTTGGCCACGACGGGATTGGCACCGGTCACGAGGCCGAGGGTGGTGGAGGCCGCGACGAGGCTGGTGCCGGCGGGCAGGGGCAGGGAGGCCTGGGCCTGGCTGGCGGTGGCGCCGGTATTCGTGATGGTCGCCGTGTATACGGTGTTGCAGCCCACCAGGGAGGGCGTCAGGGACACCGCGAGGTCGGTCCCGGTGCCGTTGACGTAGTTCTTGACGGGGGAGCCGTAGAGGGAGCCGTAGTTGTCGGCCTTCGCGTAGTAGTTCCCGCTGGTGATCTCGGTGCCCGCCGGCGTGCCGGCGTTGACCGTGACGTCCACGACGAAGGTGTAGGTGTCCCCCGGCGCCATGGTGTGGCCGGAGGGGAAGGGCAGGGTGGTCGCGATGACCCCGCCGGCTTGGCTCAGCCGTCCGCCGGCGTCCGAGAGGGCGAAGAAGGTGGTGTTGACCGGCACGATGGCGTTGATCTCCACGTTCGTCTGCGTGGTGGCGCCGGTGTTGCGCACGGTGTAGGTGTAGAAGATGTGGCCGCCCACCGGCACGTTGGTGGGCGTCGAGGATACGGAGATCCAGAGCCCCGGGATCTGGGCGGCGATTCCGTCCACGTAGAGCTTGCCCCAGTGCCCGCCGAGGGAGCAGCCGGCGCCCAGGAACTCGATCTCGATGGTGTCGTTCAGGTACACCGCCGGGTCGAGGGCGATGTCCTTGATCTGCCAGTCCGTGTAAACGATGCCGCCGGTGGTCTTCCAGGGGCTGCCGGGCTGGTTGGAGAAGTTCAGGTTGTCGTAGAGGACCACGCTGGCCTTCGAGATGTCCTTGACCCCGATATAGAAGAAGGGCTGCTGGGAGACGGCGTGGCCGGGGTTCTGGAGCACCGGGGCGAAGGCGAAGCGGATGTGGAGCCTGCCGTCCAGGGCATCCAGCATGCTGGCGTCGAGGGTGAACGTCTGCTTGATGGAGTTCCCGTTGCGAGCCAGCCCGTACAAGCTCGAGGATTGGGGATTCACCAGGGCGCAGCTGGTCCCGAACTTGGGCCAGCGCAGGGACTGGGCCGCCCCGAGGTCCACGTCGACCTGGGTCTCGGAACCGGCCAGGGTGCTGAGGACGTCCGTCTTGTCGGTGCCCCCCGCGCTTCTCACGATGCTGGTGCCGTTGTAGGGGGTGGCGCCCACCAGCCCGAAGTTCAGGAATCGAGTCTTGAGCCAGCCGTCAATGTTGGGGGCCACGTACGGGGATTCGAAATTCCCGTTGGTGAGTGCCTGGGCCTGGCCGGGTGCTCCCGCCATCGCCAGTGCGAGGAGGAGGCCTCCCCGGAGCAGACCCTTGAGCCTCGAGATGGGTGATTGCGGCATGATCGCCTCCTGGCGTGTGGACGAAGGAGTTGCAGGGTGCTTCAGGCGGCTTGTAACCGCGCTGGGTGGACGCGGCGAACCCAGGATACGCATAAGGCGCAACCTCAATCCAGGCCTCAATTTCCATGAAAAACCCGATGGATTTTCCATCGGATTTTTCATGCTGTTTTTTCCCAGCAGACGCCGATTTTCTGGGCTAAGCCGTACCCCAGGAAAGTCGTGAGGTCTCTGCCCTCAGATCCTTGCCATCAATTCCAGCTGGATCAGCCGCATGAAATCCTGGGCGTTGGTCACCACCCCGAAGGCCTGGTGCGTCCCCCGGTCCTTCAGCTTGCCCACGAGGAACTCGGTCTGATCCACGCAGATCGTCGTGATCTCGTGGATCTGCCCGTCGGGCTTGAGGCAGAAGGTCGGCAGCATGTTGCCGGTGGCGATGCTGTGCAGGGCCGTGGCCACCATCACCACCATGGTGGCCTGGGCGGTGTGCTCCCGCATGGCGCCCTGGGCCTGGAGGGCGTCGGTGAGGGTTTCTGGAAGGGGCCCGTCGTCCCGGATGGAGCCCGCCAGGATGTAGGGAGTGTCCGTGACGGTGAGGGCGTGCATGATGCCGTCCCGCACCCTTCCTGTATCTACCAGGGCCTTGATGGAGCCGGCCTTCTTGATCTCGTTGATGGCGCGCATGTGGTAGGCGTGGCCGCCCACCTCCGGCGTGCCGTCCTTCTTCATGCCCAGGGTGCTGCCGAAGAGCGCCGCCTCCACGTCGTGGACGCCCACGGCGTTGCCGGTGAACACGCAGTGGGCGAAGCCGTGGTGGATCAGCCACTCCATCGCCTCCCGGCCCCGGGCGTGCACCAGGGCGGGGCCGATGACCCAGAGGATGCGGCCCTTGTCGCCCCGGTTGTCCAAGAACTGTTTGAAGATGGCCTCGTAGTTCACGGGCTTTTCGCGGCTCACCTCGGAGCTCATGAAGCCGAAGGTTTCGTCGGCGGTCTCGTCGGGCTCGTCCTGGAAGCCCTTGTCCCACACCAGCACGCCTTCGGTGCCATCCTCCTTGGTGGCCACGGCGACGAGGTCGCCCCGCTTCACGAGGCGGAACTCCCGTGTGAGAAGGCGCCCGGCGGCGGGGTCCCACACGAGGTGGGAATCCATGCGGGGCATCTCGGGCATGCGCCAGGAGCCACCGACATGGACGTAGGTGGGGAAGTTGGTGGTGCTCATGAAGCCGTCCGGCAAGGTCGTGTCCTTGGGCGCGGGCTCGAAGCGGCATTCGGGAACCCCATCCAGGCCCAAGGCCTTGAAGTCGGGATGGCGGTAGGTCATGTCGGGCTCCTGCGGGACGGGAATCGATCATTCTAGGCCGGGCCCGCCGGGCCTCAAAGCGGAGAAGGGCGCCCGCCGGGCGCCCTTCCCGCAGCTCCGCCGGGTGTCAGTCCTCGGCGAGCACCGCTTCCAGCTGGTCCACCGCCCAGTCCAGCTGTTCCCGCGTGATGACCAGGGGCGGGGCGAGGCGGATGGTGTTCACGTGGGTGTCCTTGCAGAGCATGCCGCGGTCCTTGAGCCGGTAGCAGAACTTGCGGGCGCCGCCGGCCTCCGGCACCAGATCCACGCCGGCCCACAGCCCGCGCACCCGCACGGCCTTCACCCGGGGCGACGCCAACGCCTTCATGCGGGTCTCCAGGTGGACGCCCAGCTCCGCGGCGTGGTCCACGAGCCCTTCGTCCACCAGCACGTCCAGGGCGGCGGTGGCCACGGCGCAGGCCAGGGGATTCCCGCCGTAGGTCGAGCCGTGGATGCCCGGCGTGAAGACGTCCATCACCGCGTCGCCGGCCAGGAAGGCGCTCACGGGGTAGAGGCCGCCCGACAGGGCCTTGCCGATGGTGATGGCGTCCGGGCGGATGCCCTCGTGCTCGAAGGCGAAGAGCTTCCCGGTGCGGCCCAGGCCCGACTGGATCTCGTCGAGCACCAGCAGGATCCCGTGCCGGTCCGCGATCTGGCGCAGGCCCTTGAGGAAGCCCGGCGGCGGGATGAGCACGCCGGCCTCGCCCTGGATGGGCTCCATGAAGATGGCGGCGGTGTTGGAGGTGATGGCGGCGTCCACGGCGGCGAGGTCGCCGTAGGGGACGATCTTGAATCCGGGGGTGAAGGGGCCGAAGCGGCTGGTGCTGTCGGGATCCGTGGAGAAGCCCACGATGGTGGTGGTGCGGCCGTGGAAGTTGCCGTCGGCGACGATGATCTCCGCCTTCGGGTACTCGATGCCCTTCACGTCGTAGGCCCACTTGCGCATGGCCTTGAGCGCCGTCTCCACGGCTTCGGCGCCGCTGTTCATGAGGAGGGCCTTGTCGAAGCCCGTGAGCCGGCAGAGCTTCTCCAGCAGGGGCGGGAAGCGGTCGTTGCGGAAGGCGCGGCTGGTGAGGGCGAGGCGCTGGGCCTGGGCCACCAGGGCCTGCACGATGCGCGGATGGTTGTGGCCCTGGTTCACCGCCGAGTAGGCCGCCAGGAAGTCCATGTAGCGTCTGCCCTCCACGTCCCAGAGGAAGACGCCTTCGCCCCGTTCCGCCACCACGTCCAGGGGATGGTAGTTGTGGGCCCCGTAGCGGGATTCCAGATCGATGAGGGCCTGGGCGGCGGAGGTTCCAGTGGTCATGGCGGCTCCTGGTGGAAAGGGTTCCGTGGCCATTCCGCCCCGGGGCCCAACCCAGGGATCCTACGCCGCAACCTGGACCCCCGGTGGGCTCCCGTGACCCCCTTCACAACGCGCCGGTTGGGACACCACCCGGTGGGAGCCGAGTCCCCTGGAAAGCCTCGCAAGGCTTGGTACCCGGCATGTCTTGTCGATAAATTCACAAGAATTTACAGATTTCAGCGCCTCGGACCGGGGACCCTGGAACTCCTCGAGAGGATCCGCATGCTTCCCCTGCTCCTGCTCCCCGCGCTCATCTCCACGGTCCAGCCCGTGGAGCCCGAACCGGACGGGTCCCGCCATGTCGGCGCCACCCCCCCCTTCCGCTCTGCGCCGGGCAGCCCGGAATGGCTCCGCGGCGCTTCCCATGCCGTGGCGGACGTGGACTGCCGCCACTACATGTACGAGGTCTACGCCTTCGACGGCCAGTACCTCGCCCGCTACGTCATGCTCCCGGAAGGCCAGGAGGCCTTCCGCGAGATCGAGCAGGTCTTCCTTTTCACCTCGGATCCAAAGCGGAAGCCGAAGGAGCTCAAGCCTTCGGAGATCCAGTTCGAGCCCCGGGAAGCCCGGTGGAAGGGGAAGGCCTGGCTCCTGGTGGACAGGCGGGAGCTTATGAAGCCTTGATCCGGCCGAGGAGCAGGGCGGAGAGGGCGCCCAGGCCCCCCATGGCCGACCACAGGAGGACGGTCCCGAAGCGGTCCAGCATCCAGGTGCCCAGCCAGGGGCCGAAGGCGAAAGCCAGCCCGATGCCGAGGCCCCAGACGCCCATGTATTCCCCGCGCCGGGCCGGCGGGGCGACGTGGGCGACGTAGTCGCTGAAGGCCGGGAGCAGCACCATCTCGCCGAAGGTCCACACCACCACCGTGGCCAGCACGCCGGCGCGGCTGTGGGTGAGGGCGAGGGCGCCGAAGCCCAGGGCATAGAGCACGGAGCCCAGGGCGAAGGTGCGGCGGTGGGGCCAGTGGGCCGTGGCGAGGTTGAGGCGCACCTCGATGGCCACGATCAGAAGGGTGTTCACCGTGAAGAGCAGGCCGTAGAAGGATTCGGGATAGTGCAGGTCCCGCACCAGGTACACCGGCAGCGGCCCTTCGTGCTGGAAGAAGACCACCAGCACCGGCAGGGCGGCGAAGAGGAAGAAGAGGAAGCGGCGGTCCCGCCACGCGGAGGGCCGGGCTTCCAAGCCCGTCTCTGGGCCATGGACATGGCGCGATTCGCGGACCCGGACGAAGACCAGGATCACCAGGCCCGACAGGACGCTGGTGATCCCGTCGAGCCAGAAGAGGGCCTTGAACGAATGCACCGCCAGGAAGCCGCCGATGGCGGGCCCAACGCTCATCCCCAGGTTGATGGCCAGCCGGTTGAGGGCGAAGACCGCCTTCCGCTGCTCCACCGGCGCCAGGTCCGTGAGGATGGCCATGCTGGCGGGACGGAAGGCCTCCGCCGCCAGGGACCAGGCCAGGGTGAGGCCCAGGATCGCGATCCAGGCGGACAGGAAGGGCAGCAGGCAGAGCAGGGCTCCGGAGGCCAGCAGGGAGATCACCATCACCCGCAGGTAGCCCACCCGGTCCGCCAGCCAGCCGCCCAGGGGCGAGGCCACCATGGCTGCGAGGCCGTAGGCGATGAAGGCCTGGCCCGCCCGGGCGGCGGGCAGCCCGAGGCCCTTGTGCAGGTAGAGCACCAGGAAGGGCAGGGCCATGGTGCCCGCGCGATTGAGCAGGGTCGCCGCCGACAGGATCCAGACCGCCCGCGGCAGCCCTTCCAGCCCCCGCCAGGGCGAGGCGGCGCGGCGCAGGAGTGCGGCAGGTCCCATCCACAAGCTTCGCACAGGGGCCCGAGGCCGCGCGGCGGAAGCCCTCCCGAGGCTTCAGGATCCGCCCGTCGCCTGCGCCTTGCCGCTGCGGCACCACTCGCTCCAGCTGCCCACGTAGAGTGCCGGGGCGCTGCCGTCCGCGCCCTGGAAGCCGGCCTGGGCCAGGGCCAGCAGGGTGTGGCAGGCCGTGACGCCGCTGCCGCAGTGCACCACCAGGTGGTCGGGCCGGAGCCCCCCCAGGAGCTCTCCGTAGAGGCCGCGGAGTTCGTCCGGGGACTTGAAGCGTCCGTCGGGGCCGAGGTTGTCGGTGTAGGGCTGGTTGAGGGCGCCGGGGATGTGGCCCGCGGAAGGATCAAAGGGCTCCGACTCGCCGCGGAAGCGCTCGCCGGAGCGCACGTCCAGCACCTTCCAGTCCGGGTGCCGCGCGAGCTGCTCCACGATGTCCAGCTCCGCCACGGGGGAATGCCAGCGGGCCGCTGGGAAGGGCTCCGCATCGGCGAAGAGAGGCGGCTCGGTGGTCAGTTCGAGGCCCGCCTCCAAGGCGGCCTGCAGTCCGCCGTCCAACACCTGCACGTGTTCCAGACCGAGGGACTTCAGCATCCACCAGGCCCGGGCCGCGGCATTGGCCCCGCCGGCGCCGTCGTAGACCACCACCCGGCTGCCCGGCCCGATGCCCCACGCGCCGACGGTGGCGCAGAAGGTCCGGAGGGGGGGAAGGGGATGCCGGCCGCCCCGGGCCGGGTCGTGGCCCGCCCGGGCGGCCGTGCTGAGATCCCTCTCCAAGTCAGCATGCCGGGCGCCGGGGAGGTGCCCCAGGTCGTACTCGGGCCGGGGCCGCGCGTCCAGGAGGAGGAAGGCGTCGAGGCCCTCGCGGAGTTCGGCGGCGGAAAGCAGGTGAGCGGACATGCCACCATGGTGCCGCATGTCGTACCTGAACAGCGTTCTCCTCGGCCTCCTTGTCCTCGTGCTGCCCGGGCTGCTCCTCGCCCTGGCCTGGAGCGAAGGCTCCCGGGCCGCCCTGCTCGGCTTCCTCGAACTCTCCCTGCGGCGGGTCCAGGCGCATTTTCTCTCCCGCCCGGCCCTGGCCTGGATCGCCTGGGCCCGGCGCGCCCACCGCGGCTCCCTCGCCCGCGCCTTCATCACCGAAGCCGCCCGCACGGGCGATCCCGAAGGCCTCCTCGAGGAGGGCCTGCTCTATTGGGAGGGCGGCTGGGGCGCCGGGGGCAAGGAGGCCGCCGCGGCCCGGTTCCGGCGGGCGGCGGAGGCGGGCCTGCCCGAAGCCATGTACTGGGTGGCGGAGGGCCTCCACTGGGGTGTCCACGGGACCCCGGACCCGGACGGCGCCCTCACCTGGCTCCGGCGCGGAGCCACCGCCGGTTCCGGGGCCTGCATGGCGGCCCTGGCCGCCGCCCTGCGGACGAAGGAGGACCCTGAGGCCCGGGAAGAGGCGGCGCGGTGGGAGGCCCGCCTGGGGGCCACCGGCGCGGATCCCCTGCCCCGGCGCAGCGCCGCCCGGGGCCGGGCGGGGGAGGCGGAGCCCGACGTCCTGGTGCGGACCATGGGCCAGGCGAGCGATTTCGCCGCCGCCTGGTTCGAGGGGCCCGGGGTCCGGCCCCTGCTTCCCCTCATCGGCTGGACGGCGATCCTCCTGGTTGCCGGGACGGTGGCCACCCTCCTCCTGCTGCCCTTCCTCTTCGGCGGGATCTTCATGGTGCCCTTGCTGGTGGCCCTGGCGATGCTGCTGCCCCTGGCGTGGCGGATGCGCCGGGATCACCGCCCGGGCCTCGCGGTCCGCCGCCACCTTGATCGCGCCCGGGCCGGGGATCCGGAGGCGGCCTACCACATGGGCATGGCCTGCCTCCAGGGCCGCGATGGGGTGCCGAAGGATCCCGCGGAAGCCCGCCGCTGGTTGGGCCTCGCGGCCCAGAAGGGGCACCTGGAGGCCATGGTGGAGCTTTCCGCCTTGCTCCGCTGGGATCTCGGCGGCTTCAAGGATCCCAAGGGCGCCGACGCCTGGCTGCTGCGGGCGGCGGAGGCTGGCCACGCGGGGGCCCGGGCCCGAATGGCCGAGCTGGATTCCACCCAGGAGGAGTGAGGACCGCGGATCCCGGCGACACTGGTTCCATGGGCTTCGAGCTGGCTTCCGGGATCCTAGGCAGGGCGCTGAGCCTCGCCCTGGACATCGCCCTGTTCACCGCTCCGGATGCGGAAGTGCCCGACTGGCTGGTGGAGCGGTCGCGGGAGCGCTGGTTCCAGGCCACGGTGTGGTGCCTCGTGGTCCTCGCCCTGGCCCTGCTGCTGCTGGTCTTCGTGATCCTCCCGGCGTGGTGTGTCTGGACCGTCGCCACCACCTTGGGGCCCGCGGGCACGGACCCCTCGCTGGTGCTCGCGCTGCCGGTGGCCCTGGGTCTCGCCGCGGCCTCGATGCTGTTCTGGCTGTGGCGGGAAAGCCGCTCGCGGCGCCGGGGCTCCCGCGTGGAGCGCCTCATGACCCGCGCCGAGGCAGGCGATGCGAAGTCCGCCTTCGAGCTGGCCCAGGCCTATCGCCGGGGCGCCTGGGGATTGGCCCTGGACGGCCTGGCGGCGCGGGTGTGGTTCGCGAAGGCCGCCGCCTCCGGACACCTGCCCGCCATGCTGCTGCTCGCGGAGATGCTTCGGACCGGGGAGGGTGGCGTGCGGGATGAGGCGGCCTCCCGGGAGTGGCTGAAGCGGGCCGCGGAGGGTGGCAGTCCCGAAGCGGCGCGGCGCCTCGCCCATCCGGCCGTGGAGGGCCCCTGAGGGCCCCGGTCCTACTCGCGGGCACCCACCAACCGTTCGACGGCTTCCACGAGATGCCGCGCCTCCGCGTCTACCCCGAGCCTCGGGTGCTCCCCCTCCACGCCGCCGCCGATGGCGAGGAAGGGCACTCCCGCCTCCCGCGCGGCCTCCCGGTCATGGGGCCGGTCGCCGACGTAGAGGTGCGGTCCGGGGCAGCCTTCCAGGGCGCGGGCGATGAGGCCGGCGCGGTTCAGGCCCGGCACGCTGCCCAGGCGGGGAATGCGGTCATCGATGCCCAGCCGCGCGGCCTTGAAATCCAGGGTGCGGGGCGTGTTGCCGCTCACCAGCCAGATCCGGTGGCCCCGATCCAGGAGGCGGTGCAGGCCTTCGAGGATGCCCTGGAAGCCCACGGGGTCCTGCACCTGGGGGTGGAAGGCCGCCTCGAAGCGAGCGAGGCAGGCGGCCTCGAAGGCCCCGTAGGCCTCGGGGGAGAGCGCCGCGCCGAAGCGCTGCCGGTGCAGCTCGTCCACGATCTCCCAGTCTGTGCTCCCCGCGCAGGCCCGCAACTCGTCCCGGGTCGGCGCCGCGCCCCAGAGCTCCCCCAGGGCCTCCCGGAGCAGCAGATAGCCGCAGCCGAAGGTACCGAGGGTGCCGTCAAGGTCGAAGCAGAGGGGCATCCCCGCATCCTGACATGGCATCCTGGGGCCTCATGCCCCTGTCCTTGATCCGAACCGCCGCGCTGCTCGCCCTGCTGGGCGGGCCTCCCGGGTGGACGGAGGGCGGCGCCACGGCCCGTCCCCTGGCTCGCACGGGGCTGCGCTACCGCATCCTCCTCAAGCTCAAAGGCGAGCCCATGCAGGAGGCGAGCTTCCTGCTGCTGCCCACGCCGCCCACCACGTCAGTGAACAAGGTGAAGAAGCGGCGCCTGGGGGGCTGGCGCCTGGAGGCCGAGCGGGAACGGGGCACGCCCTACGCCCAGGCGCCGCTCCTGGCGCGGGCGGAGCGCCTCCTCTTCTTCTCGGGACCCTCGCCGCAGACCTTCCCTGAATCCTACGCCCTCCGCTTCCAGGGCCGGGCCTGCCCCGTGTGGAAGGTGGCCGTGCCCCCGGGGGTGAAGGCCTTCGCCTACCTGGTGGAGATCGCGCCCAAGGAGCTGGTGCTCTGCGACCTCAGCGCCCGCTTCGACCGGGGCGACGTGGAGAGCGTGGAACTGCACCTGGAGGCCGTGAACCTGCCGGGCCGGCCGGCGCCGCCGGAGAACGGCACCTCCCTCCTCACCACCCTCAAGCGCTGGGCCGACGGCGAAGCCGAGCCCGTGGAACCGCCGGCTTCGGAGGAGGAAGGTCCCGCCGCCGCGGAGGTGGTGGGCCGCTGAAGAACCCGGCCTCCCGGCGCCTCACCGCTCCGGGGTGAAGGTCGCGTTGCGCTGGTTGGTGTAGGAGAATCCGAAGCCCGAGGCGGCCTCCTCCACGCTGCGCGCGAGGACCACGAGCCGGTCCCCCAGCACCGCGAAGCGCCGCTCCTCCTGGATGCTGCCCTTGAAGGTGATGAAAAAGCGGCTGCCGCTGTAGGTGGCCTTGTAGCTCAGCGCCAGGGGCGCCCCGTCCTCGCCGATCCAGATCCGCGCGTCCACCTCGACCTTCTTCAGGTAGCGGCGCTGGCTCCGGGGCAGGGGCGGATCCACCTTGAGCACGATGACCCGGGCGGGTCTGCCGTTCCAGGCCTCCCGGCGCTCCTCCACCAGGGAGGCCTTGTCCAGGTAGCGGGCCAGCGCCTCCCCGTGGTTCAGGAGCTCCGCAACGTCCAGGGCATCGGCCTCCCGCAGGCCCACGCGGTGGGGGGCGGGCCGTTCCGGATTCGCGAACTGGGCGCGGCCCTCGGCGGTGGCGTGCTGCAGGTCCTCCCGGGCGAAGGCGAGCTGGAGCCCCCGGGGCCCGTCCTCCACCCGGGCCGTCGCGTGGCCGCGGGTGAGGACGGGCTTCTTGTCCTCCAGGGTCTGGCGGCTGATCCGCAATTCGACGGTGCCCTTGACCGCGGCACTGCCCGGCAGGCGCTGGAGGGCCGCCTTGAGGTCCCCCAGCCCGTCGGCGCGCAGGGCGCCGGCGGCGGCGAGGGCGAGCAGGGCCAAGCGGACCGGAACCATCCTGGAAGCATCGCAAGGATGCGGGTCCCCAGGAACCGCGAAGTGGGGAAGCGGCCGCCCCCCTGGTACCGCTTTGCACGGCCCCTTTTTCAAGCCCGCGCCCCGGGGCTGCGCTAGGCTCTGGGGGGGACCACCATGCCGTCCTTCCCCGATTTCATCCAATCCCTCATGAAGTCCCTCCGGGCCTACCAGCTGTACGGTCCGAGCCATCCCCACTGGGCCCAGTCGCTGGAGTGCCTGCAGGAGGGCTATGCCGACTTCCTCGGGAAGCGAACCCAGGTCCAGATCGCCACACGCCACGGGCGGATCTTCGTGGACAAGGTCCAGGAGGACGTGCAGAACCTCCAGGTCAAGGCCCTGGCGGCCCTCCTCGAGGACCGCCAGGTGCATGCCCTCCTCCTCCATCCCGGCGCCACCGGGGAGGAACTGCAGGCCCTGCTGGCCCTGCTGAGCCTGAAACCCTTCCAGGTCCGCGAGGCCGGCGGCGCTCCGAAAATCCTCCAGGACCGGCATGTCACCCATCTCCGGATCGTCGCCACCCGGCTCGAGGAAGTCACGGAGGGTGGGGAGGTGGTGGCGGCCCTGCTGGAAACCCTGGCCCACGGAACGGAGGGCCGGCCCCGGACCCACGTGGGGAGCCTCGCCCCCGCCTGGCCCGAAGCCCTTCCTCCCGCCCTGGAGCCCACCGGGGCGGGCCCGCCCTCCGCGGCTCCGGCGGGTCCCGGGAAGCCGGACGGCCCCCCCGCGCCCCCCGGGGGCTCCGGCGCGGGGGAAAGCCGGGTGGGCCTGGCGGAACTCGCCGCCCGCCTCCGGGACTACTTCCTCTCCCTCGGCCCAGGCCTGGGCGCGGCCGCCGACCTGAGCGGGCTGGGCAACTTTCTCCAGCAGGCCGGCCTGGACCGCCAGGGCGCCCAGCCCCTGACCCAGGGGGTGGTCAACCAGGCCTTTTCCTCCCTCGGCACCGAGCAGCGCATGGGGCTGTTCCGCAGCGTGGGCAGCCTCGGCTCCAGCCAGCTCCGGCAGCTCTTCGGCCGGCTGGCGGGGCACCAGGGCGTCGACAGCCTGGTGGACCTCTACCAGCGCGGGGCCCTCAGCGACGAGGACCTGGGGGAAACCGCCGTGGCCCTCAAACGCCTCAGCCCCAATCCCTCCCAGTGGACAGCCCACCTGGTGGACGTCCTGCGGACCAAGGGCATGTCCGATGCCCAGCTCTCAGAGCTGGTCGAGGTGCTCACCTGGGACGGGCTTTCCCTTGAGCAGAAGCTGGCCAAGCTGATGGAGGGCCAGCTCCTCTTCGAGATGCCCGTGGCGAAGGTGCTGGCCTTTCTGCGGGAACTGCTGGAGGCCGGGCGAGCGAAGGATTTCCTCCGCCTCCTCAACCGCTTCGCCATGGGCCTCGCCTTTCCCGCGGTCGCCCGCCGGGCCGCGGTGGCCAAGGCCTTCGAAGCCATCGCTGACTGGGTGGACATCCCCGGCATGCCCGCCCCGGTGATGAAGGAGGTGATGGACATCCTCGCCCGCGCCTACGGCCGGGAGAAGGATCCGGAGGTGCACCACTGGTTCTCCCTGGGGGTGGAACACCTGCTGTGGTTCTGGGTTCAGGAGGGGAGTCCGGAGCGGGCCGAATCCCTCTTTGCCGGGCTGCAGGACATCGTGACGGAACTGAGCCTGCCGGCCCCGTGGAAAGAGAAGGCCAGCCGGGAACTGCTGGACCGGCTGGGCAGCCCCGAACGCATCGACCAAGTGCTGGTGCAGCTCTTCCAGCTGGACCGGGAAGCCGCGGCGGTGCGGGTGCATCCCTACCTGCGCATGCTCGGGTCCCGGGCCTCCAGCCACCTGGTGGAGCGGCTTTGGGAGGAGAAGGACCGGAGCCGCCGGGGCCGACTCCTGGAAGCGCTGAAGGACTGCGGCCAGACCGCCGAGGCGCCGCTGCTGGAATCCCTGAAGTCTTCCGAATGGTTCGTGGTGCGCAACGCCCTCGTCATCCTCGGGGACATCGCGAGTCCCGAAAGCCTGCCGGAGCTGCTGGCCACCCTCCAGCATCCCGATCCTCGGGTGGTGCGCGCCGCCGTGCTGGCGGTGGGGCGCCGGGGCGGCCGCCAGGCGGAAGCGGCCCTCATTCCCCTGCTCACCCACCGGGATCCCGCCACCCAGATGGAGGTCCTCTTCGCCCTGGCGGACATGAAGGCGAAGAATGCCGTGCCCGCGCTGGTGGAGCTCTGCCGGGCCCGGGGCCGCCTCAAGCCGGCCCAGGAGCGGGTGCGGGAGAAGGCCGTGGAGATCCTGGGCAAGCTGGGCTCGCCGATGGCGATCCCGGCCCTGGAGGCGCTGCTGGTCCGGAAGAAGGGCTTCTTCGGCGAAAGCCGCGAACCCGCCGCCATCCGCATTCTGGCCTTCCGGGCCTTGCTGGCCCTGGGCATGGCGGAGGCCCTGCGGGCCGCGGATCTCGCCCTCAGCGTCGAACCCCCCGGGGAGGAACGGGAAGCCTTCATGGCGGGGCTTGACGAGATCTGATCACGCCGGGTCGGTCCCGGGAACCTGGCGCGCGCCACCGCAAATGGCCCCAGTCCCGCGGAACCGTTAAACTGGACGATTCGGAGGCGCCATGCCCTTCAAGGACGAATGCGGGGTCTTCGGCGTGTCGGAGCTGTTCGAAGCCTCCCGCCAGACCTACCTGGGGCTCTACGCCCTCCAGCACCGGGGCCAGGAGGCCGCGGGCATCTGCTCCCGGGACGGCGAGGGCCTTCACCTGCACAAGGCCCAGGGCTACGTGGCGGACATCTTCAGCCAGCCGGTGCTGGATTCCCTCCCCGGCGATGCCGCCATCGGCCACACCCGCTACAGCACCACCGGGGGCAACGTGGCCTCCGCCGCCCATCCCTTCCTCATCCACGGGCGCTTCGGGCAGGTGGCCCTCTGCCACAACGGCAACCTCACCAACACCGCCGCCCTGCGGGACCGCCTCATCGCCGAAGGCCACACCTTCACCAGCCCCAGCGACAGCGAAGTCATCCTCGCCCTCATCAACCGCGCCGACGCCGGGACCGTGGAAGACGCGGTGGTGGAGGCTCTCAAGGTCTGCGAAGGCGCCTTCTCCCTGCTGATCCTGACGGAGGATGCCCTCCTCGCCGCCCGGGATCCCCACGGCTTCCGGCCCCTGGCCATGGGCCGCCTCGGGGAGGGCTGGGCCTTCTCTTCCGAGACCTGCGGCTTCGACCTGGTGGGGGCCGTGTACGAGCGCGAGGTCGAACCCGGTGAGGTGGTCATCGTGAAGGGGGCGGACGTCCAGTCCCGCTTCCCCCGGGAGCGGGTGGTCGCCAAGCCCTGCGTCTTCGAGCACGTCTACTTCGCCCGGCCCGATTCCAACGTCTTCAGCCGCAGCGTCATGGGCACGCGCCGGGAGATGGGCCGCCTGCTGGCGCGGCGCCATCCCGTGGAGGCGGACCTCGTGGTGCCGGTGCCCGACAGCGGGGTCAGCGCCGCCCTGGGCTACGCGGAGACCAGCGGCATCCCCTTCGATTTCGGCATGATCCGCAACCACTACGTGGGCCGCACCTTCATCGAGCCGTCCCAGTCCATCCGCTCCTTCGGCGTGAAAGTGAAGCTGAATCCGGTGCGGGACCTGCTCGACGGCAAGCGGGTGGTGCTGGTGGACGACTCCATCGTGCGGGGCACGACTTCCCGGAAGATCGTGGAGATGGTGCGGGCCGCCGGCGCCAAGGAGGTGCACATGCGCATCTCCAGCCCGCCCACGACCCACAGCTGCTTCTACGGCATCGACACCCCAAGCCGCGAGCAGCTCATCGCCAGTTCCCGGGACAACGAGGCCATCCGCGCCTTCATCGAGGCCGACAGCCTGGGCTACCTCACCCTGGAGGACCTCCAGGTGGCGGTGCGGGACGGGCAGGGCGGACAGGGCTTCTGCTACGCCTGCTTCACCGGGGAATACGCCGTGGCGCCGGAGGGCAGGGGCGTCTGCTGACCGGGGCCCGGGGGCGCCGGGCTCAGGGGACGAGGCTGCCCACGGCGCGGCTCTCCGCCGCGAAAGCGTGGCCCATGGCCTTGCCCTTCACGTCGACGGACTCCGCGACCACCACCAGGCGGTCCCGGTGGCGCAGGAAGCGCCGGTGGACCTCCAGCTTCATGTCCATGGAAAAGACGAGCATCACGCGCACCTTGAGCTCCAGGTTGCGCTGCCAGGCCACCGGGAGGCCATCGGCGCCGACCCAGACCGTGCCTTCCGCCACGGCGCGCTTGAGGTGGGACCTGGTGTCCGCGTCCAGGTCCGGATCCAGGGCCAGGCGCAGCCGCCGCACGGGCTGCCCTTCGAAGGTGTCGGCCTTCTCCTCCAGGAGCCGGGCCTCGGCGAGGGCGTCCAGGAGCTCCTCCTGGGGCCGCACGTAGCCGGAGCCGCCGTTCTCGCCGGTCTGCACACCCTTCCGGGAATTCCGGGCCTGCTTCCCGTCGACGCGGACGCCCCCGGCACCGTCCGCGACGGTGAAGGTCTCGTCCAGGGCCTCGCGCTTGCCGCCCTCCTCCTCCCAGCCCTTCTGCACCACATTCAGGCGGACGGGCTGCCGGGCGGGCAGGTTCTTCAGGGCGGCTTTCAGGTCCGTGAGGCTGTCCGCCTGGAGCAGGACGGAGGCGGCGAGGAGGCAGAGCAGGGGGCGCATGGGGAGGTCTCCTCCGTGGCCTACGGGCCCTCCCCGCTGCCGTTGAGTGCCAACCGTCCCCGGCTGTGCTTGGATGGAGGCATGGCCGCCTCCGGTCCCCCCGGCACCCTCCAGTCCCGCTTCGAGGATGGCCTCCGCTTCCTGGCGGCGGCCTACGCCCTCCATGCGGACCAGCGGAATCCGGCGGCGGGGATCACGTCGGCCTGCGATGCCCTGGCCTGCTTCATGGCCATCTTCGAGGCCGCGGCGGAACGGGAGCTTCCCGATCCCGGCGGCGCGGTACGCACCCTGCGGGACCAGTGCGATGCTCTGCTCTCGCCCCGGCAGGAGCCCGAAACGGCCTTCGACCATGCCCTCCAGGCCGCGAGCCTGGCCCGGGATCTGGCGGCGGCCCTGCTCCCCCGGCTCATGGATCCCAGAGCCTGAGCTCCTCAGCGCCGCCAACCCAGGGGAACGTTGCCGGGGATGCGGTTCCCGCCGGGATGAGTGGCGAGCCAGTTCTCCGGCGTGGGCACGGGGGTGCCGGTGATGACGCGCCCGTTGAACCGGTTGGCGATGAGCCAGGCCACGGTGAGGCGCAGCACCTCCTGGGTCTCCGTTTCCAGGGGCGGGTAGTCGCCCCACACCACCACCGTCGCGCCGGGCAGCTCCGTCCTGGCCGTCCTCACCGGCGGCCGCATGGGATTCCAGAAGGGCACGCCCCGGGCGGATTCCCGGGCGATCCAGGCCTGGAAGTCCAGGAGGACGGCCTGCAGGGGCGAGGGATCGTCGGCGGGACGGAGGAGGGCCGGAGGCGCCAGGGGGAGCATGTCCTCCCGTGCGGGCGGTGGACCCTTGGTTCCCGCCCCGCGCTTTCGTGGCCGCCGCTCCGGCTAGTAGCCCCACCCCACCGGGGCCAGGGGAGCGACGGTGAAGCCGCCGGGGTGGCTCTGCTCCCAGGAGGCCGTGCTCATGAAGGCGGGCCGGAGGGCCGGCACGAAGGCGGCGCCCTGGAAGCGGTTGGCGATGAGCCACTCCCCGAATTCCCGCAGGGTCTGTTCGCGGACGCTTTCGAGGGCCCTGGAATCCCCGAAGACCTCCACCACCGCGCCGGGGCGCCCTTGGGCCTTCTGCGGCGCCGCCGCCATCACGGGCTTCGGCTTCACCGGGAGGCGGAGGGACTTCTGGAAGCGGAGGGCGGGCTGCTGGGGCCGGGGCTCCTGGGCGGCGCCCAGGGCGAGCAGGGACGGGAGGACGAGGGCGGACACGAGCGGGAGCATGGGACCTCCCCTGGGGATGCCGGGACCAAGATAGGCTCGAAGGATGCAGATCGCCATCCTCGGTCCCACGGCCTCGGGGAAGTCCGCCCTCGCCGTGGCGGTGGCGCGCCGCATCCAGGGTGCCGTGGTCAACGGCGATCCCTTCCAGGCCCTGTCGGGGCTCGCCATCGGCACCGGCCAGCCGTCCCCCGCCGAGCAGGGCGCTGTCCCCCACATGGGCTATGGCCTTCTGCCCCTGGCCACCCGGCCCAATCCGGCGGACTTCGGCGAGGCGGTGCGGGGGTGGTTGCAGGCCCTCCCGGAAGCCGTGCTCGTCACCGGCTCGGGGCTCTACCTGCGGGGCATCTGGAACCAGCTCACGGCCCTTCCGGAGGTGTCTCCCGCCCTGGTGGGCAAGGTCCGCGCCCTGGGCGCCCGGCTGGGTCCCCGCCGCCTCCATCGCTACCTGCGGACCGTGGATCCGGCCCGTTCCGAGGAACTCCACCCTAACGACCTGGCGCGCATCCAGCGGGCCCTGGCGCTGCATCTCGCCACCGGAGGCCGGCCTTCGCTCCTGCTCCGCGGCGTGGCGCCGGTTCCGGCGGACTGGAAGGTGCTCCTGGTGCAGCCCACCCGGGAGCGGCAGCGGGAGCGGGTGGCGGCGAGGGTGGCGGCCCAGTTCGCCGCGGGCTGGCCCGAGGAGGCGCGCCGGCTGAAGGAGGCCGGGGCCGGTCCCGATCTGGAGGCATTGCGCCCCCTCGGCTACGACCTCCTGCTGGCCCAAGGCCTCCCGGAGGCCGAGGTCCAGGACCGCATCGTCCAGGCCACCCAGGCCTACGCCAAGCGCCAGTCCACCTGGTTCCGCAACCAGCTCCCGGGGATGCTCAGCTGGGATCCGGACGGCGAGACCCTCGCGGCCGCCTTTGAGAGGCTGGGGATCTGATGGAACCGCGCCGGGTCTTCGAAGGGACCACGTCCCTCGTCCTGTGGGAGGGGCGGGACTGGGCCTGGATCGGGCTGGACTCCGTGGATGGCCTGCACCGGCTGACCATGGCCACGCTGGAGGCCCTGGACCGGCTCCTCGGCGGCTTGCGCGGCCAGGGCAAGGCCCGGATCGCCCTGAGCGGAGCGCCCTGGATGGCGGGCAGGCCCTGCCACTTCAGCGCCGGCGCCGACCTCCACGAGGTGCTGGCCCTGGACGCCCTCGGCGCCGATCCCTTCGCCCGGAAGGGCCAGCGGGTCATGGAGCACCTGCTCTGGCGCGGGTGGCGGTCCCTGACGGTGGTCAGCGGCGCGGCCATGGGCGGCGGCTGCGACCTCGCCCTCCACGGCCAGGAGCGCTGGGCGGTGGCGGGCCTGCGGCTGCGGCACCCCGCGGCGAGGCACGGGATCCTCACGGGCTTCGGTGGCACCGTGCGCCTGCCGGAGATTCTCGGCGAGGAGGGCGCGACCCGGCTCTTCCGGCGCCTGGAGACGTGGGACGAGGTGGCCGCCCTGGAGGCGGGCGCGGTGCACCGGGTGTTGAAGGCCGATGGCGTTGTGGCGGCGGTGAACGCTTGGTTGGGGGCGGATCCTACTTGAAGGCACCCGCGGCGATGGCGATGGCGAAGAAGGCGATGTAGGCCCCGCAGCAGCAGCCAAGCGGTGTATAGGCCGCGCACACTCCGCGCCAACGGTCCGTGTGGTGGAGGCGCGCCAAGGCAAGCCCCAGAAAGGCCGGCCCTGCCAGCAGGACGAAAATGTTCAGGATGGGTATTAGGTAGAAGAGCAGGAAGAAGCCCAGATAGTACCCGTGTAAACGAATGGATTGGCGCAGGCCGTAACCTTGCCGGAGACCACCCCAGAGCCAAAGACAGCCGTGGTTGATGAGCCCGCCAATGAAAAACCCAATGATCGCCATCATCGGCATCACGACCGTGTAGAACGCCCCCATCCCAACGAAGACTGCAAACGGCGGTGCATTCTTGTCCTGGCTTGCTGCGATTCCACCCAACACACCAATCAGTACGCCAATGGCGGCCATCATCGCGGTAATCGGGAGGCTGAAGAGCAGCGCGAATCGAAGGGGCGCCCCGAGGTTCTCCGTGACGTGTGTCCGGTCCACCAATTCATATGGGTGTTGGAAAAGAATCTGGAACATGCTTCCCACCCGCCGCCAGAAGGCCGGGACGGCGTCCACATCCTCGAAGGGGATGGGCCGCAGGCCCTCGGTCTCCATTGCCTGGAGCTCGAGGGGCGCCTCCGGTGGCGCGTAGGGATTCCGGGGGAAGTCTTCGATCACGGATTGGCTCCAGGGGTGGCCGCGCGGGGCTGGTGATCGATCCAGGCGGTTCCGTCCAAATCCTGGAGTCTACCAGTGGGCCCTATACTGGGATCCGCGAGCGCCTCTTGAACGATTCCCCGCAGACCTTCGGTTCCTACCGGCTGATAGAACCCCTGGGCGAAGGGGCCATGGGCTCCGTGTGGAAGGCCATGGATCTGCGTCTGGAGCGGGTGGTGGCCCTGAAGCTGCTCAAGGACGCCGACGAGTCCCGGCGCCGGGCCATGCTCATCGAGGCGAAGACCGCCTGCCAGCTGCACCACCCCAACATCGCGACGATCTTCGAGGCGGGCGAGGTGGAGGGCACCACCTTCATCGCCATGGAGTTCGTCGAAGGGCGCACCCTGCGGGCTTTCGTCCCCGAGCGCAAGGATGCCGACTGGCTCATGAAGGTGGCCCGGCAGGCCGGCGGCGCCCTCGCCCACGCCCACCTCAAGGGCATCGTGCACCGGGACATCAAGCCCGAGAACCTGGTGCTGAACGCCGACGGCGCGGTGAAGATCCTCGACTTCGGCATCGCCCGGCGCCATGGGAGCGAGCCCGCCCCCGGCCCGCCCTCCGCGGCCACAGCCGGGGGCCTGCCCACCGGCCACTTCGCCACCCTGGTGGAGCGCACCGCGCCGGGCTACAGCCAGGGGACCCCCGCCTACATGAGCCCGGAGCAGGCGAACGGCTACGAGGTCGGGCCCGCCTCCGACCAGTTCTCCCTGGGGGTCGTGCTCTACGAGCTGGCCACCGGCCACCACCCCTTCCTGAGGGGCAGCCTCGTGGAGACCCTCTTCGCGGTGGTGAAGGACGAGCCGGGCTCCCTCCGGAGCGCGCGGCCGGACCTTGCCCCCGGCTTCGTGGCGGCGGTGGAACGGCTAATGGCCAAGCTCCCGGCCTCCCGCTTCCCCGCCATGCAGGACGTGCTGGTGGCCCTGGATGCGCCGGAAGCCATGTCCACCCTGCGCTCCCCAGTCCTGGCGGCGCCGCGTTCCTCCTGGCTCCGCATCGCGGCCTTCGGCGGGGTCGTGGCCCTGCTGGCGGCCGGGGGCATGTTCGCCCTCCTGCGCCGCCCCTCGGGCGGGCTGGCGGAGGCGAGGGCCGCGTCGGGGACCGATTTCTCCAAGGGCCGCAAGTCCATCGCGGTGCTGCCCCTGGAACAGCTCATGCCCGATCCCGGCAGGGCCTGGATCAGCACCAGCTTCGCCGACGCCATGGCCAGCAGCCTAGTGGCGCGCAACGACGTGATGGTGGTGGACCGAGCCCGGGTGCTGGAAGCGATGCGCAGCCTCGGAGGCCAGCCCGGACAGGCCTTTGCCAGCGTGTCGGAGCTGGGGCGGACCCTGAAGGTGGACCAGCTGGTCACGGGAACCTACCTGATCGTCGGGGACCGGGTCCGGCTCGGCGTCCGGGTCCTCGAAGCCGGCAGCGGGGCCCTCGTGCAGCAGTTCAACTCCGAGCGCCCCCTCGCCGAGATCCTCGAGCTGGAGGACGAACTGCGCACCCGGCTGCCCCGGGAGATGGGGCTCGGGGAAGGGACCGGCATCCAGTCCAGGGCCCATGATCCCCGCACGAGGGAGGCCTTCGCCAAGGGCGACGCCTACCTGACCCAGGGCAACATGGAAGCCTTCCTCCAGGCGAAGAAGTACTTCGAGGACGCCCTGCGGCTGGAGCCCGGCTACGCGCCGGCCCACTCAGGCCTGGCCTGGGCCCTGTCGGAGATCGCCAGCGACCGCTCCCTCGGGCAGGGCCACTTCGCGGAGGCCCAGAAGCTGTTCAAGGAAGGCGAGGCCCACGCGCGGAAATCCATCGAGACCGATCCCGCCTACCCCCAGGCCTACCGCAGCCTGTCCGCCATCCTGCTGCGCACCGGGAACATCGAAGGCGCCTGCCAGGCGGCCCTCCAGGCCATTCGCCTCGATCCCGGCAACAGCCTGGCCTACAACGTCCTCGGCGACGCCTTCGCCGGCCTCGAGGGGGCGGAGAACCACATCGCCTCCCAGCGCTACTTCGAGAAGGCCATCCAGCTCGATCCCAACAGCTGGCAGGCCCACCACCGCTACGCGGTGCTGTTGCAGAACGATGGCTCGCTGGCCGGGTCCGTGGAGCATGCCCGCCGCGCCATCGCCCTCAAGCCCACGGCCGAATACGTCTATGTCACCGGCGCGGACGCCCTGATCTGGAGCGGGCGGGGCGCGGAGGCCGACGCCATGATCCAGGCAGGCCTGGAGATGAATCCGGGCTCCAACGTGCTCCGGAGCCTGCTCGCCTACGGGGCCGCCCTGCGCGGGGACTCCGCCACCGTGGACGAGCTCTCCCGGACGCTGAAGGACGCCTGGGCCCCCGAGCACAGCAGCAGCGTGCTCCTCAGCGGCCTGGGATCGGCCTCCCGGAAGGATCTCGCCGCCACCGCGGCCATCTACGTGCCCTTCGCCCAGAAGCAGGTCGGCGTGGACTGGAGCCGGAAGCTCCACAACGAGCGCCGGGTCATGAGCGTGAACCTCTACTTCATGGCCCGGACCCTCGCCGCCCTGGGCGGCCGGGCCGAGGCCCAGTCCCTGCTGGAGCTCGCGGACCGGCTCCACCCCGGCAAGCGGAAGGTCGCCGCCCAGGATCCCGCCTTCAAGGGCTGAGGATTCAGGCCCGGGCCGCCTGGATCAAGGCTGCGATGCGGGCCCGGACCTCCCCCATCAGCCCGTCCCGCTCCGGAAAGGCCGCGGGGTCCACAGGCTCCCCGAAGCTCACCACGTAACGCCCCGGGCGGACCCCCTTGGCGCCCGGAGGCAGGGTCTGGAAGCCGCCGACGGTCGCCACGGGGACGATGGAGACTTCCGCCTCACGGGCCAGGTTGAAGCCGCCCTTCTTGAAGGGGAGCAGCTCCCCGGTGCGGGTGCGGGTGCCTTCGGGGAAGATCACCACGTTGCGGCCGCCGTGGACCTTCCGGGCGGCTTCGCGGATGCTGGCCATCGCCTTGTCGTGGTTGCCCCGGTCGATCCAGATCACGCCGGCGCACATGGCGGCCCAGCCCACGAAGGGGATGTACTTCACCTCCTTCTTGGCGATGTAGACCGCCGGCACCGGGATGGCGCCGATGAGGAGGGGCGGGTCCAGCTGGCTTTCGTGGTTGCTCATGAAGATCACGGGCTGCTTCCCGTTCCGGATCGCCTCGGGCAGGGCCTCCCAGCCGCGCACGTCGCAGGAGATGCCGCAGACGGCGAACATCTGGCGCGCCCACCAGGGCCCCACGGTGAAGAAGGCCCGGCGGGGGCCGAGGAAGGGCGCGGCCAGGAGGATGCCCAGGACGATGCCCATCACCGAGACCACGGCCCAGATCAGGGTGAAGAATCCCCACAGGGCGTTGTTCCGCCAATTCGCCACGCAGCCTCCGTTGTGCTATTCAAACTTATCAGCGGGAGGCCGGTCCTCGCGCGTCAGGAACCCCCATGAGCAGCGCCGCGACCCTGAGCCCCACCGAAATCATCCTGGCCGACCACCAGGCCCGGAAGGACGCCGCCGGCACCGCCTGGTTCACGGGCGAGGACCTGCGGCGCCTGGGCCTCGACCTGCCCCTCATGACCTGCATGCAGACGGTCCAGCACACCCTGCGCCTGCGCCGCAGCGGCCACGTGGTGGAAACCCAGGGCCGCACCGACGCCTTCTCCGTGCAGGACGCGCACTAGCCGGGGCCGACGGCTCCGCTCACTGGATCCGCGCCAGCAGCCGCGCCGCGTCCGCATCGCCCACCAGGCCGTCCCCGTCAAGGTCCGCCGCGGCGTCGAAGAGGGCCTGGCCGCTGGCGGCGCCGAAGGCGCGGGCCAGGCGGGCCAGGTCCAGCACGTCCACGGTGCCGTCGCCGTCCGCGTCGGCGCCGCGCCAGACCTTCACGGCGCGGCTGGCGGTGTTGGCGGGGTTCCCGGCCTCCGCGGCGACCACGTGGAAGGTGCCGGCCCCCGCCGGGGCGGTGTAGAGCCCCGCAGCGCTGATGCTGCCCCCGGCGGCGCCCTCCTGGACGCTCCAGGCCACCGCCGTGGTGGGCGCGCCGCCCAGGGTGGCGCTGAACTGCACGGTGGCGCCGGAGTCGGTTTCCGGTGCCTCGGGGGTGACCGCCAGGACCGGGGCGGCGAGGTTGAGCTCCCAGAGGCCGCGCCCCCAGGTGGCCACCCGCAGGAAGGCGCCGCCGGGATCCACGTAGAGGTCCCGGACGCCCACGAGGGGCAGGCCGGCGCCATAGCGGGCCCAGGAGGCGCCGCCGTCCGCGCTGCGGTAGAGGCCCAGGTCCGTGCCGGCGAAGAGCTCGTTGCGGTCCCAGGGGGCGTTCTGCACCACGTGCACCGGCACGCCGAAGGGGAAGCCGTTGGCGGCGCTGTCCAGGGCGGTCCAGGAGGCGCCCCGGTTCGCGCTGCGCCAGAGGTGGTTGGAGGTCGCGCTGACCGCCGCCGAGGCCACGTAGAGCGTGCTGGCGTCGGTGGTGTCGAACCAGGCGGAACTGAAGGCGGACCCGGAATTGGGGATCGTGCCGAACTGGCTCCAGGCCGCGCCGCCGTTGGTGGTGATGAAGCCGGTGCTGCTGCCGGTGACGACGCAGAGGGAGCTGCCGTCGCTCTTCGCCGCCGCCATGTTCCGAATGATGAAGGAAGGGTTGTACCCGGTCATGGGCACCGCGGCCCAGGTCTGGCCGAAGTCCGTGCTCCTCCAGACCCCCGTCCGCCCGGGCGTGTACACCGTGTTGCCCGTCGGATCGGCGCCGCCCAGCACGAGCCGGGAGAGGAAGGGCCAGAGGGTGCTGTTGCCGGGCGTGGGCAGGCCGGCCTGGGACAGGGCCCAGGTGGCGCCGCCGTTGGCGGAGCGGAAGGTGAAGTTGAACTGCTCCACGCCCAGCATCAGGTCCCCGTTCACCGGGTGGATGACGGTGCCGAAGCCGTCCCCGGCCAGGCTGTCCCCGTTGGCCTGCACCGCTTCCGGGAAGAAGCCGCTCTGGGCCATGCCCTGGCCCTCGTCCGTGCGCACGATGATGCCGTTGTCCTGGAGGCCGGCGGTGATGCGGTGCCTCGCGTCCGCGGGGCTCGCGGCGGGGGTCGAGCCCAGGTGGTAGATGAGCTGGGTGGCCAAACCCTTGTTGCGCCGGTGGTCCAGGAAGGACGGATCGCTTTGCACCCGCACGTCCCAGGGGGCGCTGGGGATGGTGGCGCGGTCCGGCTGGCGCAGGATCCCGAGGCCGCCGTCGCTGCCCAGGAAGAGCGTCTTGGGGCCCGCCTTGGACCAGGCGGTGGCGTGGAGGTCCGCGTGGCTGTAGACCCGCGTGAAGCCCGCCCAGTGGGTGACCTGTTCCCAGGAGCCGCCGCTGTTCTGGGTGCGGTAGAGGGCGAGGTTGGAACCCACGAAGAGCTTGTCGGGATCCGCGGGATCCACCGCCAGGCCCTGGTTGTAGGTGCCCTGGCCGCCGTCGTAGGGCATGTCGGGATTGCCGGGATTGGTGGGGTCCCCGTTCCACCCGCTGCCCTGGAAGAGGCCGCCCGCCTGGGCGGGCGCGGCCACGAAGGTCCAGCTGTGCCCCTTGTCGTTGCTCCTCAGCAGGCCGCGGGCCACGTTGCCGCCCTGGTTGCAGAGGCCCCACACGCGGCTGGCGCTGGCGGGCGTGACCTCCACGCTGATGCGGGCGGGGGACAGGGCCGTCACGGAGGGATCCAGGGCGGCCGCCGTCCAGCTCGCGCCCTGGTCGGCGCTCCAGAAGATCTGGCCATTCCGCGTGCAGACCAGGTCCGACGCGGTCACGGCGCGGATGGACCAGGCGGAGCCCGAGGTGCTTCCTCCGAGGTTGAGGTTCGCGAAGGTGGCGCCGCCGTCGGTGCTGCGCCAGAGCCCGGCATTGGTGCCCACCAGGATGACGCTGGCGTTGAGGGCGAGGAGGTCCAGGGTGCGGGTGGCGCCGCCGAGCATCACCCCGGCGCTCCAGGAGGCGCCGGCGTCATGGCTGACGTAGAAGCCCCGGGAGTCGGTGCCGAAGGGATCCCCCATGCCGGCGTAGAGCGTGCTGGGATCCGCGGGGCTGAGGGCGATGGCGCCGATGCTGAGGTTGCCCGCGGCGCTGCTGGAGGGCAGGGCGTCCCCCAGGGACTCCCAGGTCCAGTCGCCCGCGGCGGCGGGATCCGCGTCGGCGCAGCGGTAGATGCCGGACTGGGTGGCGAGGTAGAGGATCCTGGGGTCCGTGGGATGCGTCGCCAGGGAGGTGATGCGGCCGCCGTCGTTGTCCGGCGCCGTGCGCAGCACGGTCTGGTGGAAGGGCCCCAGGTTGCGCCACACCGGACCCGCCGCGGCCGCCGCGTTCCGGGCGAAGAGGGGGCGCCAGGCCTCGACCTCCTTCGCGGCCAGGCGCGCCTTGAAGTCCAGGTAGGCGAGGCTGGGCCGCCCGCCGCTCCAGGCCAGCAGGGCCTCCTCCCGCCGCTCCGCGTGGTCGGGGCGCTCCCGGCCGGCGTTCTGGGCGCCGAGGCAGGTCGACGCCGCGAGGAGGAGGCAGAGGGCGGGAATGCGATGCATGGTCCATCCAGGGAAAGCTCCAGTCTAGACCTGGGGCCCGGGACTGGAAGCCGCGAAGGCCTTCGATACACTTCAGGCTTCCCGGGACCAGGACGAAGAGGAGATGCTCATGGCCGAACCGCTGGTGATCGCGAAGGCGGGGGACCTGGAGCTCGCCCTCCACCCCCGCATGGCCAACCGCCACGGCCTCATCGCCGGCGCCACGGGCACGGGCAAGACCGTCTCGCTGCGGGTGATCGCCGAGCACTTCAGCCGCATCGGCGTGCCGGTCTTCCTGGCGGACATCAAGGGCGACCTGTCGGGCATGGCCAGGGCCGGCGCGGAGAATCCCAAGCTGAAGGAGCGCCAGGCGCTGTTGAAGCTCGAAAGCCTCCCCTTCGAGGCCTGCCCCGTGGCCTTCTGGGATGTCTTCGGCGAGCAGGGCCATCCCGTGCGCGCCACCGTGAGCGAGATGGGGCCCCTGCTCATCGCGCGCCTGCTGAACCTCAACGAGATCCAGGAGGGCGTGCTCACCATGGCCTTCCGCATCGCCGACGACCAGGGCCTGATGCTCCTGGACCTGAAGGACCTGCGGGCCATGGTGCAGTTCCTGGGGGACCACGCCGCCCAGTTCAAGACGGCCTACGGCAACGTCTCGCCCGCCAGCGTGGGCGCCATCCAGCGGGGCCTGCTGGCCCTGGAGGAGCAGGGGGCGGAGCGCTTCTTCGGCGAGCCGGCCCTGAACCTGGAAGACCTCATGCAGACGGACACGTCCGGGCGGGGCATCGTGAACATTCTGGCGGCGGACAGGCTCATCCACGCGCCCAAGCTCTACGCGACCTTCCTCCTGTGGCTGCTGAGCGAGCTCTTCGAGCAGCTGCCGGAGGTGGGCGATCCGGAGAAGCCGAAGCTGGCCTTCTTCTTCGACGAGGCCCACCTGCTCTTCGAGGACGCGCCGGACGCCCTGCTCACCAAGATCGAGCAGGTGGTGCGGCTGGTGCGCTCCAAGGGCGTGGGCATCTACTTCTGCACCCAGAACCCCCTCGACGTGCCCGAGAAGATCCTGGGCCAGCTGGGCAACCGGGTGCAGCACGCCCTGCGCGCCTTCACGCCCCGGGACCAGAAGGCCGTGAAGGCCGCCGCCGAGACCTTCCGCGCCAACGCCGGGCTGGACGTGGCCGAGGCCATCACCCAGCTCGCCGTGGGCGAGGCCCTGGTGAGCTTCCTGGACGAGAAGGGCACGCCCGCTCCCGTGGAGCGCGCCCTCGTCATGCCGCCCCGCAGCCAGTTCCCGCCCATCACCCCCGAGGAGCGCAAGGCCGTCCTTGCCGGCTCCCTGGTGGCCGGCGTCTACGAGAAGGCCGTGGACCGGGAGAGCGCCTTCGAACTGCTGAAGGCCAAGGCCGAAGCCTCCGCCAAGCAGGCCGAGGCCGCCAAGGTGCAGACCGAGGCGGAAAAGGCCGAGCGGGCCGAGAACCGGGAGAGCGGCCGCCAGGGCTTCATGGAGGCTTTCGGAAAAAGCGCCGTCCGCGCCGCGGGCTCCGCCATCGGCCGGCAGGTCATCCGCGGCGTGCTGGGCGGGCTCTTCGGGGGCGGGAAGAAGAAGGGCGGGCTGTTCGGGTAGACCCGTGAGCCGCCGTACAAGGCTTCACCCCACCACCGCCAAGACGAGGTTCAGGCCGTACCCCACGAGGTAGAGGATTCCCGCCTTGCGGATGCGGCTGTCGAAGTCCGTGCGCCACCAGAAGAAGAGCCCGGCGAGCGGGATGAGGAGGACCAGCAGGCCCCAGAGCAGGCCCTCCTGCTCCCAGGCCTCCCAGGCCATCCAGAGGTGGCCCGCGGTCATGACGAGGCCCGCGGCGAGGGAAAGCAGGAACATCGGGGACTCCAGAGAGGGGGTAGCCGCCGGGGTCAAAGATCCCGGAGGCCGGGCCGCTGCCGGCAACGGCGTGCGGACATGTCGCTTGGCGAGGTCGCGGAACCGGACCAGGCCTCCGGTCCGGGTGCGCCTTAGACCACCCAGAGGTTCCAGGGGGGCATGACCAGGACGGTGCCGACGAAGAGGAACAGCATGGGAACTCCAGGGGCGGAAGGCCGCCGGAGCCAAGATTCCCAGTGCTACTCAATGCGGAAAAATAGAAAATAGATTAATTAAGATTCTGGAAAACGGAAGCGAGCAGGCCTTGTCCTACTTCACCGCGAAGGGTGCGGGATCCAGCGGCCCCGGATGCTTCGTGCCGCAGCGCGGGCAGGCGGCGCTCTCAGGCTTGTCCGGCACGGGATCCACGCCGCCCTCCGTGAGGGGCGAGCAGCGGATGAGGCGCATGGTGGTGAGGATCCCGCCCTTCAGGGTGCCGTGGGTGCGCACGCAGCCGAGGCCATAGTGGCTGCAGCTGGGGTGGAACTTGCACGCGCCGCCCAGGAGCGGGCTGAGGGCCACCTGGTAGCCGCGAATGGCGGCGCGGGCGAGCCAGGCACTGGGCTGGAAGCGCACCGGCAGCAGGGCCTCCACGCAGAGGTAGACGAAGAGCACGAGGAAGGGATGGTCCAGCATCCAGAGCTTCCACACGGCGGACTCCATCGGCCTGGACTCCGCCTCAGGCACCGGCCGTCTCGAGTTCCAGCTTGTACTTCCGGGCCTCCTCCAGGAAGGCGGGGACAAGGTCCTCCTCCTTCACCTTGCGGATCAGCTCGCCACGGCGGTAGATGAGGCCCTCGCCGGCGCCGCCGGCCACGCCCAGGTCCGCGTCCTTGGCCTCCCCGGGGCCGTTCACCACGCAGCCCATGACCGCGTAGGTGATGCCCTCGTGGTTGATGGCCTTGAGGCCCGCCTCGATCTCGTTGGCCACCCGGTTCAGGTCGATCTGCACCCGGCCGCAGCTGGGGCAGCTCACCATGCGGATGCCGCCTTCCCGCAGCGCCAGGGCCCGCAGCATCTCGTGGCCCACCCGGCACTCCTCCTCGCCGTCGCCGGTGAGCGAGACGCGGATGGTGTCGCCGATCCCTTCGCCCAGGAGGATGCCCATGCCGATGCTGCTGCGGATGGTGCCGCCGAAGGGCGTGCCCGCCTCCGTCACGCCCAGGTGGAAGGGATAGTCCACCTGCTTCGCCAGCAGCCGGTAGGCCGCCACCGTGCGCACCACGTCGCTGGCCTTGAGGCTGATCTTGGTGTTGGTGAAGCCTTCCTTCTCTAGCATTTCCAGGTGGCGCAGGGCGCTCTCCACCATGGCCTCCGGGGTGGCGGTGCCGAACTTCTCCAGGAGGTCCTTCTCCAGGCTGCCGCCGTTCACGCCGATGCGGATGGGGATGCCCTTCTCGCCGGCCTTCTCCACCACGGCGCGGACCCGGTCCTGACCGCCGATGTTGCCGGGATTGATGCGCAGGCAGGCGGCGCCTCCGTCCGCCGCCACCAGGGCCAGGCGGTAGTCGAAGTGGATGTCGGCGATGATGGGGATGGGACTTCGGGCGACGATTTCGTGGAAGACCTCGCCTGCCTTCTTGGTGGGCACCGAGACCCGCACGATCTCGCAGCCCGCCCCGGCGTAGCTGTAGATCTGGCTGACGGTGGCCTCCACGTCCCGGCTGTCGGTCTTGGTCATGCTCTGGACCGGGATGGGGGCGTCTCCGCCCACCGGCACTTTGCCCACCATGATCTGGCGGGTCCTGCGGCGGGGGGAGAGGGGCTGGAGCTGATCCGACATGGGGCCTCGCGCGGCCGCCCTCCTGGACAACGGGGGCCGAAGGTCCAGTCTAACGGAAGGCCAGCATCAGTCGGGGGGCTGCTCCACGGCGAGGGGGAAACGGGCCGTGGTCTCCCCCGGGGCGGCTTCGCTCAGGTCCAGGATGTCGCCCCGGGCGTAGGGCTTGGTGGCATAGCCGTCCAGGTCCTGGAGCTTCCGCAGGATGGTGCAGGCGTTGTCCAGGCTGTCCCGCAGGGCCCTGGACTGCTGGACCGTGAGGGAGCCGCCCCCGTCCACCAGCAGGTCCGCCAGGATCCGGGCGGTGGCGAGGGGCTGGGCAAGCTCGTGGGCGGCCCCCCCGGCCACCTCCAGGAGGGTGCGCTGTCGCGCCTCGTTCACCAGGGCCAGCTCCTGTCGGCAGAGGCGCACCATGAGCTTGAGCTTGGCCAGGAGCTCCTGGAAGACGTAGGGCTTGGTGAGGTAGTCGAGGCCGCCGGCGCCGAGGCCCTTGGCCACCCAGTCGTCCCCGACCCGCAGGGCGCTCAGGAAGATGATGGGGGTCCGGGCGTTCAGAGCGCCGGTCCGGATCCGGCTGCAAAGCTCCACCCCGTCCGTGCCCGGCAGGCTGACATCCAGCAGGATGCCTTCGAACTGCTGGCGGGCGCAGTAGGCCAGGGCCTCCTCCGCGCTGGCGGCCAGGGTGAGGATGAAGGGATGGTTGCGCAGCTCCAGGGACAGGACCCGGAGATTGTCCGGCTGGTCGTCCACCGCCAGGATGTGGCCGGGCATTCCAACGGTGGGTTCAAAGGCGATTGGCATGGGCTGGGTCGCTCGGGCTGGGCTGAACCCGCAGCATAGCGGCGGAAATCAGTGAGAGCTATTGCCTTGCCTTCTTAGGTTGATACACTCCCGGAACAACCCGCGAGGATGCCCATGAAAATGACCACCCGCACTCACAACGACGTGACGATCCTCTACCCCGAGGGCAAGATCACCCTGGGGGATGGCGACCAGGAGCTGGGCGAGGCGGTGCGCACCACCCTCGACCAGGGTTCCCGCAAGGTGCTCATCAACTTCTCGAAGGTCAGCTACCTCGACTCCTCGGGCGTGGGCGAGCTGGTGGGCTGCTTCACCAGCATCAAGAACAAGGGGGGCGAGTTGAAGATCTGCGGCATGAACAGCCGCATCTTCAGCCTCATCACCATGACCAGCCTGCACTCCGTCTTCGATGTGAAGGACACCGAGGAAGAATCCCTCGCCGCCTTCTGAGCCCGAGCGGCTCCCATGCGCACCCCAGCCCGCGGGGCGTTCTGCCGGTCGGCCCGCGGGGGGCTCCTTCTCGCGGCTCAGACGGCCGTCTGGGCCCAGGCGCCGCCGAGAGCTGTACCCGTCCCCGCCCAGGCTCCTCTCCCCCTGGTGATCGAAGGGGGCAGCTCCGACGACCAGGCCTACGCCCGCGCCGCCGCCGGGCGGATCACCGACGAGGCCTCCTTCGCCATAGCCCTTTCGGCGGTGCGGGCCACGGACCGCTTCCGCGACGTGCAGGGGAGCCTGACGCCCGGCTCCGGCCTCGCCCGTTTCCGGCTCGACCCCTGGCCGAGCCTCCGGGGCTGGACCCTCCGGGACGACGGTGCCGGGGAAGCCCCCGCCGCCCGGCGTCTCTTTCCGGAACTGCATCGGGGCATCGCCGTGGGCCTCGCCCGCCGGGAAGCCTGGCGGAGCAGCGCGGAGCAGGTGCTGCGGGCGGCGGGGTTTCCCGCGGCTTCGGTCTCCATCGCCGAGGCCGAAGGCGGAGCGGGGCTGGTGATCGACATCCGGCGGGGCGCGCCTGCCCGGATCCTCAAGCTCGCCGTCGAGGGCCACGCCGAACCCTACGGCGAGGCCCGCCTCTGGGAGGTGGTCGGGGTGCGTCCCGGACGGACCCTCTGGACCCTCGCCTTCCGCCGGGAGGCCCTCGCCCGGTTGCGGAAGCGCTTCCTGAAGGACCACCGCTACGAGTGGAGGGCCGAGTTCCGCTTCACGGAGGGAGGGACCCTGCACCTGGAGGCCGATCCGGGACCGGTGGTGGAACTGAAGGCGGAGGGCGGTTCCCTGGGCTTTGGCGGCATCGCCGAATTGGCTCCCCTGGCCCGCGCCGAGCGCTACAGCCCGGAACTCCTGGACGAAGGGGACCGGCGGATCTTCCGCTACCTGCGCAACCAGGGCCACCTTGATCCGTTGGTGTCCCACCGCCGGGAGGTGCTGGAGGGGCCGGTGGAGCGGCCCCGGGTTGTCCGCGTCACGTACACCCTCAAGCCGGGCGCCCCGGTGAAGCTGGCCGCCCTGCGCTTCGAGGGGAACGAAGCGATGACGGAAAAGGAGCTGGGGCGCGCGGCCGGACTCCCGAAGGGCATCCTGGGCTGGGGCGTTCCCAAATCCAACCCGGATGTGCTGCAGGGGCTGGAGGACCGCATCCGCGCCCTCTACCTGCGCCGCGGTTTCAGCGAAATCCGGGTCCGGCGCGCGGTGCCGATGCTGGAGCAGGGCCGCTGGATCCAGACCTTCATCATCCGGGAGGGTCCCCGGCGGGAGCTGGTGGAACTCCAGGTCACCCTGCCGGACAAGGCCGCCTACGATGCCTGGGCCTTTGGCGAGGATCTCCTGCCCATCCTGGGGGAACGGCCTCCGCGCCGCCGCGGCCTCGAGCCTCCGGACGCCTCCGCGCGGGTTTTCGAAAGCGACCGGCCCCACACCTCCGGAATCCGGGCCCGGCTGGAGCGGAGGCCCGCGGAGGTGGGGCGGACCCGAATCATCCTGAGGCCCGACCGGCCGATCCCCTACGTGAAGGGTGATCTGGTGGTCGCGGTGGCGGCCCTGCGCGCGCGGCTCTCCGCCCTCGGCGTCCAGAAGCCGAGGGAGGATCTGGAATTCGACGAGGCCGGGGAGGGGTTGAGGATCCGCCTCACGATCCCCGATGCGCCTTTGGTGGAAGTCCAGCGATTGGTGGTCCAGGGCAGCGACAAGACCCGGGCGCGGGCGATCCTGCGGGAGGCGGAACTCTGGCCCGGATCCCCCTTCTCCCCCGAAGCCCTGGGCCAGTCCCAGGCGCGGATCGCCAACCTCGGGGCCTTCCAGCGCGTAAGCCTGGAGACGCTCCCGGGGCAGGGCGACGGCAGCCTGGCACTCAAACTCTCGGAGCGGAACCCCTGGGTCTTCAGCCACTCCTTCGGCTACGACCGCAGCCAGGGCTACCACTTCGGCACCGGCGTGCAGCGCCTGAACGTGGGCGGCATGGGCCGCAGCGTGGATTTCGGCATCCGGGCGGGGGACGCGACCCTGGGCGACGGCCAGCTCAAGGACAAGCTGCGGGAGCTCTTTCCCACGGGAGCCTTTCCCCGCTCCGTGGACATCTTCTCCCTCGGCTACTCGGACCCCCGCTTCTCCCCGGCCCTGCTCGGGTCCTGGATCCCGGACCGCACCCAGTACCGGATCGAGGCCGCCTACATCGTAGAGCGCCAGAACTACTTCGAGTTCCGCCGCCGCCGGGTGCTGAACACCTTTGACTGGCGCCTGGATCCCCAGAACATCGTCCAGGTCGGCCACCGCTTCGAGCGCTCGGAAGTGGGCCTCCAGGTGGTCGCGGAGGATCCGGACTATTTCAAGAACGCCCAATTCCCCAACGGGCGCGTGGTGATTTCGGCGCCCTTCGTCCGCTATGTGAGGGATTCCCGGGACAGCGCCTTCGATCCCACCCGGGGCACCTTCTTCAGCGCGAAGCTCGAATTCGCCAACCAGATCTTCGGGACCTCGAAAAACAGCAGCCTCATCAAGCTGGACGTGCGGCACCAGTGGAACTGGGCCATCGGCTACAACGCCTCAGCCGGGGTCGCCGTGCTGGGAGTGAGGCTCGGCGTCGCCCGGCCCACCACCGCCGTATCCGAGAACTTCCCCCT
>JBGAST010000015.1:0-76734 GCA_044229575.1 Holophagaceae bacterium | reverse complement strand
CATCTAAGCGCCAAGCGCACCTCGAGATGAGATTTCCCATCATTTGAGTAAGGCCCCTGGAAGACCACCAGGTGATAGGCCGCAGGTAGAAGCGTGGTAACACGTGCAGCTGAGCGGTACTAATTGGTCCATCGGCTTGACCTTTCATCAATCAATTACATCCAAGAAACGCGTCGCACGGACGCGCACCAGACGCACTTACCAGAGTGCCTCGCCAAGACGCCTTCCACCAACGAAGGCCACCCTTCTCATTCCCAAGACATCTCCAAGAAGGTCCCTTCCCACCACGAAGGGCCCCCTTCCCACAAGCTCGTCGCGGCTTTTCCCTGAGGGAAACACCCGTTCCCATCCCGAACACGGCAGTTAAGACTCAGAGGGCCGATGATACTGCGCCACACAGACGTGGAAAAGTAGGTCGCCGCGACGTTAATCTCACACAAAGCCCCCAGCAATGGGGGCTTTGTCGCATCCATTTCCCAGGCTGCTCAAGGCCTGTCCCGGGTTAGACTGAATGTTTAACCTCCAACATACGAGAAACCCATGCCCATCTCGGTCCGCCTTCCCGACGACTCCCTCCGCCAGCTGCCGGACGGGGCCACGGGCACCGCGCTGGCTGAAAGCATCGGTCCCCGCCTGGCGGAAGCCGCCCTGGCCATCCGGATCGAAGGGGTCGGCCTGGTGGACCTGTCCTCGCCCCTGCCGGACGGGGGCAAGGTCGCCATTGTCACCACCAAGGACGCCGACAGCCTGGAATTGTTGCGGCATTCCACGGCCCATCTGCTCGCCCAGGCGGTGAAGCATCTCTACCCCGAGGCCCGGGTCGGCATCGGTCCCGTCATCGAGGACGGCTTCTACTACGACTTCCTGGTGGAGAAGCCGTTCACCGTGGAGGACCTTCCCGCCATCGAGGCGGAGATGCGGCGCATCGCCGAGTCGGCCCTCCCCGTGCAGCGGGAGGAGCTGGACCGGGATGACGCGGTGGCGCGGTTCCGCGACCTGGGCGAGATGCTGAAGGTGGAGATCGTGTCGGGCATCCCCGCCGGCAGCGTGATCTCGGGCTACCGCCAGGGCGACTTCTACGACCTTTGCCGCGGACCCCACGTGCCGAACACGTCGAAGCTGAAAGCCTTCAAGCTGCTCAGCACCGCCGGCGCCTACTGGAAGGGCGACGAGAAGAACCCGATGCTGAGCCGCATCTACGGTACGGCCTTCCATGCGCAGAAGGAGCTCGACGAGCACCTCCACCGCCTCGAGGAGGCCAAGGCCCGGGACCACCGGAAGCTCGGCAAGGAGCTGGACCTCTACTCCTTCCATTCCCAGGCCCCGGCTTCGCCCTTCTTCCATCCGAAGGGTACCGTCGTCTACAACGAGCTGGTGGCCTACATCCGCAGCCTTTACCACAAGACGGGCTACGACGAAGTCATCACCCCGCAGATCCTCGACGTGAGCCTCTGGAAGACCTCCGGGCACTACGAGAACTACGCCGACAACATGTACTTCACCACGGCGGAAGAGCGCGAGTACGCCGTGAAGCCCATGAACTGTCCGGGCCACTGCGTGATGTTCGGCGCGACGAAGCACAGCTACCGCGACCTCCCCATCCGCTATGCGGACTTCGGCCGCCTCCACCGCTTCGAGCGCAGCGGCGTGACCCACGGCCTGACGCGGGTCCGCACCTTCTGCCAGGACGATGCCCACATCTACTGCACGCCCGAGCAGGTGAAGGCGGAAAGCGCGTCCTTCCTGGCGCTGCTGATGGAGGTCTACGAGACCTTCGGCTTCGAGGGGATGCGCGTCGCCCTCAGCACGCGCCCCGAGAAGCGACTGGGCTCCGACGAGGTCTGGGACCGCTCCGAGGCGGCCCTGGCGGAGGCGCTCACCGAGGCGGGCGTCGATTTCAAGCTGAACCCCGGCGAGGGCGCCTTCTATGGTCCCAAGATCGAGTTCCAGGTGTTGGACGCCCTGAAGCGGCCCTGGCAGCTGGGCACCCTGCAGATGGATTCCATGCTGCCGGAGCGCTTCGACCTGAACTACACGAAGGCCGATGGCAGCGAAGGCCGACCCGTGATGCTGCACCGGGCCATCTTGGGCAGCCTCGAGCGCTTCATGGGCATCCTCGTGGAGCACTGCGCCGGCGCCTTCCCCGCCTGGCTCGCGCCCGTGCAGGTGGCCATCCTGCCCATCACGGACCGAGTGAACGCCCATGCCGAGGTCGTCAAGGCGCAGCTCCTGGCCCGGGGCGTCCGGGTCCACCTGGACGAACGCAACGAGAAGGTCAACGCCAAGATCCGGGACGCCCAGCTCCAGAAGGTCCCCTACATGCTCGTTCTCGGGGACCGGGAGGCCGAGGCCGGCACGGTTTCCGTGCGCCACCGCTCCAGGGGCGACCTCGGCGTCCAGCCCCTCGGAGCCTTCATGGAAGCCCTTTCCGCCGAGATCTCAACGCGTTCCCGCTAAAATCCCTGCTTGGTCCCGGGCAACCCGCCTGATACCCTGAATGTCCTGCTTTTTCACGGAGGGTTGCCATTCGGTCCCAAGAAACGCGCATCAACGACGGCATCCGCGTGCCGGAAGTCCGGGTCATCGACGAGGACGGAACGCAGCTCGGCGTGATGACGCCCCACCAGGCGATCCGCATCGCCGAGGAAAAGGGGTTCGATCTTGTGGAAGTCTCCCCGACCGCCCAGCCGCCCGTGTGCAGGATCATGGACTACGGCAAGTACAAATTCATGGAAGCCAAGCGCGAACATGCGGCCCGCGCGAAACAGAAGAACATCGTGATCAAGGAAGTGAAGTTCAGGCCGCGCACCGACGATCACGATTTCGATTTCAAGGTCAAACACATCCTGCGGTTCCTCGAGGAGGGCGACAAGGTCAAGGTGGTGGTGATGTTCCGCGGACGTGAAGTCGTCCACCGCGACATCGGGTTCAGGATCTTCGAGGACGTGTTCGCGCGCATCGGGGACAAGGCGGTGATCGAAAAGCCCGCCGGAATCGATGGCCGCGACATGCACGCCATCCTCGCCCCCAAGCCCGTCGAAGCCAAGGTCGCCCCCAAGAAGCCCAAAGCCCCGAAGTCCGAAACACCCAGTCCCGAAACCCAGCAAGCCCCCGTTACACCGTAAAGCACGAGAGGTCTCCGATGCCCAAGCTCAAGACTCACAAGGGTGCGCAGAAGCGCTTCAAGAAGACCGGCACCGGCAAGTTCAAGCGCGGGTGCTCGCACCAGCGCCACATCCTCACCCACAAGTCCAGCAAGCGGAAGCGCCAGCTCGACATGGGCCGGATGGTCAGCAAGGCCGATTCCAAGGCCGTGGCCGGGATGCTGCCCTACGCTTGATTCTCTCTGGGGGTTCCGCGCTGCGCGCACACCCCCAGACCCCCGGTTCTCCGCGGGCTGAGCCCGCGTCGAACCCCTCCTCAGTAACCGGCGGAAGACTCCGCCCCCGACGTGGCCTAAAACCGGAAGGTTGCCACCAGGAAAGGAAGAACGATGACTCGTGTAAAACGCGGTTTCAAGCGGGTGCAGCGGCGCAAGCGGATGCTCAAGTTCGCCAAGGGCTTCTACGGCGCCAAGTCCCGGCTCTACCGCTCGGCGAAGGAAGCCGTCGAAAAGGCCCTCGCCTACGCGTATCGCGGCCGCAAGGAGCGCAAGCGCGACTTCCGCCGCCTCTGGATCGTGCGCATCAGCGCCGCCTGCGTCATGAACGGGATGAGCTACTCGAAGTTCATGGGCGGCCTCAAGAAGGCCGGCGTGACCCTCGACCGCAAGGTCCTCGCCGACCTCGCGGTCCGCAATCCCGAAGCATTTAGCAAGCTCGTGGCCACGGCCAAGGGCTGATCGCGACACTCCCAGCTTCATCGCGAATGACCCGAAAGGCCGCGCAAGCGGCCTTTCCATGTTTCAGGGAAGACCATGGACGCACCGGACCTGAGCCTGCTGCCCTCAGACATCGCGGAGGCCTCGCGGACCTTCGAGACGGAACTCGCCGCCTGCGACAGCCTGGACGCGCTCATGCGCCTGAAGGGCGCCTTCACCGGCCGGGAGCACAGCCACGCGGCGCGGCTCATGGAGGCCCTGAAGGCCGCACCCAAGGAGCAGAAGAAGGAGCTCGGCGCCCTCGCCAACCAGCTGAAGGGCCTGTGGGAGGCCGGACTCAGGGCGCGCCAGGAGGCGCTGGAGGCCGCGAAGAAGCGCCTCGCGGACCTGGCCTCCCGCATGGATCCCGACCTGCCGCCGCCCCTGCCCATGCGCGGCGCCCTGCATCCCCTGCAGCGCCTCCAGGACCGGCTGGTGGACATCTTCGCGTCCCTGGGCTTCCACGTGGAGGAGGGTCCGGAGATCGAGACGGAGGCCCACAACTTCGACGGCCTCAACATCCCCGGCGACCATCCCGCCCGAGGGAGCTCGGACACCTTCTACCTCGAGGCGCATCCCGAGCTGCTGCTCCGCACCCACACGAGCCCCGTGCAGGTGCGGGTGCTGCGCCGCCTGGCGCCGGAGCTGGCGGAGCGGGGCGGCATCCGCTTCGTGGCGCCGGGCCGCGTCTACCGCAAGGACGACATCGATCCCACCCACTCGCCCATGTTCCACCAGGTGGAGGGCATGCTCGTGGGGAAGAACATCGGTATGCAGCACCTGAAGGGCACGCTGGAGCACGCCATGCGCGCCCTCTTCGGGCCCGGCACGGAGATCCGCCTCCGCCCGAGCTACTTCCCCTTCGTGGAGCCCGGCGCCGAGCTGGACGTGAGCTGCCCCCTCTGCGCCGGCAAGGGCTGCCGCGTGTGCAAGGGCAGCGGCTGGGTCGAGCTGCTGGGCGCGGGACTCATCCATCCCAACGTGCTGCGCTACGCGGGCATCGATCCGGAAACCTGGAGCGGCTTCGCCTTCGGGCTCGGCGTGGAGCGCACCGCCATGATGGTGAGCCAGACGCCGGACCTGCGGCTCTTCTTCGAGAACGACCAGCGCTTCATCCGCCAGATGGGAGGGCTCGACTGATGCTCATCGACCTGAGGGCCCTCGCCGCCTTCCTGCCCGCCTCGGCGGAGCTGGGCCAGTCGCAGCTCTGCGAATACGCCGCCGCGCTGGGCTTTCCCGTCGATGGACAGGCGTCCGTGGACGGCATCGCCGTGCTGGACATCGACGTGACCGCCAACCGGGGCGACGTCATGAGCCACCGGGGCTTCGCCCGGGACCTCGCCGCGCGCCTCAGCGCCGGGCTGACGGCCCTGGACGCGCCGCCGATTCCGGAAGGCCCGGCGCAGGTCGAGGTGCTTCTGGAAGCCGCGGCGTGCCCGATCTACGCGACGGCCCTGCTGACCCTCGGGACAGGCGTCACGCCGCCGGAGGTCCGCGCCTTCCTCGCCCGCATGGGCGCTTCGGCCAAGGGGCTGCCGGCGGTGGACGCCAGCAACGAGCTGCTCCACCTCTACGGGCATCCCACCCACGCCTTCGACGCGGACAAGCTCCGCGGCGCCCTGCGGGTGCGCTGGGCGCGGCCGGGCGAGAAGCTGGTCACTCTGGACGGCGTCGAGCGCGCGCTGGGCGCCGGGGACCTGCTCATCGCCGACGATTCGGGGCCCGTCGCCCTGGCGGGCGTCATGGGCGGCGATCCCACCAAAGTGACGGAGACGACGCGCCGGGTGCTGCTGGAATCCGCCTACTTCGACCCCAAGGTCGTCCGCCTCATGGCGCGCCGGCACAACCTGCACACGGACGCGAGCCACCGCTTCGGCCGCGGCGCGGATCCGCGGATGCCCCGGGTGGCGCGGGACCTCCTCGCGGCGCGGCTGCAGGCCTGGGCCGGCGCCTCCCTGGAGGGCGGCTGGACCGCAGGACGGGAACCGGAAGCCGCTCCGAGCATCCTCACCCCCCATGCCCTCATTCACCGCGTCGCCGGGGAGGCGGTCCCGGCCGCGGAGGCGGCGGCCGCCCTGACGGCCCTGGGCTGCGGCGTGGAGGAGCGGGCGGAGAGTTTGCGGGTCGTGCCGCCCTCCTGGCGGCACGATCTGGCCATTCCCGAGGACGTGGCGGAGGAAGTGCTGCGGCTCCGGGGCTACGCCCGCATCGCCTCGGCCCTGCCGGCCCTCGACGCGCCGCCGCGCACCTCCCTCACGGCCTACGGCTTCCGCCGGAAGCTGGCCGGGCGCCTCGCCCACGCGGGCTTCCACCAGACCGTGACGTACGGCTTCGTGGGCCCCGAAGCGGACGCGGCCGACGGTCCGGGAATCGAGGGCCGCACCCTGGCCAATCCCCTGGGCCGCGAGTACTCGGTCCTGCGCGGGGCCCTCCTGCCCTCCCTGCGCGAGGTCGCCCAGGCCAACCAGCGCCACGGCGCGAAGGAGGTCCGGCTCTTCGAGATCGCCACGGTCTTCGAAGCCTCCCCGGACGGCCCCGTCGAATCCATGCACGTCGCCCTCGTCTGGGGCGGCGTCCGGGGCGGTGAGGATTTCCTCACGCCGGCCCGGAGCGTCCAGCCCGCGGACCTCCAGGGCGTGGCCCGGGATCTGGGCTTCCCGGCTGCCCTGGAGGTCCACGACCTGCAGGGAGGCCTGTGGGGCTTCGAGGCGCCTCTCGAGTCCCTGGCCTGGCCCAGCGAGCGCTGCATTCCGGCCTTCACGCCCTTCAGCCGCCACCCGCGGGTGGAGCGGGACCTGAGCCTCCTTGTGCCCCTGGACCTCGCCTACAAGGCCCTGCACACGGCCCTCACCCGCGCCCTGCCCCAGGACGGCGTCCTCCAGCGCCTGGACTGCGTGGACGTCTTCCGCCACCGGAGCCTTCCCGAGGGCCGCCAGGCCTGGCTGCTGCGCTTCGACTTCCAGGCGGACCGGACGCTCACCGGCGAGGAGGTCGACGCCTGGATGGAGGCCGCCCTGGCCGCCGCGAAGGCCCACGGCGCCGAGCTGAGGTCCTAGCGCTAGACTGGTGCCGAACCTCCAAGGGCGGCCATGGAACTCCTCCAACAGCTCGAAACCCGGCTCCAGGCCAAGGTGCAGACCCTCATGGCGCAGCGCACCCAGCTGCAGGCGGAGGTGCAGGCCCTGAAGGAGCAGATGGCTCCCGCCGAAGCCGAGCTGGCGGCCCTGCGCCAGGAGCGCGAGGAGACCCGCGCCCAGGTGGAGGCCATCCTGAAGATGCTGGAGGAGCTGGCGTGAGCTTCGGCCCCCACGACCCCACCCGGAAGCTCGGCGGCATCCCCGTCGAGATCCTGGGCCAGGTCCATCGCCTCCACAGCGAGGCCGATCCCGAGCTGCTGGCGAAATCAGTTGCACGATTGGAGCGGACCTTCCGGGACATGGAGGCCGCCTTTGAACTAAAATGGGGACGCACCCCGAAGGGCCTGGACTCGTCCACATGGCTCCTGCTCGGTGCCCTGAACCTGGCGCATCAAGCCGAGCGCCTGGAACTTGAAGCCAATCGCCATACCCAGAATCTGGAACTGACCCTATCTTTGCTGAACGATGACGTTCCAGACGAGTTGCCCGCCCCTTCCGGTTCCCCCCAAGGACTCTTCAGTGGCGGTCCCACCTAATCCCTGCGAGGCCCGTGATAATGGCCAAGCGCTTGTTCCGTATTGCCTTATGGGAAACCTTAGCCCAGCCGTGTGCGCGCCGCGCGTCGGAGTGCCTAAAGTTGGGAGCCCCGCAAGGGGTGCCTGGTTACCCCCCTACTTGCTAGGGAACTCGGCAAGCCTCCACGACTGAGCGGGGATTTTCTTCTGGGTCATGACGCGCGGCTCCAACCCCTTGGAGACACGCCATGAATGCATTCGAGATCGTCCTGATCGTCCTCGTCGCCCTGCTGGTCGGCGCGGCGGCCTTCCTGGGCCTTTCCCTCGCCAAGTCAAGGAAGGAGGTTGAGGCCACCACCGACGCCCGGGCCAAGGCCGAGGCCGAAGCCAAGGAGATTCGAGACCGCGCCCGCAAGGAGGCTGAGGCCGAGGTCGCCAGCGGGAAGGACCGCGCCCGCCGGGAAGCCGAAGCCCTGCTGAAGGAGGCGGAGCTGAAGGCCAAGGAACAGTCCCTGGCGGCCCGTCAGGAGGCTGAGAAGGCCCTGAAGGAGCGCCTCTCCACCCTGGAGAAGCAGGAGCAGCGCCTCCAGTCGAAGGAGGAGAACCTCGACAGGAAGACCCAATCCATCGATTCGAAGTCCAAGGACATCGAGAAGCTGGAGGAGAAGCGGAAGGCCCAGATCGAGAAGCTGGAGGGCAAGGAGGCCGAACTCAAGGCCGCCGTGGAGGCCCAGGCGCGGAAGCTCGAGGAGGTCGCCGGACTCACCCGGGAGGACGCCCGGAAGGAGCTCAGCGAGTCGCTCGAATACACCGCCAAGATGGACGCCGCCAAGCTGGTGCGGCGCATCGAGGACGAGGCCCTCGAGGAGGGCATGAAGAAGGCCCGCTGGACCATCGGCGCCGCCATCCAGCGGGTGGCTTCCGACGTGGTCTGCGAGACCGCCGTCAGCTCGGTGCAGCTGCCCAGCGACGACCTCAAGGGCCGCATCATCGGCCGCGAGGGCCGGAACATCCGGGCCATCGAGAAGGCCACGGGCTGCGACCTCATCGTGGACGAGACGCCGGAGGCCATCGTGGTCTCCAGCTTCGACCCCATCCGCCGCGAAGTCGCGCGGCAGGCCATCCTCAAGCTCCTCGCCGACGGCCGCATCCACCCCGCCCGCATCGAGGAGGTCGTCGAGAAGGTCAAGGTGGACATGGACCAGCATTTGAAGGAGGTCGGCGAGGCCGCCGCCATCGAGCTGGGCTTCCCCGACGTCCACCCCAAGCTCCACAAGCTCATCGGCCGCCTCAAGTACCGCCACTCCTACGGCCAGAACGTCCTGGACCACACCAAGGAGGTGGCGCACATCGCCGAGTACATGGCCGGCGAGCTGGGCCTCGACCCGAAGGTCGCCAAGCGGGCGGGCCTCTTCCACGACATCGGCAAGGCCATCGACCGGGAGGTCGAAGGCACGCACATCGAGATCGGCATGGAGCTCCTCAAGCGCTTCGGGGAGAAGGAGGAGGTCATCCACGCCATGAGCTGCCACCACGGCGACTTCGAGCCGCGCACGGTGGAGGCCATGCTCATCACCGCCGCCGACGCCCTCAGCGCCGCCCGGCCCGGCGCCCGGCGGGAGATGATGGAGACCTACGTGAAGCGGCTCGAACAGCTGGAGGGCATCGCCAACAGCTACAAGGGCGTGCAGAAGAGCTTCGCCATGCAGGCGGGCCGCGAGATCCGCATCATGGTCGACGCCGGCCAGGTGAACGACGACCAGGCCTTCTGGATCGCCAAGGACGTCACCAAGCGCATCGAGAGCGAGATGCAGTACCCTGGGCAGATTAAAGTCACCGTCATGCGCGAGACCCGGGCCGTGGAGTACGCCCGCTAGCCCCCAAGGCCTCGCCGGGCACCCCCCTCCGGCCCGCCCTCCGGCCCCGCACACCATCCCATGGCCGATCCGACCCACCCGAGCATCGAGGAGATCTACGCCGAGAGCCCGTCCATCAACCTGGTGGTGATGGATGAGCAGGGCACCATCGTCTTCGCCAACCGGTGTTTTCACCGGACCGCGGGCCTGGCCTACGGCGAAGCCCTCGGCCGCTGGTTCCCCGGTCTCCTCCACGAAGTGCCGGAACCCGCGCGCCGGGACTGGCTGGCCCTGCGGCTGCGCAGCCAGCAGGGCCTCACCGCGGAGGATGCCTGGACCCGGCCCGACCGCACGGCGGTGCCCGTGCGCCAGACCTGCATCCCCGTCGAGACGCCGGGGGGACGGCGGCTCTACTGCTGGGGAAGGGACATCAGCGAGGAGCGGTTCATTTCCAGCCGCGCCGCGGAATCCTCGTTCCAGAACCGGGTCCTCGCCGAGGGCATCCTCGCCCTGACCCTCTGCCACACGGAAGAGGAGCTCATGCAGGTGCTCATCGGCCGCGCGACCGCCATCCTGGACTGCCCCAACTGGACCGTCGGCCGGGTCCTGCCCGGGGAACCGCCCCGGGAGGTGGAACTCCTGGCCTTCACCCCGGCCCTCCACGCGAGGTTCCTCGATTCCATCCAGGGCATGCACCTGCCCATCCTCGACTCCCCCTTCAGCCGGGTGCTGTACCAGGACAAGCAGCTCAGCTTCGTCCGCGACAGCCAGCTCGAGTCCCAGCACCTGAATCCGAATTTCGTCGAGACCTTCGCCATCCGTTCCTTCCTCGGCATCCCGCTCCTGGGGGACGGCCGGGTGGCGGGGGTGCTCTTCGCCGTGGCCTTCCTGAACGAAGCCGCCCTCGACCCCTCGGATGCCCAGTTCGCAAGCCTCCAGAACCTGGTCCGGGTCGCGGCCCTCGCCTGGAACCGCCTGGGCGTTGAGAAGCAGCTCCAGACCCAGGTGGAGCGGACGGTGCGGCTGAACCGGCAGCTGCTGGACTTCCAGGCCGCCGCCACCGAGGTCGCCCGGGACCAGGATTTCGACCGGCTGCTCCGGGTGCTCATGGACATGGTGTCCGGCGCCCACCACATCGACGCCTGCGAGATCTACCAGTTGGACTCGAAGCACAGGGTGCTGCGGCGCCTGGCCCACACGGGGCTGACGGAGGATCTGGTCGCGCTCTTCGGGGAGGTGCCGCTGGCGGGCGAAGGCCGGGCCCTCAGCGGCGAGGCCGCAAGCCGGAGGGAAACAGTCATCGTCCCCGACATCCAGGCCTTCCCCAGAGCCGAGGTGGCCAAGCGACTCTTCTTCCAGGCCGGCCTCCATTCCAGCGTGTCCATACCCTTGAAAGGCCACCGGGGCGAAGTGCTGGGCGCCTTCACGGTCTCCAGCCGCAGGGTGGGCGAGCCCTCTCCGGAGGCCCTGGCCCAGATGGAGTACTTCGCCAGCCTTGCGGCCATGGCCCTGGACCGCGCGGACCTGGATCGCCGCCTCCAGGAGGAGCTGGCCCAGCGTTCCCAATCGGAAGCCCTCTACCGAACCCTGGTGGAGGAAAGCCTGCAGGGGGTCTACCTCATCCAGGACGGCGTGTTCCGCTACACCAGCCCGGCCCTGGAAGCCCTCCTCGGCTACGAGCCCGGCTCCGGCAGCGGCCTGCCGGTGGCGGCCGTGATCCATGAGGAGGACATGCCCTTCGTCGCGGAGAACATGCGCCGCCGCCTCGAAGGGGAGGTCTCCACCATCCGCTCCACCTTCCGCGTGCGATGCCGGGACGGGACGATGATGCCGGTGGAGGTCCAGGGCTCCCGGGTGGATTTCGAGGGCCGCCCCGCCATCCTCGGCGTGATCCAGGACATCCGCCAACGTCTCGCCGCCCAAGAGGCGTTGCACCGCTCCGTGGAGCAGGCGCGCCTGCTTTCCGAATCGGCCCAGGCCTTCTCCCTGGCCCAGAACGAAGGCGAGCTGCTGCAAGCCCTCTTCCAGGGGGCGCGCAACCTGACGGGGCTGCCCCACTGGTGGCACAACCGCTTCGATGCAGCCTCTCGGGCCAGCCTCACCACCGCCTGGTCGCCGGACCTCCTGGAACGCTTCACCGCGCAGGAAATCCAGGCCCCCATCCCCCTGGACGAGTACCCCATGCGGGAAGACCTGCACCTGAACCGCTCCTCCATCTGGATCCCCGACTGCCAGGCCGTCCCGGAATTCCCCGCCACCTACCTGGAGAAGGTGCCGCACCGGTCCCTCGTGGCGGTGCCCCTGGTCCAGGGCGGAGAGGCTGTCGGCGCGCTCTTCGGAGGCACCTTCGGCGACGAGCCCATCCTCGACCTGAGCGAGGACCAGATCGGCACCCTGCGCAGCCTGTCCACCTCCGCCGGGCTCGCCCTCAGCCGGCTCCGGGCCCTGGGGGAGGTGGCCGCCCGGGAGGCGGAGTACCGCCAGCTCTTCGACCAGGCCGCGGAGGCGATCCTCATCGGCGAGATCGACGGCACCTGGGTGATGGCCAACGATGCGGCCTGCGCCCTGTTCGGCTTCTCCCGGGAGGAGATCGTCGGGCAGCGTGCGGGCTTCTCCAGCCCGGAAGTCCAGCCCGATGGCCGGCCGACCTCGGAGGCGGTGGACATGTTCCGGCGCCTGGGGCGGGAAGGCCGCAGCGGCGGTTTCGACTTCACCTCCTTCCGGAAGGACGGGACCCTCATTCACACGGAGCTGAGCGTCGCGCCCCTCTACAAGGAGGGCCGCACCCTGGTCCAGGTGGTGCTCCGGGACCGGACGGAATCCAAGCGCGCGGCGGAGGAGAAGGCCATCCTCGAGCGCCAGCTCTTCGAGGCCCAGAAGATGGAGAGCCTCGGGGTCATGGCCGGCGGGATCGCCCACGACTTCAACAACCTGCTCATGGGCATCCTGGGCCACGCGGGCGTGGTGATGGAGGAGCTGGGCCCGGAGCATCCCCTGGGCGCCCACGTGCAGACCATCCAGAAGGCGGCCCACCGGGCCTCGGACCTCACCCGCCAGCTGCTCGCCTACACGGGACGGGGCCAGTTCCACCAGGACGACCTGGACCTGAGCATGGAGGTCCGTGAGATGCTCCAGCTCCTGGAAGTCACCCTGCCCCGGAACGTGGCCCTGGAGCTGGACCTGGCGCCGGAGTTGCCGGCGGTGCAGGGGGACCACATCCAGATCCAGCAGGTGCTCGCCAACCTCCTCATCAACGCCTCGGAGGCCATCGCCGAACGGCCGGGATGGGTGCGCATCACCACCACGCCCTTGAAGCTTTCCGCCCCGGAGCTCGCCGCGGCCCTGCCGGGCCAGGAGCTGGATCCCGGCATCTTCGTGCGACTGGAAGTGCGGGACAACGGCGCGGGCATGGTTGAGGCGACCCTCGCGCGCTGCTTTGAGCCCTTCTTCACCACCAAGTTCCAGGGCCGGGGCCTGGGCCTGCCGGCGGTGCTGGGCATCGTGCGGGGCCATCGGGGCGCGGTGAAGCTGGAGTCCACGCCAGGAATCGGAACCTGCTGCTCCGTCTACTTCCCGGCGGCCCCGGATCCGGGCGGCGGCGGGGGCCGGGGCTCCGGGGATGGCGCCTGATGCGGGCCTGGCTGCCAATCCTGCTCCTGGCCCTGTCCAACGTCGCGATGACCTTCGCCTGGTACGGGCACCTGAGGCGCCAGCAGGAGCTTCCCTGGCCGAAAGCCATCCTGTTCAGCTGGGGGATCGCCTTTCTCGAGTACTGCCTGATGGTGCCCGCCAACCGGCTGGGCTATGGGACCTACAGCCTTCCCCAGCTCAAGGTCATCCAGGAGGTACTCACGCTCCTGGTGTTCGCGGGCTTCGCCGTCTGGGTCATGCACCAGCGCCTCACGCTGAACCACGCCTACGCGGGCCTCTGCCTGCTGGGCGCGGTGTTCTTCGCGTTCAGGGAATGAGCGCCATGGAGCCTTGCATGACGATCTACGAGGTGACGGTGGACGTGGAGCCGGGCCTGGCGGATGCCTTCACGCGCTACATGCTCGAGCGGCACCTTCCGGAGATCCTCGCCACGGGCTGTTTCAGGGCCATCCGGTTCGAGCGCGCGGCAGAGGGCCGGTACCGTGCGCGCTACGAGGCGGAGGACCCGGGAGGCCTGGAACGCTACCTGGGCTTGCACACCGCCCGTTTCCGCGCGGACTTCACCGCCCACTTTCCCTCGGGCTGCATGGCCTCCCGGGAGCTATGGGAGGCCGTGGAGACCTTCCGGATGGAGGCGCGCTAGAAGGTGAAGTTCAGGGAGGCCTGGACGGAGCACCCGGGCTGCGGCAGGAGGGAGTTGTAGTAGCTCCCAGAACCCGTCCACTGTCCGGCGGCGTCGAAGCCGCCTGGACGGGTCCCGGCACCGGCGTCCCTCAGGCCGGGGTGGAAATACTCCTTCCCCCCGAGGTTCGCGATCCGCAGGGAGAGCCCCAGCCCCCGTTTCCAGAGGTCCCGGCCGTTGAGGGCCAGATCGAAGGTCGCGTAGCCGGGGACCTCCCGGACCGGGTTGCTCAGCACCGTGGGCCGCGGCCCGATGATGCGGCCGAGGAAGCTGGCGTTGAAATGACTGTTGAGGTTCAGCGTGGCGCCAATCCACACCTTGCTGCCCGCCAGGTCTCCGCTGCGGCTCTCCATGGGGGTGCCGGGCTGGAAGGAGATGTCCGTGGCATGGAGGTAGCGGGAATAGTAGCCCCAGACCTTTAGCTGCTGGGCGCCTGGAAAGGGCACCAGCGCCTGGAAGCCCACGTCCAAGCCGTCGACCTCCTGATCCCCCGAATTGACGACCTGGTTGTCCAGCTTCTGGATGCGCCCGTGGTTCTTCACCCGGTAGTACGCCAGGGAGAGGTTGAAGGTCCGCCGCGTTAGGCTGGCGCTGATTTCGGACGTGCTGGAGGTTTCGGGCCGCAGGTTCTCGTTCGAGCCCGTGCCCAGGGTGGCGCCATAGAGGAGGCGCGCCGTGGGCTCCTGGTAGGCCTGGCCATGGAGCGCCTTGAAGCTCCAGTGCCCGAACGTTCCCACATAGCCCCCCCGCAGGGTGTTGGCGGTGCCATAGATTGAGTTGTGGTCGGAGCGCAACCCCGCGAAGACCCGGCTGGAAGCGCCGAAACTGAAGCGGCCCTGGGCGTAGAGTCCGCGGTCGGTGGAGGAGAAGTGGTTCGTGTCCTGGAGCGAGCCGAGGGGCTTGGCGCCTCCCTCGGCCACCGCGTAGGCCTTCTGCAAGTTCTTCTGCTCGATATTCAACCCGGCGCTGATGGCCAGCTGGTCGGAGGCCTTCACTTCGAAGTCCTGGGAGAGGGACAGGCTGGAATTGAGGGCTTCGTAGCGGCTCAGGACGCTCTGGGTTCCGGAGCCGTATCCGTAGTAGGAGGTGACGTCTCGAGAGGCATTGCTGAGATCGCTGCGCCGGTACCGGGCGAGGAGGACGGAGGTGACACGATTCCCGAAGGCGAGCTCCTGCCGCAGGTGTATGGACAGCTCCGGGCGGACCCAGCGCGCGTTGGACTGGGACTCGTCGGCCGCGTAGGCGGTGCCGTAGCCCGACGATGTCACGAAACGCCGGATCCCGAACTCCGTCGAGCCCCACGTGAGGCGCGCATCCAATGCGCTGTGCTGGTGCTCCGACCGCGCGCTGCCGCCCAGGGACGGATCATCCAGCACATGGCCCCACAGCCGGCGGTCTCTGTAGTAGCGGGCCTTGGTGTACTCGTAACGCTCGGCGGCCTCCTCGTCCACATTGCCCTTGTCCGAGCGTGCCGCGAGGGAGAACACCAGGTCCCCCGCTCGGTGGAGGGCGTGGATGTCGGCGATGCGGGTGCTGAAGCTCCCCGTGGTGAGTTTCCCCCGCAGGGTGAAACCATTCCTGCCGTCCGCCTTGCGGGTGATGATGTTGATCACGCCCATGAAGGCGTTGGTGCCGTACACGGCGGAAGCGGGGCCGTACACGACTTCCACCTGCTCGATGGCGGAAAGGGGATAGCCCACCAGGGGCGTGTCCGCGGTGTTGTACCACAGGTGGTTGAAGGTGACGCCATCCACCATCACGAGGAAGGGATCGCCGACATCGTTGCGATACCCGCGCCAGTAGTCTTTGAAGAAGTTCGCGCCATAGCTGCGCACCACGTCCATGCCAGGCAGGTCATCGAGGATCTGGCTCAGCTCCGTGTAGCCTCGGTCCTCGAGGTCGGCACGGCTGAGGACGATGACGGTCGCAGGGGCTTCGATGAGGCGTTCCGCCGTCCTGGAGGCGGAAACCACTGGCGTCTGCATGAGCTCCAGAAGGTCCTTGAGCACCTTGTCGTCGCCCCCCGGGGCCAGGCCGGCCTGGGCGCAAAGGAGCGAGGAGCCCAGGAAGGATCCGATGATGAGGCCGGCGCGCGGAGCGATCATTCCTCCCCCCTCCTTGGTTCCATCGAACGGCCATCCACGCCCCTGCGCGAGTCGCCGGGTTTCAGCAGCGCGTCGATCTTGCCGACGAGCCGCGCCACCACTACGGGCTTCGTTTCGAAATCGTCGCACCCGGAGGCCAGGGCCGATTCCCGGTCGGTCTCCATGGCATGGGCGGTGAGGGCGATGATGGGGATCCCCGCGGTGGCGGGGGTGGCCCGCAGCAGCCGCGTGGCTTCGTGGCCATCGATGAGGGGCAGGCCCAGGTCCATGAGGATCAAGTCCGGCCGCTCCTGCAGGGCCAGTTCGACCCCTTCCGCGCCGTCCCGGGCGGACAGCACCTTGAAGCCCTGCCGGGCCAGGAGCCGGCCGAGGGCGTCCCGGTTGAGGTCGTTGTCCTCGATCAGCAGGAGCCTAGGCATGGGGCGTCCTCCCCGCCGCGGGCTGGAGGAGGGCCGCCACCGTGGCGAGCAGGGCCTCGAGGGGCTGGGTGGAGGCGTCGAACACCAGCACCACGCCCGCCTCCGCCAGGCGCGCCTGGAGCTCGGCTCCCAGGGGCGTGGAGACCACCAGAAGGGAAGGCCGCTCCCGCCAGTCGGCCCGCTGCTGGACCTCAGCCAACAGCCGGCCACCCTGGGTGGCCGGGGGCGTGATTTCCAGAACTAGGTCCCCCGGCTGGTCGGGCCTGGAGAACCTCAGTCCGTCCTCGCCACCGGATCCGGCCTGCAGGATGTAGCCCGTTTCGCCCAGCCGCCGCGCCAGGGCGTCCGGGATCGAGAGGTCCTCCACCGCCACCAGGATGCGGCGGATCCCGGTTCCAGAGACCGGTCCCGCCAGCGCCTCCCGGGCCGCCGGAGGGGCCGGGATCTCCAGGACGAAGGTGCTGCCCTTGCCGGGTTCGCTGGTGACGGAGATGTCGCCCCCCATGAGCTGGCACAGGCGGCGGCTCAGGGTCAGGCCGAGGCCCGTGCCGCCAAAGCGCTTGGATGTCCCCTCCTCCGCCTGGGTGAACTCCAGGAAGATCCGCTCCAGCTGCTGGGGGTTCATGCCGATGCCCGAATCCTGGACTTCGAACCGCAGCCAGGGCGCTCCGCCGCGCTGGACCGGCAGGATGCGCAGGTCCACCCGGCCCTTCTCGGTGAACTTGCAGGCGTTGGCGAGGAGGTTGAAGAGGGCCTGCCGGAGCTTGGTGGCGTCCCCCAGGAAGGCCGGGTGGCGTTCGGGGAACTCAGCGTGCAGGGCGTTGCCGTTCTTCTCCGCGAGGGGGTGGATGGTCTGCACGCACTCTTCCACCAGATTCCGGAGATCCAGAGGTTCGAGGGCGAGGCTCATCTTGCCGGCCTCCACCTTGGAGAGGTCCAGGACGTCATTGATGAGGGAGAGCAGGTGGAGCCCCGACGCGTGGATGCGCTGGAGGTCCGTGAGGTCGGATTCGCGGCCCTGCTCCTTCGCGTCCTCCTGGAGCAGCTCGCTGTAGAGCAGGATCGCGTTCAGGGGCGTGCGGAGCTCGTGGCTCATGTTGGCGAGGAAGGCGCTCTTGGCCCGGCTCACCTCCTCGGCCCGCTGCTTGGCCACCAGGAGCTCCTGGTTGCTCTGGAGCAGCTCCTCCGTGCGGGAGGCCACCTGGTCCTCAAGGTGCTCGTGGTAGTCCAGCAGGCGGTCGTCCCGGGCCTGGATCTCCCGCAGCATGTCGTTGACGGCGTCCACAAGGGAGCCGATCTCGTCCTTGCCCCGGCCCGCCGCCCGCACGCTGTAGTCCTTCGCCTCGGAGACCCCCCGGGCCAGCCTCGCGAGGTCCAGCAGCGGAGCGGTGATCAGGCCCTGGAAGCGGTGGGAGACCCAGTAGGCGAGCAGCACCAGCCCCGCGAGGATGAGCAGGTTGAAGAAGAGGTTCCAGGTCATGGCCCGCCACAGGTCCTTCAGGTCCGAGCGCAGGTACACCGTGCCCAGGAGCCCCGCTTCCTGCCGGACCTCATGGAACACCTCGAGGGAGCCTTTCCTGAAAATGAACCGCTCGCCGCCGGGGGGCGCCGGCGCCGGGGCGGCGGGAGCGGTCGGATAGTCGGCGAAAGCCCGGCCTCCCGCATCGAAGACGCAGGCCCGCTCCACGCCGGTGATCCCCTTCAGGGATTCAAGGATCTGGGCTTCGGAGGCGGGATCGTTGAAGGCCAGGGCGGCCCGGCTGTTCTGGCCGATGACCTCGGCGATCGCCGTGAGCTGCCGGATCTTGGAGACGCGGAAGCTGTGGGCCTCGTAGGTCAGGGAGGCCAGGGCCGCAAGGAGCAGGGCCACGCCCGCCACCAGCGTCATCCCGAAGGTGAGCTTGCGGCGGATGGAGATGTCCTGGAAGCGGTGCATGGGGGCCTAGTAGACCTTTCTCGCGAGGCTGAGGAGCTGGGCGCTGATGCCCAGCCCCCCGAAGCGGGAGGCGCTGAGGTTGATCTCGAAGCGCGGCAGGTTGTTCTCGATGGCGAGATTGATCATCACGCCCTTGCGGGCGAAGCCCTCGCTGTCACCCACGGTGAGCACGGGGCGGGAACCCAGGCGGGCCGCCACTTCCCGCAGCCGCTCCCGTTCGGAGCCGCACAGGAAGACCATGTGGCACTCCTCGAGCCGGGCCAGATCCGTGCTGTAGACGACCTTCACCGGGTGGCCCTTCACCCGCCGTCCTGCGGCCGCGCCGTCCAGGTAGGTCTCGAAGGGGGAGGCGCCGAGCACGAGGATGACGAAGGGCTTCGCGGGGTCCGCCAGTCCGGTTTCCGGTGGCCAGGCGACGAACTCGGGGAACTGCAGCAGGAAGCGCGCCTTGATGGCGTATTCGGGCTGCGCGTCCTGGGCGCTCCCGCCCCCGCCGAGTCCGGGCAGGAGGATCAGGGCAAGGGCGAGGAAAGGCATGGTCAGCCCGGAGCTCCGCCCCGCCGCAGCCTGGGCTGGGGCCTTGGAGCAGGGGCGAGGAACCAGGGCACGGCTGGACTCCCGGAAGGCAGGGATGGTGAGGCTGATTCAACTCCCCTGGCCGCCCCCTGTCCAGGGTCCAATCCCAGCCTCGGTACCAGGGCCAATCATTGGCCCTGGATGCGCTTGAGCAGGGCTGCGTCCCGGGGGAGCTGGCCGGCCTCCGCGAGCCGGGGCACCAGGCGGCGCCAGCGGGGCTCCTGGGCGAAGACCCGGCGGAAGATCGGCAGGGCCTCCTCCGCCTTGCCCGCGCTGGCGAGGGCCACCGCCTGCCAGAACGGCATCTCCACGACCTCCGGCGCCAGGCGGGCCGCGCCTTCGTAGGCGGACCGGGCCTCCTCCCACTTCTGGGCGGTGACGAAGCCGTCGCCCTGGTCCATGAGGGTGTAGGCGCGCCGGAGCTTCACGAGGCGGGCCAGCTCGCCGAGGGGGTCGGCGTGATCCTCGACCCGCAGATCGAAGAGGCGGTCCTCCCAGGGCTTCCCCGACCCTTTCGCCTTCACGATGAGGAGGGCCGCGCTCTGCTGGCCCCGGATATCGCCTCCTTCGGCCTGGGCGGCGCGAAGGGCCGCCAGGAGCCGGTCCGCCAGGTCGAGGCGGGGATCCTGGAGGGCCGCCCGGTAGGCCTTCGCCATGGCGGGCCAGACCGTCGCCTGGTCCATGAGGTTGGCTTGGCAGCTGAACTGGTCGCCGACCTCATGGCCCGCGGCCTGGATGCACTTGGCCCCGGTCTGGGCCGCCACCCGTCCCGCGGCGTCCACCATGGCCACCTGCCGGACGTCCCGGTCCGCGTCGGCGGCGAGCAGGCCCCGCAGGGCGTCCGGCGCGCCATGTCCGCCGCGCATCAGGTCCAGGCCCAGGGCGCCGTAGCGCGGATCGGAAAAGCTCTGGGTGGCGACGGCGCCCACCCCGGCCTCCGCCCAGGTCACCACGCCCCCCACGCTGAACCAGTGGCTCTGCACCGCGACGCCGAGATCCCCGGTCTTCGGATCCCGGGCCACGATGCTGTAGGTGTGGACGGGCCGCCGGATTGGCAGGGCCTGGGCGCCCAGGACCGGTACGGCCAGGCAGGCGAGGACGAGGGTGGTGAACGATCGCATGGGACCTCCGGAGATGCCTCGGGCTAGGATGGTCCGCTTTTCTCAAGATGGGGTGCTCCATGTTGCGTTCGCTTCCCTTGAATGACCTGGCGCGAACCGTCCGGCCCCGCTGGCGCAGAAGAGCTCCGTTAGCCGGCCCCGGCGCCGCCGGTGGCCGGTGGACCTGGGACATTCGCCGATCCGGGCCGCGCGGGCCCTGGATCCCGGCCTAAGGTGAAGCTGCTCCTTTTCGAGGTCCCCCATGTTCCTGGCCAGCCAACTCTCCCTCTTCCCCTCCCTTCCCCCCCTGGGTCTCGGCGTCCTCTTGGCGCTCTCCGGCGCAGTGGCCCGGAGCCAGGAAAAGGCGATCGTCTCCCTGAAGGACGCGGTGAATACGGAAGTGCAGGAGCGCACCTTCACCCTGCCCAAGGCCATGAAGGTGCACGTCTACGCCAAGGGCGGCGGGACCCGCCATCGGCCCTTCTACGCCTATGGCTGGATCCTCAACGCCGCCACCCGGGAAGTGGTGTGGCAGATGGACGGCCGGAACGCGAAGGCGGAGGGGGAATTCCAGGTGGCGGACCAGGTCCTGGACCTGAAGGCGGGGACCTACGAGGCCTACTACAGCAACCACGGCTTCGGCTGGTCCGCCCCCTTCTCCCGGGGCACCCGGGACATCGACCGCCGGCGCCTGAAGGATCCCAAAAGGGCCAAGGACGACGACAAGTATGGGTTCCATGCCATCGCCGAAGCCCTCTCCCCCGCGAGCCTCGCCGATTGGCGGGCCCGGGCCGGGCACTACGGGATGGAGCTCTACGTCCCGTCCGCCGAGGCCGCCGAGGTCGCGAGCCTCCCGGGACCCGGGAGCTGGCGCGGTGAGGTGCTGGCCCTCCTGGCCGCCGGGGACGACGGGGAATGGCGCAGCGCCTTCAAGGTGAGCCGGCCCGTGACGCTCCACGTGTACTGCCAGGGGGAGCGCGATTCCGGCGAGACCCTGGCGGACAGCGGCTGGATCATCGACGCCCGCACGCGCCGGAAGGTCTGGGAGATGGACGGGGCCAAGGCCGCCTACGCCGGAGGTTCCGAAAAGAACCGCCGGCAGGTGGAGACCCTCACGCTGCCGGCAGGGGAATACCTGGCGGGCTACAGCACGGACGACTCCCACTCCCCCGCCCACTGGAATGCCCAGCCCCCCTGCGATCCCTTGCGCTACGGCCTGATCCTTTCCCTGCCCCGGGAGGGGGACGCCTCAGCCTTCTCCGCGGTGCCCATCCGCGAACCGAGCAAGGTGCTCGCCTCCCTGGTGCGGGTTGGCAACGACCGCCGGGAGCGGGCCGCCTTCACCCTCGCGGCCCCGGCCTCCGTGCGGATCTACGCCCTGGGCGAGGCGGACGACGACGAGATGGCGGACGGCGCGTGGATCGCGGATGCCTCCGGAACGAAGGTCTGGACCATGTCCGCCAGGGCCAGCGTCCACGCCGGCGGCGCGAGGAAGAACCGCATGCAGGAGCAGATCCTCGCCCTGCCCGCGGGCACTTACACGGTGCACTACCATTCCGACGGCAGCCACGCCTACGGCGACTGGAACAGCGCCCCGCCCCGGGACGCGGAGCACTACGGGGTGACGGTGTACGCCCAGGAGTGAAGGCCCATTGATTCTGAGGTCTTCGTCCATGGTTCGTTCAGAGCCTCAAGGGTCCTTTTTCAGCGGCCAACCATAGATCTGAGAGAGCGCTCCATAAGCGCATTCGTCCATGAACCTGTCCGGGCTTCCGCTCGAAAGGGTGAACCCGGTTGCGATCCTGTAGTGAGAGCCTCCAGCGACCAGCTGTTTGGTTTTCACGTCGAACACTTCCACGGAAATCCTGAGCTTGTCACCTTTGCCGGACCACGCTGTGGCGTTGTCTTCCCATTCGGTGATTGCACACTTCAGTACGTAATCGAAATTGAGCTTGGCAGCTTCCTCGATTCCCTGAGTCATCGACACAGATTCAGTCGTAGAGAGTGGAATTCCCCGCTGCATGAGCGCATTTCTGAGCGCTGCAACCATTCCTCGTCCACTCCCATTGGCAGGAGATTGACCTTGTTCTTGGCCATCTACGACCGCAAGGATCAATACCTTTCCTGCGTGATTGATTGTCTGCCCGGCCACCACCCTTCCTTCAGGTACCGATCGGGGTACCGAGCACCCAAGGGCAACGAAATAGAGCAAGAACCATAACCTCTTCATGACCCGCCTCCCCTAGCCGTCGACGCTTGCTTCGTAATTGGCAGGAACCAAAGTACGCCCAAGTCAATCAGAGGGACATCACACCCAGAAGACACATCTCTACCATGTGTACTGCCAGCTAGGCATTTCGACGTATTTCCTTGTGTTTAGGGTGAGACCTGGTTGAAAACGAAAAGCACTATTCCGAGGTCTATCCAGAGATGGCTGAGGGCTGCTAATCCGATTCCACTGCGATCGCGGGCTATTGATGACCAGAAGGCCCCCGCCGCCGCAGTGACGAGCCCCGCCGGCAGGACCCACATCCAGGGCAGCGAGATCGCGGCGGCAACTGAGTGATGGAGGCCGAAGGCGAGGCCGTGGCCCCAGGCGGGCCAGCCGTGGCGCCGCAGCACGGTGCCGCGCCAGAAGGCTTCCTCGATGAGGACGTTGAAGACGAAGGAATAGGCGGCCCAGCTCCAAAGTCCTCCGGGCCAGCCGGCCAACAGGGCGTGCACCTGGACCTTCGGGAAGTAGGGCAGGGGCGGCACAAGGAGCAGCAGAGGCAGCGCGGCGAAGGCGACCGCCAGTAACAGCCCCTCACGCATGGTGACCCGGCCCCAGGCGAAGGGCCCCTTCAGCCCAGCCAGGCACACGCCGTGATAGGCCAGCACCGCGATGAAGGGCTGTCGTGGCCACAGCAGCCGCGCGGCCCCGAGGATCAGGGCCGGCAGCCACCAGGGGACCGGGAGCATGGGGCTAGAGGGCGGCCTTCAGGGCGGCAAAGGCGGCGTCGAGGCCGCCGGGGTTGGTCCCGCCGCCCTGGGCGAGGTCCTTCTTCCCACCGCCGCGGCCGTCGACATGGGCGGCCATGGCCTTGAGGAGCTGGCCGGCGTCGGGGGCGAGGGCCGGCGACACGCTGACGAGGATGGACACCTTGCCCTCCGTCACCGAGGCCAGGGCGATGACCGCCTCCCTGTGGCGGGTGCGCACCTGGTCCATGAGTTCCCGCAGGGCGTTCCCTTCGAGGCCTTCCACCTTGGCGGTGACGAGGCTGAAGCCGTTCACCTGCTCCACCTGCTCGGCGCTGCCCCCGCCGCTGGCGGCCTTCAGCTTGGCTTCCTTCAGCTCCCGCTCCAGGGCGGCGATGCGGAGCTCCTTGGCGGCCAGGACCTCCATCAGGTTCTCCCGGCCCGTGTTGGCGGCGCGGGCGAGGCGGGCCAGCAGGCCTTCGTCGGATTGCAGCAGCTCCAGGGCCGCGGCTCCGGCCACCGCCTCGATGCGCCGCACGCCGCTGGCCACGGCGCCCTCGGACGTGATCTTCACCAGGCCGATCTCACCGGTGCTGGCGACGTGGGTGCCGCCGCAAAGCTCGACGCTGAAGCCGGGCACGGACATCACGCGGACGCGATCGCCGTACTTTTCACCGAAGAGGGCCATGGCGCCTGCGGCCAGGGCCTCGTCGATGGGCATCTCGGCGGTGTGGGTGGGCCGGGCCTGGAGGGTCTGCTCGTTCACGAGGCGCTCGATCTCCGCCATCTGCTCGGGTTCGATGGGAGCGAAGTGGGAGAAGTCGAAGCGCAGCCGCTGGTCGTCCACCACGCTGCCCGCCTGCTTCACGTGGGTGCCCAGCACCTCGCGGAGCGCCGCGTGGAGCAGGTGGGTGGCCGTGTGGTGGGCGCGGATGCGGGCGCGGCGATCGGCGTCCACGGCGGCGTGGACCTTGGTGCCCTCCTTGAGTTCGCCGGTCACGGCGACCTTATGGAGGCTGCGCTTGGCCGCGGGAGTCGTGCAATCCAGCACCGCGGCGGAGCCGCCCTCGAAGGCGAGCCTGCCCGTATCGCCCACCTGGCCGCCGCCCATGGCATAGAAGGGGGTGCGGTCCAGCAGCACGGAGCCTTCGCCGGTGAGGGAGGCCACGCGCTTGTTGGCGGCGTCGAAGAGGGCCAGGACCGTGGCGTCGGCCTCGGTGCCTTCGTAGCCCACGAAGTTCGTGGCGGGGAGGTCGGCGAGCACGGCGAAATCGCCCTGCAGGCGCTGGTCGTGTGCCTTCATGGCTGCGCGAGACTGGACCTTCTGCTCGGTGAGAGCCTTCTCAAATCCTTCGACGTCGTACTTCAATCCACGTTCATTGCACCAATCAAAAATGAGATCTGATGGAAAGCCAAATGTGTCATACAGTTTAAAAATATCTAAACCGAGCAGCGTTCCTGATGATGTGTCACAGGTCTCCAACTGCTTAAGAGCCGCGTTAAGAGTGATGGAAAACTGCTTCTCCTCCCTGCCCAATACGTCCTTGATTCGCTTGAGTTCTGGGGCGATCTCTGGGTAGGCATCACCCATCGCAAAGTAAACCGAATCTACGAGTCCCGCGAAGAAGGCACCATCAATGCCGAGCTTTTTCCCGAATCGCAAGGCTCGCCGGACGATTTTTCTAAGGACATAGCCGCGGCCCTCGTTGCTGGGAACCACACCATCGAAGGTCATAAACGTGGCTGCGCGGATGTGATCTGCAATCACCTGCTCGGCCGTCCTGTACCGCTCACCTCCAAAAGCAATGTTCCGAAGGTAAGCAAGTTCGCGACGAGTTCGGTTTTTCTCTTCGATTGAGGAATCGGGTTTGCATTCTGCGTTTAGATCAGGTTGGAGAGACCGTATCGCCTCGAAGATCGGTTTGAAAAGGTCGATCTCATAGTTGCTGTCCACGCCCTGGAGAATCGACGCCGTGCGCTCGAGGCCCATGCCCGTATCGATGCTGGGCTTGGGCAGGGGGGTGAGCCTGCCGCTGGCGTCGCGCTCGTACTGCATGAAGACCAGGTTCCAGATCTCCATGACGCGATCCCCTTCGCCATTGGGCGTCGCGTCGCCGGCGTACTTCTCGCCGCGGTCATAGAAGATTTCCGAGCAGGGGCCGCAGGGCCCGGTATCACCCATTTGCCAGAAGTTGTCCTTCTTGCCGTAGCGGCGGATGCGGTCCGCCGGCACGCCGGCCGCCTTCCAGAGTTCCTCGGCCTCCTCGTCCGCGGGCACGCCGTCGGCGCCTTCGAAGACCGTGACCCAGAGGCGGGAGGGATCGATGCCGAGGCAGCCCTGGTCCAGGGGCCCGGTCACCAGCTCCCAGGCGAAGCGGATGGCGTCGGCCTTGAAGTAGTCGCCGAAGCTGAAGTTGCCGAGCATCTCGAAGAAGGTGTGGTGGCGGGCGGTGAAGCCCACCTGGTCCAGGTCGTTGTGCTTGCCCCCGGCCCGCAGGCACTTCTGCGAGGTCGTGGCCCGGCTGTAGTCCCGGTTCTCCTTGCCCAGGAAGACGTCCTTGAACTGGATCATTCCCGAATTGGTCCACATCACCGTCGGATCGTCCGCGGGCCCCACCACGGAGCTGGAGGCCACCCGGCGGTGGTTCTGCCTTTCGAAATACTCGAGGAAGCGCGTGCGGAGTTCGGAGGTTTTCATGGGATGGCTCGTAGGCGAAGGGTTCGGAGGGGTAGGGCGCGAGGGACGGGCTTGCCCCGGCCCGAGCGCGGGGGTGCGGGGGTGTGCCACTCCGGCGTACCGGCGCAGCGCGGGACCCCCGCTCATCAATGCCGGAAATGCCGCATGCCGGTGAAGAAGAGCCACACGCCGAGCTTCTGCGCCGCGGCGATGACCTCGTCGTCCCGGAGGGACCCGCCAGGCTCCACGAAGGCGGTGACGCCGGCCCGGGCCGCGGCCTCCAGCCCATCGGCGAAGGGGAAGAAGGCGTCGCTGCCGAGCACCGCGCCCTTGGCCCGGTCCCCGGCCTTGCGGCAGGCGATCTCCACGCTGTCCACCCTCGACATCTGGCCCGCGCCGATGCCCACGGAGGCGCCCTCCTTCACCAGCACGATGGCGTTGGACTTCACGGCCTTGGCCAGCTTCTGGGCGAGGAGCAGGTCCTCCTTCAGGGGCTTCGGGCCGTGGCCGTTGGACTTCAGCTCCCAGGTGTCGAAGGGGGCGAAGGCCTCGTCGGGTCGCTGCACGAGGAAGCCCCCGCCGAGGCTCCGCAGGTCGAGGCCGGAGGCCGCGGCCGGCCACTGCCTGGGGGTCTTCAGAAGGCGGAGCTGTTTCTTGGCGGCGAGGACCTGCAGGGCCTCCTCGGTGAATTCGGGGGCGAGGATGACCTCCCAGAAGCTGGGGGCCATGGCCTTGGCCAGGTCCACGCCCACGGGGCGGTTGAAGCCGACGATGCCGCCGAAGCTGCTGAGGGGATCCCCCGCCTGGGCCTTGGAGAAGGCTTCCAGGGCATGGGCCGCCACGGCGGCGCCGCAGGGGTTGTTGTGCTTGACGATGACGCAGGCGGGAGCCTCGAACTGCCCGACGAGGCGGGCGGTGGCGTCGGCGTCCAGCAGGTTGTTGAAGCTCAGCTCCTTGCCCTGGAGCTGCACGCAGGCGGCGATGCCTTCCGCCGGGGCGCCGGGCTGCACGTAGAAGCCCGCGGGCTGGTGGGGGTTCTCCCCGTAGCGCAGGCCCTGGCGGGCTGTCAGGCGCAGATCGAGGCGCGCGGGCAGGGCATCCGCCCCGGCGGCCGGGCTCTCCAGCCACGTCGCGATGGCGGCGTCGTAGGCGGCGGTGCGACGGAAGACCTCCAGGGCGCAGGCCCTGCGGTCGGCGTCGCCCCAGGTCCCCGCCCCCAGCTTCTCCAGGAAGGCGGCGTACTGGCCCGGGTCCGTGAGCACGGTGACGGAGGCGTGGTTCTTTGCGGCGCTGCGGAGCATGCCGGGGCCGCCGATGTCGATCTGCTCGAGGCAATCCTCGAAGGTGGCGCCGGGTTTCCGGAGGGTGGCCTCGAAGGGGTAGAGGTTCACCACCACGAGATCGATGGGGCCGATGCCCTGGGCCTGGGCGTCCGCGACGTGGGAGGGAAGGTCCCGGCGGTAGAGGAGGCCGCCGTGGATCTTCGGATGGAGGGTCTTCACCCGGCCGTCGAAGCATTCGGGGGCTCCGGTGTAGTCCGCGACCTCGGTCACATCCAGCCCCGCCTCCCGCAGGGCCTTCAGGGTTCCGCCGGTGGCCAGCAGGGTCCAGCCGAGCTTCGCCAGTCCCCCGCCCAGGTCCGCGAGGCCGGTTTTGTCATAGACCGAAAGCAGGGCGGTTGCCATCGCGCATCTCCGAATCCTCCATTATCCCTGGGCCAAGGGGCTTCGGGAACCGCAGCTTTGGCGGACGCACGCATCGCGGTATGGCATTCCAACGGAGCTTCCGGGATGCTGGATCATCCCCTTGGAGCCTTCCATGCGCCGCACCGCTTCCCGTTTCGGACTCCGCCTCGCCCTTCTGGTGGCGGTTCCCCTGGCCACCGCGGGTCCCACGGCCCGCGCCCAGGAACCCTGGAGCACGGGCTTCCGCCTGGTGGCGGGCTCCTTCAGCGGGGCCACGGACGCCGGCCTCGGGCAGGAGAAGAACTACGGCCTCGCCATGTGGGGGAGCTATCCCCTCACCCGGGCCGGCAGCCTGGAATTCGAGGGCGGGTACCGCTACTTCCCCGGCGCCACCTCCGGCACCAAGACCCTCAGCCTGCGGAACAAGTCCGACGGCTACTACGGGGGCGCCTTCTACCGGCACAAGCTGTGGTTCGAGGGGTTCCATCTCCAGGCGGGCCTTCGCGTGTGGGCCATGAAGGCCACGCAGACCTCCACGGTGCAGAACGAGGACGGCACCTCCACCCGGGTCGAGGTGAAAGGCCCCGGGGGAACGTCCATGAAGCCGGTCCTCGGCGCGGGCTTCCGGCTGAACAGCCACTACTCCATCAGCCTCAACGCCGCCCAGGCCGAATTCAAGAACGCGGCCGGGGGCACGAAGAGCGGGACCCTGTTCGAGGGCGCCCTCACCATCCACTTCTAGGGGCCGTTGGCGAGCGGCCAGCGCATTTCTGGCCGGGTCGCCTAGGGCCCCTTGTGCCGGCCATGGCCTAGGGGCCGTTGGCGAGCGGCCAGCGCATTTCTGGCCGGGTCGCCTAGGTCTCCTTGTGCCGGCCACGGCCTAGTTTGCGCCCGCCGCTGAGCCCCCGGGGCCCGTGGATTCCGGGTGGATTGAGACCCCGGCCCGGCCCGGGCACCTGTCCCTGGGGCCCCCGCTCCATTAAGCTGGAGGGCTGAGGACGCCATGCCCAAGATCCAGATCAACGGCCGTGAAATGGAAGTGCCGGTGGGCACCCTGGTGCTGGACGCCTGCCAGGCGGCGGGGGTCGAGATCCCCCACTACTGCTACCACCCCGCCCTCACCCCCGTGGCCACCTGCCGCATGTGCATGGTGGAAATCAAGGGCATGCCCAAACTGGCCACCAGTTGTACGACCACGGTGGGGCCCGCCCCCAAGGACAATCCCGAGGGCGTGGCGATGGAGATCTTCACCAACACCCAGGCCGTGGCGGAGGCCCGGGCCGGGGTCATGGAGTTCCTCCTCCTGAACCATCCCCTGGACTGCCCCATCTGCGACCAGGCGGGCGAGTGCAAGCTCCAGGATTACAGCTACGAGTACGGCAGCGGCGACAGCCGCATGGCGGAGGTGAAGCGCCGCTACCGTTACGAGGACCTGGGCGGCAAGATCGTCATCGACAAGAACCGCTGCATCCACTGCACCCGCTGCGTGCGCTTCACCCAGGAGATCAGCGGCACCTGGGAGCTCACCGTCGCCCAGCGCGGCTCGAAGCTGGAGGTCACCACCTACAGCGGCAAGAGCATGGACGCGAATGCCTGGGCCGGCAACGTGGTGGACCTCTGCCCCGTCGGGGCGCTGACCTCCAAGGACTTCCGCTTCAACAAGCGGGTCTGGTACCTGAAGAGCATTCCCACGATCAGCCGCCTCAGCGCTCTGGCGGGCCCCATCTGGGCGGACGTGGACCAGAATCAGGTACACCGCTTCCGGCCCCGGCCCCAGGAGGGGAAGCTCGGGACCCACTTCATCAGCGACGAGGAGCGGTACGCCTACCATGCCTTCACCGCCGATCCCGCCACCCGGCCCGTGAAGCCCCGGCTGAAGGGTGCCGAAGCCAGCTTCGACGCGGTGCGCGACGCCCTCCAGGCCGCGGGCAAGGTCGCGGTGGTGGGGCAGGGTGTCTTCGGTTGCGACGCGGCCCAGCGCCTGGGGGAGCTGGCTTCGGCGGACACCCTGAAGTTCGGCAGCGGCGACAAATTCCTGCAGATCCTGCTGCCCAGGTTCCAGACCTCCGCCGATGGCGTCTTCAACCGCCGGGGCTTCTCGGAGCGGGGCTATCGCTTCTCGAAGCTGGACGAGCTGGAGCAGCTGGTGAAGGCCGGCGACGTGAAGGCTGTGGTCTTCCTCCACGATGGCGGATTCAGCTCCCAGAAGGAGACGGACCGCCTGATCGAGATCGCCAAGGGCGCCGCCTTCAGCCTGGCCCTGGAAGTCGCGCCCTCCGCCCTGGGCGACGCGTGCACGGCCTGGATCCCCGTGGCCAACTACCTCGAGGAATCGGATTTCGTCATCAACCACGATGGCGAGCTGCGGCGCTACCAGAAGGCCCTGGAACCGCCCCGGGGCCTGAAGACCGTCGCGGCCGTGGCCAAGGCCCTGGCGCCCGTCGCCGCCGCCGTCTGATGTGCCCAAGCCGGTCCTGATCCTCGCCTACGACGCCGAATGCAGCGTCTGCTGCCGGATGATGGACCGCCTGCGGGCCCGGGACCGGGAGGGCCTCCTGGTCTTCTTCCCCCTCCAGAGCCGGGAGCTGGTGGCCATCGCGCCGGAGCTGGCGGGCCGGGATCTCCACGGCGACATCCACGGCCTGGAGGAGGGCACCCGCCGCGTCTGGAAGGGGGCGGACCTGCTGCCCCATGTCCTCGCCCGCCTGCCCCGCTGGAAGCTGGTGGCGCCCCTCCTGCGCCTGCCGGGGCTGAGCCACCTGGTGGCCGGGATCTACAGTTGGCGCGCGACGCGGCGCTTCCAGAGATACGGCAAACAGCCCTTTCAGGACCGGTTTTGAAGTCCCACGGTCAGATCCGCTTCGGCCACCACACCACCACCTCCAGGTCCCGGGCGAAGAACAGGGACGCGGGCGCCTCCCCGAGCCCGAAGCCCAGCGGTTCCGCCATCGTGTTGAGCTCCACCTCCGCCCAGGCGGGCTGGAGGGGCCAGGGCCGGTGGTGGATCTCCGCCCGCAGGAGGCGGCCCCGTTGGTCGGCGGCGTAGAGGCAGTAGCGCTCCGTGAGCCAGTGCTCCAGGGTGCCGGGCACCGCCTGGAAGGCCGGCCCCGCGGGCCCGTAGCGGCCGATGAACTCCGCCCGCGGCTCGCCCGGATGGATGCGCCGGGAACGGTAGCGGAGGTCCTCCCCGTCGGCTTCGCAGGCCATCTCGGCATCCATGTAGGGCAGGTGGAAGGCCCGGCGGGCGAAGCGGACGGCGAGGGGGTTCGTGGCGTCAAGGCTGAAGAACCAGACACCGGATTTCCCGTTCAGGGTGACGTAGGTGCGCACGTTCAGCTCGGCGAAGGCGGAAAGGGCGGGCAGGGGCGGCAGGGCCCGGGGCCGGATGCCGCTCATGCGAAACGGCACCACGCCGAGCCAGGCGGAGCCGTCGAAGGTGTCCAGGTCCAGGCCCGCGGGAAGAAGGGGCCGGAGCAACACCTCCGGGACCCGCCAGTGGGCGAAGAGGAGATCGTGCCAGCGCTGGGCCATGACCCAAGGCGCCGGGGGCAGGGGCCAGGGGCGGTGGCCAGTTTCGCGCAGGAAGTCCATGGGGTCGTATCCTAGCGGGCATGGGCCTCATGGATCGCATGGCTTCGTGGATGGTGGGCTACCTGACCGCTTCGTCCGGGGCCTACCAGCGCCGGGTCCCTAACGACATGGCGCGCCTCAAGGAGATCCTCCGCCCCGGGGACATCGTCCTGGTGGAGGGGGGCACGCGGATCTCCCAGGTGATCATGTACCTAACCCAGAGCTCCTGGAGCCACGCGGCCATCTACGTCGGGGACACGCTGCTGCGCTGGGGCGGGGCGGACGCGGACGAGACCCTCGAACGCCTGGGGACCGACGCGGCGAGCCTGCTCATCGAGAGCGACATGAAGCTGGGGGTCATCGGCGTGCCCCTGTCCAAGTACCAGGGCAACAACCTGCGGATCTGCCGCCCCAACGGCCTGCGCCCCGAGGACCTGGACCGGGTGCTGGAGGAGGTCTTCCGGCATCTCGGCGTGCGCTACGACAAGCGCAACATCTTCGACCTGGCCCGCTACCTCACCCCCTTCCACCTGCTGCCCGCGCGCTTCCGGCGCAAGCCCCTCTACTTCGGAAGCTCCAGCAGCCGGGAAATCATCTGCTCGGCCCTCATCGCCAAGGCCTTCTACAAGGTGAACTACCCCATCCAGCCCATCGTCCACGACAAGGGCAAGGGCGGCAGCCACGCCTTCCGGGACCGGGTCACCGTGCGCCACCCCAGCTACATCATGCCCCGGGACTTCGACCTCTCCGCCAACTTCGAGATCGTGAAGCACCACCTGAAGGGCTTCGAGAGCTTCGACTACCGCGAGCTGTCGCTGTTCTGAGCGGCCGCCTCAGGAAGGTCGCGCCTCCATCCGCTTCGGATCGTCCCAGAACGGATAGAAGCAGTACCACTGATCGGGCCGCTCCCGCACGAGGTGCTCCAGGTGGGCGACGTAGCGCCGCATGCCTTCCTCGATTTCCCGCATGCGCTCGCCCCGTCCGCCCAACACGCGAATGGGGGCCTCGAAGTGGGCGCGGAAGCGGTGCTCCTCGTCGGTGTAGAAGAAGGCCGGCACGATGGCTGCGCCGGTCATGGCCGCCAGCTCCCAGGGCCCCCGGGGGAAGAAGGCCTCCCGGCCGAAGAAGGGGATGGGCAGGCCGTTCAGGCTGAAGTCCCGGTCCCCCTGCATCCCCACGAGCCCGCCCTCCCGGAGCACCTTCACCAGGGGCAGGGTCGCGAAGCCCGCGCCCACGGCGATGCCGATCACGCCGGCGTTGGCCCGCATCCGGGTGCGCAGGCGCTCCACGGGCTCGAAGCGGTCCGGCTTGTAAACGGCGTGAATGGTGTGGCCCCGGCCCCGGAGCAGCATGCCGCCCACCTCGTAGCTGCCGAGGTGCGCCGTCAGCAGGATCACGCCCCGTCCCCTCGCCAGGCTCGCGTCCAGGTGCTCGCGGCCCTCGATGCCGTCCAGGTAGCGCCACGCATCCTGGATGGGCCGCTGCCCGAACCGGAAGAAATCCACCCAGGAATAGGCGTGCTGGCGGATGGCCTGGAGGGCCACCTTGCGCACCGCCGGGTGCTCCGGGGGCAGGCCCAGCACCTGGGCCATGTTGCCGCAGACCGCGTCCAGGTACTTGGGCCGCAGGGCCACGAAGGCCTCCATCACCTGATCGGCGATCTCGAAGCCCCGGTTCCGGTGCTCGAAGGTCCGCGCGGCGAAGAGGAAGAGGGGGAACAGGGTGCCGAAGACCCCGCCGTAGACGAGGTCCAGCACCTTGGAATCGCTCTGCATGCGGTCTTGCACGGGTTCCAACCTAACAGGCGGAGGGCGATGTTCCGGGGCTTGGCCCCGGAACATCGCGGGGGCGCGGGGGGACGTAGAGCGACCGGAGGGAGCGGGCGGTCCCCCCGCTCGTTACCGGTGCACGTTCTGGTTGGGGTTGCGCTCTTCCATCTCCAGCCACAGGCGCTGGAGGCTCTGCAGCCGTTCCGGATAGTCCAGGTCGAGGGTGTCGAGGACCGCCTCGTCGTTGGGGTCGTAGTCCAGGGGCGACGCCAGGACCGCTGCGGGAAATTCGGGGAAGACGGCCTGGAGGAGTTCCCGGGAGAAACCCCGCACGCTCAGGTTCCGGATGCCGGGGGTGTCGATTAGCGTGCCGCCGAAGGGAGTGGGGAGCCACCGTGCCGAGGTGGTGGTCTGGCGGCCCGTGCCGTAACGGCTCATGGCCCCCGTGCGCAACTCGCGGCCGGGGAGCAGGGCATTCACCAGGGTGCTCTTCCCCACACCACTGTGGCCGACCAGCACCACCGTCCGGTCCGCCAGCAGCTCCCGGAGGGGATCGAGGCCCGCGCCGGTTTCGGCGCTGGTCTCCAGGATGGGCAACGACTGCTCCCGGAGCGGGTCGAGTTCCGGCAGGGTGTCCTTGGCGCTGACCCGGTCCCGCTTGGTGACGATGATCCGGAAGGTTAGGCCCGCCGCGAGGGCCAGCACCTGGGCCCGCTCCAGCAGCCCGGGGCGCAGGGGCGGATCCACCACCGCCGCGCAGGCCCAGAGCTCGTCGGCGTTGGCGCAGATGAGCTGCCAGGGCTCCCGGTCATCGATGCCGCCGCGTTTCAGCAGGGTGCGCCGGGGCATCACCGCCACCACCTGGGCCTGGGGCCGGTCGGCGTCCGTGGCCTCCACGGGCACCGGCGAGTAGCGCACCTGGTCCCCCACCACCAGCTTCACGCCCTTCAGCTTGCCCCCGAGGGTGGCCCGGAGCTCGCTCCGGTCCGGCAGTTCCAGGTCCACCCACTGGCTGTGGCGAGTGATGAGGGTCGCCTCCGGCAGGTGGAGCCAGGGCGCGGCATCCGGCAGCTGGAGCAGGGAATCCGCGTCATTGGCCTCGATGCCCGTCTGCAGCCGCTCGGCCCGCTGCTGGCGCCGCTTGCTGTCCACCTTCCGCTCGGAGGAATAGGACTCCCGGTGGTCCAGGTCCTGGGCTTCCCGGCTCTGGCCGAGGCGGAACTTGCGGCTCATCAGGCCCGGCCCGCGAACTCCCGCGTCTCCGTGCTGACCTTGACCTTCTCGCCTTCCTTGATGAAGAGGGGCACCTTGATCTCGATGCCGGTCTCCAGCTTGGCGGGCTTCATCACGTTGCCGGACGCCGTGTCGCCCCGGGCGCCGGGTTCGGTGTAGGTTACCGCCAGCTCCACCTGCTGGGGGATCACGATGCCGATGGGATTGCCGTTGAACTTCTGGATCTGCACCAGGACGCCCTCCAGGAGGAAGTCCAGGGCGTCCCCCAGCATGTCCGGGCCGATCTCGTGGGTCTCGAAGCTCTCCTGGTCCATGAAATGGCCGCCCTCGCCATCGGCGTAGAGGAAGCTGGCGGGCACCATGACGAGGTCGGGCTCCTTGAACTTGTCCCCGGCCTTGAAGGTCTTGTCGAAGACCGCCCGGGTGAGGAGGTTGCGCATCTTCAGGCGGACGAGGGTCTGGCCGCCCCGGGCGGTGGGCGTGCTGATCTCGAAGTCCAGGCAGTGGTAGGGCACGCCCTCGTGCTCGAAGAACATCTTCCGCTTGATCTCGATCGCTTCCAGCAGGGCCATGCCAATCCTCGTCAAACGGCCATTCTACCGCGATCCAGGGGCATTCCGGAGGTATAGTCTTGGACTGCAACCCTGCCATGAACGGAGATCCACGCACCATCGGCCGCTACCACATCCTGCGCCAGCTCGGCCAGGGGGGCATGGGCGTGGTCTACCTGGCGGAGGATCCCCTCCTCAAGCGCCGGGTGGCCATCAAGGTGGTGAAGGGGGACGGGGAGGTCCGCCAGCAGGCCATGCTGCGGTTCCGCAAGGAGGCCGAGACTTCCGCCCAGCTCAACCATCCCAACGTGGTCACGGTCTTCGACGTGGGGGTTGAACCCGAGATCGGCCCCTTCCTCGCCATGGAGTTCGTCGAGGGCACGGCGTTGAACAAGCACATCAAGGCCGGGGACCTGGATGTGGAGACCAAGGCCAAGGTGCTGATCCAGACCAGCCGGGCGCTCCGGGCGAGCCACCGCTGCGCCATCGTCCACCGGGACATCAAGCCCGCCAACATCATGGTGAGCGACGAGGGGCGGGCCAAGCTCATGGACTTCGGCATCGCCCGCACCTTCGCCCAGATCGGGAGCCACTTCGAGACCGGGGCGCTGGAGGCGAGCTGGCACGAGCGGCTCAACCAGGACGCGGCGGAGACCACCGCCCTGCGGATCACCAGCACCGGCGACTTCCTCGGCAGCCCGGCCTATTCCGCGCCGGAAATGCTCCGGGGCTCCCTCGGGACCCCCAGCTCGGACCGCTACTCCTTCGCCGCCACCGCCTTTGAGCTGATGAGCGGCAAGCTGCCCCATCCGGGCAAGGATATCGCCGCCATCATCACCCACACCCTCCGCTTCCCCCCGGAGATCCCCCCGGACATGCCGCCGCGCATGGCGCGGGTCTTCCGGCGTGCCCTGGAGATGGATCCCGACGACCGCTACCCGACGCTCCTGGACTTCATCGAGGAACTGATCGACGGGCTGGAGGGGCCGACCTCCCTGCGCTCCCGGCTGTTCGCCACCCTGAACCAGGAAGAGGACGTGGGCACCGCGGGCATCGTCACCCAGCGCCGCACCCAGGCGATGCAGCTCTTCGAGGCGGCCAGCGCGGCGGCCCGCCCCACCCCGCCCCCGGTCCGGCGGCCCACCACGGGCTCCGACAAGATCCAGCTCGCCCAGCCCCTTCCGGGGCCCTCCGGCGGCACGGACACCCACCCCAGCGGCCACCATTCCCGGATCTCCCTGCGGGGCAGCGGGAAGGGGGCGGCGGTCTCCCCAGGGCTCTGGACCGCGGTCAAGTGGACCCTCGGCCTGGTCCTCGCCCTCCAGCTCTTCTCATGGGTGGCCCCGCGCCTCGGCTGGCGGGACCGGGCCGTGTCCGTGGATTCCATCCCCTCCGGCGCCGACGTCCTCATCGACGGGAAGTTCGTGGGGCGCACCCCCCTGGACCGGGTCCGGGTGGATCTGCAGGCCCGCCGCATCAAGGTCCAGAAGGAGCAGTACCAGGCCAAGGAGGAGGCCATCGGGACCGAGGGGAACGCCCTGCTCATCCGCCTCGAGCCCGAGCCGCGGGCCTATCCGGTGGTGTCGGATCCCCGGGGGGCTTCGGTCTTCCTGAACGGGGTCCGGGTGGGCACGACGCCCATGGACGCCCTGCCCATGACCATGGATGGCCGGGGGGAGCTCCGCCTCATGATGCCGGGCTACCGCAGCTGGGTGGGGCGGGTGGAACCGGGCCAGCCCCTGCCCAACCCCATCCAGCTCCAGCACGCGGAAGAGGGAAATCCCTGAGCATCCGCCGTATCCTCGAACGGAAAGGCCTCTCATGAGCGAACTCCGGACCATCGGCCGCTACCAGATCCACAAGCTGCTGGGCGAAGGCGGCATGGGGATGGTCTTCCTGGCGGAGGACCCCCTCCTCAAGCGCCGGGTGGCCATCAAGGTGGTGAAGGCCGAGGGCGGCGCGGAAGTGGCCCAGGCCCTGGACCGCTTCAAGCGTGAAGCTGAGATTAGCGCCCAGCTCAACCATCCCAACGTGGTCACCATCCACGACGTGGGCGAGGAACCCGGGCTCGGGCCCTTCATGGCCATGGAGTACGTCGAGGGCAAGACCCTGGACAGCCTCATCGACGGCAAGGCCCTGGACCTGGAGGGCTGCCTGAACGTCCTGATCCAGGCCATGCGCGCGCTGCGCGCCGCCCACCGCCTCGCCATCGTCCACCGGGACGTGAAGCCCGAGAACATCCTCGTGACCGGCGAGGGGCGGGTGAAGCTCATGGACTTCGGCATTGCCCGCACCATGGCGCCCCGGGCCACCGCCGCCGGGGACTTCTTCGGCTCGCCGCCCTACACCGCGCCGGAGCTGCTGCGAGGCCAGGACCCCACCACCAATTCGGACCGCTACGCCTTCGCGGCCACGGCCATGGAGCTCCTCACCGGGCAGCTGCCCCACCCCGGCACCACGGTGGCGGAGGTGGTGAACCACATCATCCACGAAGAGCCGGTCATCCCCCCCGAGCTGCCCGCGGCCTGCGCGGGCCCCTTCCTGAAGGCCCTGAACGCCGACCCGGAGGAGCGCTACGACAGCCTGCCGGAGTTCATGGCCGACCTGATCCAGGGGCTGGGCATGTCCGAAGCCCACGAAAAGCGGATGCTGGAGGCCCTGACCTCCGAAGGCGGGGCCACGGACATCGGCCTCGTCCGGCGGCTGCAGCACCGCCCGCCCATGGCCTCCACCATGCAGTCGCCGATCCAGTCCTCGGGGACCTACGCCTCCTCGCCCTACGGATCCGGCAACTTCTCGCCCCTCTCGGGTCCGGGCCCCCTCAAGATCACCCTCGACCAGGAGGAGCGGGAGCCGGCTCCCGCCGAGGAGGAGGAAAGCCCCGCGGCAAGCGCGCCCCCTCCGGCGGAGGCCAAGGCCGGCGCTCCCAAGGCCACCATCGGCAAGGCCGGGGCCAAGGACTCCAAGGGCTTCGCCCCCGCCGGCCTGGACCTGGCCTTCGCCCAGCGCCTCGGCATCGGCCTGCTGGCTGGCTTCGCGGCCGCCCAGGCCCTCTGGTGGGTCTTCGGCGTGACGCGGTAGCCCGCCGCGGCTTCCTCAGGCCATCAACTTCATTAGCAGGAACACGCTGCCGTTCCAGGCCGCGTGGACGGCGATGGGAGCCAGCAGCCCGCCGGTGCGCCGCGCCGCGAGGCCGAGCACGGCGCCGAGGGTGAACAGGGTGGGCAGGGCCAGGGGCTGCAGGTGGATCGCGGCGAAGGCGAGGGCGGAGAGGGGGATGGCCCAGGAAGCCCCGAGCCGGGACTGGAGCCAGGGGAGGAGGGTTCCCCGGAACATCAGCTCCTCGAAGCAGGGGGCCACCACCGCCATGGTGAGGAAGAGCAGGGCGGTCGGCAGGATCCCGCCGGTGCCCTGGATCATGTCCATCAGTTCCCGCTGAGGTGGCTGGGCCGTCCTCAGGAGGGGCGACAGGACCAGGGCCACCCCCACCACCAGTGCCACCGCCAGAGCTAGGAAGCCCGAGGCCCAGCCCAGGGAGCGCAGGGGGGCCTTGGATCCGAGGCGGGCCAGGACGGCACCCGGGGAACGGCCCTCTGCGGCGGCCAGGAGGAGCAGGCCGGCGGCGGCGTGGGCGGAGTAGGCGAGGAAGAGGGCGTAGGGCTTCAGGGCCGGCGCCAGGTGGAGCAGACCGGCCACCAGGGACCCGGACAGCAGGAGGCAGAGGGCCCAGAGTCCGAAGACCGCCGCCAGGCTCCGCCCCCCCAGGGGTGAAGGCTGGAGTTCGAGCCGCGGGGGCACCCTTCGCGTGACGACGAGGAAGATCCCGAAGGCGAGCCCTGCCAGGAAGAGACCCAGAACCCCGGCTCCAAGGACGGCGAACCCGGCGAAGTGGGCCCCCATGTGCCGCCGGGCGGTGTCGCGGAGGGCCCGGGCCCGGGAGGGATCCCCCTTCCGTTCCAGCAGCCGGGCTTCCAGCAGCCGCGCGCCATAGCCCTGGCCCAGGGCGCGGAACACCGCCGGCCAGCGCTCTTCCGGAAGGAGGTCGCCGCCCTCGTAGGCACCCCGGAAGCAGGTCCGGAAGTCCGCCCACGGCCCCGGCGCCTCCGGCCCCTCGAAGGCCAGGGGCCGGGCGGTGGCCAGGTCCCGGGATTCCGCGGCGAGCACGGCGCCCAGGGCGCGGTCCCAGGGCTGAACGAGGTTCCGGGTCAGCTTCGGGAGGAGGGTGGAGCTGGCGGGGCTCAATTCCAGGGCGAAGGCCTGTAGTTCCAGGATGCGTCCCGGCAGCCCCGCCGTGGGAGCCCCGCCGGCCTGGGGGATCCGGCGCTGCAGGACCGCCAGGGAACCGAGGAGAAGGACCAGGAGCCAGATGACCGCCAGCAGGGCATCGTGGCTGCGGCCGAACTGGAAGGCGGGGCGGCGGGCGGTTCCAGAATCGGGCATCCCTAAAGTCTGGCTCAGGTAGCCTGGACTCACCATGGACGAAAAGGTTCCCTTCACCCATCCCATCGAGGTCCGCTTCCGGGACCTGGACGCCCTGGCCCACGTGAACAACGCCGTGCTAGTGACCTTCCTGGAGCATGCCCGCTGGCAGTGGTGGCACGGCTACCTGGGGGAGCGCCGCTTCGAGACCGAGGGCTTCCTCATCGCCCGCATCGAAGTGGACTACCGCCGCCCGGTGCTCATCGAGGACCACCCCCTGGTGGAGATCCGCGTCGCGCGCCTGGGCACGACGAGCTTCGACCTCGCCTATCGGGTCCTCAGCCGCAAGGACGGCGCCGTGCTGGCCGAGGCGAAGACCGTGCAGGTGATGATGGACTTCGGGACCTACCGGCCCGAGCCCATCCGGGCGGAGACGCGGGCGTGGATGGAGGGGCAGCGGTGATCCTCGGGACCGCGTCCTGGAGCGAAGGGCCGGCTGAACGCCGGGCGCTGGTCGCTCGGCTGGGGGACGACCGTGTGGCGGACCTCTCCCGCATCGAATCCTATCGATTGAAGAAGCTCGGCGAGGGCCGCCCCGAAGGGCTGGCCGAGGCCCTGGTGCCGCCGAGCCTGCGCCTGGTGCTGGAATCGGGCCCCCGGGCCCTGCAACGGGCGCGGCAGACCTTCGCCTACGCGGAGAAGTGGGCCAAGCGGGGCGATCTCCCGGAGATCCTGGCTCCGCGCCTGGAGGCCGTGCGCCTGCTCCCCTGCCTGCCGCGCCCCGCGGCCCTGCGGACGGCATCGGGCGTCCGGCTCGACCGCCTCGCCATCCTCGGGCCGGGCGCGGACCTGGGCTCGATGCCCTTCGCCACCGTGGCGGTGGTGGGCCTCGCCGGCGGGCGCATCGGCGGCTGGTGCCTGGCCCTGGAAGGGGTGGACCGCACGGTGCTGGGGGCCTGGCTCAGCCTGGAAGCGCCCTGGACGGGCAAGGTCGAGCTCGCCTGCGGTGCCCACCACCGCAGCGCGCCCCTGACGGCCTGGGAGGACCTGGAACTGCCGGAACTGCGGCCCGCCGAAGTCTGCCTCCTGCCGCCGCCGCGGTGGAAGGCCCTGCCGGAGCCGGAGCGGAGCGCGAAGCTTGAACTCCGGGCGCCCTGGGAGGCGCTGCAGCTGAGGATCCGGCCAGCGGTGACGGGGGCCTGAGAACCGAGCGGGGCCATCTCTTCTTGGGCGACCGACGGGAGTATGGTGGCCACAGGCATCCGCCTCCAGATCCTCCATGAGCCATCCTGGTTCGGTTGTCCTTGCCTCCATTTCGCCATTTGGAGCGCATCCGGTGCGCAGAGGAGTCCATCGATGACCACCCGCCGGCAGTTCATCCACCTCGTCGCCGCCGGTTCCGGCGTCCTCGTCCTGGGGGTGCGCGTCGCGCCCGCCGCCGAGGGCTCGAAGAGGTTCGCCCCCAACGCCTGGATTCGGATCGAGCCGGACGGTTCCATCGTGATCCAGGTCGGCAAGTCCGAGCTGGGCCAGGGGGTCCGGACGGCACTGCCCATGATCCTCGCCGAAGAGCTCGACGCGGACTTCAGCCAGGTCCGCCTGGAGCAGGCTTCCCCAGGCCCCGACTTCCCCCGGCTGGGCACGGGCGGGAGCCAGAGCCTCATGACCCTCTGGGACCCGCTGCGCCAGGCGGGGGCGGCGGCCCGGGCCATGCTGATGGGCGCCGCGGCGGCCCGGTGGGGCGTGGCCGTTGAATCCTGCGCCACGGAACGCAGCCACGTGGTGCACCGGGTCTCGGGCCGAAAGCTCGCCTACCGGGACCTTCTCGTCGAGGCGGCGAAGCAGCCCGTGCCGGCGAAGCCGGACCTCAAGAAGGTGTCTGAGTTCAAGCTGCTCGGCACCGCCCAACGGCGGCTGGACGGCCCCGACATCGTCGCGGGCAAGGCGGTCTACGGCCTGGACGTCCGCCGTCCTGGGATGCTCTACGCCGTGGTGGCGCGGCCCCCCGTGCTGGGTTCGAAGGCGGCGAAGGTGGACGCGGACGCCGCCCTGAAGGTCCCCGGGGTGAAGCGGATCGTGGAGATCGCCCGGGGCGTCGCCGTGGTGGCCGACAGTACCTGGGCGGCCCTCCAGGGCCGGGATGCCTTGAAGGTCGAATGGAGCGTGAGCCCCCACGCCGGATTCACGGGCCCGGCCTTCATGGACGAGCTGGCGAAGCTCGCCGAGGCGCCCGGCGTCCCCATCCGCAAGGACGGCCCCGGCCGCGCCGGCTTCGGGAAGGCCGGCAGGAAGGTGGCCGCCACCTACCGCTATCCCTGGGAGGCCCACGCCCCCATGGAGCCCATGAACAGCACGGCCCTCTTCACCGGGGACCGGGGCGAGCTCTGGACTCCCAGCCAGTCGCCCAATGCCGCCCACGCCATGGCGGCTCAGGTCCTCGGCCTCCCGGCCTCGGCCGTGCAGGTCCACGTCACCCTGGCGGGTGGCGGCTTCGGCCGGCGCCTGGGCGTCGACTTCGACACGGAGGCGGTGGAGATCGCGAAGGCCCTGAAGGGCACGCCGGTGCAGCTGGCCTGGACCCGGGACGATGACCTCCGCCACGGCTACTTCCAGGCCCCGGCGGTGCACCGGCTGGAGGCGGGCATCGAAGGGGGCCGGGTGACCGAATGGGAACACCGAAAGGTCAGCGTGCCCCACAACGCCCGGAACGGGGCGCCCTCGAAGGCGCAGCTCGAGAATCCCGCCACCGCCATCCGGCTGGCCTGGGGCGTCTATGACACTCCCTACGGTTGGCCCGCCGCGGAGATGGGCTACCGGGGCTTGGACGCGCCCACCCCCATCGGCCCCTGGCGTTCGGTGTACTCGCCGTCCTCGGTCTTCGCCCGGGAGTGCTTCGTGGACGAGGTGGCGGAGGCGTTGGGGCGGGACGCGGTGGATCTGCGCCTGGAATGGCTGGGCAGGGGCCGCCCCGAAGTGCCGGGAAGGCTGGAGATCGGCGGCTCGGTCATCGAGCGGGCACGGATGATGGCCGTCATCGACCTGGCCCGGCAGAAGGCCGGCCTGGGGAAGGGCGCGGCCAAAGGCCGGGCCTGGGGCTTCGCCGCCAGCTATTTCCACACCGGGACCTACGTCGCTCACGCGGTGGAGGTGTCGCTCCGGAAAGGCGCTAAACCCGGCGAGCTCCCCTTCAAGGTCCACCGGGTGGTCTGCGCCATCGACTGCGGCGTGGTGATCAATCCCGACGGCGTCCGGGCCCAGGTGGAGGGCGGCTTCCTCTGGGGGCTGTCGAACATGCAGAGCGAGATCACCTTCGAGCAGGGCCGGTCCCTGCAGGAGTCCTACGCCGACTTCCCCATCCCGCGGATCAGCGACGCGCCGGCCAGGGTCGAGACCCACTTCATCCACGGGGCCTCCGAACGGCCCGCGGGCGTCGGGGAGCCGGTGGTGGACACCGTGGCGCCGGCCGTGGCGAACGCGCTCTGGAAACTCACCGGGAAGCGGGTGCGGAAGTTGCCCGTGCGGGCGGAGGATCTGGGCTGAGCTCCGGGGACTCCCTTAGCCCCGCAGCATCCCCGCGATGAGGAAGGCCATCTCCAGGCTCTGCTGCCCGTTCAGCCGCGGGTCGCAGCCGCTTTCGTAGGCCCGGGGGAGGTCCGCCTCCTGGGGTCCCGCGCTGCCGCCGATGCACTCGGTGACCGCTTCGCCGGTGAGCTCGAAGTGGACGCCGCCGAGGTGGGAGCCGTGCTCCCGGTGGATCTCGAAGGCCTTCCGCAGCTCGCCGAGGATGGCCTCGAAGTGGCGGGTCTTGAGGCCAGATTCGGTCTTGACGCCATTGCCGTGCATGGGGTCGCAGGACCAGAGCACCTGCCGCCCGGCCCGCTTCACGGCGCGGATGAAGGGGGGCAGCGCCTCCTGGATGCCATTGACGCCGAAGCGGGTGATGAGGGTGATGCGGCCGGGGCGCTGGAGGGGATCCAGAAGATCCAGGACCTTCACGAGCTGCTCGGGGGTGGCGCTGGGGCCCACCTTCACGCCGACGGGATTGGCGACGCCCCGCAGGTATTCCAGGTGCGCGCCTTCGAGCGTGCGCGTGCGCTCGCCCACCCAGAGCATGTGGGCGCCGAGGTTGTAGTGGGCGCCGCGGCCCAGTTCGCCAGCCCCGCCGCCGGCCCCGGGCACCCAGCGGGTGAGGGCCTCCTCGAAGGGCAGGAGCAGCGCCTCGTGGCTGGTGAAGAAGTCGATGCGCTCCAGGGCGCCGCGCTCGAGGTTGCCCAGGGCGCTGAGGAAGTCCAGGCTCTCCTTGACCTGGTCCAGTACGTCCCGGTAGGCCTTGGTGGAGGGCTGGTGCAGCTCCCAGCGCTCGGGGTGGTGCAGGTCCGCGAAGCCGCCTTCGATGAGCGCCCGGAGGTGGTTGAGGGTGGCAGACGCGTGGAAGTAGGCTTCCACCATGCGGCGGGGATCCGGCCGCCGGGCGGCTTCCGTGGCCGCCACCCCGTTCACCAGATCGCCGCGGTAGCTGGGCAGCTCCTTGCCGCGCACCTTTTCCGTATCGCTGCTCCGGGGCTTGGCGTACTGGCCGGCGATGCGCCCCACCCGCACCACGGGCCGCCGCCCGCTGTGGGTGAGCACCACCGACATCTGCAGCAGCACCCGCAGCTTGTCCGCGATGGCCTCCGCGGTGCAGTCCTTGAACTGTTCGGCGCAATCGCCGCCCTGGAGGAGGAAGCGCTTGCCCGCGGCCGCCTCCGCCAGCAGGCTCTGCAGGCGGTCCACCTCCTCCGGCACCACCAGAGGGGGAAGCCGGCGCAGCTGGGCGAGGGCGTGCTCTACATCGGAGGGGTTGGGATAGGCCGGCTGCTGGGAGGCTGGGAAGGCCTGCCAGCTGTGGGGGTTCCAGGTCGGGGGCTTCGCCATGCGGCAGTCTAGCAAGCTCGCCCCCGGTCCCCAGCCGGGAGGCTCAGTGGAAGGTGTCCCACTCCACGGGCTCGGTCCAGCGGTAGCCCTCGCGGCCCACGGTGGCGATCCAGGTGTGGCCCTCCACGTCCTCCAGCTTCTTGCGGAGGTTGGCGACATGGACGTCCACGGTGCGCGGGCTGGGCCGGGCGTCGGCTTCCCAGGCCAGCTGCAGCAGCTCGTTGCGGCTGTGGGTGCGGCCGGGGTGGGTCACCAGGATCTCCAGGAGGCGGAATTCCCGGGGGGTCAGGTCCAGGGGCCGGCCCTCGCGGGAGACCTCGAGGGCCGGAATGTTGAAGCGGAAGGGACCCGACCGCATGGTCTGGGGGCGGTCCACGGGGCGCGTCCGGCGCAGGATGGCCTTCACCCGCGCCACCAGTTCCAGCACGGAGAAGGGCTTGACGAGGTAGTCGTCCGCCCCCAGGGAGAGGCCCTGCACCCGGTCGCTCTCGGCCCCCCTCGCGGTGAGCATGAGCACGGGCACCTGGTCCTGGCGGTCCCGGAGGGCGTGGAGCACCCTGAAGCCGTCCATCTCGGGGAGCATGAGGTCCAGGATGATGAGGTCCGCGGGCCGCGCCTGCTGGGAGGCCAAGGCGGGAATGCCATCCCCCACGGCGTCCACCGTGTAGCCTTCGAAGGTCAGGTTGTTGGCGAGCAGTTGGCGGAGGCTGGGCTCATCCTCCACCACGAGGATGTGGGTCACGCGATGGCCTCAAGGAACAGTTCCACCACGGTCCCCAAGTTCCCCGGGAATTGCAAGGAAGAGGCCTAGAAAGCTCCCTCCCGGCCTGGACCTACGCTTCCCCCTCCTTGGCCCGGGGCGAGCGCGTCCCCCGCAGGCGCTGCCACCAGCCCCGCCAGCCCGGCACCTCGAGGCCCTGCCCGGGGGCGTTGGGGATCTCGAGGGTCGCGATCAGGCCCTTGCCGTGGCCCGAGGCGAAGGTGAGGCCCCAGCCCTCCCGGTCGGCGACCTGGCACATCAGGCTCACCCCGAGTCCCTGGCCCTCCCGCTTGAAGCCTTCCCGGCCCTTCTGCCGGAAGCGCATGAAGGGGCGGCCCAGGGCCTCCAGCTGGGAGGCGTCCAGGGGGCGGCCTTCGTCGGTGACCCGCAGCAGGAAGCGTCGGCGGGTCCGCCAGCTTTCCAGGGTCACGGTGCCGTCGCCGTGAAAGAGCGCGTTCTCGAGAAGGGTGAAGAGGGCGGAGCGGAGGGAGGAGAGGGCGGCCTGCCCGGATTCCTCGGAGAGGTGCAGCACCAGCTCGCGGCGCTCCGCCTCGAAGGCCACCGCCAGGTCCTCCGCCACGTCCCGCAGCCAGTCCGGGCCGACGATGCCCTTGGGCGCGTCGCTGGCCTCCCCCTTCAGGGCCGTGAGCCCCGTCTCGATGATCATCGTCAGCCGGTCCACCTCCTCGCCGAGCTTGAGGAGCTCCTCGTCGGTCTGGTCCGGGGAGAGGCGGCCGAGCCGCAGGGTGTCACAGCGGAACTTGAGGACGGCGAGGGGGGTCTTGAGGCTGTGGGTAAGGCTGGCCAAGCGGTCCATGTCCAGGATGGCCCGCTGCCGGGCCCGGTGCCGCAGCCAGAGGCCGATGACCATGAGGAGGGCCACGCCGATGGCGGTGCTCCGCGCCAGCCAGATCCGCGTGGAGATCTCCGCGCGGAAATGGGCCTGCTCCTCCTCCCAGGGGACGGCGAAGATGGTCCACTGCTTGCCGAAGTAGTCGCTGGCCGCGGGCATGTAGACCCAGCGGGCGTGCTGGAGGAGGTGCCCGGGATCGACCTGGATGTTGGGCTCCCCTCCCCAGTCCTCCACCGGAAGGCCCCGCTTGAGCTTGCTCTCGATGATCAGGCCGATCCGGATGGGGGGCTTGGCGCCGTAGGTCTGCCGGAGGGCGGCCTCCACGGCGGGGGTTCCGGGTTCCCACCGCTTGATGACGATCCACTGGTCCCCCAGCAGGACCGTGCTCGCGATGCGGTCGTGGTCGGGATCGTCCGTGGGGGCGGGCAGCCACTGGAAGCGCTGGGCCATCTCGGCCTGGGTGATCCAGGTGCGGTAGGTCTGGGTCAGGGGGCTTTCCTTGGCGCGGATGAGCCGGTTGCCGTCCCGGACCCACAGGCTTCGCGTCTCCAGGCGGTTCAGGACGGCCACCACGAGGGGCTGCTTGCGGAGGAACTCCTTCACCCCGGGCTCGTCGCCGGCCTGGAAGTTCGGCAGCCAGGGGAGGGCCTGCCAGTGCTTCTCCACCAGGGCCGTGTCCTCGAAATGCTTGCCGAAGAACTGGTCCATCAGCTGCTGGCGGTGGTTGGCCGCCAGCTGCTTGGGGGCCCAGAACAGGCCGAGGGCCACGAAGGTGCCGGCGAGGATGAGCAGCGCCAGGCCGCCGTACTGCTGGACCTGCTGCCAGAGGGTGGGCCGGTTGTCGCCGCGGCGGGGCTGGAAGCGGGTGACGCGGCGGCTCTGCATGGATCAGCCCAGGTCCAGCATGCGCTGCACCGGCCTCAGCGCGCGCCGGCGGACCTCCTCGTCCAGGAGGATCTCCGGCTGGAGGTCCCGGAGGGCGAGGCAGAGCTTCTCAAGGCTGTTCAGCTTCATGTAGGGGCAGAGGGAGCAGTTGCAGCCGCTGTCGGCGGGGGCGGCGAGCAGCTCCGCGTCGGGCCGGGCCTTGCGCATCTGGTGCAGGATCCCGGCCTCCGTGGCGACGATGAAGGCCTTCGCGGGATCCTCCCTCACGTACCGGAGGAGGGCGGCGGTGCTGCCCACGAAGTCCGCCAGACGGCTCACGGTGGCGTCGCATTCGGGATGGGCGATGAGCTTCGCGTCCGGGTGCTGGGCCTTCATGGCGGCGACGCGCTTGGCCGTGAACTGCTCGTGGACGATGCAGAAGCCCGGCCACAGGACCATGTCCCGGCCCGTCTGCGCCATCACCCACTTTCCGAGATGCCGGTCCGGCGCGAAGACGATCGGCTTCGAAGCCGGGATGCTCTCCACCACGCGCACGGCGTTGCTGCTGGTGCAGATCACCGTGCTGAGGGCCTTCACCTCGGCGGAGCAGTTGATGTAGCTGACCACTTCGTGATCGGGGTACTGCTCCAGCCACCGGCCGAACACGTCCCCCGGGCAGCGGTCCGCCAGGCTGCAGCCCGCGTCCATGTCGGGGATCACCACCGTCTTGGCGGGATTCAGGATCTTGGCGGTCTCCGCCATGAAGTGGACGCCGCAGAAGGCGATGACCTGGGCGTCCGTCTTCGCGGCCTGCTGGCTGAGCTGCAGGCTGTCGCCCACGAAGTCCGCGAGATCCTGGATCTCCGGCTCCTGGTAGTAGTGGGCCAGGATCACCGCGTTCCGAGCCTTCTTGAGCCGGAGGATCTCCGCGCGCAGGTCCAGGGAGGGATCCAGGCTCTCGAGGTCGGGAACGTAGGGCGCGGCGGTACTCATGGTCAAAGTCTAGTCCCTCCCCCGGAGGAAGGCGGCGACGCGGCGGCGCGGCGCCTCGTCGAGGAAGGCCTCCGCGAACACCGCGCGCTCCCAGGCCAGGGCCGCCGGGCGGGGTAGACACGATTGGTGATCCCGCAATTCTGCCAGAAGGTCAAGGGCCCTGGAATCCGCAATTTCGCCTTGTTTTTCAAGGCCTTCAGGGCTACCTTGGTTTTGGCGTTGGGCCAAATTTCCGGTGCGGTCTTCCGAGCTCCCTGAACGGGGCTTGGGATCGTTCTTTTTCATCACATCCACGGGGAGGGTGGCATGGGCAAGGTGGTGGTTTCCGGCGACATCTTGAGGCTGGATCAGCTTAAGGTCAGCCAGTACTTCGGGTGCAACACCTTCGGCGAGCGGGCCATGAAGGAGCGGCTGCCCAAGGACGTCTTCAAGGCCTTCCGGGAATCCCTGCGCAAGGGCGTGCGGCTCAGCCCGGACGTGGCCCACGGCGTGGCCCAGGCCATGAAGGAGTGGGCCATGGACCACGGGGCCACCCACTTCACCCACTGGTTCCTGCCCATGACCGGGGCCACGGCGGAAAAGCACGATGCCTTCATCTCCTGGGAGGAGGCCGGCCAGGTCATCGAGCGCTTCAGCGGCTCCCAGCTCACCCAGGGCGAGCCGGACGCCAGCTCCTTTCCCAGCGGCGGCCTGCGGGCCACCTTCGAGGCCCGGGGCTACACGGCCTGGGATCCCACCTCGCCGGCCTTCCTCATGGAAGGGCCCCTGGGCATCACCCTTTGCATCCCGACGGCCTTCGTGGGCTACCACGGGGAGGCCCTGGACCAGAAGGTGCCCCTTCTGCGCTCCATGGACGTGGTGAGCAAGGCCGCGGTGCGCGGGCTGAAGCGCTTCGGCATCGAGGCCACCCACGTGGCGGCCCAGTGCGGCCCCGAGCAGGAGTACTTCCTGGTGGACATGGAGCTGGCACGCAAGCGGCCGGACCTGCTCTTCGCCAACCGCACCCTCCAGGGCGCCCGCCCCCCCAAGGGCCAGGAGCTGGAGGACCACTACTTCGGCTCCATCAAGGAGCGCGTCCTGGGCTTCATGCAGGAGGTCGAGCTGGAATGCTTCAAGCTGGCCATCCCCGCCAAGACCCGGCACAACGAGGTGGCCCCCAACCAGTTCGAGATCGCGCCGATCTACGAGGCCGCGAACCTGGCTTCGGACCACAACCAGCTCCTCATGGAGGTCCTCAAGACCGTGGGCGAGCGTCACGGCCTGATGGTCCTGCTCCACGAGAAGCCCTTCGCCGGGGTGAACGGCAGCGGCAAGCACGTCAACTGGAGCCTCGCCACGGACAGCGGCCTGAACCTCCTCGAGCCCGGCAAGACGCCGGAGGAGAACCTCGCCTTCCTGTACTTCCTGGCGGCCACCCTGAAGGCCATCCACCGCCACGGCGGCCTCCTCCGGGCGGTCATCGCCTCGGCCAACAACGACCACCGCCTGGGCGCCAACGAGGCCCCGCCTGCCATCATGAGCGTCTTCCTGGGCCAGCACCTCAGCGAGATCCTCGACGCCATCGAGCGCGGCGAGATCAGCGGCGGGGCGGAGCAGAAGCTCCTGGAGATCGCCAACCTGCCCCACATCGAGAAGGACTTCACGGACCGCAACCGCACCTCGCCCTTCGCCTTCACCGGCAACAAGTTCGAGTTCCGCGCGGTGGGCTCCAGCCAGCCCATCGCGATGCCCCTCACCGTCATCAACGCCTGCGTGGCTGAAGCCCTGAACGAGCTGAACCTGGCCCTGGAGGCCGAGGAAGGCCGAGGGACGCCCCACCGGGAGGCCGTCATGGCCGTGGTGCGGAAGGCCGTGGTGGAGACCAAGGCCATCCGCTTCGAGGGCAACGGCTACAGCGAGGAATGGAAGCAGGAGGCGGAGCGCCGCGGCCTGCCCCACGCGAAGGACACCGTCGCCGCCCTCAGGATCTGGGACGGCGATGCGGCGAAGGCCGCCTTCGTGCAGACCGGCGTCCTCACCCGCGAGGAGCTCGAAGCGCGGATCCACATCCGCCACGAGCAGTACCAGAAGGCCCTGAGCATCGAGGCCCAGGTCCTGCGGGAGATGGCCGAGACCCAGATCCTGCCCACGATCCTGGCGGATCTCGGCGCCCGCGCCGGGGCGCTCAACAAGCTCGCCGCGGCCGGCCTCGAGGTGCCCGACTCCCTCAAGACCTCGCTGCAGGCCCAGGCCCACCTCGCCGGCGAGGCGCAGACCCGGCTCCTCGGCCTGGTCAAGTCGCTCGCGGACGCGGAGGCCCTGGAGCACCACGAAGCGCGGACAGAAGCCTTCGGCCACTCGGTCCGGGTGGCCATGGAGGCCCTTCGGGACGTGCTGGACACCCTGGAGGAGGGCTGCAACGCCGAAATCTGGCCGCTGCCCAAGTACCGGGACCTGTTGGCTCCGCTGCTCTAGCGGCCCTTGCGGACCGGCCAGCGTTTTTCTGGCCGGTCCGTTAGGACCGCTTGTGCCGGCAACGGCCTCGGACCGGGAAGCGGGAACCCTGAAAGGGGCCGGCAACGGCCCCTTTCCGTTCTCCGGCTTGGCCATTCGGCCGCTTGCGGCGATGCTGGAAGGATTCGGTTGGAACCCTGGGTCCCTCCGCCTCATCCATCGGCGAGCGCACCCTTCTGGGATCGGAGATAGAACGTATGGCGAGATTCAGCCTGGCCCAATTCCCCTACGCCCTGGCCTTCCTGGCCGCGGGGACCGCCCTCCCCGCCCAGGGGCTCCTGGGGGTTCCGGCCTCGGATCCCGCGGGGATCGCCCGCTCCGGCGCGGGGGTGGCCTTCGGCCGCAGCCTGGAGGCCGCCAGCCTCAATCCGGCCCTGCTGGTGACCCTGCCGGGGAAGGGCGGCGCCTTCCTGGCGGGGGGGCAGGAATTCCAGAGCGCCCAGGACACCCTGCAGAGCAACCAGCGCGTCAACTACAGCACGGACCGCAACCGCCTCCTGCCCGCCTTCGGTGCAGCCTGGGTGGTGAACAAGCGGCTGGCCTTCGGGCTGAAGGTGGACAACCCCTTCCTGCGCCATGCCACCTTCGGACCCGAGACCACGACGCGCTTCCTGGGGGACGAGATCAGCCTGGAAGCCCGCCGGCTGGAATTCCAGCTCGCCTATGCCCTGCGGGAGGATCTTTCCATCGGCTTCGGGGTGGGCGCCGCCCGCATCGACTACGCCTCCGGCGCGGCCCTCAGGCTGGCTATCCCCGCCGATCCCACGAAGCCCGTCGGCAGCGGCAACCCCGCCCTCGGGCTCCTGGAACAGCGGGTGCGCCAGGAGGGGCAGGCCACCGTCCCCAGCGCCTCCATCGGACTGCGTTGGGCCTTCAGCTCCCGGTGGACCCTCGGCCTGACGTATCAAGGGCCCCTCCAGGGCGACGTCTCCCTCAAGGCCAGCTACGGGGAGCGCCCGGCCTCCTACGTGGCCACCGATGGGCTGAGCGCCCCCCCCCTGGGCATCGCCACCCAGGGCGCCGCCCTGAAGGCCCTGCTGGTCCCCCAGGCCGGACGGGAGCGGATCCAGCTGCCCACCCGGGCCACCCTGGGGCTGAGGCACCGGAGCTCCAACGTCTTCACCTGGGAGGCGGACCTCCGCTTCATGGATGGCGCCAAGCTCCAGCTTCCCGGGCAGGCCAGCCTCCGCGGCCCCGGGGGGGAAGTGACGAGTCCGGCCGGGGAGTTCCTGGGCCAGAGTTCCATCGGCCTGAGCCTGGCGGGGGAGCTCGCCCTGGGCAAGGACTGGACCCTGCGGGGCGGCCTGTCCCTGGACCAGGGCCTGCGGGAGGATTCCCGGATCGAGCCCCTGCTGGGCGGCGCGCGCAGCGCGGCCTTCTCCGTGGGCGCGGCCTACCGTCTGGGCCGGGGGGAACTGGCCCTCGGCTACCAGGTCCGGCAGAGCCAGGACGTGGATTCCCGCAGCCTGGACGGGGCCTGGAGCATCACCGGGTACCGCAGCACGGGCACCTCCACCCGGGTCGAGAACTCCGGCCACCTCTACTCCTTCGGGTACAAGGTCTCCTTCTGATGAAGTTCCTGGGGCCCCATGCCTGCGAGGAGGCGCTGGCCCGCGGCGAACTGCAGGTGCTCCGGGTGGCCCCTACCGCCTGGGACCGCCAGGCGCGGCTCCGGGAGGCCGCCCGGGCCAAGGGCGTGGTGATCCACCGGGAGCCCGTGGAAGCCCTGGACCGGCGCGCCGAGGGCCAGCGGCACAATGGCGTGCTGGGGGAAGGGGGGCAGGTCGGATTGACGGAGCTGCCGGAACTCCTGGACCGGCTCCGGGCACGGGGCGCCGCGGCCCTCGTGCTGGCCCTTGATGGAGTCACGGATCCCCATAATTTCGGCGCCATCCTGCGCACCGCGGCGGCGGCCGGGGCGGACGGGGTCGTCTTCCCGGAACGCCGCAGCGCCCAGGTGAACGAGGCGGTCGTCCGGGCCTCGGCCGGTACCGCCGGGCGCGTTCCCCTGGTCCGGGTGGTCAACCTGGGGCGCGCCCTGGATGAGCTGAAGGAGGCCGGGGCCTGGATCTATGGCCTGGCGGCGGGGCCGGACAGCCAAAGCCTGTTCAGCGAAGCCTTCGACCGGGCAACGGTGCTGGTGCTGGGTTCGGAAGGCGAGGGCCTCCACCAGAAGATCGCCGAACGCTGCGATGGTCTCCTGGCGATCCCCATGCCTGGGGGCACCGAGAGCCTCAACGTGAGCGCCGCCGCGGCGGTGGCCCTCTACCAGGCCCTGGCGCGCCGGGGCGTCTGAAGCGCCTCCAGGGTTTTCTTTTCCCTTGATGGTGCCTCAACCGCGTGATAGCCTGCGTGTTCCGTCTTAGGAAAGCCCTGCCTCGCAGCGCCCCCTTCTGACGGGTGCAACACGACATCGCCGAGATGGCCGAGTGGTTAATGGCAGCAGACTGTAAATCTGCCGCGCTGACGCGCTACGGAGGTTCGAATCCTTCTCTCGGCACCAGTTCTTTCGCGGAAGGCTGGGTTCTCTTTCCAAGGACAAGGCGGGAATAGCTCAGTTGGTAGAGCGTCAGCCTTCCAAGCTGAATGTCGCGGGTTCGAGCCCCGTTTCCCGCTCCAGCCGCTCCGGCCGCCCACCTTCGTGGCCCCGGCCGCAACCTGTCCGCGGGGGCTCGCCCCCAATGCCTCAAGGCCCACATAGCTCAGTGGCAGAGCACTTCCTTGGTAAGGAAGAGGTCCCCGGTTCAATCCCGGGTGTGGGCTCCAGTTCTCCCCGGTTCGCAGCTCAAACACCTCACATCACCACCCACTTCAACGGAGGCACTCGTGGCCAAAGAAAAATTTGATCGCTCGAAGCCCCACGTGAACATCGGCACGATCGGCCACGTGGACCACGGCAAGACGACCCTCACCGCCGCCATCACGTTCGTGCTGGCCAAGAAGTTCGGTGGCGAGACCAAGTCCTACGACCAGATCGACTCGGCTCCCGAGGAGAAGGCCCGCGGGATCACGATCAACACTGCCCACGTCGAGTACCAGACCACCGCGCGGCACTACGCCCACGTGGACTGCCCCGGCCACGCCGACTACGTGAAGAACATGATCACCGGCGCGGCCCAGATGGACGGCGCCATCCTCGTGGTGGCCGCCACCGACGGCCCGATGCCCCAGACCCGCGAGCACATCCTCCTGGCCCGCCAGGTCGGCGTGCCGGCCATGGTGGTGTTCATGAACAAGATCGACATCGCCGACCCCGAGCTCGCCGAGCTCGTGGAGATGGAGATCCGCGACCTGCTGACCAGCTACAGCTTCCCCGGCGATGAGATTCCCATCGTCAAGGGCTCCGCCCGCGAGGCACTGACCGGCATCTCCGAGACCGGCAACCCCGATGATCCCCGCTGCGCGTGCATCCACGAGCTGATGGCCGCGGTGGACAGCTACATCCCCACTCCCAGCCGCGCCATCGACAAGCCCTTCATCATGCCCGTCGAGGACGTGTTCACCATCACCGGCCGTGGCACGGTGGTGACGGGACGCATCGAGGCCGGCATTGTGAAGGTCGGCGACGAGATCGAGATCGTCGGCATCCGCGACACCCAGAAGAAGGTCGTCACCGGCATCGAGATGTTCCGCAAGTCCCTGGACCAGGGCCAGGCGGGCGACAACGCGGGCATCCTGCTCCGCGGCATCGAGCGCAAGGACGTGGAGCGCGGCCAGGTGCTGTGCAAGCCCGGCAGCATCACCCCCCACACCAAGTTCACCGCCCAGGTCTACGTCCTATCCAAGGAAGAGGGCGGCCGCCACACGCCGTTCTTCAACAAGTACCGCCCCCAGTTCTACTTCCGCACCACCGACGTCACCGGCTCCATCGAGCTGGAGGCGGGCCGCGAGATGGTGATGCCGGGCGACAACGTCACCCTGACGGTGGAGCTCATCCAGCCCATCGCCATGGACAAGGGCCTCAAGTTCGCCATCCGCGAAGGCGGCCGCACCGTGGGCGCCGGCAACGTGGACACGATCCTGGCCTAGGCAACAACCCCTCCGGGGGATTCGTTAGGAGTCTGACATGCGCGAGATCGTGGCCCTCCAGTGCGGCGACTGTAAGCGTAAGAACTACACCACCACCAAGAACAAGCGGACCACCACCGGGAAGCTCGAGTTCAAGAAGTTCTGTCGCTTCTGTGGCCACCAGACCGGCCACCGCGAAGCCAAAGCCTGATACTGTCTGGTCGCCGCGGCAACGCGGCGGCCGGATACCGATCTCCGAAGGGGAGTAGCTCAGCTGGTAGAGCAGCGGACTCCAAATCCGCAGGTCGCGGGTTCGAACCCTGTCTCCCCTGCCACTTCGGACCTGGCCCCGGCTTTTCAAGACCGGGGCCAGGTTGTTTCAATCCTGCGGTCCCTCCCCCTCATCCGGCATCGAAGGAATCCCCATTGATCGCCCCCATCAAACAGCAAGCCAAGGACCTCTTCGCGGAACTCCAGCGCGTGGACTGGCCCAACCGCGAGAAGGTCATCAGCTCGACCACCACGGTCATCGTGATCTCGGTCTTCATGGGCCTGTTCCTCTGGGCGGCGGACCTTGGGCTGAGCTGGGCCATGCAGTACATCCTGCCCCACCACTGAGGAGGCAACCCATGACCGACCTCACCGACCTGAACGCCCCCCTCGCCGTCGCCGGCGGTGCCGCGCCCGCCGTGGCCCCCGAGCGGCTGATGAAATGGTTCATCATCCACACCTACTCTGGCTACGAGGCCAAGGTGATGGAGCACCTCCGCCAGCGCATCAAGATGGAGGAGCGCGAGGCCTTCTTCGGCGACATCCAGGTGCCCGAGGAGACCTACGAAGAGATGAAGGTGGACGCCAAGTCCGGCCGGAAGGAGCGGGTGCTCAAGAAGCGCAAGTCCTTCCCCGGCTACCTCCTGGTCCAGATCGCGGTGACGAGCAAGGCCGGCTCCTTCGAGATGGAGGACGCCGACTGGCACCTGGTCCGCAACACCCCGAAGGTGACGAGCTTTGTCGGCGCCAACAAGAAGCGCCCGACGCCCCTCACCGACGACGAGGTGCGGCAGATCATGAACCACCAGGAAGAGACCCAGGAGAAGCCCAAGCCTAAATACCACTTTGAGAAGGGCGAAAAGGTCCGTATCATAGACGGCCCCTTCGCCAATTTCGAAGGGGACGTGGACGAGATCCACGAAGAGCGCTCCACCATCAAGGTGATGGTGACGGTGTTCGGTCGCAGCACCCCCGTGGAGCTCGATTTCATCCAGGTGGAGAAGCGCTGACGCGCCTCCACCCTTCAAGGCAGCGGTCGCCGGCATTCGCCGGAATCCCTGCGGGAGACAGACAATGGCAAAGAAGATCACCGGCTACATCAAGCTGCAGTTGCCCGCGGGCGAGGCCACCCCGGCCCCTCCCGTCGGCCCGGCCCTCGGCCAGCACGGCGTCAACATCATGGAGTTCGTGAAGCAGTTCAACGCGAAGTCCGTCAGCGCCGTGGAGAAGGGCACCATCCTCCCCGTGGTCATCACGGTCTACGCCGACCGCAGCTTCAGCTTCATCCTCAAGACACCCCCCGCGGCGGTCCTGATCAAGAAGAAGCTGGGCCTGGACAAGGGCAGCCCCACCCCGAACAAGCAGAAGGTCGGCAAGATCACTCGCGCGCAGATCGCCGAGATCGCCAAGGTGAAGATGCCCGACCTCACCGCCGGCAGCCTGGAGGCCGCCATGGCCTGCATCGCCGGCAGCGCGAAGTCCATGGGCGTGGAAATCATCGACTGAAGCCTTTTCATGGCAGCCCCGCGCCGTGCGGGGCTCCCGGCCACCGCGGCCGTTCCCGCGGGAGATCATTCGTAAGGAGCCAATATGGCAAAGACCGGAAAGAAGTACCGGGCTGCCGCGGCCAAGATCGAAGATCGCCCCTATGAGCTGAGCGAGGGCCTCCAGGCCGTCAAGGACGTGGCGTACGCCAAGTTCGACGAGACCGTGGAAGTCCACCTCCGGCTCGGTGTCGACCCCCGCCACGCGGACCAGATGGTCCGCGGCACGCTTGTCCTGCCCCACGGCACGGGCAAGACGATGCGGGTGGCCGTCATCGCCCAGGGCGAAAAGATCAAGGAAGCGGAAGGCGCGGGCGCGGAAGTGGTGGGCGGTGACGATCTCGTCGAGAAGATCGCCGGCGGCTACCTGGAGTTCGACGCCCTCGTCGCGACCCCGGACATGATGAAGGGCGTGGGACGCCTGGGCAAGGTGCTGGGCCCCCGCGGCCTGATGCCGAACCCCAAGACGGGCACCGTGACCTTCGACGTGGCCAAGGCCATCAAGGAGATCAAGGCCGGCAAGGTGGAGTATCGCGTCGACAAGACCGCGATCATCCACGCCCCCGTCGGCAAGCTCTCCTTCGGCACCGAGAAGCTCACGGAGAACGCCCGTGCCCTCCTCGACGCCGTGGTGAAGGCCAAGCCCTCGGCGGCCAAGGGCAAATACGTGAAGGCGATCCACATCGCCTCCACCATGGGCCCCTCCGTCTCCCTTTCCACCGCCGTCGTTGAGACGAAGTGAGGGTGGCCATGGAAAAGAACGCGAAAATCGCAGAAGTCGCAGAACTGAAGGAAGCCTTTGCCTCCGCCACCACCGCGGTGGTGATCGAATTCAAGGGCCTGTCGGTGGAGAAGGACACGGCGTTCCGCAAGAGCGTCCGGGACAGCAAGGGCCAGTACCGCGTGTCCAAGAACACGCTGCTCCGGCTCGCGGTCAAGGAGACGCCCTTCGAGTCGCTCGGCGGCTCCTTCCAGGGCGCCAGCGCCGTCGCCACCACCCATGAGGACGTCCTGGCCCTGGCCAAGGCGCTCCACACCTTCCTCAAGGACAATCCGGCCGCCTCCTTCAAGGGCGGCGTCATGGACGGCAAGCAGATCGGACTGGCCGACATCCAGCAGCTGGCGGAACTCCCCAGTCGCGACGTCCTCCTGGCCAAGCTGCTCTACCTGATGAAGTACCCCATCTCCGGTCTGGCGGTCGTCCTCGAGGGCATCCGCAAGCAGAAGGCCGGCGAGTAGCTCCTCAACCCCGAACTCTAAACATTTCAATTCTAGGAGGCCATCATGGCTCTCACTGCCGACCAGCTCATTGCTGAAATCGAAACCATGACCGTGCTCGACCTGGCGAACCTCGTCAAGGCCCTGGAGGAGCGCTTCGGCGTTTCCGCCGCGGCCATGGCGGCCCCCGCCGGTGGCGCTGGCGCCCCCGCCGCCGCCGCCGAGGAGCAGACCGAGTTCAACGTCGAACTGACCGAGGGCGGCGCGAACAAGCTCAACGTCATCAAGGCGATCCGCGAAATCGTCGCCGGCCTGGGCCTGAAAGAGGCCAAGGACCTGGTGGACGGCGCCCCCAAGATGGTCAAGGAGGGCGTGTCCAAGGAAGAAGCCGGCAAGATCAAGGAAAAGCTCGAAGCCGCTGGCGCCAAGGTCACTGTCAAGTAACCCTTGGAACTCGGGAAATCGCGAGGGTAAGGCGCCTTTGGCGTCTTACCCTTTGCGCGTCTCCCTAAATAGCGGTATGATTCTTCCTTTGCCCTGGAATTCTCCCAGGGCGTCGCACCACCCCCAAGGGCAGCGATTGAACGATCCCTCCTGCGCCATCGAAAGGCGGTTCCGCCGGCTCCCTTGATGGGATCCGGCCTTCGGCCTATCGGGCGCGGGGCTTCATCGCTTATCGCTTTCCGACCCGCACTCCTCTCCGTTCCAGACTTCCTTGCCCCGTCCTCCAAGGGGCCCGTTGAGCCAGGCCGACCCCTCGGCCTCCCCCAGCCGGACCCCGATCTCCCGGAGTGAACCATGAGCGTTCAGCAGAACATCTACCGGCAGCGCGTTTCTTTCTCGAAGATCCGCTCCCTGGTGCCCATCCCGAACCTCATCGACATCCAGAAGCGGAGCTACGACGAGTTCCTGCAGATGAACCTGCTCCACTCCGAGCGGGAGAACCGCGGCCTGAAGTCGGTCTTCGAATCCATGTTCCCCGTGCACAACGGCAAGAACCTGGACGGCACGGACTCCACGCTGGAAGTGGAGTTCATGGACTACACCGTGGGCCACTGGGCCTGCAAGTGCCAGAAATACCTGGGCCTCGAGCACCTCCGCACGGCCTGCAAGTCCTGCGGCCACCACATCGTGACGGACCACCCGAAGGACCCCACGGTGGACTGCCCCAAGTGCGGCACCCGGAACAAGAACGCCGCCACCATCTGCGACATCTGCAATGAGCCCGTGAGCCTCCATTCCAAGATGGGCATGGAGGAGTGCGTCGAGCGCGGGGCCACCATGGCCAGCCCGCTGAAGATCCGCGTGCGCCTGAACCAGTTCGACAAGGACGACAAGGGCATCCGGAAGTTCAAGCAGAGCCAGGACTCCGAGGTCTATTTCGGCGACGTGCCGACCATGACCGACCGCGGCACCTTCATCATCAACGGCACCGAGCGCGTGATCGTGAGCCAGCTGCACCGCAGCCCCGGAGTCTTCTTCTCCATCAGCCCCGACAAGTCCCTCTACAGCGCCCAGATCATCCCTTACCGGGGCAGCTGGATCGAGTTCGAGCTGGATTCCAAGGGCCTGCTCTACGCCCGCATCGACCGCAAGCGCAAGTTCCTGGGCAGCACCTTCATGCGCGCCCTGGGCCTCTTCGACGAGAGCCTCGCCGACAACCAGGCCATGCTGACCGCCTTCTACACCCCGGGCACCTTCCACCTCAAGGGCGGGAAGATCTACATGGCCCCCGGCGACCTGATGGTGGGCCAGAAGTCCGCCGAGGACGTCAAGGACCCGAAGTCGAAGGAGGTGGTCCTCCACGCCGGCAAGAAGATCAGCAAGCGCGTCGTGGAGCACCTCCACAAGGCCGGCATCAAGCAGGTCCCCGTGGACCGGGACATCCTCGACGGCGCCGTCCTGATGGAGGACGTGGTCAACCTCAACACCGGCGAGGTCCTGATGGAGGCCAACGAGCCCTTCCTCCAGACCCACCTCGAGATGTTCCAGGCCAACAACGTCTCCGAATTCCGCGTCTGCTTCCCCGAGCTGGACCAGACCGGCAAGGTCTTCTGCGAGACCCTGAACAAGGACCACACGGAGGATCCCGAAGAAGCCGCCAAGGAGCTCTTCAAGAAGATCCGTCCCGGCGAGCCCGCGACCCTGGAGAGCAGCAAGAAGCTGCTCTACAGCATGTTCTTCGATCCCCAGAAGTACGACCTCAGCAAGGTGGGCCGGCACAAGCTGAACGCCAAGCTCGCCCTGCAGACCGGCCTGGACGTCCGCACTCTTGAGTGCGCCGACTTCATCCAGACCGTCCACTACCTCCTGCGCCTCAAGAAGTACGACACCACCCGCCAGGAGATGGGCGAGATCGCGCCGGTGCGCCCGGACGACATCGACCACCTGGGCAACCGCCGCGTCCGCAGCGTCGGCGAGCTCCTGGAGAACTGCTTCCGCGTGGGCCTCGTGCGCGTCCAGCGGGCCATCAAGGAGAAGTTCTCCATGGCCCAGGACCCCAACAGCCCCCTGCAGGCCCATGACCTCATCAATAGCAAGCCCGTCATCGCCGCCATGAAGGAGTTCTTCGGCTCCAGCCAGCTCTCCCAGTTCATGGACCAGACGAACCCGCTGTCGGAGATCACCCACAAGCGCCGCCTGTCGGCCCTCGGACCGGGCGGCCTGAGCCGCGACCGCGCCGGCTTCGAGGTGCGCGACGTGCACACCTCCCACTACGGCCGCATCTGCCCCATCGAGACGCCCGAAGGCCCGAACATCGGCCTCATCTCCTCGCTCTCCTGCTACGCCCGCATCAACGAGTTCGGCTTTATCGAGTCGCCCTACCTGAAGGTGAGCGACGGCAAGGTGGAGCAGTTCGCCAAGATCACCTCTGTGGGCGACGTGAAGCTCGAGGACGTGACCATGGTGGACCCGAAGACCGGCGCCCCCATCAAGGACACGGACCGCAAGGCGCTGACCTCGCTGTACCAGCAGGTCGTGTCCCTCGACCAGCTGCTGGCGGTCAACAAGAAGCTCGAGAAGACCGGCAAGCGCGCCGCCAAGTTCGAGATGCACGCCTTCTACCTGTCGGCGTGGGAGGAGGACGAGCACATCATCGCCCAGGCCAACGTGAGCGTGGACGAGAAAGGCGCCATCGTGGACGACTTCGTCACCGCCCGGCAGGCCGGTGAGACGAAGATCGTCGAGCGCGCGAAGGTCACGCTCATGGACGTCTCGCCCAAGCAGGTGGTCTCCGTGGCCGCCTCGCTGATTCCCTTCCTCGAGAACGACGACGCGAACCGGGCCCTCATGGGCGCCAACATGCAGCGCCAGGCCGTGCCCCTCGTCAAGACCGAGGCCCCCGTGGTCGGCACCGGCATGGAGTACGTCGCCGCCAAGGATTCCGGCGCCTGCGTGGTCTGCCGCCGCTCCGGCATCGTCGAGTCCGTGGACGCCAACCGCATCGTGGTTCGCGTGGAGGACGATCCGGAGACCGAGGGCGAGGAGTCCGGCGTGGACATCTACACGCTGGTCAAGTACGCCCGCTCCAACCAGAACACCTGCCTCAACCAGCGCCCCCTGGTGAAGAAGGGCGAGTACGTCTCCGAGGGCCAGATCCTCGCCGACGGCCCCTGCACCGACCACGGCGAGCTGGCCCTGGGCCGCAACCTCGTCGTGGCCTACATGCCCTGGCGCGGCTACAACTTCGAGGACGCGATCCTCATCAGCGAGCGCATCGTCAAGGAGGACCTCTACACCACGATCCACATCGAGGAGTTCGAGGTCCACGCCCGCGACACCAAGCTCGGCCCCGAGGAGATCACCCGCGACATCCCCCAGATCCGCGAGGAGATGCTCAAGAACCTGGACGACAGCGGCATCATCCGCATCGGCGCCACGGTCAAGCACGGCGACATCCTCGTCGGCAAGGTCACGCCCAAGGGCGAAACCATCCTGAGCCCCGAGGAGAAGCTGCTCCGCGCCATCTTCGGCGAGAAGGCCAGCGATGTGAAGGACGCGAGCCTCACGGTGCCCCCGGGCATCGAGGGCACCGTGGTGGACGTCAAGGTCTTCACCCGCAAGGGCCAGGAAAAGGACCTCCGCACCCAGCAGATCGAGGCCGACCAGATCTCGAAGTGGCGGAAGGACCTCGAGGACGAGGAGCGGATCATCCGCGCCGAGGCCAAGAAGAAGATCGTCGCCCTGCTCAAGGGCAAGGAGCTCAGCGAGAACCTCAACGACGACAAGGGACGGGAGCTTCTGCCCAAGGGCAAGAAGCTCACGCAGAACATGCTGGAGGCCGTGCCCTACCACCGCTTCCGCCAGATCAGCGTGGCCGCGGGCAAGGAGCGCCTCGAGAAGCAGGTGCTCGACATCCTCGACAAGACCGAAAGCCAGCTGAAGGTCTTGAGCGATATCCTCGGCGAGCGCGTCGACCGCCTCGTGAAAGGCGACGAGCTGATGCCCGGCGTCCTCAAGACCGTGAAGTGCTACGTCGCAGTGAAGCGCAAGCTGCAGGTCGGAGACAAGATGGCCGGCCGCCACGGCAATAAAGGCGTGGTCAGCCGCATCCTCCCGGTGGAGGACATGCCCTTCCTGCCGGACGGCAGCCCCGTGGACATCGTGCTGAACCCCCTGGGCGTGCCTTCCCGAATGAACATCGGGCAGATCCTCGAGACCCACCTCGGCTGGGCCGGCAAGGTTCTCGGCGCCCACTTCGCGACACCGGTCTTCGACGGCGCCAAGGAAGAGGACATCAAGGACTGGCTGAAGAAGGCCCACGAGAAGAATCCCCACGGCCCCGATGCCAGCGGCAAGGTCATCCTCTTCGACGGCAAGACCGGCGAGCCCTTCGAGCAGCCGGTGGTGGTGGGCTGCAGCTACATGCTCAAGCTGCACCACCTCGTGGACAACAAGATCCACGCGCGGAGCATTGGACCCTACTCCCTCATCACCCAGCAGCCCCTGGGCGGCAAGGCCCAGTTCGGCGGCCAGCGCTTCGGCGAGATGGAAGTCTGGGCGCTGGAAGCCTACGGCGCGGCCCACGTGCTGCAGGAGCTGCTGACCTACAAGTCCGACGACATGCATGGCCGCACCCAGATCTACCAGGCCATCATCAAGGGCGAGACCATCAAGGATCCGGGCCTTCCGGAGAGCTTCAACGTGGTGAAGAAGGAGCTGAACGCCCTCTGCATCGACGTCGAGATGCTCACCCGAGAAGAGCTCGAACCCGGGACGGAAGAGGCCGAAGCCTCCTTCTCCATCGACGCCTGATCCTGACCGCCCCGGAAATCCTGAGCTGAAGAGGCCCTCCATGTTCCCCGAAACCACGAACATCAACGCCTACGAGTGCATCCGCGTCACCCTGGCCAGTCCGGACAAGATCCGGTCCTGGTCCAAGGGTGAGGTGACGAAGCCCGAGACCATCAACTACCGCAGCCTCAAGCCCGAGCGCGACGGCCTGTTCTGCGCCCGCATCTTCGGCCCCGTCAACGACTGGGAATGCCTGTGCGGCAAGTACAAGCGCCAGAAGTTCAAGGGCGTGACCTGCGACAAGTGCGGCGTGGAAGTCACCAAGAAGGCCGTGCGCCGTGAGCGCATGGGCCACATCCAGCTCGCCTCTCCGGTGAGCCACGTTTGGTTCTTCAAGGGCGTCCCCAGCCGCATCGGCTACCTCCTGGACATCCCCCTGAAGGATCTGGAGCGCGTGCTGTACTTCGAGGCGTACGCCGTCACCGAGGCCGGCACCACCGGCCTCAAGGAAGGCGAGATCCTCGGCGAGGACAAGTACCGCGAGCACAAGGCGAACCACGGCGAGGGCTTCAAGGCCCAGATGGGCGCCGAGGCCATCAAGGAGCTGCTCAAGCAGGTGGACATCGAGGCTCTGGCGGTTGAACTGCGCCACACCATGAAGCACGAGACCTCCTCCCAGAAGCGCACGAAGATCGCCAAGCGCCTCAAGGTCGCCGAGGCCTTCAAGCGCAGCGGCAACCACCCCGACTGGATGATCCTGGACGTGGTGCCGGTGCTGCCCCCCGAGCTGCGCCCCCTGGTGCCCCTGGACGGCGGCCGCTTCGCGACGTCGGACCTGAACGACCTCTACCGCCGCGTCATCAACCGCAACAACCGCCTCAAGAAGCTCCTGGAGCTGCGCGCGCCGGACGTCATTGTCCGCAACGAGAAGCGCATGCTGCAGGAGGCCGTGGATGCCCTCTTCGAGAACGGCAAGCGCGGCCGCCTGCTCCGCGGCGTGTCGAACCGGCCCCTCAAGTCCCTCAGCGACGCGCTGAAGGGCAAGCAGGGCCGCTTCCGCCAGAACCTGCTGGGCAAGCGCGTGGACTACTCGGGCCGCTCGGTCATCGTGGTGGGCCCCGAGCTCAAGCTGCACCAGTGCGGCCTGCCCAAGAAGATGGCCCTCGAGCTCTTCAAGCCCTTCATCTTCAACCGGCTTGAGCACAAGGGCTACGCGGCGACGATCCGCCAGGCGAAGGAGATGGTCGAGCAGGGCGTGCCGGAAGTGTGGGACGTGCTGGAGGAGTGCATCAAGGACCATCCGGTCCTCCTCAACCGCGCACCGACCCTGCATCGCCTGGGCATCCAGGCCTTCCAGCCCGTGCTGGTGGAGGGCAAGGCCATCAAGCTGCATCCCCTCGTCTGCACCGCCTTCAACGCGGACTTCGACGGCGACCAGATGGCCGTGCACGTGCCCCTCAGCCCGATGGCCCAGATCGAGGCCAAGGTGCTGATGATGTCCACCCAGAACATCCTCAACCCCGCCAACGGCAAGCCGAACGTGGTGCCCTCCCAGGACATCGTGCTGGGCGGCTACTACCTCACCAAGAAGCGCGTCGGCCGCCGGGGCGAAGGCATGATCTTCGCCAACGTCGACGACGTCATCTCCGCCCACGAGGCGCAGGTGGTGGAGACCCACGCCATCATCCAGCTCCGCTTCAAGGGCGACGTGGTGGACACGGAAGCCTGGCACGCCGCGGATCCCAAGAAGCACTCCGAGCAGGAGGTCTTCGAGTGCCCGGCGAAGTTCGTGGACCACGACCTCATCACCACCACCGTGGGCCGCGTGATCTTCAACCGCGCGCTGCCCGAGGGCGTGCCCTTCATCAACGGCCTGCTCAAGAAGGAGGGCCTGCTCTCCCTCGTCAACCGCGCCTACAAGCTGAACGGCCCCGAGACCACCATCCAGATGCTGGACGCCATGAAGGACATCGGCTTCCAGTGGGCCATGAAGGCGGGAGTTTCCGTGGGGATCGACGACCTCGTCGTGCCCGGCAGCAAGGCCAAGCTCCTGAAGGCCGCCACCGATGAGGTGCGCGCCATCGAGAAGGAGGCCTTCGAAGGCCGCCTGGACGCCCCCACGCGCTACAACCGCATCCTCGAAGTCTGGTCCAAGACCGCCGAGCAGGTGGCCGTGGACATGATGAAGGAGCTCGAGAAGCGCAACGACAACGACAAGTACCTGAACTCGATCTACATCATGGCGGACTCCGGCGCCCGAGGCTCCAAGACCCAGATCCGCCAGGTGGCCGGCATGCGCGGCCTCATGGCCAAGCCCTCGGGCGACATCATCGAGACGCCCATCACCGCGAACTTCAAGGAAGGCCTCACGGTCCTCCAGTACTTCATCTCCACCCACGGCGCCCGCAAGGGTCTCGCGGACACCGCGCTGAAGACCGCCGACTCCGGCTACCTCACCCGCAAGCTGGTGGACGTGGCCCAGGACGTGATCATCAACGAGATGGACTGCAACACCATGGGCGGCATCGAAGTGGCGGCCATCGTCAACACCGACGGCACCATCCGCGCCCGGCTGCGGGACCGCATCATGGGCCGCGTCGCCCTCGAGGACGTGGTGGACCCCTACTCCAAGGAGGCCATCGCGAAGTCCGGCACCCTCATCAGCGAGGACCTGGCCTTCAAGATCGAGACCTCGGGCATCGCCTCGGTGAAGATCCGCTCCGTGCTCACCTGCGAGGCCAAGCGCGGCGCCTGCGCCTACTGCTACGGTCTGAACCTGAGCTCGGGCAAGCTCGTGGACCTCGGCGAGGCCGTGGGCGTCATCGCCGCCCAGTCCATCGGCGAACCCGGTACCCAGCTCACGATGCGCACCTTCCACGTGGGCGGCGCCGCCTCCCGCGCCTCGGAGAAGAGCACCCACGAGGCCCAGATCAAGGGTCGCGTGAAGCTCGACGGCATCAAGTCCGTCATCAACCGGAAGAAGGAGATGGTGGCCCTCAGCCGCTCCGGCAACATCCTAGTGGTGGACACGGACGGCAACGAGCGCGAGCGCTACAAGGTCGCCCCCGGCGCCATCATCCGCGTCAAGGACGGCGAGGCCGTGGAGCCCAAGACGGTCCTGGCCGAGTGGGATCCCTACAACGACTACGTCATCACCGAGAAGACCGGCATCGTCGACTTCAAGGAGTTCGAGCCCAACGTCTCCTACGTGGAGGAACGCGATCCCATCGCCGGCCGCTTCCGCCGGAAGGTCATCGACCCCACGGACGACAAGCTGCACCCCCACATCAACGTGAAGGGCGACAACCACAAGGTGCTGGTCCGCTACAACATCCCCACCAACGCCTACATCGAGGTGGAGGAGGGCCAGGAGCTGATGCCCGGCGACGTGCTGGCCAAAACCCCCCGGCAGCAGGCCAAGACCTCCGACATCACCGGCGGTCTGCCCCGCGTGACCGAGCTCTTCGAGGGCCGCAAGCCCAAGGAGCCCGCCATCATCAGCGAGCTCACCGGCCTCGTGAAGTACGGCAATCGCGTCCGCGGCAACCAGAAGGTCATCGTGGAGAGCCAGGAGACCGGCGACAAGGCCGAGTACCTGATCCCCCGCGGCAAGCACATCCAGGTCCAGGACGGCGACGAGATCCAGGCGGGCGAGAAGCTCACCGAGGGCGCCGTCAGCCCCCACGACCTGCTGAAGGTGCAGGGCGAGAAGGCCCTCCAGGCCTTCCTCGTCAACGAGGTGCAGGAGGTCTACCGGGCCCAGGGCGTGACCATCAACGACAAGCACATCGAGATCATCATCCGCCAGATGATGCGCTGGGTCCTGGTCACGGACGTGGGCGACACCCCGCTCATCGTCGAGGAGAAGATCGACAAGAACCGCTTCAAGGACATCAACGAGACGGCCTCCAAGGATGGCCAGGTCCCCGCGACCTGCGAGCCCCTCCTCCTCGGCATCACCAAGGCGGCCCTCACTTCCGAGTCCTTCATCTCGGCGGCCTCCTTCCAGGAAACCACCCGCGTCCTCACCGAGGCGGCGCTGGAAGGCCGCGTGGACTACCTCCGCGGCCTCAAGGAGAACGTCATCCTGGGCCGCCTGATCCCCGCCGGTACCGGCATGCCGATCTACCGCAATATCGAGATCGAGGAGGGCCAGTACCCCGAGGTGACCTACACGGATACCCTGGGCGGCGACTTCGAGGACGACGAGTACAGCCGCATGGCCGCCCACGTGGAGGAGCTTCAGGGCTTCCAGGAGCTCGACGGCGAGGACATCTAGAAGCCAGCCGGGAATTTCCTCCGGCTCGACAGGAAGCCCCGGCCCAGCCGGGGCTTCTTCGCGTTAGAGGAACCCCGGTTCCGCTGCTATTCTGGGAATTGCCATAAAAACCATCGCCTCTCTCCGAGGCAACGACCTCTGCAAGAAGCCCACCTCCCCCATCTTCTGTGGCCGGAGGGTTTCATGGAGGGATCGTCGGGGACAGGCCCTTTGGTCCGCATCGGGCGGCCAGGAGTCTCCATGAATACCCTTCAGTTCAATCCCACCACCGTATCCGTCGACCTCGGCGAGAACCCCATCTCCATCGAGACCGGCCGCATCGCCAAGCAGGCCCACGGCGCCGTGGTCGTCCGCCAGGGCGACACCATGGTCCTCGTGGCGGTCTGCCACGCGGCCCCGCGCGAAGGCATCGACTTCTTCCCCCTCACCGTCGACTACCGCGAGCCGGTCTTCTCTGCGGGCAAGATCCCCGGCGGCTTCTTCAAGCGCGAGGGCCGCCCCACCACCAAGGAAACCCTCACCAGCCGCCTCATCGACCGCCCGATCCGCCCCCTCTTCGAGGAGGGCTACAACGGCGACACGATGATCACGGCGCAGGTCATCAGCTTCGATGGCGAGAACCAGCCCGACACCCTGGCCATGGTGGGCGCCTCCGCGGCCCTGATGATCTCCGAGATCCCCTTCAACAATCCCATCGGCGGCGTGCGCGTCGGCCGCATCGGCGGCCGGCTGGTGGTGAACCCCACCGTCAGCCAGCGCGGCGACAGCGACCTCGACCTCCTGGTCGCCGGCACCGAGGACGCCCTCGTGATGGTGGAGTGCGGCGCCAAGGAAGTGCTCGAGGCGGACATGGTCAAGGCCCTGAATTTCGGCCATGAGCAGATCAAGACCCTCGTGAAGCTCCAGAAGGAGTTGCAGGCCAAGGCCGGCCGCATCAAGCTGGTGCCCGTGAAGGCGGAGATGGACCAGGCGCTCTATGGCCAGATCGCCGGCAAGTACGCCGAGAAGCTCATGGCCGCCCTCACCATGAAGGTGAAGATCGAGAGCTACAAGGCCATCGACGTCCTCAAGAAGGAGGCGGTGGCCGAGTTCACCGCCGATGCCCCCGAAAAGAAGAAGGACGTCGTCGCCGCCTTCGACCTCCTCAAGGAGACCCTCTTCCGCAACGCCATCCTCAAGCAGGGCGTGCGGCTGGACGGCCGGGCCTTCGACCAGATCCGGCCCCTGAACATCGAGGTGGGGGTGCTGCCCTCCGCCCACGGCAGCTGCCTCTTCACCCGCGGCGAGACCCAGGCCATGGTCACCGCAACGCTCGGCACCATGGACGACGTGCAGTACATCGACGGGCTGGAGGAGGAGTACGAGAAGAAGTTCTACCTCCACTACAACTTCCCCGGCTATTCCGTGGGCGAGTGCAAGCCCAACCGCGGCCCAGGCCGCCGTGAGATCGGCCACGGCGCCCTCGCCGAACGCTCCATCATGGCCATGTTGCCCGGCCAGGAGGAAAACCCCTACACGGTCCGCGTGGTCTCCGACATCACCGAGAGCAACGGATCCAGTTCCATGGCCACCATCTGCGGCGGCACCATGGCCCTCATGGACGCGGGGATCAAGCTGAAGGCCCCGGTGGCAGGCGTCGCCATGGGCCTCGTGAGCGACGGGGACAAGTTCGTGGTGCTCAGCGACATCGCGGGCCAGGAAGACCACTACGGCGACATGGACTTCAAGGTCGCCGGCACGGCGAGGGGCATCACCGCCCTCCAGATGGACATCAAGATCGGCGGCATCACCACCGAGATCCTCACCAAGGCCCTCGACCAGGCCAAGACGGGCCGCCTGCACCTGCTGGACGCCATGGGCGCCATCCTGGCCGCGCCCCGCGCGGAGTTCGCCAAGAACGCCCCCCAGATGCACAGCCTCCAGCTCCCCAAGGAGAAGATCCGGGACGTCATCGGCAAGGGCGGCGCCACCATCCGCAACATCATCGATGTCTCAGGATGCTCCGTGAACATCGATGACGACGGCATGTGCCAGGTCGCGGGCCCCACCCAGGAGAAGCTGAACATCGCTCTCAAGATGATCGCGGACCTGATCCAGACCGCCGAAGTGGGCAAGACCTACCTTGGCAAGGTGGCCAAGGTCGTCGAGTTCGGCGCCTTCGTGACCATCCTGCCTGGCCTCGACGGCCTGCTCCACGTCTCCGAGATGGCGCCCCACAGGGTCAAGAACCCCGCCGACGAGGTCAGCGAGGGCCAGGAGATCATGGTCAAGGTCATCGGTGTGGACGAGAAGAACGGCAAGATCAAGCTCAGCCGGAAGGCGCTGCTGGCCGAGGCTGCGGCGGCGGAATAAGCGCTTAACCTCGCGCAGGCTCCACGACGCACAGGCCCCCGGAAGGGGGCCTGCTCGTCGTGGTCAGGAGTAAGCGCCTCGGGGACCCCACCCTACCTCGATCAACATTAACCCGTTGAACCCAGCCGCCGCGCAGCGGCTTCGTTCAACGCTGGGGTAGCCGGAGGCGGTGTCGTTCTTTTCGTGGCCGAAGGATGCGAAGCGGCTGCCGGTGGTGCCGTCGGTGGCGGAGGTGGCGCGGCTGCTGGCGGCCGTGGAGGGCGATGCCTACCGCATGGTGTTCCGCACTATGTTCGCGGCCGGACTGCGGATCCGCGAGGCCTGCCGGCTGCGGGTGGAGGATCTCGACGCGGCGCGCGGCGTGATCCGGGTGCTGGGAAAAGGCGGCGTCGAGCGCCACGCGGCGCGACACCCGCGGTTGCTGGCGGCGCTGCGGCGCCACTGGCGCGAGGCGCGGCCCGCGCCGCCCTGGCGGTTCACGGTGCCTGTGTCCCGTCAAGTGGTGTAGCAGCCTGGTTCCGGTCTCCGCATGATTCCTGGTTCAGTGGCTGTTGATGCTGCTGATGATCGTGGGCGGTGTGGAAAGGCCGCAGGGCTTTCCAAGGGCTATGGGCAACGCGCTTTTCGTTGTCCATGGCCCGGCGGCGGATAGAGTCCCAACAAGTGGTGTAACAGCAGGGTAGGCAGAAAGTTGGCCATCGATTCCGTATGGTGAGTTTGCGGACTTACCAAGGAGCGAAGCCGATGGCCAGGACAAGTGTGGAAGGGCTGGAAGCCCTGGGCAAGGTGTTGGAGGAAGGGAACGGGGATTTCCTGCGGCAGGTGCTGCTGACAGGGCTGCGTGGGGTCATGGAGGCGGACGTAAACGCGATGTGCCAGGCGTTACCGGGTGAGCGGACGCCTCTGCGTGAGAACCAGCGGAACGGTTTCCGGGATCGGGACTGGGAGACGCGGCTGGGGACGGTTCCGATGCGGATCCTGAAGCTGCGCCAGGGCAGTCACTTTCCGGGCTTCTTGGAGCCGCGGCGGAATTGGGAGCGGGCCTTCGTGAACGTGGTGGCCGAGGCCTACGTGGCGGGCGTCTCGACCCGGAAGGTCGAGGCCCTGGTGGAAGCGTTGGGGGCGAAGGGCATGTCAAAGTCCGAAGTGTCGCGGATGGCGGTGGAGCCGGACGCCGATGTGGAGGCGTTCCGGACGCGGCCGCTGACGGGTTCCTACCGCTACATCTGGCTGGACGCGATGTACCCGAAAGTCCGGGAAGGCGGGCGCGTCGTGGGCCTCGCGGTGTTCATCGCCATCGGCGTGAACGCAGAAGGCCAGCGGGAAGTGTTGGGCCTCGACGTGGCGGAAGGCGAGATGGAGAGCGCGTGGAAGGCCTTCTTAGAAGGGCTGGTGGCGCGCGGGCTCTCGGGCGTGGAGCTGGCGATTTCAGACGCGCCCCTGGGCCTGAAAGCGGCCATCCGGGCGGTGTTCAGGGGATCACCTGGCAGCGATGCCGGGTCCACTTCATGCGCAACGCCGCGGTGAAGCTGCCCAAGGCCGCGCAGGCCGAGCTTCTGGACCGGCTGAAGCAGGCCTTCCAGGCGCCCACCAAGGAGGAAGCCCAGGCCCGGATCGCAGCGCTGGCGAGGGACTCCATGCGCAAGCATCCCGGCTTCACCGCCCCGCTGGACGAGGCTGCCGAGGACGTCACCGCGTTCATGGACTTCCCGAAGGCGCACTGGCGCAGGTTGCACTCGACCAACGGCGTCGAACGAGAGAACCGCGAGCTGCGTTGGAGCTCCAACGTCGTCGACATCTTACCCAACCGCGCCTCCGTGATCCGCCTGCTCGACACGCTGCTCTTCGACCAGCACGCCGAATGGGCCTGCGCGAGTGCGCCTTACATGAAAGTGAACGGATGATCGCCACCCGCCAGCCCCGCGACCCACCCCATCAGGTCGTGGACGGCGCCGGGCCATGGACAACGAAAAGCGCGTTGAACGAAGCCGCTGCGCGGCGGGGGACGGGCATTCCGGCAGCGTGAAGGGGCAGGGATCTAGCGGAATCGCCTGAATGCAGGCTCCTTGGTCATCGCGGTGAATGCGCACCGCCAGATGACCAAGGAGGTACTGCATGAAGGCAGTCAGTGTATCCCTCGCCCGGTTCGAGGGCGATCTTCGAATGGCGGGTCGGGCGAAAGGGACGATCCAGCAATACGTGGCTTCGATCCGGCGGTTCGGTGAGTTCCTGGGCCAGGATTTCGCCGAGGCCGACCCCGAGGCGCTCCGGCGCTGGGTGGAACACCTCCAGGGCCAGCCCATCGGGCCGGAACGGCTGCGCTGCCACTACTCGGCGATGAAGTTCCTCTACGGAAAGACCCTGGGCCATCCGGAGAAGGTGGCCTTCCTCTCGATGCCGCGCAAGGACTCGCCGCTGCCGGTCGTGCTCACGTCGGCCGAGGTGCAGCGGGTGCTGGACGGCTTCCTCGTGGCGAAGTACCGGGTGTTCTTCGCGCTGATCTACGCGACGGGCCTTCGGATCCGCGAGGCGAGCCTGCTCCAGACCGGCGACATTAATGCCATGGCGCAGGTGATCCACGTGCGCCATGGCAAGGGCGGAAGGGACCGCCTGGTGCCCCTGCCTCCGAAGCTCTACGGGCTGCTGCGGGCCTACTACAAGCATGAGCGGCCGGCCGCGCCCTGGCTGTTCACCTCGAAAGCGGGCCGGCCGGTCTGCCACGAGACGGCGCGGCGGGCCCTGCTCTGCGCCTCGGCCGTCGCGGGCATCGGGAAGGTGGTGACGCCCCACATGCTGCGGCACTCCTTCGCCACGAACCTGCTGGAGCACGGCACCGACCTGCGCAGGATCCAGGTGGTGCTGGGCCACGGCAGCATCCGCTCCACGACGATCTACACCCAGGTCTCACCGGGGCAGATCGCCGCGGTGAGATGCCCCCTGGAGGATCTGCACGTGTGAGGCGTGGGGCACCCGCGCCCACGCTTCGACATCGCTGACATCGTCCGGGACCATCGCCCAGGCCTCGAAGCAAGGCAGTTCCTGTCGCGAGGCCAGAAGCGCGTCCTGACGGCCATCAGCCGATGCCGCACGGCCGCCCTCGGCGGCCATGTCGAGGTCTGCGCGGGCTGCGCCCGGGAGCATCCGGTCTACAACTCCTGCCGGGACCGCCACTGTCCCAAGTGCCAGGCCGCGGCCCAGCAGCGGTGGATCGAGGCGCGATCGGCGCGCATCCTTCCCGTCCCCCACTTCCACCTGGTGCTCGCGCCACCCTCGGAACTGCGCCCCCTGGCCAAGCGGCACCCCGCGGAGGTCTACTCGGCCCTGTTCCACGCCACCAGCGATCTGCTGCTGGAACTGGGCCGCACGAAGCTCAAAGCCACGCTGGGCCTGACGATGGTGCTGCACACCTGGACGCGGGACCTGCGCTTCCATCCCCACGTCCACGTGCTGGCCACCGCGGGCGGGTTGTCGCAGGACGGCACGCGCTTCATCCACGCGAGGAAGGACTACCTGTTCCCCGTGGAGGTGATGGGCCGGCTGCTGAGGGGAAAGATGCTCGCCGCGCTGCGAAGACTGCATCAGAGAGGCGCCTTCCCCGAGCTCACACAGAGGGCCTTCGGCCGCCTGATGGCAGATCTCGCGAGGCACCGGTCCTGGGTCGTCTACGCCAAGGCTCCCTTCCGGAAGTCCACGCACGTCCTGAGCTACCTCGGCCGCTACACCCACCGCGTCGGCATCGCCAACTCCCGTCTGCTCGACGTCGGCCCAAGCCACGTCACGTTCCTCAACAAGGGCAAGGGCACAGCCACCCTGCACCCAGTCGATTTCCTCGCCCGCTTCGTCCAGCACGTCCTCCCCGGCGGCTTCCACAAAATCCGCCACGCCGGCCTCTACGCTTCCGCCAAGCCCGGCGGCCTGCTGGAGGTGGCGAGAGCCTTGCTCCCGGCCCGGCTGGCGGTCCAGCCGCCCCAGCCCGTCCGCGAGGGCGATCCACCCCGCTGTCCCCGCTGCGGCGGCATCCTTCAGCGCCTTCCCCTGGCCCGAGCCCCGCCCCCGGAGGCGGCGTGAATATCGGCCCCACAGCGACCATGCAACCCCTCCAAAGCCCGTGCTGCCGCGGGTCGGCGAAGCCATGCCCGCACCTCCCCGAGACCCCGGAAAGAGACACAGGACGCCCCCCAATCCCGAGGATCGGCCTCGTTCAGCTCATCCCACGCCCAATCGAGGCGTCCAGAATGGACCCGATTTCCGCATAACGGTCATTCCGGCCCTTGCCGCTCCGGGCTTGTTCAACACCGCACATCGCGGGTGGGCACCTGCCCGCCGACCCACACCTCAGATCGGTCCCGCCACCCACGATCTGCTTACTGTTGCCCACAGCCCTTGGAAAGCCCTGCGGCCTTTCCACACCGCCCACGACCATCAGCAGCATCAACAGCCACTGAACCAGGAATCATGCGGAGACCGGAACCAGGCTGCTACACCACTTGACAGGACACAGGCCGCACTCTCCGGGCAGGGAAAGGTAGAACCGCGCTCGAAATCCACCAGGATGTCCCACCGCTTGTCCTCCATCGAGACCTGGAGGGACTTCACCTCCCAAGGGGACTGAAGTCCGAGGGCCATGGTGAAAAAAGTGTTGGGATCCATCCCCCCATCATCGCCGCCCCATCGATGGCCTGAGCGTGCTAGCCACCCGATTCAGCGAGGAACCGAATTGTTGAGGAGTTCTGACTCTGGGAAGGGTCAGAAAGCAGTGCCTTGAATCAGGAATCGACGGGTCTCAACGAGAATCCGGTGATTTGGCCTTCACCGGGGCGGTTCCAGGACGCCGCGTCGCCAGCAGGCAAGTTCCGAAAAAACCGAGGGCCCCGTGAAGGGGCCCTCGGTGTGCAGCGGGTGGTGCGGGTGACTAGTAGGCCACCGTGAAGGTGCCGGACAGCACGTCGGCGTAGGCCATGGGGTAGCGGACCGCGAAGGGGGCCTTGCCCATGTCGAAGCTGTGGCCGGCGGCACCCTCGGTGCCTTCCATCCAGACATTGCGGACCTTGACGTAATACCAGGCCGGACCGAAGCCGGGGGCGATGATGCCGTCGATGGTGTCCATGACCGCGAAGGGCGGCAGGACCAGGGTCTGCTTGGCGCCGATGCCGCCGAGGTGGCCGACGCGGATTTCCCGGATGGGGGTGGTGAAGTTGGAATCGTTGAAGACGCCACCGAAATCATGGGCGTAGATGGTAATGATGTAGCCCGAGGGGTGGCGCAGGTCATTCACGGCGGGCTGCCAGGAGATCTGGACGTTGGAGAAGCCGTTCAGGGTGTGGTCCGTGGCGGGCGTCGCGTTGCCGTTGGCCAGCTTGTAGGAGGGCGCCGTGACGGCGGGCTCGCCGGTGAAGAAGTTGACCGAGTTGCCGTTGAAGATGTCCAGCTTGGTGCCCACGTTGCCGGCGGCATTGCCATCGGCGAAGTTGGTGACCAGATCGTTGATGGCCAGCTGACGGACGGGGGTGACGACGGGCTTCACGCCCTGGCTGCCGTTGTTGAGGAGGTCGTGGCCCTTGGGCGCGATGAGGCCGATCTGCAGGACGTGCTTCTGGACGGGGGCGGTGGGCCCGAAGATGAACGCGAAGAGGGGGTTCACGGCCTTGCCGATGAAGTTGTGGTTGATGTGCACGACTTCGGTGAACTCATTGGTCAGCCAGTTGTTGCTGAAGGCGCTGATGACGCCCGGGAACCCGGAGGCGCTCACGTCGCCGTTGCCCGTGTTCCACCACTGGGCCAGGACCGGCGCGCCGGGCTCGAGGCCCGCTTCGCCGAGGAGCGAGGAGTAGCTGGCGCCGTTCTGGCTGGTCTTGGTGCCGCGATCTCGCAGCGCGTAGACCACGAGGCTGTTCTGGGTCAGGCCGTCGAAGGTGTTCACGACCGGGAGGTCGAAGGTGGCGACGTCCGTGATGGGCGCGGCGTCGTCGGTGCTAGGATCCAGGAGCTTGACCACAGAGGCGAGGCCGAACTGGGCCGGGGCGCCCACGATGTTGCGGAGCAGTTCGAACTGGGAGCGGTTCCAGCCGGTCACGATGCTGGTGCTGCTGGCCAGGGGCTGGTTGGCGGCGCCGAGCTGGCCGTTGAGCTCCGCGAAGGAGATCTGGGCCTGGGTGTCGGTGAGGCCACCGTTGACCATGCTGAAATCGGGAGCGGTGGTGAGGCCGCCCTTGGCGGTGACGGAAGCCGCGCCGCCGGTGAGCATGGAGCCCGCCCAGGCGCCGTAGGCGTTGTTGACGGTGTCATCCTTCTTCAGCCAGACGAAGTGGGTGCGGTCCCCGCTGGTGGTATCGATGAGTTCGGGGTTCGCGTTGTCGTAGGGGCCGTGGTAGGGGTTCAGGCCCGTGAAGGTGCCCGCCTGGCCGACCCGCAGCCACGCGTAGTCGCCCGGGGTGTTGTCCAGGTTCAGGTCGGTGCCGTAGTGGCTGAAGTCCTGGCCATTGCGGGTGTTGCGGGTCTGGTAGCCGAGGATGCCCGTGAAGGGAATGTCGGTGTAGCCCGATCCGCCGGCGGGAGTGGTGTAGGCGTTGGGGAAGTTGAAGTGCAGGTTGGCGTTGTTGGGGATCCAGACGCCGTCGGTGACGGCGTGGATGGGCTGGCCCACGCTGGCGGCGGTGGTGGCCGACACGCCCGTGGTGGTCCAGGTCAGGCCCGCGTTGGTCGGGTAGCCCAGGAGGCCGAAGTAGTTGTTGGCGTTGTCGTACTCGTTGGCCGCCGTGGGGTAGTTGCCCGTGAAGAACACGCGGGCGTTGCCCGACAGGTTCGGCGTGGCCATTTCCATCACGTCGGTCTCGTTGAAGAGATTCGCCGTGCCCACCGCCGGGTAGCCGCTGGAGGTGTAGGTGATGATGGTGGGCCAGGTGAAGCTCAGGCGCAGGCGCCCGCCGGCGTTGGATTCGGGCCCGCCCACGGCGACGTTGGCGATGTCGTCGCTGAAGCCGGCGGCGGCGGAGAAGTAGGACGGCCGGCCGGGAACGATCTGGTGGTAGTCGACTTCGCTCTGGACCTTGCCGGCGAAGTAGCGCGGCATGCCGAAATCAGGACGGCGGTTGCTGCCGGCCTGGAACCCGACGGACTCGAAGCCCTGCCAGGGGGTGTTGATGGCGCGAGGGGTGATGAACCCATCGTTGAAATCCAGGGGATCGATCGCCGAAGTGGAGGAGAACAGGTAGGGCGAGTTCGAGGGGATCACCCGGGCCTGGGCCTCGTTGTTGGAGTAGGACCCGCTGGGCAGGACCTGCACCTGCTCGGGGTTGGGCCGCGCGGGATTGGATTCCGGCGTGCCGCCCCGGAACTGGATGAAGGGGATGCCGGAGGTGTAGCCGCCCACGGTGCCGACCACGCCAGTGGCGCGAGTGGAGGGATTCAACTGCTCCTGGATCGGGTTGGGGGAGTAGCCGACATCGTTGCGGCCGGCGCCCTGTCCGTCCACCGTGTGCCAGGAACCCGCGGTGTAGAGGCCGTCAGGCCATACGGACTGGTAGACGATGGGGGCGGGAGGCGTACCCGCCAGGGTCAGGGCGGGCCGGGACTGGTTCCAGGAGGTGGCGAGGTAGGACGGCACCAGGTGGCTGGGGATGAAATGGGGCGTCTGGTGGACCCTGGAGCCAGAACTCATGGCCGGCAGGGTCGCGCCGAGGGGCTTGGAGGCGCCCATCCCGTTGAGGGCCGCGCGGGCCTGGCCGATGCCCTGGACATTGAAGTTGTTGCCGAAGGCGCGGACGCTGGTGCCGGCGCCCGGACCGCCGTTCCCGACCACGGGAATGGAGACGGCGGGCTGGGCGAGCCCGGCGTCCTGGACCTTGATGGAGCCGGGGCCGCCGGCGCCGAAGGCATTGCCGAAGAGGTCGGAACCGTAGGTCACGGTCGATGCGGGGTCCACATACTCCCGGCGCAGGCCGTCGTTGCTCACGCCGTTGGGCAGGTAGCTGAAGACGAAGCGCTCGAAGAGGTAGGCGGAGTTCAGGGAGGTGTTGGTGTTGCCGGTGGTGACGTAAAGGCCGCGGGGCGCGTCGAAGACGTCGGAGGCGCTGTCACCGCGGTAGCGGAGGCGGCTGTTGAAGAAGCGCACCGTCCCGAAGACCGGGAAGATGTTCTTCTGCGAGGAGTTGGCGCGGCCGTACTGGTCCTCGGCGAGGATGCCGAAGCCGTAGGCGCCCAGGCCGATGTAGCGGCTCAGGGTGTACTGGATGCGCACCGGCGCCCAGGTCACCA
>JBGAST010000014.1:0-81000 GCA_044229575.1 Holophagaceae bacterium | reverse complement strand
TGCTGGGCGGAAAGGTCCTGCCCTGCGAAGCCCGCCAAGGGGGCAAGGTCTGGCCCGGGCGGATCCGGATCACCCAGTACTCCCGGTCCACCGGCGAACTCGCCGGGGAAGTGACCTGGACGAGCCTGAATTCCGTTCACCGGATCCAGGGCCGGCTCTCGGGGAGCAGCCTGACCTTCAAGGAAGTGCAGGCCATCCGCGCTGGCGCGGCGCACCTCAACGTGTCCTACGCCCTGGTGGTCTCCCCCGGAGCGGCAAAGGGGACCTGGACCGACCACGGCGACGGATCCACCGGCACGGCCGCCATCTTTCCGCAATGATCCGCGGGGCATCCTAGGCAGCCCCACGAACCGTCCTATCCTTCCGGGATGACCTGGAAGCCCAGCCTCCGCCCGGACGCGGACCCCTTCGCGCTGCCCCTGGACGCGCGGCAGGGCTACCTCCTGTCCCGCCTGGACGGCGTGACGGACGTGCCAGGCCTGGCGGCGCTCACGGGCCTGGACCCCTCGGAGGTGACGGCGATCCTTGGGGATCTGGTGGGCCTGGGCGCCATCGCGCCCCGGGAGGGATTCGGGATGTCCGCGCCCGCCCCACCGGAGCCCCTCGAATCAGGACTCGAGGACGGGGATCCTGAAACCGCAGAGGCCGAGCGCGGGGAAGCCTCCGCCCGGACGGCCTCCCACCGCCAGCTCTACGAGCGGAGCCTCCATGCCCGCCCCCTGGACGAGCGGGTGGCCCTGGCCCTCCGGGCGGAGGAGCCCGAGCTCAGCGCCTTCTGCTTCGACCCCCAGCCCCAGGTCATCGCGGCCCTGCTGGATAACCCGCGCAGCGGCCCGGTCCAGGCTCGGCTGGTGGCGGCGCACCACCGCACCGCCGCCGGGCTGGAGCTGGTGGGCTCCCAGGCCGCCTTCGCCCATGACCCGGGGGTGCGCCGGGCCCTGCTGCAGAACCCGGGACGTGCTGCGGGCCAGCTTCACCCAGCGCGGGGCCGAGGAGCGGGTGGAGCTGATCCTCACCCCCGAGGGCCGCAGCCTCGTCTTCCTCGCGGGCCTCACGATCGACGGCCACACCACGGCCCTGCTCTGCCGGCGCACCTACGTCTCCACCCTCCTCATCCAGAACATCGCCCGCTGGAGCGCAGCCCCGCCGGCCCTCATCACCCACCTGCGCAAGCAGGACGTCGTCCGCCGCAACCCCCAGCTCCGCGCGATGCTGGAGCGACATCCCAACGCGAGCTGAGGCCCCGTGATCCGATCCGCCACCCCCGCCGATGCCGCCGCCCTGGCGGACATCTACAACCCCTTCGTCCTGAATAGCACCATCACCTTCGAGGAGGAGGCGCTGGATGCCGGCGAGATGGCGCGGCGCATCGAGGAGCGGGGGGCGGCGCTGCCCTGGCTGGTGGATGAGCGCGAAGGCCGGATCCTCAGCTATGCCTACGCCAGTCCCTGGAAGCCCCGCAGCGCCTACCGGTTCACCGTGGAGAGCACGGTCTACGTGGCCCCGGACGCGGCGCGGCGCGGCGTCGGGGAAGGGCTCTACCGTGCCCTCCTGGACGACCTGCGCCGCCGGGGACTTCATTCCGTCGTAGGCCTCGTCGCCCTGCCCAACGAGGCCAGCGTGGCCCTCCACGAGAAGCTGGGCTTCGTGAAGGCGGCCCACCTGCAGGAGGTGGGGCGCAAGTTCGACCACTGGATCGACGTGGGGAACTGGCAGCTGCGGCTGTGAAGGCCGGTGGGTCCGTCAGGCGAAGGCGCTCGCGCAGTGCTTGCACTTGCGGGCCGCCGCGGGCACCTGCTCCAGGCACTGGGGGCATTCCTTGGTGGCCGGCGCCGCCGCGGGGGTTTCGGCGGGCTTGAACCGGGCCAGGCCCTTCACGAAAACCAGGAAGACCACCAGGGCGATGCAAAGGAAGTCCACCACGGAGCCCAGGACGGCGCCGATCTTGAAGGCGTGCAGGATTTCGCCGGTGGCGCTCCTGCCGATCTCGGGACCGAGGGAGATCGCCCGCCAGTCCCCGCCGGGGACGGCCATGCCCACGAGGGGCATGATCACGCCCTCCACCAAGGCGGTGACGATCTTCCCGAAGGCGCCACCGATCACCACGGCGACGGCGAGGTCAACGACATTGCCCTTGGCGATGAAATCCTTGAAGTCGCTGATCATGGCCACGGCTGCTCCTGGGGAGGGGTGGAAGCGCTCCCATCATCCTCGGCCCGGAGGGACCCGTCCAGGCGTAGGCTCCTGGGGGATCAGCGGAAGAAGCCGTAGAGGGCGCGGGCCTTCTCCTGGTGGAGCGCCGCCAGCCGGGCATCGGGAGGACGCCGGATGGCGCGCCCGCCGGTGGTCTTGTTGATGTCCAGCAGCACCACCTCACCGCCGTGGATCACATAGTCGAACTTGCCGTAGTCGAAGCCCAGCTTCCGCCGGAGATCCATGAGCTCGGGAGCCGGAGGGCAGGGCAGGGTGGCGGCGCGGGTCTCGACGGTGACGATGGGGTCCTCCGCGGCGAAGCGCGACCAGGCGTGCCAGTCGCCAAGGAATTGGTAGTTGCGGACGTGGAAAAGGCCATCCTCGCATTCCGGGGTGAAGCGCTGCACGACGTAGTCCGGGCTCGAGAAGATCGCATCGGGGACTTCCTCCAGGTGATCCAGAACGGCGTAATCGACCTGGGACCAGAACGCCGGGTGCGTCCCGCTCCCGTCAAGGCGGGGAAGGCCCAGGGCCGCCTCCGGGGTGCCGCCGTGGTTCCGCTCGGACTTCACAATCACGGGGCCCGGCCAGGCATCACCCGGCCGAAGCAGATTGGGGCTGTAGGAGGATTTGAGAATGCTCCGCACCTTGCCGTTCACGGCAGCCGGGAAGGTCGCGGCGAAGTCGAGGTACTCGTCAGGCACGACCGAAAGATCCACGTGGACGAAGACCAGGTCCGCGGAGACCCGCTCCTTCACGCCGAAGAGCAGGACCACCTCGTGGCCGTCAGCCTCCCAGATCGGGATGAGGCGGGAGAGGTTGTAGTCGTCCAGGCGCGCCGGCGGCATGCGCTCGTGGAACAGCAGGGCGATGCGGCGTCCCATGGTCATGGTCCTAGGAAAGGCCCGGCAGCAGGTCAGCGCACTGGCCCCGGGTGTCGTGGCGGGCCACATGGCCCCGCAGGGAACCCAGCACGGTGATGGCCTCGCCGGCGCCGCCCAGCTCGGGGATGCAGGCGCCGTCGGGGGTGATCATCCATGCAGGCGCGTCCTCAGGCAATCCCGCGGGCCGGCCCAGGCGGATCTCCCCCACGTCCCGCCGGAGCTGCTCGAGGAGCGACTGGCCCAGGGGCGTCAGGCGCGCGGAGCCGCGGAGCACCGCCAGGGCCAGCTTCAGCTGGTGGGGCAGGCGCAGGACGCGGTCCAGGGCATAGGCCCGCTCGGCGTCGCCGAGGCTGCCCGACTCCAGGGCGCCGAGCCAGTAGCGGTAGACGCCGATGAACACAAAAACCCCGTGAAAGATGCCGTAGAGGCCGCGGGGCAGATCCCGCCAGGGGGAGTAGCTGCGGGGTCGCTCGCCGCCATCGCCCGCGAAGAGGGGGCCCCGCTCCTCGATCATCTGCAGCCGGTTGTGCTGCAGCTCGTGGACCAGGTGGTCGCCCAGGTCGAGGGGGCTGGCCACCACGCTGGCAAAGCAGGAGCCCGGCAGGTCGGCGTGGGAGTAGTCGTCGAAGCCGCCCCAATCCCGGGGCTTCAGGGCGGCGAGGCGCAGCACGTCGCGAAAGGCGGTGAAGGCTGGGGGCGCGAAGCGGGCGATGTGGGCCAGGGCGGCCTCCACCAGGGGGGCGTGGTGGCGCTGGTAGGCCAGGCCCGCCCGCAAGGACGGCTCCGCCTGGGGGATGTCCGGCGTGGCCAGGGCGTGGGGATGGAGGGGCAGCTCGAAGCCGTCCTGGCGCGCCGCCGGGCAACGGTGGAGGAAGAAACCTGGACCTTCCAGCCGGTCCTGGACCTCGAGGCCCGCCAGGGGAACCTCGTGCATGGCGCCGGCGCATTCGACCCGGAGGCTTCCACCGCTGAGGTCATGGAGGGCGACGGGTCGCGAGGGGCGAAGGGCCTCCAGGGAGAGGCGGGTGCCCGGCAGGGCGAGGGGCGAGGCCAGAACCCAGGGCCGGTCCATTCGCAACTCCGTCCCGCGCTGGATTGCGATGGCCAGGGGGAAGGCCTGGAAACCCTCCAGGTGGCGGGCCAGGGCCGCCCGGGCCTCGGCGGTGGGTTCCGCCCGGCAGGCGTCCAGCAGTCGCCGGGACCGGCGGGTCCAGGCGTAGGCCTGGGGGCCGTGCCAGGCCCGGTCCCGAGCCTCGCCCTCGGCCTCGGCGAAGGCGGCGCAGGCGCGCAGGAAGGGCGCCTCCACGCCGTCCAGGGGGCTCGACGTTTCCAGCTCCCGCCGCAGGGTTTCGAGTTCGCGGGTGGCGGTGCGCCAGGGGGCCTGGAATTCCTCCCGGTCCTCCCACAGCAGCCGCGCCGCGTCGAGGCCGCTCATGCCTGTTCCCCGCGCCTCAGCCGGAACACCGCGGGGCTGCCCCAGGCCCCTTCGAAGACGACCTCCTCGAGCGCGCGGCGGGTCCTCGCCGCGCGCTCCTTGGCCCGCAGCTCTTCCGGGAGCGCCTGCACGATGGCGGACATCACCGCCAGGCCCAGGTCGTGCATGGCGTGGGGGTAGGGCACCATGGTCCCGTCCGCCTGGCTGAGGCGCTTCCGCATCACCGAGGCCAACACCAGCACGGGGACGGAGGGCGCCCAGACCCGGTTGTGCTCGGCGAGGCAGGCCACGAGGCGGGCGTGGGTGTCGCCCCGGCCCTTCCGGCCGAGGAGGAAGCGGCTGGGCTGGGTGTTGTGGGCGGAGGGCGCGAGGCGCGCGGCCTCGAAGATGGCGCCCAGCTGGCCGTCGTCCGGAGCCCGGTCCAGGAAACTGCGGGGGCTCCAGCGCGCGGCCAGTTCCTCCAACACCGGGAAGCGCGTCGGCACCCGCTTCTCCGCGGGCGGGGCGGTGGGCTCCTTCATGGACGGAAGGCCTCCCGTGGATAGAAGCCGGGCTCCTCCACTTCCGCCAGGTCCTCGAAGACCGCGCCGCGGGGGCCGCCGCCCCGGGCCGCGGCGTCCCAGGCCTTGAGGGTCCACTTCACGCAGGCCGCCATCGCCGCCTCGAGGCGCGCCGGGTCGAGGCCGACGGCCTGGAGGGCCGCGTCGTCCAGGCCGGATTTCAGCAGGGTCACCGGGCGTCCGCTCACGTTGGAGATCCACTGGTCCCGGTCCAGGTGGAAGCTGCCGGGATCGAAGGGTACCGGCGACAGCCGCATGGACACCGGGTAGACCCAGGCCCGGCCGGGTTCGAAGAGGACCGCGATGCGCAGGTCCCAGAGGTGCCCGCCCGTGGCCATGGGATAGCCCGTGGAGCGCACGAACTCGAAGCCGCGGATGGGCAGGGCGGTGGCGTCCGCGTTCTCGCCATACTTGGACAGGCAGTCCCGCAGCAGGGTGTCGATGCGCGCGGCGATCTCCCCATCGGTCATGGCCGCCACCACCACGTGGACGCCGGCGCCGCCGCTGGCGGCGTTGGGCTTCAGCACCACCGGCCCCGAGGACAGCATGGCGCGGGCGCCGGCGAGGGCCTCGGCCTTCGAGCCCGCCTCGAACCAGCGGAGGGGGCGCAGGCCCGTGCCCCGGAGCAGCTCCTGCTGGACGCCCTTGTCGCGCACCGTGTCCAGGAGGCGCCAGGCATGGAAGACCCGGCGGGCCGCGATGGGCAGGTCCGCGGTGCGCATGGGCAGCCGGCCGAGGCGGGCGAGTTCGGTGGCGAGGTTGGGATTGCCGATGAAGGCCACGGGCCTTCCCCGATACATGAAGCGCCCCGACAGGAGATCCAGGTGCAGCTGGGCGGCCACCCGGGGCACGTCCCCGAAGACCACGGAGACCGCCTCCGGCCCCAGTTCCTCGTGCGCGCCGCGCAGTTCGGTCGCCTGACCCGGGAGCAGTTCCCTCAAAGCCGTTTCGAAATCGGCCACCCGCGGGAAGAATTCCCCGCCGGTGCGGAAGGAACGCCAGTGCTGGTGGGCGTGCAGGGTGACCACGGGCTCCGCCGGGCCTGCGCCCGCGAGCCCCATCTCCACCATGCGGGCCGCGGCCTGCTGGGCTTCGTTCCGGGAGCGCGCGCCGCTCTCCCCGGTCAGGGCGTCGGAGCCCACCGCGTTGGGGCCATTCACCTCGTGGCAGACGAGATCGCCGCTGCCCTCCTCCACCACCACGTCGAGGAAGACGATCCCCCGGTCATCCAGGAGCTCCGCCGGGTATTCGCGGGGCAGGCCCTGGGCCGCCGCCCGGGCCGGATCGCCCAGGCGCCATTCCTCGATGTCGCCGGCGCCGGCAAGGGCGAGCCGCAGGAGCCGGTGGGGATCGCGGTTCAAGCCGGTCCTCCCCCGGCCGCGCCGAGGTGCACGATGAGTTCGGGGAAGTCCACGTCCACGGCGCCCCCGGGATGTTCCGCCACTCCGGGGAAGGGGAGCAGTCCCGCGCTGGTCTGCAGGTGCGCCGGGCGGTCGAGGCCCGGCCACCCGAGGCGGCGCCCGGCGACGGCGAGCACCGCGAGGCCCGTGAGGGGCGCCGAGGGGTGCTCGCGCTCGCCGCAGGTGAAGAACCGCGCCCGGGGCGGGCCTCCCCCGGCACAGTCGAGGACCGCGATCCGGGACCGCAGGGGCTCGGCGGTGAGGCCGAAGCGCTCCGCCAGGACCATGGCCCCGGCCACGGTGAAGGCCGCGGGATCCTCGCCGGGGGCGACTTCCACCATGAGGTAGTCGTTCAGGGGACCGGAGCAGAGGGCGTAGCGCCGGCCGTCCCCGAGGTCGGCGGCCTGCACCGTGAGGGGGAGGCCGAGCCAGGTCTGGACCACGCGGGCCCCCTGCTCGCCGGCGGCGTCCCCTTGGACCCGGGCGCGGGCCTGGATCTCGATGCCGCTGGGGAGGGACATGCGCAGGTCCACGGCCCCGTGGCCGGCCAGTTCGGCGGCCCGGGCCGCGGCGGCCGCGGCGCCGTTGCTGCAACCCACGAGCAGGGCCCGGTGGGCGGCGTCCCCGAACTGGAAGCAGGCCACCTGAGGGCCTTCCGCGCCCTGGGTGAGGAGGGAGATCTTTCCCCGGGCGCAGCCCTGGGGCGCCTCGGCCTGGGCGTAGTCCATGGGATCCAGGTCCGGGTGGCCCGCCGCCTCGACCACCGCGCCGAAGGTGCGCACGAAGTCCAAGGGATCCAGGGGCTGGCGGGTCCAGAAGGCGCGCACAGGAGCCCGGCCCGAGGCCATCCGGCGCGCGGGTGCTGGGGTGACGGTGGGCATCGGGGGAGGATACACCAAGCCCGTGCCCCGCCCGTCCGACCGGGAGGCGCGGGTCAGGGGCAGAGGCCCCCGTCGACGTTCACCACCTGGCCGCTCATGTAGCTGGCCCAGTCGCTGCTCAGGAAGGCCACCACCCGGGCCACTTCCTCGGGTTCGCCGACGCGCTTCAGGATGGTGGGCGCGAGGAGCTGGCGCACGCGCTCCGCGTCCAGGTCCGAGGTGAGTTCCGTATGGATGATCCCGGGATTCACGGCATTCACCAGCACGCCGAAGGGGGCGATCTCCCTTGCGAGGCTCTTGGTGAGGGCGATGACGGCGCCCTTGGAGGCCGCATAGTTGGTCTGGCCCGCCATGCCGATGATCCCGGAGGGGCTGACGATGTTGACGATGCGGCCCCACTTGGCCGCCATCATGCCGCGGACGAAGGCCCGGGTCGTGTACACGGTGCCCCGGAGGTTCACGTTCATGACCTCCTCCCACTTGTCATCCCCCATGAGGATGAAGGGGCCGTCCTGGCGGGTGCCCACGTTGTTGACCAGGATGTCCACCGCCCCCAGCTCGGCCTTCACCCGGTCCGCGGCGGCGTTCATGGCGGCGCGGTCCCGCACGTCGGCGAGCACGGTGATGGCGCGCCGGCCGCGGCGACGGCCTCGGCGGCTTCCGCGGACTTCATGCCGTGGACCGCCACGTCGGCGCCCCAGGCGGCGAGTTCGAGGGCGATGGCCTTGCCGATGCCCCGGGTGGACCCGGAGACGAAGGCGATGCGGCCTTTGAGGGGAGGATTCGCGAAGGGCATGGGGCGCTCGTCAGCCGCGGGGCTTGCGGGGTTTGGAGGCGGCCGGGCGCGGCGAGGCGGAACGCTTGCGGTCCGGGCCCGCCGGCTTCCCCGCCCCCCGCGGTTTCATGGCGGCGCCTGGTTTCGCGGGCCGTCCCGCGGGTCTGCCGCTCTCTTCCCGCCGGGGTCCGCGGGCCTCGGCGCGGGGACCCCTCCCTTCCGGGCGGGGGCCGCGGGCTTCAGGGCGGGGGCCGCGTGGCCCGGGCTTCGGCCCCCGCGCTCCTGAACGAGGGCCACGGGTTTCCGTGCGAGGGCCGCGGGCCTCCGGGCGAGGTCCGCGGACTTCGGTGCGGGGACCCCGGGATTCTCCGCCCTCGGCCCGGGGGCCGCGGGAGGCTGGCCGGGGCCTGCGCTCGGGGCCGCCTTCGCGGAAGCCTTCCCGCCGGGGGCGGTCGCTTTCGGCCCGGGGCGCGGCCTTGGTGTGGGTGCGGGCCCGGCTGACGCGCTCGGCCTTGTGCTCCTTCGTGATCTTGGGCTTGAAGATGCCTTCCTCGCCCTTCACGCCCTCCTCGGCGCGGGCCACCCGGCGGGTGTTGCGCAGGGCCTTGAGGGCCGCCTCGAAGTCCGGGGGCAGCTTGGCGCTCACGGTGACCTGGGCCTCGGTGACCGGGTGGCGCAGGCCCAGCAGCTCGGCGTGGAGGGCCTGGCGGTCGATGAGCTCGCTGGTCTCGCCGTAGACCTGGTCCCCCAGGAGCGGGAAGCCCTTGTCGGCGAACTGGACGCGGATCTGGTTGCGCCGGCCGGTCTCCAGCTTCACCTCCACGACGGTGTGTCCGGGAAGGCGCTCCAGCACCCGGTAGTGGGTGATGGCGTGCTTGGCTCCCTTCTGGCCCGACGTGACCTTCACCTTCAGGGTCTTCTGGTGCTCGATGAGCTTGCTGAAGAGGCTGCCGCTGTTCTCCGGCAGCTCCCCCACCAGGATGGCGTGGTAGACCCGCTGGAGCTTGTGGGCCTCGAAGAGGTCCTTCAGGCCCCGCAGGGCCTCCGGGGTCTTGGCGAAGATGAGCACGCCGCTGGTCCAGCGGTCCAGGCGGTGCACGATGAAGATCTGGGCGCGCTTGAAGCCCCGGCGCCGGTAGTGGTCCACCAGGGCGTCGGCGAGGCTGGGCTCGTTGCCCTTCTCCGCAGGCACCGTGAGCAGGCCCGCGGGCTTGTCCACGAAGACCAGGTCGCTGTCCTCCCAGAGCACCTTGAAGGGCTCGCCCTCCAGCACCCGCGCCGGCGGCAGGGTCTGGTAGCGGGTGCCGGGATCGAAGCCCACGGCGATCTCGTCGCCCAGGACGAGACGCTGGCCATGGCCGGAGGGGTCCTTGCCGTTGATCTTCACGCAGCCCGAATCGATCAGCCCTTTGGCCTGCCGATGGCTGATCTCCAGGATCCGGTGGAGCTCCCCGGCCAGGGCCGCGCCTCCGTCTTCAACCTTCCAGGTCTTGTTCAGGCGGGCCATGGCATCGTCTCCGGAAGCCCGGCGTCCTTCAAACGCTGAGCGGCCCTCCAGAAGAGCATCGAAAGCCCAATCCCCCAAGGGAAAAGGGCGGCCCGGGGCCGCCCTTTTCCCGCAGCGCGGGGCGCGCGGCGCCTACTTCGCGGGTTCCTTCTTCGCGAAATCCCCGGCCTTCACCCGAAGCAGCCGGGCGGGGTCGAGGTGGCGCCGCAGGGCGGCCACGACCTGGTCCGGGGTGAGGGCCTTCACCCGGGCCTCCAGCTCGCCGTACCAGGCCATGGCCCGGCCCTGGAACAGGTTCTGGGCGAGGCGGTTGGCCAGCTCCCGGTCCTGGCTGCGGCTGGTGGCCTGGCCCTGGAGCCAGCTGGTCTTCGCGGCTTCGACTTCCTCCGCCTTGAAGCCGTCCTTCAGGGCCAGGGCCAGCTCCTCGTTGAAGGCCGCCTCCAGGCGGGCGAGGTTCTGGGGGGCGTAGATGGCGAAGCCGCCCCACTGGCCCACAGCGTCCAGGGCGCCCGCGCTGAACTGGGAGCCGGCGCCGTAGGAGAGCCCCTCCTTTTGGCGCAGGCGGTTGGCGATGCGGCTGTTGATGGCGCCGCCACCGAGGAGGTAGTTCCCCAGGAGCAGGGCCGGGTAGTCGGGATCGCTGTCCTTCAGGGCCAGGGGCAGGGCGGCGATGAACACCGCCTGGGCCTTGTCGGGGGTTTCGAGCTTGAGGTCCAGGGGCGCCACGCCCTCTTTGAGCCGCTGGGGGATGCGCTGGAAGGGTTGGGGCGCCTTCCAGTCCCCGAGGAGCCGGGCGACCTGGGCTTCCACCGCCTTCGGATCGAAGTCGCCCACCACCGCCAGCTGGCCGGTGGCGCCGTATAACGCGCGGTGGAAGGATCGGATCTCCTCCACCTTCAGGGCCTTGATGTCGGCGATGGATTCGTCCAGGGTGCCCGCGTAGCGGGGGTGTCCCTTCGGATAGGGGCTGGTGTGCCGCTGGAGGGCGATCTGGGCCACGCTGAAGGGCTCGTTGCGGCCCTGCTCGTAGGCGCTGACCTGCTCGCTGACCTGCTTGGAGAGCTCCTCCGCGTCGAAGGCGGGGGTGCGCAGGACCTCCGCCACGAGGTCGAGGACGGCGGCGAGGTTCGGCCGGGTGGTGGTGATGGAGACGTTCAGGTTCTCGGAGCTTCCGGACATGCGGACCTGGGCCTTCAGGCGATCCAGTTCGTCCTGGATCTGCTGGCGGCTGTGCTTGGCGCTGCCCCGCATCAGCATGGCGGCGGTGACGCCGCCGATCTCGTCATGGCCCTGGAGGGCGGCTTCGCTGCCGAAGCGCAGGTTCAGGGTCGCGCTGACGGTCTCGCCGCGGGTCTTCTTGGCGATGAGGGCCGCCTTGAGTCCGCCGGTGCTGAACGTGGTGGTGCGGGCGTCGATGTTGGCGGGGGCCGCGTCGAAGGCTTCGCCCTGGGCCACGCGCTCTCCGCCCTTGTACTCCTTGACCAGGGCCACGGCGTCCGGGGTTTCGGGAATCTCCGCCCGGTCCGGGGCGGAGGTGGGTATGAACTGGCCGAGGGTGCGGTTCTCCCGCTTGAGGTAGTGCTTGGCCGCGGCCCGGACCTGGATGGTGGTGACCTTCCGGATGCGGTCTCGCTGCAGGAAGAAGAGGCGCCAGTCCCCCTGGGCGATGTACTCGGAGAGGCCCACGCCGAGCCGGTCCGACTCATTGAGGGTGAGGTCGATCTGCTTCAGGAGCTGACCCTTGGCCCGGTCCACCTCTTCCTGGGTGACGGTGTCGAGGCCCGACTCGAGGGTCTTGAGCAGCACCTCCCGGGCTTCGTCCAGGTTGGTCTCCTTGGGCAGCTGGGCGCCGAAGAGTGCGAGGCCGGGCTCCTTGGTCTCGCCGATGAAGGGGAAGACGAAGGCGGCCTTCTTGGTGTCCACGAGGGCCTTGTGGAGGCGGCCGCCGGGGGTGTCCGCCAGGACCTGGCCCAGCACGGTGAGGGCGGGGAAGTCGATGTGGACGCCGGCGGGAATCTTGTAGGCGGCCATGAGCATCTGCACGTCGCCCACCCGCCGCACGGTGACGCTGCGCTCGCCGTCCTGGACGGGATCCAGGGTGTAGGTGGGCTGGAGCGCGCGGCCGGGCTTCGGGATGCGCCCGAACTTCTCGTTGACCAGGGCCAGGGCGGCGGCCTCGTCGAACTTGCCGGCCACCAGCAGCACCGCATTGTCGGGCTGGTAGTAGTTCCGGTAGAAGGCCCTGAGGCGCTCGATGTCCACGTGCTCCACGTCGCTGCGGGCGCCGATGGTGGACTTGCCGTAGTTGTGCCACTCGAAGGCCGCGGCGGTGGTGCGCTGGAGGGTGACGCGCAGGGGATTGTTCTCGCCGCCTTCCATCTCGTTGCGCACGACGGTCATCTCCCCCTTCTGCTCCTTGGGGTCCCAGAGGTCCTTCTGGTCGATGTTGGCGTGGACCATGCGGTCCGCTTCCATGTCGAGGATGAGCTTCAGGTTCTCCTCGCTGGCGGGGAAGGTGACGAAGTAGTTGGTGCGGTCCAGCCAGGTGGTGCCGTTGAAACGGGCGCCCACCTTGTTGAGGGTCTGCACGATGGAGGGCTGGCCGTCCTTGCCGCTGAACTTCCGGGAGGGCTTGAAGACCAGGTGCTCCAGGAGGTGGGCCATGCCGGTCTCGCCGTAGTTCTCGTGCCGCGAGCCCACCAGGTAGGTGATGTTGGTGGTGATGTTCGCCTTGCTGGGATCCGGGAAGAGGAGCACCCGCAGGCCGTTGGCGAGGCGGTACTCGGTGATGCCTTCCACGCTGCTGACCTTCACGGGGGCCGGGAGGGGGGCCTCGGCGGCCTTGGCAGCGGCCTTGGCGGAGGCGGGGCGGGGCTTCCCGGGGGCCGTCGAAGGGGCCTGGGCCCCCAGGGAACCCAGGCCGCCAGCGGCGAGGAGAAGGGCGATGAGGGGGCGTCTGCGGACCATGAAGGAAACCTCGCAATGAGAGGGGGAATCCTCCAGGCTACCTCGGGAGGCTGCCCCTGTCTCCGGCAGTCCCCGCGGGCATTCCCCGCCGACCGCTGGTACCATCAAGGGTTCGGCCCACCCAGGCAGGAGACGCGATGGCTTCAGAATCCATGACCCCCACCGAGCTCCACGAGGAAGCCCTGCGTCTGCACCGGGCCGGGCGGACCGCCGAGGCCGAAGCCATCTACCTCAAGGTGCTCGACGCCGAGCCGGGCCGAGCGGACGTCTACGGCCACCTCGCGGTGCTCTCCATCGAGAAGGGGGCCTTTCCCGAAGCGGAGGCCCGGGCCCGGAAGGCGACGGAGCTGGACCCCTCGGATGCCGGGGGCTGGAACAACCTGGGCACGGTGAAGGCCTGCCAGGGGGACCTGGCCGCGGCGGCGGAGCTGTGGCGCAAGGCCCTGGAGCTCGAACCCGACGGCGCGGACCTCCACGCCAACCTCGGCAAGGCCCTGCGGGGCTTGGGCCTGGACGGCGAGGCGAAGGTCCACCTCGCGCGGTCCCTGGAACTGGCGCCGGAGCGCGGCACGGCGGCCCTGGATCTCGCGGGGCTGCTGGCGGCCGAAGGCCGGCTTGAAGCGGCCGCGGACCTGCTGGCCAAGCACGCCGGCTCCGAGCCCGAAGCCTGGCTGGCCCTCGGCGGGCTGCAGGCCCAGCGGGGCCTTTGGGCCGAAGCCGAGGCGGCCTACCGGGTGGCCATGCGCCTCGCCCCCCAGAGCGCCGACGCCCACCTGGGACTGGCGGCCCTCTTCCAGTCCGCCGGAGCCCCCGCGGAGGCCTTTGACGCCGCCGAGCGCGTCCTCTACGCCCACCCCGAGCACCCCGGCGCCTACGCCGCCCTCGGCCGCGCCCTCCAGGCCCTGGGCCGGGTGGAGGAGGCCGTGGACGCCTTCGCCTCCGCCGCCAATCTCGACCTGAACAATCCGGGCCTCCACCACCGGCTGCTCTCCCTGCTGCGCCGGGATCCCCGCCAGTCCGAAGCCTCCCTGGCGGAAGCCCACGTGCGGTGGGGCCGCCTCGCCGGCGCTTCCGCCGTGGGCCTTTCCGAGCCCGCCCAGCCCGCCGACCGGAACCCGGAGCGGCGCCTGAAGGTCGGCTACCTTTCCAGCGATTTCGGCCACACGCCCGGCAGCCGGGTCCTCGCGGCGATCCTGGGGGCCCACGATCCCGCCCAGGTGGAGGTCTTCGGCTACGGCGACGTGGCCCAGGCCGACGAGGCCAGCGAGGCCCTGGCGGCCCGCTGCGGCACCTTCCGGAACCTTTCGGGCCTCACCAACGTGCAGGCGGCGGCGGCCATCCGGCAGGACGGTATCGACGTCCTGGTGGACCTGGCGGGCCATACCCCCGGCGGCCGGGCGGCCGCCCTGGCCCTCGCCCCGGCGCCGGTGCAGGTGGCGGGCCCGGGCTACGACTGCACCCGGGGCCTCGTGGCCCTCACCCACCGCCTCACGGACGCCGCCGCGGATCCCCTCGGCGCCGAATCCTACGGCCCCGAATCCATCCTCCGCCTGGACCGCGCCGCCCTGGCCTACCTGCCCTTCCCCGAGGCTCCGGACCCCGGCCCCCTGCCGGCCCTGGCCAACCGCTACCTGACCTTCGGCTACTTCGGCCCCCTGGACCGCCTCCACGACGGGATCCTGGAAGCCTGGGCCCTGCTGCTGGCCAAGGTGGGCGGCGCGCGCCTCAGCCTTCCGGCCCTGCCCGCGGATCCCCGCAGCCGATCCCTGTGGATCGCCCGCCTGGAGCAGGCCGGCCTGGATCTGGACCGCCTCGGCTTTCGGCCCGTCCCCGAATCCCTGGCCCAGCACCTCGCCGCCTACACCCGAGTGGACGTGGCCCTGGCGGACTTCCCCCAGCCGACCCCGGCGGCGCTTTGCGAAGCCCTCTGGATGGGTCTTCCCGTCCTGGGCCTGGAGCGGCGCACCCACGCCTTCCGGCCCGGCCTTGGCGTCCTGGCCCCCCTCGGCTTCGGCGCCTGGATGCCGGATTCCGCGGGCGCCCTGGCCGCCCAGGGGGTCATCCTGGCTTCCGACGCGGGGGCCCTCGCCCAGCTCCGGGCCAGCCTCCGGGGCCGTATGCAGGCCTCGCCGCTCCTGGACGCGACCGGTTTCGCCCGGGCCCTGGAAGGCGTCTACCGCACCCTTTGGATCTCCGCCCTGAGCTGAACCAGCCGCGCCGTCAGGCGGGCCTGCCAGTCCGCCTGCAGGTCCGCCAGCTTCAGTCCCTTCCCTCGCTCCGGGGCGGCCTGGAGCAGGCCCTGGGCCGAGGGGTGGGGCAGGACTTCGAGGACACAGTCCAGGTCCAGCTGATCCAGGATCCAGCCGGCCCGGCGCCCCAGGGCCAGGACGGCGAGGGGGCCGGGGCAGCGGTCCCGGGCGGCGCCGAGCTCAGCCCGCAGCCGGGCCATGTTCCCGGGCTGCCGCAGTTCGGCATCGCTGGGGGCGCGGAAGCGCTCGCCATCCGTGGTGGGGCAGCTCGGATAGGCGTTCCCGAGGGCCGCCCCCAGCAGCCTGGGGGCGAGGCCCAGGTCCCGGAAGCGCTGCCCGTCCCAGGCCTCGTAGGCCTCCGGCGGCACTTGGGCCATCCCCGCGGCTTCCAGGGCGAGGTAGAGGGGCAGCCCGGCCCGGTCCCCCCAGAAGGGGATCCCCGAGCGGTCGGCCCCCCGTGGGCCCGGGGCTTCGCCCATGAGGAAAGCGTAGACCGGGCCGTCGCTAGGAAAAAAAGGAGGGACTTCGCGCTGGAGGATTCTGGCCATGGCATTCCAGTCTAGGTTGCCTATGTTTTCCCATCACCCTGACACCCAAGGGAGGCGGCAATGAGTTGGAACAGCGTCGATCGCCGCAATGGAACCGTTGCGACGGCTGGAGATACCCTATCGGCTGAACGGATGCCGATCTTCCTGCGGGGGGTTTTCCTGGATGACGAGACCGAACTGCCGCCCCGGCTCACCCCCACCGACCTCTCCCACCCGGAATCCTTCCACCAGCGCCTCGCGGCCTGGCTGATGAAACAGCACTGAACGGCCCCATGCAACGCGGAACGCGGCCCTCCGGGGCCGCGTTCCGCTAGAGGGCCAAGGGCGCGAGAACCCGGGATGGCTCCGCGGCCTCGATCCAGCGCTCGATCCAGCGATGGTGCAGGCGAGGCACCAGCTCCCCGAGCCGTTCCTCCGGCACCAGGAAGGACACGGAGATCGGGGAGCTCCCCGCCAGGAGCCCCCCCACGGTCTCCCGGTGGAAGGGCGCCAGGAGGCGCAGGGCCGCGCCGGGGGTCGCCCGCAGGCCCTCGCCCACCAGGGCCACCAGGGCCCACCCCGCCGAGAGCTCGGCGCCCCGGTCGGCCAGGGCCGCCAGGTGCTGGACCGCCGCCGCACCGTCCGCCCGCAGGGCCAGCAGGAAGCCCTCGGGCCCGGCGATGGCGCCGAGGCGCTGGGCCCCGGCCGCCCGCAGTTCTGCATCGGCGCCGGCCATCCCTTCCAGGGAGGCGGCCGGGGGCAGCCGCAGCAGGTGCAGGCCCTCCTTGTAGGCCACGGAGGCCACCGAGCCCGGCGGGCGGCTGGGGGCTTCCACGGTGATCCGCGTGCGCCGTCCGGGGCGGTGGAGGTTGGCCAGGACCAGGTCGAGGCCGGCTTCCGAGGCCACCGCCAGCACGTCGGGATGGAGGGCCCGGTCCCCGAAGGCCGAGAGGGCCCGGGCCTCCCCGTAGCTGAGGCGGGACAGGGGACGGGCCCCCGGCACCAGGCTGGGATCGGCGCTCTGGATCCCGTCGTCCGCGGTCCAGATCCGGACCTCGGAGGCCCCCCAGCCCGCTCCCAGGGCCACGGCGGTGAGGTCCGAGCCCCCGGGCCCGTAGGCCCGCACCGACCCGTCGGCATCCTCGCCGAAGCCCCCCGGCAGGACCAGGATCTCGCCCCGCGACGGCTTTTCCATCCACCGTATGGCCGGGAGGGGACGGGCGGCTCCATGGGGACCTGCGGCGGCCGGAAGGCCGCGGGCTGCCCGCGCGCGGGCCCCCCGGACCCCGAGAAGGGCGGTGAACAGCACCGCGCCGAGGCCCCCGGCCAGGCCCAGGACCGCGTCCCGTGTGCGGGGAGACGCGTGGCCCACCAGGCAGGCTCCCTGCACCAGTTCGGTGAGGCGCGTCACGAGGGGTTCGGCGGACGGGGGAAGGCCGCCCTCGAGACCCAGGTCCCGGCCGAGGCTTTCGACGTCCTCCAGGAGGCGGCGGCAGCCCGCCGCGGCCGCCGCGCCCTCGCCGCGCCCCGCGGCGTCGAGGGCGGCGGCAAGCCCGGTCCGGAGTCCGGCAGGCACGGAGACCACGGCGACGCTGCCCCCTTCCGCGGCCTCGGCGGCCACCCGGGCGGCGGCCCGCCACCCGGCCGCATCCCCCAGCAGGCGGGAGCTGAATTTCTGGATGCGCGGGGGGCTCACGGCCGGACTCCGGATACCGTCCGCACCAGGCCCGCCGCCACGGTGTCGTGGGTGGCCTCGTCGATGAGCACGAAGGCGCCGGTGGCGCGGTCCTGCCCGTAGGGGTCGGCGCAGACCGGTCGCTGGAGGCGGAGCCGGACCTCGGCGATGTCGTTCACCTCCAGGCCCTCCGCCGCTTCGAGGCGGAGGGTGTGCAGGTCGAGGCCCCCGGTGATGTCCGTGATGCGGGCCCGGACCTCCCGGGCCGTGTGGCGCAGGAGCAGGCGCTGCCCCGGGGTGTGGGGCCGGTCGGAGAGCCAGCAGAGGGTGGCCCCGAGCTCGACGGCGGGCGTGGCGGGGGCTTCCGCGGAGCAGAGCAGGTCGCCCCGGGAGATGTCCAGCTCCTCGTCCAGGAGCAGGGTGACGGACTGGCCGGCGGTGGCCCGGGTGAGCCTGGTGTCGTGGATCCGGAGCCCGGACACCCGGGCGCTGCGGCCCGAGGGCAGCGCCAGGATCCGGTCCCCCACCGCCACCTCCCCCGACGTGATCCGCCCCTGGTAGCCCCGGAAGTCCGGTGCGCCCGCAGTCCGGGGCCGGCACACCAGCTGCACGGGGAAGCGGAAGGGGCGCCCGGCCTGGTTCGCCTCCACGGGGGCTGCTTCCAGGAGCTCCAGGAGTGTGGGCCCTTCGTACCAGGGCAGCCGGTCCCCCCGGGACACCACCATGTCGCCTTCCAGGGCCGAGATGGGCACGAAGGCCGGCGCGGCGAGGCCGAGGGAGCGGCTGAAGGCCTCGAGCTCCCCCTTCAGCCCTTCGAAGACGCCCGGGTCGTAGCCCACCAGGTCCAGCTTGTTCACCACGAAGACCAGGTGCCGGATTCCCAGCAGGTGGGCCAGGGCCGCGTGGCGCCGGGTCTGGGGCTGCACGCCGCGCCGCGCGTCCACGAGGAGGAGGGCCAGGTCCGCGGTGGAGGCCGCGGTCACCATGTTGCGGGTGTACTGGGCGTGGCCCGGGGCGTCGGCGATGATGAACTTCCGCGTGCCCGTGGCGAAGTAGCGGTAGGCCACGTCGATGGTGATGCCCTGCTCCCGTTCCGCGGACAGGCCGTCCGTCAGCAGGGAGAGGTCGATGCCCGCCAGGCCGCGCCGGCGGGAGCTGGTCTCCAGGGCGTGCAGGGCGTCCGCGAGGATGGCCTTGCTGTCGTAGAGCAGGCGCCCGATGAGGGTGCTCTTGCCGTCGTCCACGCTGCCGCAGGTGAGAAAGCGCAGGACGCCACGGTCCACGGCGGGAAGCCCCGCCGCCGGGACCGTTGAACCTGAGGTGTGAAGGCCGCCCATCAGAAATATCCTTCCTTCTTGCGCTGCTCCATGGAGGCTTCCGAGGTCTGGTCGTCGAGGCGCGTGGCGCCCCGCTCGGTCAGGGAAGTCATTGCGGTCTCGGCGAGGATCTCGTCCACCGTCGCCGCGGTGCTCGCCACCGGCGCCGTGCAGGGGATGTCGCCCACGGTGCGGAAGCGGACGGAGATCCGCTCCACCGCTTCCCCGGGCTTCGCGGGCGTGAGGGGCGTCACGGGCACCAGGGCGCCGCCCCGGCGGACGACGGCGCGGTCGTGGGCGAAGTAGATGGAAGGGAGCTCGAGGCCCTCCCGTTGGATGTACTGCCACACGTCCAGTTCGGTCCAGTTGCTGATGGGGAAGGCGCGGATGTGCTCGCCGGGGTGGATGCGGGCGTTGTAGAGGTCCCACAGTTCCGGGCGCTGGTGCTTGGGGTCCCAGGCGCCGAACTCGTCCCGGAAGGAGAAGACCCGCTCCTTGGCCCGCGCCTTCTCCTCGTCCCGCCGCGCGCCGCCGATAAGGGCGTCGAAGCCGAATTCCGCCACCGCCTCCAGCAGGGTCACGCTCTGGAAGGCGTTGCGGCCCTGGTCAGGACGCTGCAACCGGATGCTGCCCCGGGCGATGGAATCGTCCAGGGCGCGCACCATGAGGCGTTCTCCGAGCTCGGCGGCCCGGCGATCCCGGAACGCGATCACCTCGGCGTAGTTGTGGCCCGTATCGATGTGGAGGAGGGGAAAGGGGAAGGGCGCGGGGCGGAAGGCCTTTTCCGCGAGCCGCAGGAGGACCAGGGAATCCTTGCCCCCGGAGAAGAGGAGGGCGGGGTTGGCGCACTGGCCCGCCACCTCCCGGAGGATGTGGAGGGCCTCGGCCTCGAGCCAGTCGAGGTGGGTCAGGGTGGTGGGTTCGTTCAGCAGGACGGTCATGGGGCCTCGACGGGTTGCGGGGTTCGGGCGCGGAGGTGCAGGCCGCACTCCTTGTGCTCGGGCTGCTCCCACCACCAGCGGCCGGCGCGGAGGTCCTCGCCGGGCTGGACGGGACGCGTGCAGGGGGCGCAGCCGATGCTCGGGTAGCCCTGGTCGTGGAGGGCGTTCACGGGCACGCCGTGGTGGCGCACGTAGGCCTGGGTCCGCGCGTGGTCCCAGTCCAGGAGGGGATTGATCTTGAGGATGCCGCCGTGCTCGGTGTCCAGCTCGAAGGTCCGCAGCTCCCGCCGGGTGGGCGCCTGCTCCCGGCGCAGGCCCGTGATCCAGGCGTCGGCGCCCTCCAGGGCCCGGGCCAGGGGCTCCACCTTCCGCACGGCGCAGCAGGCGCGGCGCTGCTCGAGCCCCGCGTAGAAGCCGTTGGGACCGTCCCGGCGCACCAGGGCCTCCACGGCTTCGGCCCGCGGGAAGAAGACCTCCACGTCCACGCCGTAGTGGCGGCGCAGCTGCTGCAGCACGTCGTAGGTCTCCTGGTGGAGGCGCCCCGTGTCCAGGAAGAAGATGCGCGGCACCCTTGGCAGGCGCGCCAGCATCTCCACGAGGGCGACATCCTCGAGCCCGAGGCTGCAGGCGAAGGCCAGGCGGTCGGGGGGGAAGGCGTGGGCGGCCCAGGTGAGGACGGTCTCCGCGGAGGCGCCCTGGAACTCCGCGTTGAGGGCGGCGACCCGGCTGGGCGTGAAGGCCTGGATCTCGAGGGTGGGCATGGGGGCTCCGGAGGCGCTCAGGCGGATTCGGGGAGGGGCGTGGATCGGCGCAGGAGGCCGAAGCCCCGGGTGAAGACCAGGAGCCCGGCGGCCAGGGGCAGGGCCCAGGGGAGATGGCTCCGGAACAGGTCGGGCAGGCCCGGGCCGAGGATGCGGGCCAGGCCGAAGCTCACGGCGAGGACGTTGAACCAGACGCAGAAGCGCCGGAAGCCCGCCTCCGCCACCCGCGTCGCGAGGAGGGCGCCGAGGCCCAGGCCGATCAGCGCGCCCGGCAGCAGGGGCGCGGCGAGGTCCAGGGACTCCCTTGTGATGAGGCCCAGGGCGAGGTAGGCCAGGGCGGTGAGGGCGGATTCCACCACCCGCAGGAAGCTGATGGCGGCGCGGTACTCGTCCTTGGCGTAGGCCTGGTTGTGGAAGTAGAGGGAGAGGATGGGGCCGCTGATGGTGGTGGTGGCGTAGAGGAGGCCCGTGGCCAGGCCGAAGGGCAGGGCGGCCTGCCGCTCCGAGCGCAGGCCGAGCCTGAAGCCCAGGCCCTGAAGGAGCACCACCGGGAAGAGCAGCAGGTAGGTGATGAGCTTCATGGGGCCGGGGGGCGTGAGGACCAGGATCCCGGTGCCCAGGGCGATGCCCGGCAGCAGGCCCCAGAGCATGGGCAGGATCCGCGGAGCCACCGCGGGGAAGGCCCGGAGGTTGGCGAGGAAGGCGCCGGCGTTCAGGACGACTTCCAACAGCACCAGCACGGGGTTGAGGAGCCGGTTGGCCAGGAGCAGGAGGGCCACGGGGACGCTGACGGTGGAGAAGCCGTGGCCCAGGACGCCGTTCACGGTGGCGGCCAGGAGCGTGAGGCCGGCGAGGAGGAGGATCTGGAGGGGATCGAGGGTCATGGTCCTTCCGGTCGGTCAGCGGCGAGGGCGAGGGCGGGGGTCAGGACGGCTTCGGGACGGAGCCGTTCGGCCAATCCGGCGGCACCGAGGCGGGCGGCGAAGGCGCCGAAGGGTTCAAGGGGGCCGCCCTCGGACTTCCACGTGGCGAGGAGGCGGTCGAGGAGGTCGGCGAGGCCGGCGGTGGGCACCCGCTCGGCCACGGGAAAGGCCAGGCGCGTGCCTTCGGCGTCGCCGCCGGCAAAGAGGGCGTAGCGGTCCACGGCCTGGCCCACCAGGGCCAGCTCCGCGGCGTAGGGCCTCGCGCAGCCGTTGGCGCAGCCCGTGAGGCGGAAGACCGGCGCCCGGTCCGCGAGGCCGTGCTTCGCCAGCAGTCCGTCGAGCAGCGCCAGGAAATCCGGGGCCACCCGCTCGGCTTCGGTGATGGCCACGGCGCAGAGGGGCAGGGCCACGCAGGCCAGGGCCCGGTCGTGGAGTCGCGACGGGCTCGTCCAGGAAAGGCCGCGGGCGGCGAGGAAGGCCTCGACGGAGGCGCGGGCCTCCCGGGGAATGCCCAGGAGGATCAGGTCCTGGTCCGGCGTGAGCTGGACCTCGAGGCCGTGCAGGGCGATGAGTTCCGCCAGCGCGGCCTTCAGGGGGCCCGCGATGCGGCCCGACAGGGTGTGGAAGCCCAGGGCCCAGGCTCCGTCGGCGCGCTTCGTCCAGCCCAGGGGGGAGGGCGTCCGCCACGGCGGCAGGTCCAGGTCCTCGAAGCGCACGCCGGACCGGGCCTCCACCTCGGCGCGGAACCACGCGACGCCCCGGTCATGGATCAGGTACTTGAGGCGCGAGCGCTTGCGGTTGAAGCGGCTGCCGTGATCCCGCTGGGTGGTGACCACAGCCTCCGCAACGGACAGCAGGGCCTCCGCGGGGATCCAGCCGAGGACATCGGCAAGCCGCGGGAAGGTCGCGGGGTCGTTGTGGGTCATGCCCATGCCGCCCCCGGCCAGGACGAACCAGCCGTCGATCTGACCCTTGGCGCGGCCGCAGCGGTCCAGGGTCCCGGCGAAGGCCAGGTCCTGGGTGTAGGCGTCCACGCTGTTGTCGCCCGCCAGGGTGACGGCGATCTTGAATTTCCGGGGCAGGTAGGTCTTCCCGTACAGCGGCTCCGTCTCGGGCCCGTCGACCTTTTCGCCATCGAGCCACACCTCGGCATAGGCGTTGGACTTCGCCTGGAAGTGGTCGGAGAGGAGCTGGGCCACGGGCCCGAGCTGGGCGAGGTCGGCGCGGCCCGCGGGATTGGGGGCCTCCATGACGTTGCGCACCACGTCCCCGCAGGCGCCCTTGGTGGTGAGGAGCGCCCGGTGCAGTTCCTGGAGCGTGGCCTTGATGTCCCGCTTCAGGATGCCGTGGAGCTCCACGCTCTGGCGGGTGGTGAGGCGCAGGGTGCCGTCGCCGAAACGGTCCGCGATCCCGTTCCAGGCCGCCCACTGGGCGGGGCTGAGGCGGCCGCCGGGGATGCGGCCGCGGACCATCAGCACATGGGGTTTGGGTTCCGGGGCCTTGTCCCGGTCCTTCTGCTGGTAGAGGCCGTGGAACTTCACCAGGTGCGCCGCGTCGGGGCCGAGCTTCTGCTCCGGCGAGGCCAGCTCCGCCGCGAGGCCGCCCCGCAGGAGCTGGGAGCCTTCCTTCAAGGTCTCGAGGGCGTTCACGAAAGCACTCCTTCCGGTTCCAGACGCTTCCGCAGGGCGTGGAAGTAGTCCCGCTCGAGGGTCTCCACGGCCCGGCGCAGGATGCGGCCGCGGGTGGCGGGATCGGGGACCTCGGCCCGGATGCGCCGGCGCAGTTCGGCGAGGCGCTCCAGGTCGTCAAGGTGGTCCTGGGGCAGCAGGGCGTCCAGGCAGCCCCGCAGGGCCCGCACCAGGCCGGGGAAGGCGCCCCGGCTGCCCACGGCGATCTCCACGGGGCCGCGGCGCAGGCTGCCGGCCATGTAGAAGGCGCAGCTGTCGGCCTCGTCCACGGCGTTGAACCAGACGCCGAGCCGCTTCGCGGCGAGACCCAGGACCCCGTTCAGCCAGGGATCGTTGGTGGCGCTCACCACGAGGCGCTGGCCCACCAGGTCGGCGATCTCCACGGGACGCGCCAGGAGGCGCACCTGGCCGGCATGCCCGGCCGCGATGCCGCGCACGGCGCCGGACATGGAAGGGGCCACCACGGTGATGGCGGCCCCGGCCTCGAGCAGCGGACGCAGCTTAGCCTGCGCGACGCTCCCGGCGCCGACGAGGAGGACGGGCTGGCCCTGCAGTTTGAGGAAGACGGGCAGGAGGGAGGTCATGGGCTTCACGGAAGGAATGGGGCGTGGCGAGGAGGGGCTGGAGGGCGATCACGGGGCCGAGGTAGACGATTCCGGGTCCGTCGCTACACATGGCCATCCGGTGTGCCGCGGCGTCGGCGAGGGTGGCGACCCGGACCCTCTGGCGGGGCGAACACCCGTTCTCCACGAGGGCGATGGGCAGGGCCGGATCCGCGCCGTGGGCCAGGAGCTTCCGCGCGATGGCGGGGAGCTGGCCCGTGGCCATGAAGAGCACCGTGGTGCCCCGGAAGCGCGCCTGCTCGTCCCAGTCGCGGGGCTCGTGGAGGAGACCGTGGCCTTCGAGGATGCGGACCTCCCTCGCGAGCCCGCGGTGGGTGAGGGGAATGCCCGCGGCGCCGGCGACGCCGTTGAGGGCGCTCAGGCCGGGCACGACCTCGAAGGGCAGGCGGGCATCCCGGAGGGCCAGGGCCTCTTCGCCGCCCCGGCCGAAGAGGAAGGGATCGCCGCCCTTGAGGCGGACGACCTTCCTTCCTGCCCGGGCCTTGGCGATGAGCAGGGCATTGATCTCGTCCTGGGAAAGGGCGTGGTCCCCGGCCCGCTTGCCCACGAAGACCGCTTCGGCGTCTGCCGGGAAGAGCTCGAGGAAGGCTTCGTCCAGGAGGGCGTCGTAGAGGATCACCTCGGCGACCTGGAGGGCCCGGAGGCCCCGGAGGGTGAGGAAGTCCGGATGGCCGGGGCCGGCTCCGACGAGGGTGACAAATCCTCTGTTGAACGATTGGACGGTCATGCCGCCGCCCGGATCAGCACGTGCGTCCGCAGCCAGGCGTCCACCTGCTCCCATTCAATGACCAACGCGTCATGCCCGTGGGGGCTGCGCAGCCACTGGAGGCTGGTGTGCACGCCGGCGGCGCGGCCGGCCTCCGCCAGTTCGCGGAGGAGGGGCGGCGTGAAGAGGGCGTCGCTGTGGATGCCCAGGACGTGCAGGGAGGCCCGCAGGCCCCGCAGGGCTTCGACGGCACCGCCGCGGTTGCGGCCGAGGTCGTGGGCGTCCATGGCCTGGAGGAGGGCGAGGTAGCTCTCCCGGGTGAAGCGCGCGGCCAGGGCCCGGCCGTGATGGTCGAGCCAGGCCTGCACGGCCGCTGCGTCGGGGAAGCGGGCGTCGAGGCTTTCTGGCGCCCGGAAGCTGAGCATGGCCTGTTGGCGGGCCAGGGCGATGGCCTCGGCGTCGGGGAGGCCGCTCTTCAGGATGGCGGCCTGGGCGGCGTTGATGCCGCGGATCCAGGCGTCGGCCCGGGCTCCGGCGCCGATGACGCCCACCCGGTGGAAGCGGTCCGGCTCCAGGAGGGCCAGCTCGAGGGCCACCATGCCGCCCAGCGACCCGCCGAGCACCACGTCGAAGCGCAGGCCTTCGGCGCGGATCCAGCTCGCCAGGGCGGCGGCCTGGTCCCGGGGTGTCAGGGCGGGGAAGGGCCTTCCCTTCTCCGGTCCCGTGGACCCGTAGCAGGAGCCGGGGAGGTTGGGGGTCCACACGGTGGTGCGGCTCGGATCGAAGGGCGCGCCGCTCGCGAAAAGGGGCGACCACCAGCCCTTCACCACGCCGTCCGAGGTCGGCCGGTCCGCGGCGTCGGGGCTGCCGGTCAGCGCATGCAGCAGCAGGACGCGCAAGGGTCCGAAGCCCACGCGGCGGTAGGCCACGTGGATCGGCAGCTCCTCCCCGCTTTCCAGGCGGATGGGCTCGAGGCCCGCGACGAGGTCCGTGCTCACGGCGTCACCGCCCCGAGGGCCGCGTCCAGGTCGGCGATGAGGTCGTCGATATGCTCCAGGCCGACGCTGAGGCGGATGAGGTCCTCGGTGACGCCGGTGGCCTCGCGCTCGGCGGGGCTGAGCTGCTGGTGGGTGGTGCTGGCGGGGTGGATGATGAGGCTCTTGGCGTCGCCCACGTTGGCCAGGCGGGAGAAGAGCTGGACGGCGTTGATGACGGCCTTGCCGGCCTCCAGCCCGCCCTTCACGCCAAACGTCAGGATGCCGCCAAAGCCCTTGCCCCTGCGGAAGTAGCGGGACGCCGCGCCGTGGGTGTCGTGGTCCTTCAGGCCGGGGTAGTTCACCCAGGCGACCTTCGGGTGCTTCTGGAGCCACGTCGCCAGGGCCAGGGCGTTCACGCCGTGGCGCTCCAGGCGCAGGGGCAGGGTCTCCAGGCCCTGGATGAGGAGGAAGGCGTTGAAGGGTGATATCGCGGGGCCCGTGTCCCGGAGGCCTTCGATGCGGGCCTTGGTGATGAAGGCGGCGGGGCCGGCGAGCTCGGAGAGGACGGCGCCGTGGTAGGCGGCGAAGGGCTCCGTGAATTCGGGGAACTTCCCGTTGGCCCAGTTGAAGCGGCCGCCGTCCACGATCACGCCGCCAATCGACGTTCCGTGGCCGCCGATGAACTTGGTGGCGCTGTGGACGACGATGTGGGCGCCGTGAAGGATCGGCTGGACGAGGTAGGGCGTGGGCAGGGTGTTGTCCACGATGAGGGGGATGCCGGCGTCCTCGGCGATCTTCCCCAGCACTTCGAAGTCCGGCACGTCCAGCTTGGGATTCCCGAGGGCCTCGATATAGATCGCTTTGGTTGCAGGGGTGATCGCCGCACGGAAAGCCTCGGGGTCCCGGCTGTTGACGAAAGTGGTGGTGATGCCGTTCCGGGGCAGGGTGTGGTGCAGCAGGTTGTAGGTCCCGCCGTAGAGGTTGTCGCCGGCGACGAGGTGGTCGCCGGTCCGGAGGATCGTGTTGAGGGTCAGGGCGATGGCGGCCTGGCCGGAGGCCACGGCGAGGGCGGCGATGCCCCCTTCCAGGGCCGCCAGGCGCTGCTCCAGCACGGCCTGGGTGGGGTTCATGATCCGCGTGTAGATGTTGCCGGGCACTTCCAGGTTGAAGAGCTGGGCGCCATGCTCGGCGCTGTCGAAGACGTAGCTGGTGGTCTGGTAGATGGGCACGGCCCGGGACTTCGTGTCGCCGTCGGGGCTGTGCCCGCCGTGGAGGGCGATGGTCTCGAAGCGGTGGGTGGTGGTGCCTGGGGTCGGCTTCGTGGAAGCTGGCTGGCTCATGGGGATTCCGGGGGTGATGGGGTGCGTCCTTGTCCTCCGTCCACCGAGGGGTGGACGAAGCCTCTGGACGCTGCGAGGGAGCGCCTCGTCAGTCCGTCGCGATCACTGCTTCAGAGCGCCGTGTCAGTTCACACAAGCTCGTCATCTTTCCGGATGGGAATCCGGCGGGAATTGGCACCACCACCGCGTTGCAGCAGGTTGCCAAGGTTTCACAGGGCCCGTCCCTCCACCTTTCTGGATATCGCGCTATGGAACTGACAAAGATCTCGTGCAGATTCGAGGTTCCGCTACCGGGAGTCAGGGAACAACGGATTACAGGAAGTTTGATGGGGGTATCACGGGGGCGTGATGGATGCCGGGGCTTTCCGTTCGAGCAGGAAGAACCCCTGTGCGTTCCGCACCACGACGCGATCCGGCCCGGCCCAGGCCACGATGTTGGCCACGGTGAAGCGGTGCTCGGGGGCGGTGTGGAAGGCCGGCGGCGGCGTCAGTTCCCGCGCGCGGGGCTCGGGTCCGAAGTACCAGGTGCTGGCGGTGCCCAGGGTGAGGATGGGAATCTCGACAAGGGATCCCTCTATCCCGGGGATCGATCGCACGATGATGGGGCTCGTCACCGCTCGAAGGCCACGCTTCCGCATGATGTCCGATATCTCGGACAGGGCCTTGCCCCCGGGTTTGAACGGGATCTCCGTGAGGGTTCCGCCCTCTTGCAGATAGATTCCCGGTCGGCGCTTGAGGATCTGGACGCTGCCCGGCACATAGACAGATCCGACGACCCGGTCGGCCACAGACTCGGTCTTCAGGAGAGAGATGGAAAGCAAGGTCCGCTGGTTCGAGGCGTCCAGTGGGACGAAGCCATCCAGCGCTGCCTGGTCGTAGCCCTCGTAGTCGTTAAAACGCTTGATGTCCCGGAGATTCGCCTTCAAGGAGGCTTCGAGGGCCCGATCCGCCTCCACGGAGGCGTGGACGGGCTCCTTCTCGAGCCAGCAGTCCATCAGGTCCTTGCCCGCGAAGAGCAGCTGGCCGGAAGTTCGGTGGTGGGGCTTGGCCGCATTGAAGTGGAGGATCGCGTTCCCCTCGCGGGTGACGCCCGTGACCCACACGCTCTCGATCTCCAGCTCCTGCCCCCCGCGGCTCCGGACCTTCATGCCCCGCCACGCCACCGGCACGAGAGTCCTACCGTCCCAGCCGTGGACATGGTCCTGGTCCCCGAAGAGCGTGGACTTCGACGACCAGTGGATCATTCCGCGGCTGGCGTAGAAGGCCGTGGCATTGAGGAAGTCTTCCCGTTCCGCCGGACCGTAGAACTGGCACAGCAGGTCCTTCCCGCCGCCCTGGGCGAAGGGGGCGCCGGCGCGGAGGCCCATCCGGACGCTGCCGTCGGGAAGGAGGGCGTAGAGGGCCCAGGGGTTCTCCTTGAGGCGGAACTTGGTCTTCTGCACCTGGCCGAAGCGCCCGAAGAAGAGCACCGTGCCGTCGTCGAGCCCATGCACGCGATCGAGTTCCTCGAGTTTCCCCCCGGTGCCCGGGAGGGGATCCTGCAGGCGCAGCAGCGGCTTGACGGCCCATTCGCCCTGGATGGACCGGGACGGACCGCCCGGCGCGGGGGAAGCGGCCAGCAGGATGGCGGGGACGAAGCTTGCCAGGAATGCAGGGAGGAAGGGCATGGTCGACTCCTGGCAGGCGCCGGAGGGGGACCCCGGCTCAGCGCGGGGTGTCCCGCTCGGGCTGTTGGGGCGGCAGGGGCGTGGGGGCGCGACGCGAACGAGGGGAGGTGCGGTGCACCAGGAGGAGCGTCAGGGCCAACTCCAGGGCCATGGTGGGGGGGGCCTGGGGAGGAGGCGAACCCTCAATCCGGGCCGCTGACACCGCCTTCCCCTCGCCCGTCCTTCGCGAGGCCGACTCCCGTTCACGCACCGCGTCCAGCATGCGGGGGCTCCCGGAGACGTTGTACGCCTCGGCGGCCGGCTGGCTCAAGGGGATTGTGCAGCGGAGGGGATCGCGGGGACCGGACGAACAGCCGATGGCCGCAGTTCCACAGGGTCAGTCCCTCCGACCTTCCTGAGAGAACGCGAGGGGACCGACGATGGTCCCGGGCAGGTCTGCGATCTCCCTGTCCGGGGTCCTCGGGCTGCGGTTCGAGGGGTGATGGATCGGGGTTCGGGGTGGGACGGGGGCCGGGCCGGTCCCTTAGAGTGGAACGCTCCGGGAGGCCCGATGGACGCGTACCGCCAAGCTGATGGGCTTCTGGGCCCCGACGGCCGCCTCCTCTTCGCGACAAGGGCGGTGCGGATGTTCGCCTACGGCTTCCTGTCGGTGGTGCTGGTGCTCTACCTGGCGGGCCTGGGCTTCAGCGAGGGGCGCATCGGCCTGCTGCTGACCCTCACGCTGGTGGGCGACACCCTCATCTCCCTCCTGATAACCCTCCACGCCGACCGCATCGGACGCCGGCGCATGCTGCTCCTGGGCGCCGTCCTCATGGTGGGCGCGGGGGTGCCCTTCGCCCTCAGCGGGGACTTCCTCGTGCTGCTGCTGGCGGCCACGATCGGCGTGATCAGTCCTTCGGGCCACGAGGTGGGGCCCTTCCTGGCCCTGGAGCAGGCGGCCCTGTCCCAGGTGCTGCCGGAGACGCGGCGCACCGCCGTCTTCGCCTGGTACAACCTCTCGGGCTCCTTCGCCACCGCGGCGGGGGCCCTGGCGGGGGGCTGGACCGCCCAGGCCCTGCAGGGGTCGGGCCTGGCGCCGGTGGCGAGCTACCGGGTGCTGGTCTTCGCCTACGCCGCGGCGGGGCTGGTGCTGCTGGCGCTGTTCAGCCGCACGTCCAGGGCCATCGAGGCGCCGAAGTCCGCCACGATCTCCCGCTTCGGCCTCCACAGGTCCACGGGGGTGGTGCTGCGGCTCTCGGGCCTCTTCGCCCTGGACGCCTTCGCCGGGGGCTTCGTGATCCAGAGCCTCGTGGCCTACTGGTTCCACCTGAGGTTCGGCGTGGCGCCGGGGGTGTTGGGCACGATCTTCTTCGTGGCCAACCTGCTGGCGGGGCTGTCGGCGCTGTACGCGGTTCGCCTGGCGGGTCGCATCGGCCTCATCCGCACCATGGTGGTGACCCACATCCCGTCCAACCTACTGCTGATCCTGGTGCCCCTGATGCCCAGCCTGCCGTTAGCGGTGGCGGTGCTGCTCCTGCGCTTCAGCATCTCCCAGATGGACGTGCCGACGCGGCAGGCCTACACCATGGCGGTGGTGGACCCCGACGAGCGCTCCGCCGCCGCCGGGGTGACCGGCATCGCGCGGACGACGGGCGCGTCGCTGTCTCCTGTGCTGGCGGGCCAGCTCCTGGCGCTGCCGGTCCTGGGCGGGGTGCCGTTCTTTCTCGCGGGCGGATTGAAAATCATCTACGACCTGCTGCTGTGGCGGAGCTTCAGGGCGTCGGATCTCGGCCACCGGGATGCCGGACCCTGAGGCCTCCGGGAGGTTTCGTCGCGCTCTCGAGGGCCCGGACCTTGGACGGCGCACCGCGCGCGACAGGCCCCACCCGGTCATCGGCCCCCGCCGTGGCCCATCCTCCTTATTCCGCCGTCCGTCCCAGGCGGGGCCGCCCGGGGCCCGACCTTCGGCCACCCTGGAGGCTCCCTTTGCCTGGCAGGTCCCTTTCGCGCCTCCCGGCACGCCCGACCCTCCGGCCGGGGACCCTCGGGGCTCAAGGCCCCGCAGGGTGCACGTTCAGGGGATCCACTGCCTCCGAGGTGCCTTCATGGACACGACCCAGAGCCGGGCCCGGCGCGCAGGACTTCTGTACGGCCTGGCGGGTGCCCTCGCGCCCTTCGCGTTCCTCTACGTGCCGGGCGTCCTCCTCGCGGGGGGCGATGCTCTCGCGACAGCCGATCGGGTGCGCGCCTCCGAAATCCTGCTTCGCGCCGCCGTGGGTGCCGAGCTCTCCGGCGCGATCCTCCTGGTCTTCGCGGCGCTGGCGTTGCACCGGCTCCTCAAGGAGGCCGATCAGGGAACCGCGAACCTGATGGCCGCGCTGATGCTGGTGTCGGTGCCGGTCTCGTTCGTCAATGCGCTGATCCACGCCGCGCCTCTCGTGCTGCTCAAGAGCCCGACCCTCGCGGCGGCCCTCGTTCCGGATCCGGTGGCGGCCCAGGTGACGTTCTTCCTGCGGCTCCACAACCTCGGCCTCGTGGTGAACCAGATCCTGTGGGGGCTGTGGCTGTTTCCCACCGGCGCCCTCGTGCTGCGGTCGGGCTTCTTCCCCCGCTGGCTCGCTTACCCGCTCTTCCTCGCCGGCGCGGGGTACGTGGTCCACAGCCTCGGTTCGCTCCTCCTGCCGCCCTCCCTCCAGGGGATCACCCGGTTCGGGCAGATCCTCGGCGTGGGCGAGCTGCCCTTCTTCGGCTTCTACCTGCTGATCTGGGGCGTGCGGGGAAAGCCCGTGGACCGCCTCGCCGCGGGCCTGGTCCTGCTCTCCTTCGCCCTCGGGACCGGGGCCTTCGTGCTGCTGAACCTCCGGCAGATCGACGCGATCCCCTTTGCGGCCCTGGAGGCGACGTCCCTGGTCGTCCTCCTCGGCCTGGTGCACCGCTGGCGGTGGCTGGAGGCCTCGGAACGCCGTTCGACAGCCTGATCCCCAGCGCCAGGCCCAGGACGTTCACGCCAGGAACATGCGCCCCGCCCTGGCTCTGGTGTTGACGAGGACCCGCCCTGGTGGGAGCTTCGGGGCCGACCTCAACGAGGGAATTCGGACCCGCCCGCAACCCGGGGAAGGAAGGCACCATGACCGCCCAGGAGATCGTCGCTGAACTGAAGAACCTCGGCACCGAGAAGACCCGCGCCATGTGGCTGAAGCACGGCGCGAAGGAGCCCTGCCTCGGTGTCAAGGTCGAGGACATGAAGAAGATCCAGAAGCGCGTGAAGATGGACTACGCCGTCGCCCTCGAGCTCTACGACACAGGCATCGCCGAGGCCATGTACCTCGCCGGCCTCATCGCCGACGACGCGAGGATGACGAAGCAGGATCTGCAGAAGTGGGTTGAGAACGCCACCTGGGGGATGGTGGGGGAATACACGGTGCCCTGGGTCGCCTCGGCGAGCCCCCACGGCCGGGAGATGGCCCTGAAGTGGATCGAATCCAAGGACCCGGCCATCGCCGCGTCGGGCTGGGGGACCTACGGCAGCCTCGTCGCCATCAAGCCGGATGCCGACCTCGACCTCGCGGAAATCCAGGCCCTCCTCGAACGCATCGCCAAGACCATCCACCAGCAGCCCAACCGCGTGAAGTACGTCATGAACGGCTTCGTCATCGCCGTCGGCTGCTTCGTGAAGCCCCTCCACAACCTCGCCATGGAGACGGGCAAGACCATCGGCAAGGTCACCGTGGACCTGGTCGGGGACTGCAAGCTCCCGTCGGCGCCGGAATACATCAAGAAGTTCGAGGCCCGCAGTCCGATCGGAAAGAAGCGCAAGTCGCCGAAGTGCTGAGGGTGAATCGGCGTGAGTGGGTGCCGATTCCGGAGGTCCTACCTCGCAGGCGCAAGGCGCGCGCCCAGGTAGGCCCCCGGGATGAACACGATGAGGCTGGCGATCCAGAACCACAAGGGCGGCGGCAGCATGAGGTTGTTCGCGATGCCCGCCAGGGTCAGCAGCGCGCCCAGGACGATCCCGTGCCCCACCGAAGCCCGCCCCGCCACCCGCGCCGCGACCCAACCGCCGGCCAGGCTGCCGAGGATCCAGCCCACGATCACGACTATGAACGCCGTGACCGGCGCCGAAGCCAAAAGCGCCCGGATCGCCTCCCGGTCCTTGAGCCCCTCCGACGCCTTCGCGAGATCTGGATGGAGGACGCGGCCATTAATCGCCTCGACGATCATCATGACGATGCTCGCGACGATGAATCCGAGAATGATGGCGGCGATGCTGCGGAGGGCGGAACGCATCGGATCACCTTAGGATGCGCAGGAATGAACTGCCGATAGAGAAGTGAGACACGAATGGAAGGAAGCCCACGGAGGACATCGAAAGCCAATTGATATCGATACGGGATCCAGGCTGAACATGGAATTAGAGGCGAGTAACTCTAGAAACAATGCTTCTCCCGAAGTTGTTGAAGAACGATAGCCTCGCCTTCTACTTTGCCCTCGAGCCAGTTATCCCATGTAAACCAAAGATCAGAATTCGCTTTCCGGAGGTGGACTTCCGCATAGTCTATCCAGGCGTCAAAACCATCGTAGACGTAAATCTTTTCCCAGCCTTCCTCGAGCAGTTCTGCAATGACTCGGTTAAACGTTTTGGTCGGGATATCTTCGATTTTCATTAGGGGCCTAAAAAGGGAGAAGAACCCATCGGGGGAGCCTTACCTGGCTGCGGCTATTGGAAGTGGCTGGGGGCAGATAGCTGAGATACCGGTTTTTCTACAGGACTCAATCCTTCTCGTCCGGGGGTCATGCATCCCGCGTGAAGTAGGCAAGCAAACCGAGCTCAAACGCTCGAAAAACGGCTGGGACAGTAAGCGTGCTTAAAACTACACCTTGTTTGGTGACAGAGTAAATCGGTCCATTTAGCTGTAGTACGAGCTTGGCATCGTGTACGAATTTGCTTCTCAATTGATATAGATACTTAGCAAGGTTATTGATTCCATCTGTCGGCTTCTTGTTGATTTGGACGGCTTCGCATAGCGCCGTTTGCTCTTCAGGCGAGAGGCGATGGAAGAAGTCGATGCATCTGCGAATGGACCCGTACTCAAGGTTGTACTGGTCGTAGAGCGACTTCAGTCCTGAGCGATTTTGGATTGGGAAGTTGGCCTTGCGTTTCTTCCCAATAAGCCATTGATAGAAGTCAATGTACTGCTTGTCCGACATTGATTCGATTAGAGCGAAGACCGCGACGAGTTTGTATGAATTTGTAAGGTAACTAATGACCTCGTCGATTCCCGGGACGTCGACCTTCCAGTCACCATGTTTTGCCAAATACCGATAGGTACTACAGACACGTAAGAACTCATCCTTGAGCTCGAGCGTTGGGATAGCCAGATAATATGCATCGAAGGCGACTCGGTCGAGAAAGTGAGATTGGAGTACCGCGAAGGCATTTTCTTTGCCGGCACTCTCATTTGCAATGAAGCGACCAGAAGTAATCATTGGCCACTCGTAATGTTTAACTTATCAGTACCGAAACCCTGAGGATGTTCGCTCGGAGTTGTCGTAAGTGGGGTCGCGCCATGCGCCGAACCCACGACAATCAGGACCTTGCCCCTGTGGTTCCCCTCCCGATAGAACCTGAACGCCTCCGCCGTCTCCTCCAGCCCGAAGCACCGGTCGATCACCGGCGCCAGCTTCCCGGCCTCGAACAGCTCGTTCAAGGCCTCCAGCCCCTGGTTTGCCTTCAGGGCCAGAACGCGGATCTTCTTGCGCTGGACGAGGGCGATCCAGGGCCAGAGGAGCAGGGCCTGGAAGAGGCGGGGCATGGAGCCGCCGACGGTGACGTAGGTGCCGCCCGGCTTCAGGGCGCGGGTGCAGGCGAGGACGGAGCGCAGGGTCTTCACGTCGAGGATGAAGTCGTAGAGCTGGCCGGTCCTGGTGAAGTCCTCCCGGGCGTAGTCGAGGACCTGGGCGGCGCCCAGGTCGCGGAGCAGCTCCAGCTTGCCGGCGCTATCCACGGCGCTCACCACGAGGCCATGGGGCTTCAGGAGCTGTAGCGCGAAGGTGCCCACGCCGCCACCGGCGCCGTTGATGAGGAAGGTCTGTCCCGGCCGCATCGGGCCCATCATGCGCAGGGCCTGGTAGGCCAGGAGGCCCGCCTGGGGGATCGCCGCGGCCTGTTCGAATGTCATGCTTCCTGGTTTCGGAGCCAGGGCCTTCTCGGCCGCACATACGTACTCCGCGAAGCCGCCCCAGCGGCCGCTGAGGTCGCCATAGACCGCGTCCCCGGGCTTGAACCGAGTGACCTTCCGGCCCACCGCCTCCACCACGCCCGCGATGTCGGAACCCAGGATCTGACGGCCCTGCTTGGGTGCCCATAGGCCGAAGATGAGCCGGTTCACGACGTCCTGGCCGCGCAACGCGCCGTCATCCCATTCGTTCAGGGAAGTAGCGTGGATCCGCACCAGGACCTCGTCGTCATGTGGTGTGGGCTTCGCCACGTCCCGCACTTCGAGCACGTCCGGGGACCCGTATTCCGTGAACACGACGGCTTTCATGGCGGTCACATCTGCCGGAAGTGGTGCAGAAAGGTCCGGCTCACCGGCAGCACTTCGGTGCGGTGCTTCAGGTGGACCGTGGCGGTCTCGTTCTCGCCCCGCACCACGTGGCTGACGGCCTTCAGGTTCACCACCGCGGACCGGTGCACCTGGACGAACTGTCCGGGATCGAGCTGGGCGGCCAGCTCCTTCAGGGGCGTGCGGACCAGGCCCTCGCCGGCTTCGCCGCCGTTCTGCCAGGCGACCAGGGTGTACTTCTCGTCGGACTTCAGGAAGACGATGTCTTCCACCGCCACCATCCGCACCGACTTCCCCGCAGACACCCGCAGCCAGCGCAGGGGCGCCGGAGGCCCGGCCTTCTTCAAGCGGGATTCCAGTCGGTCCAGCAGCGCCTCCGCATCCGGGAAGGGTGCCGCGGCCCGCAGGCGCTCCTGCAGCCTCGCCACGGTGTCCGCCAGGCGCGCGGGCTCCACGGGCTTCACCAGGTAGTCGACGGCACCCTCCTCGAAGGCCTGCACCGCGTACTGGTCGAAGGCGGTCACGAAGACCAGGTGCGCGCGCCGCCCGATGGCCCGCGCGGCCTCCACGCCCGACAGGCCCGGCATGTGCACGTCCAGGAAGCAGACGTCCGGCCGCTGGGCCTCGAAGGCTGCCACCGCCTCCCGACCGCTGCGGGCCTGGGCCACCACCTCCAGCTCCGGCCAGGCCTCCGCCAGCTGGCGCGCCAGGGCCTTGCGCAGGAGGGGTTCGTCCTCCGCGATGAGGGCCGTGGGCCGCTTGCCCGTCATGCCTGCCCCCGCACCGCCGGGAAGACCACCTCGGCGCGGACGCCGTGGGGCTCGACGGCATGGAGTTCGAGGCGCGCCGTGCCGCCGAAGGCCAGCTGCAGGCGCTCCTGCAGGTTCGCCAGCCCGGTGCCCGTTCCGCCGCCATCAGGGTCGAGGCCCACGCCCGTGTCGAGCACCTCGATGCGGCAGGAGCCGTCCAGCATCCGGACGCGGACCCCGATGCGGCCGCCCTGCTCACTGGGATCGATGCCATGGCGCACGGCGTTCTCCACCAGCGTGAGGAGCGTCATGGGCGGGCAGGCCAGGGGCAGGGCGGCCTCTTCGGCCTGGAGGTCGAACTGGAGCCGGTCGGGCATGCGCATGTGCATCACCTCCAGGTAGGCCCGGGCCAGGTCCAGCTCCTGCTCCAGGGTGGCCGACGCCGCGTGGAGGCGGGGCACCGCCGCCCGCAGGTAGGCGATGAGGCTGCCCAGCACCGCCGACGCCCGCGGCGAGCCCGTGTCCACCAGCTCGCGCACGTTGGCCAGGGTGTTGAAGAGAAAGTGGGGCTCCACCTGGGCCTGCAGCAGCCGCAGCCGCGCGTCCAGGGCCCGGCGCTCGAACTCGCTGCGCTCCAGCTCGAAGGCCAGGGCCTGGTGCCGGGCCAGGGCGTCCTTCTGCCGCACCAGGGCCCCCAGGGCCGCCCAGGGCGCCACCAGCACGCCCATGACGGTCAGGAGCATGAACCCCATCATGCGGTCCCGGACCTGCCAGAAGGGCGGGGCCCCGTGGGCGGTGGACAGGGTGTAGAACAGCGCCGTGGCCAGGGGCATGACCGCCGCCACCCCCAGCACCTGCAGCACCCAGCGCGCGCACCAGTCGGGCAGCCGCTTCGGCCACTGCTCGAAGAGGCCGAACACCAGCATGGCGAGCAGGCCGAGAGTCACCGTACGCATCAGCAGGGACACCAGGCCCGACTTCCAGCCGAAACTCAGCAGCAGTCCCATGAAGAGCGAGGCGCCCAGGGTGAACCGCACGCGCCCCCAGGCCAGGAGCCGCGCCAGGCCCTGTGGTTGCTTTGGAGACGCCGCGGCGAACATGGCGCCACCTTAACACCCGACCCCTGGCCCGGAGGCGCCGGAGCCCTCCTTCGAACCCCCCGTCCGCGCTGTCCGTCGGCGCGCAGCGTGGTCCGTCCCCGGCTTTCCGTCCCCCGTCGCAAGCCCGGCCACGGCGCCGGGCCGTGCCGCCAGATTGGAGGACCGAACCCTCGTCGGAAGCCGGCGAAACCCCCACGGAGAACCCCATGCATCCTTCTCTCGGCGCCCTCCTCGTCCCGGCCCTCGCCTTCGCCCAGGCGCCCGCGCCCCCGACCGCGCCTCCCAAGGCCGCCGCACCGGACCTCGCCCCCGCTTCCGCCGCCCAGTCCTTCAGCGTCGCCTTCGCCGGGATCGAGGGGATGCTCGTGGGCGTCGCGGAGGCCATGCCCGAGGACCGCTTCGACTACGTGCCCACCGGCGGCGACTTCAAGGGCGTGCGGACCTTCGCCCAGCAGATCAAACACATCGCCGCGACGAACTACCTGGCGGGCGAAGGGATCTCGGGCCAGAAGCCGGCGGTGGACGTGGCGGCCCTCCTGCCGACCCTGAAGACCAAGGCGGAGCTCCTGCGGTTCCTGAAGGACTCCTTCGCCTTCGCCCGGAAGGCGGTGGCGGGCTTGAAGGAGTCCGAACTCTACGCCCCCGTCCCGTCCCCCTTCGGGGGCAAGCCCATGAGCCGCATGTTCATGGCCCTCATCCCCGTCGGCCACGGGGCCGACCACTACGGCCAGATGGTCATCTACCTCCGTCACAACGGCATCGTGCCCCCCATGAGCCGGCGCTGAAGCTCCGGTCCCGCCCGCCGACAAGGAACCCCGTCATGCCCGAAGTCACCCCGTTCCGCCTGAACCTCCTGAGGGCCCTGTACCTGGTGATCTTCCTGGGGCAGGGGGCCCTTCAAGGGCCCCTCGTTATTGGCCCTTTTTTGGCCTGAATTCCTGATCAGATCAAGCGGTGGTGCGGGTTTTCATACAAAAAAGCAGGACGCATGGAGTATGCGTCCTGCTTTTTTCGGTCTGAAGCCCTCAACTTCGCATGCGGGGCAAGCCCTGCTCCCAACGGTCGAAGAGGGCTTCACGGAAGAGGGAGAGGACATCGACAGGTGAAGCCCGGAAGATCGGCTCCGATTTCCCTTCCGAGAGCCGTTTCTCCTTCCGCCAAGCGTGGTTGGCCTTCTGCCACGAAGATTGGGGCATGAAGACTTCCGTCCTTGCGGTCCCTCCGTTCAACTTCAGGACGCACACCCACAACAGGGCAAAGGCTGCGGCCATGGCTGGGTGGACGCCACACACGGACTTTGCGACCCTCGCTTGAGCCTGGCCGATCTTCGCGTTGGTCTTCGCCGCCCTGTGGCTCACCTCGATGGCCCAGCGCTGGAGGTAAATCCCCAGAAGATCGATCGCGGGAAGGCTGAAGTCCGAAGTCAGTAAGTACGCCTTGTGGGAGTACTGTTCACGCCCACCGTCTTTGTATGCGGAAGGGCGCAGGATCAGCAATCGGAGATGCGTCTTCTTGGTGCTGGTTTTTCTTGTAACAGGGCCGACTTCTTTGAACCGTACTGCACGAAGGTCGCCGCCGTAGACACACCGCCCAACGTGCGACCTGATCGACCGGTCTTCGCCCATTGCTTTAGGAGTGGGAAGCTCGGACCCATAGCTGTGTCCGCCGGGGGTCTTCCGGCCGAGTTCCTGCAATGTGGCATCAGGCCTTACGCGCCCGACATAGAGGCATCGTGGGGGCAAGGCGAAGAACACTGTAGCGTTCGTGTAGGAATTGTCACCGACGACGACCAGGAGGCGATCCTGCATGCCGGCGTCATCCATCCACCCGCGGATTCGCTTGATCGCCGAGACCGCAACATCAGGAGCCGTGGGGTATCGCTGACGGAGTTGAGCCTGTTCCCGCTTCCGCTGTTCGGATTCCTCCCGCGTGGGGCGCCCCCGCTTGCGTTGCGGCTTTTTCGAGGACGGTTGGCTGCCGGTCTTTCTCGAGGCTTTACAACGACGCTTGCGCGGGTGACGTTTCTTCCTCAAATGAGCCGGCACACCTTCCACAGGATCGAAGGCCAGGGTGATAGCGATCGACCTCTTGGTGACAGCGTCAGGAACCAAGAGCGCGGCGTGAAAAATCGGGTGGCCTCTCATTAACGCGTCGTATTGCCAGGGAGGCACGAGAGGGTTATGGCACCAGCGAGTAAAGGCCACCTTTTCGCCACGTTTCGGCAGCACGGTGTCATCGATGGCGAGGCACAGCGGCCCTTGTTTCGGTAAGATCGGGATCAGCGACCGAAACACTCCATGGAAAAGTACGGGCGACGGCGCCATGCGGCCTAAACACAGGGCCCGCATATCCGCACTGGGGTCTTCCTGCTCCTTCCCACGGGCCCGGATGGAGTCCGTGATGGTGCCGGTCGTGGTGCTGAAGAGCATTCCCGCCATCACGGCCACAGCCCGATGGGCGGTACGGTTTTGAGCAAATGCGGGTCTGAAAGCTTCCAGGGATTCGTGCTGCCAAATCCTGCGAAGCTCCTTGGCTGCCTGGAGGTAGGCACGCTGCCGAATCCGAGGCAAACCCTCGCCGAGCACCTGTTGGGTGCTAGAATCTTGAATGACGTTCACGAGACGTCCTTTCGAAAGCTGGACTGGGGGCGGTCTCGACACCGCCCCTTGCTTTTGGGATCCAATGGGGTCGAAGGTTCGTACCCCAAGAGGGCTTCAGGTCATGGGCGAAGGGCCTACCCTCAGACCAGTCATCCCAAGGAGCACGGTGCGGCAGGTGTTCTGCCGAGTGCATGTTCCTTGCGAGATCCGAGGACGGGCGTACACTACTCTTCGGAGTTCATAAGAGGCTCCAGTTGTCCGGGAAAGGCGGGTGGACGAAGCCCGCCTTCCTTATGTCTGAGGAAGGGGCACACCGAGGCACCTGCCATGAGGCCTAGGTTCAAACAGCCGAATTCTAATCGGCGTCAGCCTTGGCCGTCCGCAGCTCATAAGAGGTGTCGAGGTGTCCTTTGAGGCGCTGGCGTCGCCGCCAGGTCTGGGGCGTAGGTGGTGACCTCCTTTCAATTGGGGTGCTTAGCGCGTGGGGACGAACCACGCACGAGGACCGGGGGTATTCAGGCCCTTCGGGGCTTCTCCGAGGGACAGGGGGACCGGAAGGGCCACAGCTCCGCTTCCGGGGCTCCGATGAGCGTGGCGATGAAAGAACAGACAGCGGAATTCCCGCCCGTCCTGATGGACAGCGTCACGGTCGAGCGGCCGACTCCCAGCTCGTCAGCGATCATCTGGTGGGTCCATCCGACTTTGCGGATGCCAGCTACGATGTCCTGGGGATGCCAACCAGCTACCATTTGAGAACCTCTTCGCAACAATTCGGGCATGTTGTTCGCCCTATGTATACCATATGTTGTCCTGTCTCGCCGTCAAGGGGATGCTGTGGCAGAAAATTCCACCGTTCCATCTCGAATCCGGGCTTCCAGAGAGATGCGCGGCCTCACCCAGTCGGCCCTCGGTGCTCGTCTGGGGGTCACCCGGTCTCAGGTGACCCTGTGGGAGACCGGAGGTCGGAATCCGTCGCCAAATTCCATGAAGGCTCTCGCACTAGCCCTTGAAGTGAATCTTGAATGGCTTGTCACGGGCAACGGCACGGCAACGACATCACCCCAGTCCTCCGATGGAGTGGATCCCGTCCTGCATCAGATGGTCGTGGATGCCGTCGTGACCGCGTTTCAGAAGCGCGGATTGGACATCCAATCGAATCTCTTCACGTCGGTGGTCGTGACGGTCTATGCGACCGCTTCGATTCTGTGGGCTTCGGCCGGCTCGCGGGATCCCGAACGCTTTCGGGAACACCTCGCTGGTGCCGCTGAAATTGCACTAAGTGCTTAGCTTCGGACTTGGAAGGATTGAATATTTTCAGGCGACGGGGTTGGGATCCCGTCACCTTTGTCTTTCGTCTCAGGTAAAAAGTCTTCACCACAGGAATGACAGAGCCAGTGGGTGTCAGCCTTGGCCGTCTTCTCCCGCCAAGTGGCGAGCCGGGACTCGAGATTGCGGTCACGAAACCACGACACCACCGTTATCCAGAAGCCGAGCCCAATGATCACCCATCCAATCGGGCTTTTCAGAGTGTTCGCCAATCCCAGGATGAGGCTTCCGACCAGTGCCGTCCCGAGGCCGAGGTAGTACACGGCGGTGAGATCACTAGGCTTGGGCCCAGGATCCAGACGACTCAAGCGCTCATCGCCCCCGATGAATGTGATGGTCTTGCCATCCCACTGGAAGGTTCCTCTCGGCCGAGAGTCGAGCAGTGCTCGGATCTTTGCGGTCCGGCTCGATCCATCGTGGGGACAACGGTATTCCGGGGCCAAGGTAGGGTCATCGGCCGGGGCGAAGCCTTTACCCATCGTCTTGGTCATCACGATCGGCAGAATCAGTTCGAGCAGACGCTCAATGGATGCCGAGCTAATGGGTTGTTGGGACATGGGGGCTCCTGAAGTCCGTTGGCTCGCAGGTTCCAGCACGATCGTCCCAGAGACCTCGACTACAGCCTCAGGTCGGACAGGGAAGGCGCATGGTCATGCGACACCCCGACGCATCAGAGCGGTTCACGGCGGTCAGAGTTCCGCCGTGAGCTTCGACGATCCAGGCTGAGATTGCCAGGCCGAGTCCGGTGCCCTGCTTATCGCTGCGGGTCCGCGCGGAGTCGCCCTGGTAGAAGCGCTCAAAGATCCTAGGGAGCTGTTCGGCGGGAATGCCAGGCCCGGTATCCTCCACGCCGACCTGAACCTCTGAACCTTCGGTCTGCAGCTCGACTTGAACGTGCCCTCCGGAGGGCGTGAACTTGAGGGCGTTGTCGAGGAGATTGGCGAGCACCTGCCGCAACCACCGTTCGTCTCCCAGGATGATCGGCGCCTGGTCGCAGGCGCCCTCAAGGCGGATGGATTTGTGCGATGCCACGGGCTGGAAGGCTTCGACGACCTCCTTCACGAGTCTGCCGAGGTGCACGGGAGCAACGTCCAGCTCAAGCCTCCCGGCGTCCGCGCGAGCCAGCAGCAGGAGGTCGGAGCTGACCCGCCGGAGTCGATCGACTTCCTCTCCGAGGCTCTCCAGGGAGGCGCGGTACTCATCCCGGCTTCGGGGGTGGCTGAGGGCCACGTCGATGGTGCTTCGCATGATGGCGAGAGGGCTGCGGAGCTCATGGGAGGCGTCTGACGTGAAGCGCTTCATCCCTTCGAAGGCACGCTCTAGCCGTCCGAACATTTGATTGAGGGTGTCCACGAGGCGTCCCAATTCGTCGTCGGGACCGGGGTGGGGGATCCTGGAAGCGAGGTTCTGGGCCTCGATGGCCTGCGCCTGTTTCGTGATGCGATCCACCGGGGCGAGGGCTCGTCCCGCCATCCAGTATCCGCCGAGCGCGGCAATGACGATGGCGATCGGGACTAGGAGGATGAGGGAAAGCCGCAGGAAGCGAAGGGGCTCCTCGATCTCTCCCATCCGATCCATGACACGGATAAGGCCGTGGCGGCCTGAGCGGGTCCGGTAGGGCCTGGAATGGACTCGCAGCGTCTCACCCCCCTGGTGCAGAGTTTCGTAAGGGGCCAGGGATTTCAGTGACGCGAGGGAGGGGGGCGCCGGAAGCTTTCCGGAGTCCGGGGAACGGTAGAACACCTGGCCCTCGCCCTCGGTCTCATGGAATAGGATGAGGTGGCCGAGCCGGTCCAGGGCCTCGATCTGGGCCGTTTCGAGGTGGGCACAGTCATCCTGGAGGGAGAGGATCCTCTCCACTTGGGCTGCCGTCTCGATCAGGGACGGATCGTGGTGGTGAAAGAGTTGGTACCGAACGATCCCGTAAAGCGCGGCGCCCGAGGCGAACATGAGGGCACCGAGGAATAGGGCAAAGCCCAAGGTCAGTTTGACGCGGATGCTGAGCGCAGTCCGTCCCATCAGTCTTCCCTCAGGGAATATCCCACCCCGCGGATGGAATGGATCAGCTTGGGCTCGAACCCGTCGTCGATCTTGCGGCGAAGGTAGTTGATGTAGACGTCCACCAGGTTGGAGCTGCCGTCGTAATCCAGCGCCCAGACCCGGTCGAGGATCATGCTCCGCGTGAGAACCATGCGCTTGTGCCTCAGGAGGTACTCCAGCAAGTCGAATTCCTTCACGCTGAGATCGATGGGGCGGCCCGCACGAGAAACCGTATGTGCGACCGGGTTGAGCTCCAGGTCTGCCAATGTGAGGACCGTCTGAAGGGTCGAAGGGGGACGGCGGGAAACCGCCCGAACCCGGGCGATGAGTTCGCGCAGGTCGAAGGGTTTGGGAAGGTAGTCATCAGCGCCGAGATTCAGGCCGTGGATGCGGTCCTCCACCCCTGAACGCGCCGTGAGAATCAATACGGGAACGGCCTTCCCCTGCCCGCGGAGTTCCCGGAGCACATCGAAACCGTGCTTCCCGGGAAGCATCAGGTCCAGGACGACCGCATCGAAGTCCTTCTCGAGGGCCTGCGCAAGGCCCTCGGGCCCGGTTAGCGCGGTGGCCACGGAGAATCCGCTCTCCCGGAGGCCCTGGGAGAGAACCTGGGAGAGCTTGCGGTCATCTTCGATGAGCAGGACGGCTTGCATGGCGTTTCGGCTTTCCATGAAGTGTGACACGTCGAGGAGATCCCTCTTTCGCTCCCCGGTATGGTTCGGACTCACTCCGGCGCCGTGCTGGATCATGTGCGCCTCCCTTCATCAGTAGAGAATGTCCTGCCGCCCAGAAGGCGTCCCTGCCTCGAGGGCGGTCTCCTGGGTGCGCCGCTCGTCGTCCCATGCTTCGTCCTCCTCCTCGTCATCTTCTTCCACGGAACTCGGGGTCCTTCTCCGCCCCAATAGATCCAGGACGGCCCCCTCCTCGTCAAAAGAAGGCCTGGCGCTCCTGGTCCCAGCGCCCAACCAGAACCTCGTCTTCGATAAACAGGGTGGCTGTGCCCTCCTCGGGGAGCAGCAACCACGAGGGTTCTGAACGGCTGTCTCCTCGGGCCTCGATCACGCACCAGAGTTCGCCTCGCTCCTCGCAATTCTCTGCGCTTTCCAGCAACCCGTAGGGGGGTGACGCCGGGCGGCTGCGCAGAGCCTCCAAATCCTTGATTTCCCTGACTCGTACCATGGAACCTTCTCCCTTGGCCTTCAATGGGTGTGCCTGGCCAACCTCCTAATGGTGTCCACGCCCACCACCATGCCCACTACCATGTCCACCGCCGTATCCGCCGCCATGTCCGCCCCAGCGGGAAACCCCTCGGTGGCCCCAGCCGTGGCCGACGGAGCGAGAGTGGCCCCAGCCGCGGCCGACGTAGTGCCCGGACCAATAGTGGGAGCCATGGTAGTGACCCGAGTAGTACCACCACGGGAAGGCCCAAGCGTCAAAGGCGTAGCCGACGTAGAACGTCGTCTCATAGGCCGGTTCCGCCGGCGGAGGAGGGTCCTCCCTGTCTTGGGCCCGGGGTGGCTCTTCTGGGGGCTGGGTCCGCTGATAGGCGAGCAGGTCCTGAATGAATTCCTCTCGGAAGCCGGCTTCGGCCAAGTCGGCCATGCCCCGCCCCGTCAGGATCACCCGAGCGTGGTAGGTGCGGAGGAACTCGAGGATCGTCCCCTCCCGGAGGCCGCCCTTGCGCATGCGAATGATGTCCGCCGCGGTGGTTTCGTGGTCGGCCCGGAGCGGCAGGCCCGTCCCAAGGGCGAGCGCCCCTGCGAGGAGGATGGACGCGAGACTGGAACTCATGGGGCACCTACCTTTCGGGAACCGCCGTTTCGGGTCGTCGGCCTGTGGCAGTCGACCTTGGCACAAAGGTCGGCGAGCGGATTAGGCAGGGATTAGAAGCGACTTCTGACGGACGGATGCCCCGGAGTCTGCAACAAGAAGTTTTCGCGCGAATCGACGCAGTGTCTCAACGCGGTCTCCTTAACCGTTTCACCGCCATGGCTAGGCCTGTGATGCTGAGCACAAAGCCCAGGGCGATGACACCCATCATCAGGATTCGCTTCGAGCCATCGGGCAGAAATTCCAGGCTGTGAAGGCGGAAGGCAAGGTCGTAGAACCGCCAAATCCCCCTTCGGCGGGCGCGCACCTCTCCTGTGAGGGCATCGACGTAGAGGTGCAGGGAGGCATTGCGAAGGTGAAATGCATAGGCGGGACGCGGGCCAGCATATTCCGACGCGAGGCTAAGGGTTGTGGGCCCATTTCCGGCGACGCGTTGGCCTGGACCCGAGCGCAGGAACAGGTAGACGGCTTCCTCGTCATAGGCGCCCCGGATGTCTCTCCTGGCGGCCCCCCGCACCCAGTCGAGGGGCAGGACAGGTCCCAGGTGTTTCTTTTCGCCGAGGTCCCAAACCTCAGTCCCAGCACCTCGGTCAACCAACGCGACGGGATGTCCCTCGACGTTCTTGAGCACTACCCCCATAGCGCCTTCAAGAGCAGCAGGCGGCGGAGTCATCCAGGATTGGAGCGTTGTGGGCGGCAGACCCTGGCCGCTGCTCAGGCTCTTGCCCCGGACCGTTTCGATGGGCCATAGGACGAAGACGAGCGCGGTTCCGAGCCAGAAGACCAGGGGCACCAGGAACGAGACCCCGAGCCACAAATGCCATTCCCAAATTCTTCTCCAATTCGCAATGCCCATCTCAGAAGCTTACCGAATAGCCCACCACGGCCCGGAACCGGTCCTTTTCCACGCCTCGGCCCGCGGTGAGATCCGAGAGGATGCCGAGGTCCAGGACGGCCCTCTGGGTGATCTGCTGGCGAAGGCCCAAGCCCGCGGAAACTGCGGGGCTTGCCCCCGGGATGGGCCCGGCCTTCACGGAGAGCTCTGCGAGCAAGGTGCGGTTGAAGGCGCGCGGGTAGCCCATGGGTCTGCTGTAGCCGAGGACCAGGCCAGGCTGGAAGCGGCGGATACCCTCCCCGCGATCCGGCGCTTGCTCCAGATCCAGGTTCAGGTGGAACCGATCGTACTGGTTCACGGTCTTGCTCAGGATGCCGCGCACACGATAACCCAGACCCTTTGGTCCGGATTGGGTGCTCGCAACCGCGTCGAGGCGGAGGGCGAAGGCCGGTAGGGCCTCCGTCTCTCGGTTGAAGTTGTGCAGGATTCCCACGGCCACGTCATGGGCACGGAAGGCCGTCTCATCACCGACCGGTCGCCCTCCGGCGGTTCCACTGGCCTCCAGGCTGAATTGGGTGTTCAACGCAAATCCATAGAGCAGGGAAACTTCGGACTGGAGGTTCAGGGGCTTTCCCGAGTAGCGGCCAAAGCCAAGCCCGAGCTCCGCCGCCAGCTCGCGGTACTTGATGCTTTCCGCATCCTCAAAGCGCAGGGGGCGTTTGGCGTCCAGGTTGTTGTGATCCGTGGCTCTCATGGGAAAAGCTGAAGCCAGGGCTAGTCCAGCCAGGAGGGTCGTGCGAAGGCGCATGGCGGACCTTTCTCAATGCTGATGGACGTTCCGGTAGGGGTTCTCCACGGGGCCCAGTTGTTTGACGTAGGTGTCGGGCTTCCGACCCTCGCGGGCGCTCCAGGCCACGAAGTCAAGGGGCTTGGCGGCGGCATACTTCGGGTGCTCCGCTATGAAACGCCGGAAGGCATCCATGGATGTGAAGGCCTGCGACCAGCTATCGCACTTCGCATGTCCGCCTTCCTGCTCGAGGAATACAGCGTCCGGCATGTCCGTCTTGAGATTGCCTTGTTCATCGGATGTGAGGACCAGAGGATGCCTTGGATCCTCCGTGGGAATGCGCAGGACGACACGGCCCTTGAGCTGGGCGGACATGTCCCGCGCGCAGAGCGGACAGCGGACGCGCATGGACCAACCTTCCCCCGTGACCGTGGGGGCCTTCCAGGCTTCCTCTCCCTCGGGGAGCACCATGCTGCAATGCCCGCAGTCGGTCATGTTCATCCAGGAACCCATGCTCGGCATGTACATCAGTTCGGGCTTGGATCCTTTCATCATCCCCATGCCGGGCATCCCATGGGCGTGACGATGGTCGTGAAGGCCGCCGCCCTTGTCCTCACCAGGTTTTTCACGCGCGTGGGTTGAAGCGAGGACGGTCCAGGTGGCCCGCTGGATTTGCTGTTCCTTTTCCGCCGCCGACATCCATTCCGTCGCCAGGATGTCGTTCACCATGTCGTGAAGCATGTGGAGGTTGTCGAAGACATTGGCGATCTCGGGATAGCGCAGGGCGAAACGAGGGCTCGTGTCCGAGATCATGGGCATGAAATCCCGGTCCGTCCGGTACAACTCCACGGCGTGGTAGCGCCCTCCGATGACCTCGTAGGCGGCCTGCTGTTGGGAGAGCGTCTGGCCCCAGAGGACGTCGTACATGGCCCCCTGCAGCCAGTGGTAACCCCAGAATAGGCCATTCACCTTGGGATACTTGAGGCGGAAGGCGCCGCTGTAGGGCTGCGCGTCCAGCCATTCCATGTTCATCGGCAGGCTCGTGACCACGAAGGGCGCACGCTCGGTATAGAAGTGGTACAGCCGCTCGATCTCCCGATCCTTTTCTTCCAGGGAAAGTCGGGTGCTGGCGAGGACGTCTACGGTCTGGGCATGGAGAAGGTGAGCCCAGTCGAAAACCTGCTCCAGGTAGCCGTACTTTCGCCCGAAGGTGGGTGAGATGTTGGCCTCGTCGGGCATCAACCTTGGGGGATGTTTGAGGACCCAGTCGATGCGCGAGAAGGTGCGTGTCTCCAGGCCTTCAGCCTTCCCCGTGACCAGATCCTCGTAGGCCATGGCATGGCCCACGGCCACAGCGTTCAAGTCGTAGGCCAAGGCCGGGAGGTTGTAGACCTCGAAGTTGTAGGACCCTCGCAGATAGAAGCGTTTATCGGCTCCGAGTCCCGTCATCCAAGGGGGAAGGTCCTTTGGGAGGGCGGGTAGCTCCGTCCTCGATTTCAGAGTTGCAGGAACCTGGGCCTGACCCAGTGAACTCAGGACGAGCAGCGCCGCTTCGGCCCGGAACCAGCGGTTGAGTATGGCCATGTGCAGCTCCTCCACCCCGAGTGACAGACCTAGTTGGAGATCTCGATCATCTCGGCGAGGTTCAGCATCTTGGCCCCAGCCAGGAGATCCTTGTGGGCCTCCACCCAGGGCTGGAAAGCGGCGGCCTTGGTCAGCGCACGGTCTCCGATTTCACATTCGCGGTGGTTCACCTTGTGGGCGATAAAGACGGTGGTTTCCGGGCTGACCGACCACTTCCCGTCTTTCCGGGTCAGCGTCACATGCTGGCCCTTGATCTCGGAGGGCGCCACGATGCTGAGATCCCCTTCGAATTCGGTTTTGGCCTGGGCGATGGCGCAAAGGACGCAGCGATACTCGATACGCTTCCGTCCGAACTTTAAGGCCACCTCGTTGTCCTGGGCTTTGGTGTCCTGCACCACCGCGAGCTTGCAGTGAGGGCACTTGGTGTCGTGGGCCGAGACTGGCACGGGAGCGAAGGCCATCCCGGCAGCGCTGAGCAGAGCGAGCAAATTGCGACGAGCGTTCATAAGTTCTCCCTGGATGGGATCCATCCATGAAGGTGAGACTAGGGCCTGAAGATTAGGACTCCATTAGTCCGATATGTCCTGCGCCCGCTTGACCAGGATGGGTGCCTTCATGGCCCGTCTCTCTGCTTCGCTCAAGGCGGGAAGGTGGCGCAAGAAGGTGACAATTTCGCCGATTTCCGGATCGGTGTAGCTCGAAGCAAATCCGGGCATGCCCGTCATGCGGATGCCGTGCTTGGTGATCCAAAACAGCTCGCCGTGAGGCCTCGTCTGAGTATCCAGTGTGAGATTCGGTGCCGGGGGGTTCAGTGCCGAACCGATGTGGGGATCGCTGAGCCCTGGTGCGCCGTGGCAGAAGAGGCAGCTCTGCCGGTACCGGTTCATCCCTCGACTGAGTAATTCAGGCGTCGCTGCAGGAGGTTGGAATCCTTTTGCTGCCCTTCGGCGGATCGAGGCATCCCGGGTGCGGATCGCCAGCCGTTCTTCCAGGGCACCCACGGATTGAGTGGCGGAAATATCGAAGTAGCCCAAACCGAAAAAGGCGACCGAGGCTCCGATGGCGCCAACGGCGAGGACGAGGCCCGTGATAACGACCCCCTTTTTGCGCATGGAAACTCCCGGCAGAGCCACAGATTCAATCTCGAAGATGAGAATCTGATGAGAGCAGGCTCCCTTTCTCAACGAAATCAATAAGGCGGTCCTGGCGATAACCGTCGGGATGATTTCCACACTCCGTGACAACCGGGGAGACCCGGTTAGAACCGATACTTCAAGCGGATCGCGAGGGTCCGGGGTGGAATGACGTGGGTGCCGCCGAAGACGGATAGGAAGTTGTAGAGGCCTTTCACGTCCGTGGCGTTGAGGAGATCAACGCTTGTGAGGATGCTGCGGCGCTCCGATAGCTTCCAGCTCTTGCCGAGGCTCAGATTCCAGGTGGTTCGGGCATTGACGCGCCAATTGCCTTCGGAATCCAAGTGAACGAATTTGGTTCCGAAATCCAGGTCGGGGTTACCTGCCGCGTCTCCCGGGTCTCCGGCCACAAGGCCGGAATCGTAGCGGCCAATGATCTGGGCGTAGAAGGTCTTCGACTCGTACCGCAAGCCGATCTGTGCGGCGAGCTTCTCGTCGTGGTCGATGAGGAAGCGCTCGCCGGGTGCGGCTTCCGGCGACTCCAGCTGAAGGCCGCCCACCACGGGGGCTTGGAAGATGGCTCGGGATTGCCCGAGGCTCAGGTACGCGGAGAACCCGTGGACAGGTACCAGATCCAGCCGAAGGTCCCACCCCCGAAGAACGGCTCGGTCGGCGGCGATTGGGAAGAGTACTCCGGTGTTGAGGAACTGTTCGTTGTCCGCGGCGTTCCGGCTCCGCTTCTCCCAGTAGTCGGCGGCGACCCGTGCCATCTGGCCGAACTGCTGTTCGATGCCCCAGGTCACGCTGCTCTGGATCTCCGAGCGAAGAGGCGGCACAGGCGTCCCGGCATTCGGACCAAGGTCCCAGGCCTGTTGGGAGAGTGACAAGGCGAGATTCTCGTTCTCCGGGGTGATCATCAAGCGGTCATAGGAGACACGTAGGACCGTGCCCGTTCCTTCGATGCGATAGCTGGCCCCCAGGCGAGGCTGGACTTCCGATTCGGTGAAGGACTTGACTGAGTACCTGTCGTAGCGCATGCCGCCTGCGAACACCCACTGACCCAGGTGCCAGTCGGTCTGGATGAAGGCGCTGGAGAGGCGTGGCGTGATGCGGTCCTCGAATCGGAAGAGGTTCGAACCGCCCGACGGCGTGTACCGATAGAAGGGATTGGACGGATCGTTCAACTCGACGTCTTGACCGTCCGTGATGCCGAAGGCAAAGCGCTCATGGATGGGAAAGGAGACGTGCTGCAACCCGACCTTGATGGTGTTTTCACCGAAGCGCTGAGTGAATGCGAGAGTCGCGCCGAGGTTGGCCAGGTTGCGATCCTGCCTGGCCCATACGGGGAAATCCGGTCCGCCCGGCGCGAAGCCCGGCTGCAGGTCCTGGGTCGGGATCAGCTTTGCGGTGCTCTGGCGGGTGTAGAACGCAGCGTCCAGGCTCCGGTTGGCGTCAAAGAGGTGCGTCCACCCCAGACTCAGGTTGGCGTCGATATTTTCAACCGTCAGGTCCTGCCCGGCGGCCTCCTGGCTCGTGAGATTCACCACGTCGCGCCGGGTGCGACCTCCGCTGACGGAAAGGCGGAGGGTATCCCGGTCTGTGAGAATCCAATCGAAGCGACCGAAGAGACGCCCGGTAGATCCCTGGTTGTGGAGATTGTCGAAGTTCACGGGATCCAGGAACCGATCACTCGAGGAGGCCGCACCGGTGACGAAGTAGCCGAAACGGCTGGATCCGCCTCGTGCGCCGAAGCCAATTTCGACGGTGCGGAAGCGCGCGACTCCGAAGGATGCCTCTCCCTCGAATCCATTTGGAGTTCCAAGACCAGACTTGGACGTGACATTGACCACGGCCACGGGCTTGCCGCCATGCTCCGCGGAGATACCACCCGTCACGACCTCTAGGCTCTCCACCTGGGCGGGATCGAAGGAATTGGAAAAGGTCGCCTGCACCTGGTCGGTGACCGGAACGCCGTCCACGACGTACATGACCTGGCCATGGCTGCCGCGGAAATGGAATCGTCCGTTCTCGTCCTGGATGAATCCGGGAGTGGAAAGGAGAATCGACTCCAGGGCCCGGCTCTGCACCGCCGTCGGGATCTTCTCGATGGTGGATTTGTCGATGTCCAAGCGTGTGGAAGACTGTGATTCCAAGAGGTTCAGTTGGTCCTCGACCACGACGGTGGCGGAGGCCGGCTTCAGGACCACGTCCAGTTCCAAGGGCAGGTTGGACCGCACCTTCAGATTCTGGTGGCCCTCTCCGAATCCGGAGGCGTTGACTTCAAGGTGGTAGTCGTTCAAGGGGATGTTGTGCAGCACGTAGCGCCCCTGGCTATCCGTGCTGACAGCCTGGCGGTACCCCGAGACGGGATTGCGGAGGATCACGAGGGCCTTCGGCACAGGCCTGCCCTGGTCATCCCTCACGATGCCGGAGAGGTTTCCATTCGCCGCTGAGGGCGCTGGAGAAGCAAACACCGCGGGGGTGGTGACCAATAGCAAGGCGAGGGGGGTCAATTGAGTCATGGGTGCCTTCCGGTAATGAAACCGTATTTCATGTGGAATCGAGTGTCAAAAGAAATGATTTTTGTTTAGAATCGGAATCGAGCCCTTCCCGCTGGGCAGATCCCGAGAAAATCCATGGGCATTCCCCAACACCCTCGCGGTGCCATCAGAACCCAATTCGACGAACATCCCGCCGCCAAGGCCCTTCATTCCGCAGGGATGAAGGTCACGCCCCAACGCCAAGGAATTCTCTCGGTGCTGGACATCGCCAAGCGGCCCCTCTCAGTGGAAGAGATCTCGGAACGGCTGTCGGAGCCGAGGCCGGGTCTGTCCACCATCTACCGAAACCTGGAGCGATTCATCCAGGAGGGCTGGGCTGAGTCGATGGCCGGTTCAGATCAAATCATGCGGTTCTTGAAATGCCACTCAGGTGCCCACCACCACCACATCCAGTGCGAGGAATGTGGCTGCGGTGTCGAAGTGGGTGCCTGCGGGATCGACCCACTCCTCAGAGAAGCTAAGGACCTTGGCGGCTTCACCATCACCCGCCACCAGCTCCAATTGTTTGGGCGCTGTCCCACCTGCCTCGGAAATCCTCAGATCCGTTAGAGAGCCGCTCTGCTTTCCGAATTTTCGATCCGGGGCGGGTCAATCAATGAGATCTCTTCTCACTCGAATGGCTCGATGGGTAGGGATCGCATCCAGATTGCATTACCCCCCGCAGGAACACCGAACCTCCTCCATCCATCCCTGCTCTGAATAGAAGCGGGGATGGGGACGCATCAATGTCAAATCAGCCCAAGGAAGATCTCCAGGCGAGGCCCCGGCGCCCAGTGGGTCTGCCCAGGCTTCGATCCGATCTTCGGAGAACGGCTCAGCTCCAGGACCACCTCCACCGAATGGCCGCTCGGCTGCACCTCTGGATCGCGTTCCACGCTCTGCTGGCCGTGGCCTCCGTGATCGCCCTGGCGTGGTATTTCGCCCAGGGCCAATGCTGTCGGTAGCAAAGTCGGGAGCCCTCAGACCCTGTTGCAGAGATCACAACCGGGTCGGCGGGCCCGAAACCCGGGAAGCAAATACCCGTTTTCTAATCCAACTCTAAGAAGCCCCACCTAGCCTGCAGGAGTTGGTTCCGTCGAAAGGAATCGAGGTGCGTTCGGTCGTCCGTTTTGTCGCGCTGCTCCTGCTGACCTTCGTCGGGTCGGTGGAGGTGGTGCGGACGTCGGGCATTCCCGCACTCCAGGCCTGCATCTGCGGTTGCGGCGCCCCTTCTGACGAGCTCTGCGGGTGCAAAGGACCCGAGCAACCCGCTGCACCTCCCCAACCCTCCAAGCCGTGCTCCGAGCCATCCAGGGGGTGTTCCACCACCCTCATCACAAGCTCGAGCCTCCTCACGGCCTCCAAGGAGGTCGAAGAATCGGCGAAGGACCCGGAACCCAAGCCCGAGCCACACCCTTGGCCGCTTCGGGTCGCCCAGCAGGGTGGCGGCATCTTGAGTAGCCTGCTCCCGATCACGTTCGGATCCTGGGACAACCTCCCTCCGGCCTGGCCAGATCTCCAGCGCCAGGCGTGGCTTTCGGTCTTCCGGAATTGAGAGACGGTCTGCGGACTTCCTAAGCAGATCAGCCACGTCTCTCATTTCCGGAGTAAGCCATGCGCGCATCCCTGTGCCTGGCCTTGGGCCTCATGCCGATGGTCGGCATCGCCCAGGCCCAGGATCCACTCGCCTCGTCCAGACCTGAACCAGCGGCCGCCGAGGACCCGGTCCTCATTTCCATTCTTCACGACGCGCTCGAGCACAACCCCGATCTCGCCAAGTCCAAGGCCCTGGTCGAGGCCGACCGGGAGCGCATCCCTCAGGCGAAGGCCCTTGCCGACCCCTCGCTCTCCGTCGGGCTCCAGAACGACGGATTCAAGAAACTTCAAATCGGGGAAATGGAGACGTCCTGGTATCAGGTGATGCTCACCCAGCCCCTTCCATGGCCAGGCAAGCGGGGCCTCCGGGGGGAGATCGCAGGGATCGGAGCCGACCTCACCACCCTCACCGTCGAACGGACACGGCTCAGCCTCCAGGCCGACGTCAAGCGGGCCTACTTCGGGCTGCTGCTGGTGCGCGGCCAGCTCCGACTGCTTCAGGATCAGGCCACGTTTCTTGAGCAGGCCCAGGCAATCACGCAGGCGCGTTACGAAGTCGGGCAAGGCTCCCAGGCCGATCTGCTTCGAGCCCAGCTCGAACGAAACCGCCTCAACCAGACCCGTCTATCCCTGCAAGCTGAGGAACAAGTCCTGCTGGCCACGTTGAACCGACTCCGGGGGCAGACGGAAGAAGCCCCGATCCCAACGACGGCCACCTTGGAAAGTCTGCAAGTCCAGGGAGCTTCGGCCGAGACCATCCTCGCGGCCGCTGAATCGCAGAGCCCGGAATTGAAGTCGGCACGGCTCGGCATCAAGCAGGCGGAAAAAAGCCTGGACCTCGCCAAGTTGGATCGCCGTCCGGATTTCGCCGTGAACGCGGGGGTAATGCCCCGCGGCGCCCTCGAACCCATGTGGCAGGTCGGGTTCGCGATATCCCTTCCAGTCTGGTCCAAGCAGAAGCAGCAGCGGGCGGTCGTGGAGCAGGAATGGCGCCGTAAATCCCAGGGCTCCGAGGCGACCAGCGTGAAGAACCTGCTGACCCAGCGGATCCGCGAACGGGCAGCCCAGATGGCGGGAACCCTCGCGAATCTTCGGATCTATCGGGAAGGACTCCTGGTGCAGAGCGAAGCCAGCTTCCAGGCCACCCTCGCCCAGTACGAAGCCGGACGAGCGCCCTTCCTGAGCGTCCTGGAGACCCTCAACGGCTGGGTGGCCGACCGGGGCGGGTTGCTCCAGGCCGTGGCCCAGGCCAAGGCCATCGAGATCGCCCAGGAGGAATTCAACCTCGCCGGCACGCCCCCCATCGCAGCCCAGGGGCTTGCCAGCTCGGCCATGGGCATGGGCGGAGCCCCTGCAGGGGCCGGACCGGCCAGACCCTCTCCCTCGAAATCCGGAGCCTCGTCAGCACAAGGCGAGTCGAACGGCGCCATGAAATCCATGTGATTCGGAGACACCCATGACACCTGAACTGAATACACCCGATCCGATCCAACCTCCTGCACCCAGCACTCGAAGGAACACGATCTTCGGCCTGGTGGCCGTGGTGACAGGCCTCGTCCTGACGACGTTGCTGTTCGCCCCACCCCGCAAGAAGCCTGTGAAGGAACCTGAGGCAGGGCCTGCCCAGGCCGCAGCAGGCTTGCCTTCCGGATGCACACGGAACCTGGCTGCGGCCCCGAGCGCCGAACCCGCTCCGCAGTCGGGTTGCAACCACTGCGATTCCCCGTCGACCAGCGCCGTTGCCAAAGAGAACTGTGACATGCACCCGGCCCCGGCGAACCCGCCGGCCATCGACGCCAAAGCCAAGAAATCCGGAGTCCCCCATGAGTGAATTGATGATTGAACAGCCCCAACGGCGATCCAAGAGCCTTCAAACCATCGGTCTGATCGCCCTGGGCTTGGTCGTAGGCATAGGGGGAACGATTCTCTTCAGGCCGAGTTCCAAGGCCCCCGCAGCCTCGACCCAGAAATCGCCGAACAAACAGATGTACCAGTGCCCCATGCATCCCCAGGTGATGCAGGATCACGAGGGAGATTGCCCCATCTGTGGCATGAAGCTGGTGCCCATCGAAGGGAGTGGTGACCCCAAGGCCCCGGCCGATCGGGGGAAGTTGGTCTTCTACCGCTCGCCGATGAACCCGTCCATCACGTCGCCCAATCCCATGAAGGATGAGATGGGCATGGACTACGTCCCGGTCTATGAAGGCGACCTCAAGGGTGCGGGCCCCTCCGTGGAGGGCCATGCGACAGTCACCATCGATCATGAGCGCCAGCAGCTCATCGGATTGAAGACCGCCAAGGTGGCTGAGGGCCCGATCAGCGGCGAACTCCGGACCACGGCCCGGTTGGCGGTGGACGAAACGCGGGTCCGAAAGGTGAACGTCAAGGTGGAAGGCTTTGTCGAACGCCTCTTCGTGGATTTCATCGGCAAACCCGTCGCCAAGGGACAGACCCTCTTCAGCCTCTACAGCCCCGAATTCGTGAGCGCCCAGCGGGAATACCTCCTCGCGCTCAAGACCCAGAAGGCCCTGGCCTCGGGATCCCAAAGCAGCAGTGGCAGTGAACTCGTGGAGGCCGCCAAGCGGCGCCTCGCCCTGTGGGATGTCCCGAAGGAGGTGTTGGAACGCCTGGAGCGAACGGGGGAGGTTGAGCGTGCCCTCACCTTGCGGTCTCCCATCTCCGGGGTTGTCACCGTGAAGAACGTGGTCGAGGGTGCTCGCATCACTCCCGCGGACATCCCCTTCGAGATCACCGACCTGAGCCGTGTGTGGGCCCTGGCGGATGTCTACGAAAAGGAACTGGACGGCGTCAAGGTTGGGCAGTCCGCTACGCTCACCCTTCCCACCTTCCCTGGAAAGACCTTCCTGGGCCGCGTGGTCTTCATTGATCCCATTCTCGACCCCAAGACCCGCACCGCCAAGGTGCGCGTGGAGTTCCCGAATCCCCAAGGGGATCTGAAACCGGAATTCTTCGGGGAAATCCTGCTGAAGGGCCCCAGCCACAAGGGCATTCTCGTTCCCCTGGACTCTGTCCTGGATGCGGGCACCCAGAAGGTCGTCTTCATCGCCCTGGGGGAGGGGAAGTTCGAACCCCGCGAGGTCACCACCGGCGCCACGGTGGGTGAACGGGTCGAAGTCCTCTCGGGGCTCCAGCCGGGCGAGGAAGTGATCGTTCGGGCCAACTTCCTGGTGGATTCGGAATCCCGCCTGAAATCCGCCCTGGCCCACCTGAGCCAGAAAGCCGGATCCAAACCCGACGCCGCGCCCAGCGGCCACCAGCATTGAGGGGGCCGTCATGAGCGGAAGCAGCGCCTACGATCCTGAACACCCAACTTTTCTCCAGAAGATCATCCGGTTCTCCGCCGAGAACCGCTGGCTGGTGATGGCCGCATCTGTCCTGCTTATCGTCCTGTCCTTCTGGACCATGCGGACGATTCCCATGGACGCCCTGCCGGACCTGTCCGACACCCAGGTGATCGTGTACTCCAAGTGGGACCGCAGCCCCGACATCGTCGAGGACCAGGTCACCTACCCCATCGTCACCAGCCTCCTGGGCGCGCCGAAGGTCAAGGCCGTGCGCGGGCTCTCGGATTTCGGATTCTCCTACGTCTACGTCATCTTCGAGGACGGCACCGACATCTACTGGGCCCGGTCCAGGGTGCTGGAGTATCTCAGCAAGATCACCTCGAACCTGCCGCCGGGGGTGAAGACCGAACTGGGCCCCGACGCCACTAGCGTCGGGTGGATCTACCAGTACGCCCTGGTGGATAAAACGGGACAGCACAGCATGGACGAGCTCCGGTCCTACCAGGACTGGTTCCTGCGCTACTCGCTCCAAAGCGTACCTGGCGTGGCGGAGGTGGCCACCGTCGGCGGCCAGGCCCGGCAGTTCCAGGTGAGCGTGAATCCCAACAAGCTCGCCACCTACCGCATTCCCATCGACGCGGTGATCCAGGCCGTGAAGTCCGCCAATTCGGAAGTCGGCGGGCGACTCGTGGAGTACAGCGGCCGTGAATACATGATCCGGGGCCGGGGCTACGTGAAGACCACCAAGGACCTGGAAAGCGCCGTGTTGAAAGCTGAAAACGGCACCCCAGTGCGGCTCAGCGAGGTGGCCACCGTGAGTCTTGGCCCTGAGATGCGCCGAGGCCTGGCGGACCTGGACGGCCAGGGCGACGTGGTCGGCGGCATCATCGTGATGCGGCAGCGGGAGAACGCGCTGAACGTCATCGAGCGCGTGAAGACCCGCCTTGGGGAGCTGAAGGCCAGCCTTCCCAAGGGCGTCGAGGTCGTCCCCGTCTACGACCGTTCGGAACTGATCCACAGCGCCATCAAGACCGTGAACCATAAGCTGATCGAGGAAATGATCGTCGTCTCGATCATCATCCTGATCTTCCTTTGGCATGTGCCTTCGGCCATCGTGCCCATCATCACCATCCCGGTGTCCGTGGCGCTGGCTTTCATACCCATGTACGGCATCGGCCAGAACGCCAACCTCATGAGCCTGGCGGGCATCGCCATCTCCATCGGTGTGCTCGTGGACGGAGCCATCGTTGAGGTGGAGAACGCCTATCGGAAGATCGAGAAATGGATTGAGGCAGGCAAGCCAGGGGACTTCTATCACGTCCGGCTGGAGGCCCTGATGGAGGTGGGTCCCAGCGTCTTTTTCAGCCTCCTCGTGGTCGCGGTGAGCTTCCTGCCCATCTTCACACTGCTGGACCAGGAAGGCCGGCTATTCAAGCCCCTGGCCTATTCCAAGAACCTGGCCATGGCCATCGCCGCCATCCTCGCCCTGACCCTGGACCCGGCCATGCGCATGCTCTTCGCGCGGGTCGAGCCCTTTATGTTCAAGCCTCGATGGCTGGCGTGGACGTTCACCCAGTTCGCAGTTGGCAAGTACTACTCGGAGGAGCGGCACCCCATCAGCGTCTTCCTCCATCGGGTCTATGAGCCGCCCTGCCGTTTCGTCGTGAAGCACGCCAAGGCCACCATCGCCGTGTCGGCTCTTCTCGTCGTCGCGACCATTCCCGCCTTCATGAAGCTGGGCAGCGAGTTCATGCCCCCGCTCAACGAAGGGACGCTGCTTTACATGCCCTCGACGCTGCCGGGGCTCAGCCAGACCGAGGCCCAGCGCATCCTTCAGGTGCAGGACCGATTGATACGGACCATCCCCGAAGTGCATCGCGTCTTCGGTAAGGCCGGCCGGGCGGACACCGCCACGGATCCGGCGCCCTTTTCCATGATGGAAACGGTCATCGTCCTGAAAACCGAGGACCAGTGGCGCGAGAAACCGCGGTGGTTCTCCTCCTGGGCGCCCAACTGGGCGAAGGCGATCCTGCGTCCCTTCTGGCGCGACCGCATCACCCAGGAAGAGATCGTCGCGGAGCTCGACCGGGTGGTGAAGCTGCCCGCCATCCCCAACGCCTGGACCATGCCCATCAAGGCGCGGCTCGACATGCTCTCCACCGGCATCCGCACCCCGGTGGGCCTGAAGATCAACGGCGCGGACCTGGAGACCATCCAAAAGATCGCCGTGGAGGCCGAAAGCATCCTCCAGCGCGTCCAGGGCACACGCAGCGCCTTCGCGGAGCGGACCGCCCAAGGCTACTTCCTGGACTTCGTCCTCAAGCGGGAGCAGCTCGCCCGCTACGGCCTCAGTGTCGAGCAGGCCAACATGATGGTGATGACCGCCATCGGCGGCGACAACCAAAGTACGGTCTTCGACGGCCGGGCGCGCTACCCCGTGAACGTGCGCTACGCCCGGGACTACCGGGAATCCCCGGACGCCCTGAAGCGTGTCCTGCTGCCCATCCCCGGCGGATCCGCCATCCCCATGGAAGAGATCGCCGACCTGAAGTGGACCACGGGCCCGGCCATGATCCGGGACGAAAACGCCCTCCTCAACGGCTACGTTCTGGTGGATTTCGACACCTCGAAGATCGATGTCGGGACCTACGTGCACCACGCCAAGACGGCCATCGAGAAGGACCTCAAGCTGCCCGCCGGCTACAGTCTCACCTGGAGTGGCCAGTACGAGAACATGCTCCGCGTGAAGGAGCGGCTGAAGCTGATCCTGCCGATCACCCTGGTGCTGATCTTCGGGCTGCTCTACGCCAACACCAAGAGCGCCTTCAAGGCCTCCGTGGTGATGCTGGCGGTCCCCTTCAGCGCCATCGGGGCCTTCTGGTTCCTGTATTTCCTCGGCTACAACATGTCCATCGCCGTGTGGGTCGGGCTGATCGCCCTCATGGGCCTGGACGCGGAGACAGGGGTCTTCATGCTCCTGTTCCTGGATCTGTCCCACGACGAAGCCAAGAAGGAAGGGAAGCTGCACACCACAGGCGATCTCGTGGAGGCCATCATCCACGGGGCCGTGAAGCGGGTGCGTCCCAAGGCCATGACCGTCTTCGCCGCCTTCATGGGCCTGCTGCCCATCATGTGGAGCACGGGCACCGGGGCCGACCTCATGAAGCGCATCGCGGCGCCCATGGTGGGCGGTCTCGCCACCAGCTTCCTCCTCGAGCTGCTCGTCTATCCCTCCATCTACTACCTCTGGAAAAAGCGCGAGGTCGTCGAGGGTCCCGTCACGGCGCCGTCTCCGGTGCTCGAACCAGCCTGATCCAACCCGGAGGCTCGCGCCTCCCTTTCAAAAGGAATTCCCCATGCTCACCACGTTCGTTCTGGCAGCCCTGACCGCCATCTCACCCGGTGGCGGATCTTCAAAGACCGCCCCTAACAACACGATCTGCCCGGTGCTCGGCCACGCCGTGACGCCCGGCAAGAGCCCGGTCGTCACGGTTCGGGGCCGTGCCTACTACATCTGCTGCACCGGGTGCGACACCAAGCTGGCCAAGAATCCGGACCTCTACCTTGGGAAGGACGGCATGCCCAGGAATGCCAAGGCCCAGCCTCCCGTCGATCCCGGCATGCACCGCCATTGACGGCCCACTGGTTCGCTCGAGGCTGGATGGCTGGCCTCGAGCGAACCCTCTCGATGCCAGGAGACCTCCTCATGTCCGGACCCTGCTGCGAAGGCCACCGTCAGGGCCGATGGCTCGTGCTGCTGGCAGCGGCGGTCCTGGTGGCTACGGCCGTCATTCAGTTTCTTGCAAAGCGGTAACCCATCCTCACCTCCCCAGGAGATCCCATGTTCCTTTTTGAAACCATGATCTTGGCCGTCACCTTCGTGGCGCCTCTTCCCCAAGGATGCGGCCACCCGAGCCCGTCCCGAGGCGGCCACGGCGGCCACAGCCAACCGGAACCACCCCGTCCGAAAGTTCGGGCCACCAACACAATCTGCCCTGTCATGGGCCAGCCCGTGAAACCCGGGCGGGACAGGGAAGTGGTTATCCAGGGTGGGTACTACCTCGTGTGTTGTGACGGCTGCGGACCAAAGATGGCCGAGCAGCCGAGCAAGTACCTGGACGAGGAGGGCCGTCCCCGGAACGCTCCCAGGGCCCCAGACGGACAAAAGCCGCGCGACCCCGAAGGGTCGGCCAAGCCAGAGCGTTCAGAGCACCGGCACTGAAGGCCTTGACAACCGCGATGCCGCAGCGGTCCCACGGATTCACCTCAGCACCGAAGACCCACCGCACGGAGGAAAGACATGCTCCCGTTCCTTGGCCAGCTCCACCCCATCGCGATCCATTTTCCCCTGGCCCTATTGGCCACAGGTGTGGCCTTCCTTCTGGGTTCACGCCTGGTTCACCCTGGCCGTACTCGGGATGAACTGATAACCGCTGGTTACTGGACCTTCTGGATGGGTGTCCTTTCCTTGGGACCGGCCCTCGCGACGGGATGGGCTGCGTACCAAACCGTGTCGCATGACGCCCCAAGCCACGCAGCCATGACCCTTCACCGAAACTGGGGCCTGGCCACCGGCGGCGCGTTCATCGGCCTCGCCTTCTTTGTCTGGAAAGCGAGGCGGAGGGCCAAACCCTTGAGCTGGAAGTTCGCATTCGCCCTCCTCGGTGGCCTCGCCCTGCTCCTTGGTACGGGGTACCGCGGGGGTGAACTCGTGTTCCGTTACGGGCTCGGCGTGAAAAGTCTTCCGGCTCACGACAAGGAAGGGCAAGGCCCTCATGAGCACGGGGACCCTCCGCAGGACTGGATGCACCTCGAGACCGTACCCAATCCTCCGCGCCACGACGCTACCCCCCACAAGCACTGACCTCTTCCCGAAAGGAAACCCATGAACTTCCTTCTGATGGCCGGCGTGATGGTCCTGATGATCGTGTTCTTCCATGGCCGCAGGCACCACGGCCCCTCCAGTGGGCACTCGCACCATGCAGCCAAAGAACAGGGCTCGGCGGCGCATCCAACGGAACCCGCCCCGGAGCCTCGCAGTCCTGCCACCACGCCTTCCACAAGCTCACAGCCCGATGCTGAGCCTCATGCAGAGTCGCAGACTACCGAAACGCAACCCCTTCTTCCCGTGAACGAACCCTGACGGGGCTTAACCATGCGAAGGCCGCCAGCCATCCCATTGCAAGCCAAGCGGTGGTGGTTCATCGCCGCGTGCATGGTGCCCTTTGCACTACTCGGGCTTTGGTCCGCACTTCTGATGCGAAGCGCCCGCGCCGCCCAGCATGGGATGGATCACTGCGCGACATGGACCCTTGAGATAGGCCGAACCCTGGAAGCCTTTGAGGATCTCCACCTGAAGGCCTCCAGGCTGATGGAGGCACCGAGCCTCACCGTGGGCTCGGCCACTGTGGAATCGGCCGAGGCGGCGCTGCGTGACGCTCGACAGGAGCTCGGTCGGCGGACGTCCTGGGAGTCGGACTCGCGGCTAGATGCCTTGGATCAGGCCCTGAAGCAGTACATCAATCAACTCGACCAGATCCAGACCGCGCTTCTTGCCTGGGAGAAATCGCAACCCGGCCCAGGCAGGGTCGAAGCCTCCAACGCGGTCAAAGCAGCCTTGACCCATCTGGATCATCGCCATCAGAGTGCCCAGGGTGCCTTCAGGATCCTGGATCGACACCATCGGTCGAATCTGGAATCCTCGATTCAAGCCAGCCTGCGAAATATCGATCAGCTCGCGCTTTTCTCGATGAGTTCCCTCGTGATTGCGCTGGCCCTCGGGGCTGCTGGATGTGTGGCCCTCTGGTCGAAGCTCCGGGCTGATGCTCTGGCACGCTTCGATCAGACCCTCGTGGACACGATCCCCGATGGTGTGCTGGCGTGGGGCAAGGACGGCCGAATCCTGGTGGTGAATCCTGCCCTCGGGAAATTCGCAGGGCCTGCCAACCATGCGTTCGCACCGGGAATGACAATCGCGGACCTGCTCCCTCCTGATCCCCGTAGGCGCCTCGAAGAATCGGATCCTGGGGACCAGGTCGTTTTCAATCTGCACCAGCCCTCAGGGAAGTTGCTGGCCATTGAGGCAACCGCGGGAAGCGTTCAAACCCCGACAGGGCCGATTCATCTGGCGGTGTTGCGGAATTCCACTCGATCCGTTGAATCGGAGCGCCGTTTCCTGGAGGCCGAAAGGCTGGCCGCGATCGGGAGGAATACGGCATCGATCTGCCGAGATCTCCAGCGGCTCTTCCTTCCCATCCCGCTTGCCGTTGAAATGCTGAAACCCGAGGCGAAAGGCCGGCGACGAGGAGACGCGATCTGGGAGGAGCTGGAACGGAGCGTCAAAGCCACCGGCGACCTGCTCCGCCAAATGAACCAGTTCGCGCGTGCGGGCCGCCTTGACGAGGAGTCCACCGCCTTCGACATGCATGCTTGCGTGCAAGAGAGCGTGGAGGCCTTCTACAGCCAAGGCGTTCCCCTGGGAAGCCTCTCGCTCGAACTATCGACCGTGCCGGCGCTGGTCGTCGGCCCAAGGGAAAAATTCATGGCCGCTCTCAGGTTTCTCCTGGAACGGGCCTTGGATGCGACAGGAGGAGGCGCGATCGTCCGGGTTCGGACCTGGGACGAAGAGGAAGTCCACCTCATCGAGGTTGCCGATTCGGGTGATGCGATTCCCGATTCCCAGATGGCCTCGATCTTCGACCCGGTCTATTTCACCTCGATGGAGGCGCCCGAAAGCGGGTTTGGGCTGTTCAACGTGGCAGCTACGATCCGGGAGCTGGGTGGAACCATCCGCGCGGATCGTCTCGAGGGCAGATGGACTAGCTTCCTGGTCCAGATCCCGCGTGGGAGATGAACATGCCCAAGCATAGACCCTCCCTGCCGATGCCCGACCCCCGGAGGCACGCGCCCAAGCGCCATTTCAAAGGTCTGATGATGCCTCCAGTTCCCCACCCTCCAGGGGCGCCCATCGAGTCCTGTGAACCACCTACCAGCCCGAGAAGCCGACGGATGGCAAAGTGGCTGCTGGCAATCGCCGGGCTGATGGCTCTCGGAGCGATTGTGTTCATCGGTATCTACGGACGCCCGAAACATCCTCACCACCCGGGCAAGCCGTGCCCGACTGAGTCCACAGGGCGTGGAACTTCCCCTATCCCTGGACCAGGCAACGTCCCAACGAAATAAACCACGCGAGGTGTGGCATGACCCTCTCAAGCATGTTCGAACCCCAGGATCCGGCTCCTATGCCACCGATCCCAAGGACCATCAAAGCGCTGATTGGGGTCGGCTGTACGGCAGTCACGGCTTCTGTTCTCCTGCTCGAAATTTACGGGAACCCCGAAGCTGGCAGGCCGTCAGCCCCAACCGCGAGGCTCGGAGTTGTTGCGCCCGTCACCATCCTGTCCCCAGACGACTGCACGGCTGCTGGGCACTGCAACTCAGGAGGCCCGCCATGCCGGAATTGACCTGTACGTGTGGTGTCGATCCCAAGGAAGCCCAGCGAATCGTCCTGACGGGAGGTCCAGGTGCTGGGAAAACCGCAGTGCTGTCGGTGCTTCGCAAGACCCTTGGAAGCCACGTGACCATCCTTCCCGAGGCCGCCTCCATCCTGTTCTCAGGCGGGTTTCCACGGTCTCCCACCTTGCCGGGGCTGAAAGCTGCCCAACGTGCCATCTTCCGCGTCCAAGGCGAATTGGAACGGATGGCACAGGAGGAGGGGCGTGCACCAATCATCCTTTGTGACCGCGGGGCATTGGATGGCCTGGCCCACTGGCCAGGCTCGAACCGGACGTTTTTCGAGGAGATGGGGGTAAGCCGGGAGGAACTGTTCCAGCGCTACACCCTCGTGATTCACCTCCGTACCCCGTGCTTGGACCCGGGATACATCCCGTTGCACCAATGTCGGCTGGAGCATCCGGAGGCCGCTATCGCCATCGATCATCGGATCGAAAAGGCCTGGGCGGGCCACCCGCATCGGGTCATCGTGGGAGGCGCCTCGCACTTCCCGGAAAAGGTTCGCCAGGCTGTGGAGCTGGTGAGAAGCGCGCTGCCCGCAGGCTGTCATTCAGCACCCATCCCGGCGTAGGGAGGTCAGCGATGCCCGAAACCCTCTTCCTTGAAGTCATCACGCCCGACAAGAAGGTGTTCTGCGGCCATGTCTCTGAGGTCCGCTTCTCCACGCGCTATCGAGGTCAGTACGGCATTCTTCCGGGCCACACCCCGTTGATCACCCTGGTAGGAAGTGGCCTCCTCCAGTTCACGATCCACGGGATGGAGCACTGGATGACCCTGTTCGGGGGCATCGTCGAAGTCCGTGACGACAAGGTCGCCATCCTGGCCCGGGAATCGGAGACCGTGGACACGTTGGATCTCGATGCCATCCGCGCCAGGCGCCAGATGGCGGAGAAGGCGCTCAGTGAGGCCGAAACGGAGCAGGACCTCGAGATCGCCCAGGTGGCTCTGGAACAGTCGATGGTCCGTCTGGAAGCCGTAAACCTAGCCACGCTCCTCGGGGGGCCGCACCCACCCCGTTGCGCGAAGTGCGGCTGCGACACCTGCCGGTGCGGCTAGGAGGCACGCCATGAAGATCCAGTTTCTCGGAGGGGCCGGCACGGTCACGGGTTCAAAGACCATTCTGCAGGTCAGGGAATCTCGTCTCCTGGTCGACTGCGGCCTTTTCGTGGGTTCCAAGGACCTGCGGTCGCGGAACTGGGCGGAGCCCGAGGTGGATCCCTCCAGCTTCACTGCGGTGGCCCTCACCCACGCCCACCTCGATCACAGCGGGTACCTGCCGGTACTCGTCCGACGGGGGTTCCGCGGCCCGGTGTACTGCACCTCAGGGACCCGGGATCTCTGCCAGGTCCTCCTCACAGAATGTGCACGCCTGATGGCCGAGGACGCCGCGTACTTGAACGAGCATGAGAAGAGTCGGCATCGCCCGGCCTTGCCTTTGTTCAGTGAGGCGGAGGCTCTGGCCGCGATCGATCTTCTGCGCCCGGTTCCCTTCGGGCACACCATCGAGATCCAGGCAGGACTGACCTTGCGGTTCACCCGCGCAGGGCACCTCCTCGGGTCGGCCTGCCTCCATCTCGAGACTCCGCGCACGCGGCTGGTATTCAGCGGAGACGTGGGGCGCCTCTCGGATCCTATCTGGCGGCCTCCGGAACCTCTTGGCGAGGCCGATGTCCTGGTCCTTGAATCCACATGCGGCGCCTGGACCCATCCCTCGGGGGACCCTGAACGCCAATTTGGCGAACTTCTCCAACGGGTGGCCGGCCGGGGCGGTGTGGTCCTGGTGCCTGCCTCCGCCATCGGTCGGAGCCAGATGCTGCTGCACTTCCTGGCGCGGCTCCGCTACCGCGGTGAGGTTCCGGGCGTGCCGGTCTTCCTGGACAGCCCGATCGCCGTGGACATGACACATCTCTACAGCGCCCATCCCGAGGACCATCACCTATCCCGCAGCGCTTGCGTGAGCATGGGACGGGTCCCCCACTACGTCTCGCGCCTCGACCAGTCCATGACCTTGAGCGCAAACCGTTTCCCGATGGTGATCTTCGCCGGGTGCGGCATGCTGAGCGGTGGGCGGATGCTCCATCACGTCAAGGCCTTCGGGCCCGACGAACGGAATGCCATCGTCCTGGCGGGATACCAGGCGCCCGGAACCCGCGGCGAAGCCCTGTTGAGAGGCGCGCGTTCCCTGCGGATCCACGGCGAGGACGTCCCGATCCGCGCCGAAGTCGTCCCTTTGGCTGGGCTGTCAGCCCATGCGGATTGCCAGGACCTGGTCCAGTGGCTGGAAGGCCTAAACCGTCCGCCGCGCCACGTCTTCATCAACCATGGGGAGCGGGAAAACTCCGAAACCCTGAGGGATCACCTCGTCTCCCGGTTCGGTTGGAATTGCACCGTGGCCCACCACCAGGGCCTGATGACGTTGGACGAGACCCAGGCGTGGCCCACCTCGGGACTGTCGCGGACTTGATTCCCGAGGTCAGCGTGCCCTCGGCCCAGAAAGGAGTTCGGCCCATGAACGATCTCCCACCACAGGACGCACCTGGACACTTTAGAGAAGCCGCGAGGCGCACGGCTGCCATGTGGATGGCAGGAGTCCTGGTCATCTCAGTGATCCACGCCCTCGCGTTGACCCGGGAAATGCCCCTCCTCAGCGCGCTCACCGCGCGACTGTTCCTGGTGCCCGTGGCCTTCGCGGCGGTGGCAGGTGGCCTGTTCCAGGGATCAGCATCCGGCCTGGCGGCGGCCCTTGGCCTGGTCTCGGTGATGCTCCTCCACACGGGGCACCGCCACGGTGGGGGCTGGGACGCCACCTTCACCGAGCACCTGATCGAGGCCCCCTTCTTCGTCGCGTTTGGAGCGGCCACGGGCTTCTTCAGGGACCATCTTCACCGGGAACAGCGCCGGCGGGACCGGGCCATGGACCTGTTCTCGCGCTTCGTCTCCCCCAGCGTGGTGGAGGAGATCATGGCGCGGGGGGCCATCCTCGAAGGTGAGGAGACGGAAGCCACCGTTCTCTTCGCCGATGTGCGCGGATTCACGTCCCGATGCGAAGGGATGCCACCCTCCGAGGTCTTCAACCTCCTGAACCGGTTCTTTGGGGAAATGGTCGCGATCGTCTTTGCCGAACGTGGCCTGCTGGACAAGTACATCGGCGATGCCGTGATGGCCGTTTTCGGCGTACCGATCCGAAGCCGGGATCACGCGGCGCACGCGGTGCGGGCCGCCTTGGCCATGATCGCGCGCTTGGAGGCCCTGAATGCCGAGGGGTATTTCGGGGACGAGCCCATTCGCATCGGTATCGGCATCCACACGGGCCCCCTCATGGCCGGCCATGTGGGCTGCCTGGAGCGCATGGAATACACGGTCATGGGAGATACGGTGAACGTAGCTTCCAGGCTCCAGGCCCTCACGAAGGAGTACGGCGTGCCCATCCTGGTCTCGGAGGCGACCCGTTCGGCCGTCGCCGGGCAGGACTTCCTGGAGTTCCGGGAACTGGATCTGGTGAAGGTGCGCGGCCGCACAGCTTCCCTCCGAATCCATACCGTGGGACCTCAAACCGGGATTTCTGCGCCTCCTGAGTGACCTTCACATCAAGGAGACCTCGAAGGGGCTTTGTCAGCGGCGGCCCATGGACATGGTTCCTGACCCGCTCATGCACCCCGGCGTAACACCTTCCAGGGTATAGCTCCCCGTCATCCCGTTCATGGAACCGTCCATGGTCATGACCATGTGGAGGTGGTTCCCGGTGTGGGTCGGGTCAGACCAGAGATCCATCACGACTTGGGTCCCCGGACCCATCATCCCACCCCCCATCATGCCCCCTGACATGACGGCATTGGTGACCATGTGGGAATCCTCGCCGAAGCACCCGGTGGTGTTCAGCATCTTCATGCCGGAGAGGCTCATCATCGAGCCGCTCCCCTCCATCATCGTGAACGAAAAGCCTGGCGGGACCGGGCCGGTCGCCGGAGTCGCGCTCGTGGTGGCCCATGTGCCATTCACTGGAGCCATCTGAGAGGACGAGTGGGTGGACCCGCCGCCACCACATCCCGCCACCAGAAGGAATCCCACCATCAGACAGGCATATCGCCGCATGGTCCACCTCGCCTGGGAAATCTAGGGCTGACAGGGGATTCCGGCAAATGCTTGAAGCATGGCGTCTCCTGGTCCTTGAGCGCTGACGGGCTTTCCCACGGTTCCGTTCCATCCGAATGTGATCCTCGGCACGCCATGCACCACGGGAATCGAGCGGGCACTCCGCGGGCGCTGCCCTTGCTCAATTAGAAGAGGATTAGAGATCTTGACCCTCTGCGTGAAACCCTCACTGGCCCGAACTACGATGGGGGATCCTTGCGGTGACCGATGAGCCCACTCCCATTTCTGCTTCTGGCGATGGCAGGCCTCCAGGCCCCAGCCCCGGGGAATCCTGGTGAAGCCAGGGTCCTCGCCACCGTAGAGGCCTACCACCGGGCCTTCGAGCAGCGGGACCTCGAAACCATGAGGCCGTTGTTTGATCCGGATCTGCTGGTGTTCGAGGCCGGTGGGGTAGACCGTGGTCGGGACGCCTACCTGGGTCACCATCTCGGGCCGGAGCTGAAGGAGCTGAGCGCGTGGAAGACCTCGGGCATGACCCTGCAAGCCCATGTCCTTGGGGACCTCGCCTACGTCACCTGCGCCTTCACCTACGAGGCCGCCTTCAATAGCGGCAAGATGGCGCGGGGCCAGGCGACCGAGACACTGGTCCTTGCCTCCGTCAAAGGATCCTGGGTCATCCGGCACCTCCATTGGTCCAGCCGGCCCCTCAAGGCGGTGAAACCGTGAGCGCCCCCGCTGACTTTGGGGCGTCCCTCGATCGGTATCGGACCGATCGCGAGTCCGTCTACCACACATGGTTTCTTTCGGATGATCGGCTGAAAGCCTTCCGGACTATCCGACGAGGCGTGATAGAAGTCGTCACGGATATCCAGAGCGGGCGCTTCCCCAACGACTACAGGGGCTCCAGCCTCGAAGTCGTCATGACCGCGATTACCGAGCAGAAGCAGGTTTTCGAGGGGGCGGCCCACGCCTTCTACTGGAAACCCAAGCTCCGGATTCCCGACATCTACGAACACAAGGAGAACCAGCTCGCCTTCGGACGGGTCCTGGATGAGGCGCTCAAAGGCAAGTCCGAACACGACTTGATCGGCGCCATTGGGCGCCTCCAGCGCAACGACATCAAGGGCCTGGGACCCGCCGTCGCGAACATCCTCTACTTCCTGCATCCCACCCTTCTGCCGCCCTTCAACACGGCCATCCTGCGCGGGTACAACGCGCTCATGGGAGCCAAGCTGCGGTTGGGTTCCTGGGAGGACTACTTCCGGATGCGGGAGGGGATCCTAGCCTTGAATGCGGACGCGGGGCTCTCCCGGGATCTTGGGGCCTTGGCCGGGATGCTCTTCGACATCGGTGTCGGCAAGCTGGTCGTTGAGGGCAATGTGGTGAAGGCCCTCTCTTTCGAGGCCCAGAAGCTCCAGAAGACGGCCTCCAAACGCCACCAGGAGATCCTCCAGGAGGCCCGGGAAACTTCCGAGCACGCCCGGATGCAGGCCCACCTGCTTAAAATCGGCCGGGCCCTCGGATACCAGGTCTGGGTGGCCCGCAACGACCGTTCCGCGCCGAACTGCCATGGCGGGACGCTTTCGGAGGGATGCCTCGACAGCCTGCCTCTGGAGCACGTCGAGGCTGAGGTCCGCTCGACCGTGGAGCTGATCGACGTCATCTGGGTAGAGGATACGCGGATCATTTGCGCCTTCGAGGTCGAGAAGAGCACCTCCATCTACTCGGGCATCCTCCGCCTGCTCGACCTGAACCTCTCCTTCAAGTACGACGGGCCCTCGCTCTACCTCGTTGCTCCCGATGCGAGAGACGGTGAGGTGCGGGCCCAGCTCGCCCGGCCCGCTTTCCGGGGGCTGCTGCATAAACCGGCCCTGATCGCCTTCTCCGATCTGGAGCGCGACTGCGAAGCGCTGTGCCGGTTCGGCCAGAACCACGCGGTGCTCCACAAGCTCGCTCGAGTCGTGTCCCCATGACTAGGAAGCCCCCTTGGCCGGGCCGACTTCGCTTGGGGCACGGGTGGGCGCTGTATGTAGGGCTCGCGGGGGACACGGAATACCATGCCCATCATGCCATCCAGATCTCAGTAGGGCGGTCACACCCCGTCGACCTCCGGACCTCGGATGGCCATCTCTACAGGGGCACTGCCGTCCTCGTACCACCTGACGTCCCCCACTGCCTGCTAGGCGGTGGGGAACCCATGACCTTGCTTTTCCTTGAACCGGAATCCGCGCTCGGACGCAGCCTCCTCGCGACCGAGCCGACCGCCAGCGCACGCATCCTGGAGGAGACGCAGGCCGAAGCATTGAGGACATCGCTTCCAGGAGTGGGCTCCGAGGAGGATTTTCAAAGCGCGTTGCAAGGGCTTACCGCCGCCGACAAGCTCCGATCGACATCGCTCGATCCAAGGGTCAGAAAGGTCATCCGCTGGTTGAAGGAGACCGGAGGGATCGGCACTCTGGATGCAGCCGCGAGGGCCCATGGGCTGTCCTCCAGCCGGCTGGGGCACCTATTCTCTGCCCAAGTGGGTCTTCCCTTTCGCCCCTTCGCCCTCTGGCTCCGGCTCCAGGGGGCCCTAGCCCACGTGGCCCGGGGCGCAAACCTCACGGAGGCCGCCCATGGGGCTGGTTTCGCCGACTCGGCCCATCTCACGCGGACCTTTCGGCGCATGTTTGGCGTAGCTCCCAGCGACTTGGCGCGTTCGATCAGCCTCCTCTCCGAGGAAAGACCTCCGGAGGCCTGAAAGGGCATAACCCGATTTCGGCTGGGCCGAGGGCTCGGGTGAAGTGTCCTGCCGCAGCAAGGGTGGTGGTTCGGAGCCACCCGCACAGGATCCCCTGAGCCCTTGACGAAAGCTGGTTCCCATTGGGCGGGAAGCTAATGGGTGAGGCCCTTCACGCAAGTAGCCGGTTCGTTCAAGTCGGCGCGTCTTGGGGTATCCATCCTGGGATTTCGGAGGTCCGATGTTTCGTCGCCTTGTTCCATTCCTGATCTACCCGTCGATCGTGTTCGGAGGTGCTGCACTCTTCATGGCCGGCCATGTCCGTGGCTATCCCCTCGGGGTGGTGACGGTTGGTCTACTGCTGCTGGCCTTGAGCGGCGCCTTGGTCCTAGAACGTCGACGGCCCTTCCACCGCGAGTGGCTTCGGTCCAGGGGCGATGTGTCAGCGGATGTGCTTCACGGCATCGCGGGCTTGGTTCTGAGCGGGGGCGCAATGGCCCTTTATGGATGGGCAAGCCCTTGGATGGCTATTTCCCCATCCCTGTGGCCTAGGGACTGGCCCTTCCTACTGCAAGCGCTTTTGGCAGGGGTTGTAGTGGATTTCTGCATTTACGTGATGCACCGCCTGAGCCACTCCGTGACCTGGTTGTGGCGCCTCCACGCGGTCCACCACGGGGCCGAGCGGCTCTACACCCTGAACGGCGAGCGCCGGCATCCCCTCCACTTCCTGGTCGAGGGAACGCCTGGCTTGGCGATCGCCGGCCTCATTGGCGCGCCAGCCGAGGCGATGGCGTGTTTCCTGACAGTCTTCCACATCCACCTGCTGCTCCAGCACGGCAACATCGCTTACCGCGCGGGGTGGCTCCGCTTCGTCTTCGCGGTAGCCGAGAATCACCGCTGGCATCATCGCAAGGCCTACGAGGAATCCCGCGTGAACTTTGGCGGCTTTTTTGCTGTTTGGGACCACCTCTTTGGGACGGCCCTGCACCAGCCCGGGGCCGTGGCGGCGGAAGGCGTAGGCATCGACGACGCACCTGATTTCCCGAAGACCTACCTCTCCCAGCTTGCTTACCCCTTCGAGGCCTGAACCTTGATCACCTCCTTACTACCCGCAGTCGTTCTGCTCCTCGGATTTCCGAAGGCGGTTGAGCCACGCCTGAATGGTGAGTTCATCCTCCAGCCACGCCAGGGGGGATCGGTTGCCAAGGCCGTGGACCACGTGGTGGCTCGCATGAACTTTCTTCTCCGTCCATTTGCCCGACGCCGCCTGATGCAGACCAATCGACCTGCGCAGGAATTACAACTCTCTCTGGGGCCAGGTAACCACGAGATCCGCTTCGATACCCGAGCACCCATCCGGACACCTGCCGGAGGCCAGGCGATCACCTGGATCCGGGAGGACGGGGAACAATTCTTGGTCAGCACCACTCTCACGGGATCAGAACTGGTCCAGCGATTTGAGGCGCCCGATGGGTCAAAGACCAACCGTTACCAAGTCGATCCAGACAGCCTGCAGCTTCGGCTGCATGTCACCGTCGAGAGTCCCCAATTGCCGAGCCCCCTGACCTATACGCTGATCTATCGCAGGAAGGCCTCGTGAGCCGCCCGACTTTCATCCCTGCCCTCCGGTTCCACGCCCTCACACGGTTCTACGACGAGCTTCTGGCCCGCACGATGAGGGAAGTGGCCCTGAAACGTCGCCTCATCGCCCAGGCGGCCCTGGAGCCAGGCATGAGGGTTCTTGATCTCGGCTGTGGCACTGCCACCCTGAGTGTGCTGATCAAACAGACGCATCCTGATGTGGACATTTGCGGGCTTGACGCGGACGAGGCAGCCCTCTCCATAGCCCGCGCGAAGGCTAAGGCTGCGGACCTCGAAGTCCATTTCCAACGGGGCTTCGTGCAAGACGCTCCCTTCGAATCGGGGACTTTTGACCGGGTCCTTTCAAGCCTGGTCTTCCACCATCTTCGATTGGAGGACAAGCGGCGCGCCCTGACGGAGGCCCTCCGTCTCCTGAAGCCCGGCGGAGAAATTCACCTCGCTGACTGGGGCCGGCCTAAGGGAACCCTCCAGCGCCTGGCTTTCTTGCAGGTCCAATTCCTCGATGGATTCGAGACTACGCGGGATAGCGTCAACGGGATCCTGCCGACGTTGATGGAGGAAGCCGGCTTCATCGACGTGGGGGAAACCCGCAGCGACGCCACCCTGTTCGGGACCCATTCGCTCTACCGGGGATTGAGACCGTAGGGCGATCCCGGTCCCGCCAAGGGACCCGGGGAGGTCCTTCGCTCTTTTCTCGGCCCTCCGCTAGCCTGGGGAGATGGAACTCCTCGAGCACCACCAGCGCTTTCTGGCCTTCCTCCTTCCACGGGTGGAATCCAGGGACGCAGCGTAGGACATCCTGCAGAGGGCCAATCCCAGGGGTCTCCAGCAAAGCCCGAAGGGGAAGGCCGGACGGGTGGCTGAGGAGGGGGAGGAACTGGGTGTCCTCCGCCTGGCGGCTAGCCGGCGCAGGGGAGCGAGCATCCCCTGGAGGCGGCCATCGGCTCCGGGGCGCGAGATCGGGGCGTGTCACTACAGGCCGTGACCAGGTTCGAATCCCTCATGGGCCAAGGCATCCGCGGCTAGGTGGAGGGGTGGGAAATCGCCCTGGGCAGTGCCGCGCTCATGAAGTCCTTCGACATTGGGGATCTGACCGCCTGGGAGGCCCACAGCTCGTCATTTCGCGAGGACTGCTTAACCGTCGATGGAACAGATCGACCAGCGTCGTGCCAGCGGTCCGAGCAATGCCTTGTGTGCAACAGGGGAAGTGGTTGAAGATGGAAAATACCAAGTGGACTAGAAGCAGGGTGAACGCATGATGAACCACCTCCGAAGCTGTGTGAGATAGGAGTAGGAGATGAGCATCCGGAAACTTTCGGCCACGGGAGTTCCGCCCTTCAGTCCTCTCTGTGTGGAGTTTGCCGAGAGGTTGAATATTTTTACTGGCGACAACGGCCTCGGGAAATCACTTCTGCTGGACCTGGCGTTCTGGCAGCTTTCGAACAACTGGCCGGGCAAGCATTCCCTTTGGTCCGTGGACTTGCAGGCTAACGTTACATCGAGCGTGAGTTCCGAAGGTGCGGGTTGGGTCGATCAGGGCCACAGGTTTGAAGCGGAATCGCAATCATGGAAGAGGCTCGCCATTGGAAGACCTCCGAGGACCGCACTGCTGATCTACGCACAATCGAACGGTGGCTTCTCAGTGTGGGACCCCGCGAGAAACTATTATCGGAGGCCGGTCGAGGACGATGGAGTCGGGGAATCACCCCGAACCTATTCGTTTTCTCAGGACGAGGTTTGGCGGGGCATTGAATCGGACGACAAGAGCAAGTGGCTATGCAACGGGCTGATTCGGGACTGGGTCTCCTGGCAGAACGAGCAACGTCCTGCCTTCACGGTCCTGAAAAAAGTTCTCGCCACATTGGCCCCCGACGGCGGCGATCCTTTTGAACCCGGCACGCCTATCAGGCTTCACCCGGACGACGACCAGCTCCACCCGACCCTCAGAACGGCTTTCGGCGATATCCCTATCATCCTAGCTTCAGAGGCCATCCAGCGAATGTGCGCGTTGGCGTATCTCCTGGTCTGGACCTGGAATGGACACCAGGCGGCAGCGGTCCTTCGCGGATGGCCGCCGACTCAGCGCATCGTCCTGCTGTTCGACGAGTTGGAAGCGCACCTCCATCCCAAGTGGCAGCGCAGCATCCTGCCAGCCCTGATGGAGGCGATCAGGGACCTTTCGAACCGGGCCAAGGTTCAACTCATTGGAGTGACCCACGCACCCCTTCTGCTGGCGTCGATAGAACAGATCTTCGATTCCTCGAAGGACCAGCTCTTCACGATCGAGCCGCAGCAGAGTGCCGCGGTCGTGCACCCCGTGCCGTTCTTAAAACGTGGAGATGTCGACGCGTGGTTCTTGTCCGAAATGTTCCGGTTGCCTTCAACCCTGCCGATCCAGGCCGAAGAAGCGGTTCAGAACGCCAAGGCCTGGCTCGATGATCCGCAGCGAGACTTGGCCGAAGTGACGAGGCTTCAAGGCGCGCTGGCATCGACGCTATCCGAAGCGGACCCCTTCTGGCCAGTGTGGAAGTATCACCTTGAGCAGTTTCACATCCCGAATTGATGTGACTCGTGATCCCGGTCGTCCCCCAGCCCGAGCCGCCAATATTTGATGCCAATGTCCGACAGCCCGGGACGTATTGGCTTGCCGCGCAAGGATTGCCGCTTACGGGGCCTCCGGGACCTGGGGTCGAGCTTTCCCCGTTTTGGCGCAATTGCTTAGGGGACCTTCGGAATGCCTATCGCGGGATTTGCGCGTTCGCCGCGGTCTATATCCCGGAGTTGGTTGGAGCCGATTCCGTAGAGCACTTCAAACCCAAAAGCAAGTACGTCGAGGGCGCCTATGATTGGGCGAACTATCGGTATGTGTGTTCGACGCTCAATGGACGAAAGTGGACTCATGAAGATGTCCTAGATCCTTTCACGCTTCCACCGGGGACCTTCGCGCTCACCCTCGATCTACTGGTCGTGCCCGCGCAGGGGTGCGCTCTTGAGCTAAGGGCCAAGGCTGTCGATACGATCAATCGGTTGAGACTGAATAGCTCTGATTGCCAACGGCTGCGAAAGAACTGTTGGCACGATTTCATCTCGCGAAAGGTGACCGCTGAGTTTTTGGAGGAGTACTCTCCATTTGTGTACTCGGAGATGGTCCGCCTGGCGCAACTTGACGGCAGCCTTAGGGGGTTGCGGCCCTAGGAGTTGGAGTCCGTGTGGTTTTCCAGGAGTCGCAACCCGTTGAAGATCACCAGCAGCGACGCCCCCATGTCCGCCGCGATGGCAGACCACAGTGATGCGTGCCCGATCAGCGTGAGGATCACGAAGCCCGCCTTCACGGCCAGGGCGAAGGTGATGTTCTGGCGGATCACCTTGAGGGTTCGCCGGGAGTGATGGATCAGCCAGGGGAGACGCGTGAGGTCGTCGTTCATCAGGGCAATGTCGGCGGTCTCGATGGCGGCATCGCTGCCCATGGCCCCCATGGCGATGCCCAGGGTGGCGCGGGCCATGGCGGGCGCGTCATTGACGCCATCCCCCACCATGGCCACATTGCCGTGCTCGGCCACGAGGGCTTCCACGGCGGTGACCTTGTCTTCGGGCAGCAAGTCGGCCCGGAGCTCCGGGATCCCTGCCTGAGTGGCCACGGACTCGGCGGTGCCGCGGTTGTCGCCGGTGAGCATCACGAGGTGCTCCACGCCAGCCAGCCGGAGTTGCCGAAGAGCTTCCCGAGTATCGGGGCGGAGCGCGTCCGCAAGGGCGATGAAGCCCATCAGCTCACCATCCGTTCCGATGGCCACGAGCGTATGTCCCTTGGATTCCTGGGCCACCAGGAGGGCGTGCACTTCGGGCGTTTCCAGGCCACGTTCTTCCAGGTGGCGATGGGAGCCCAACCAGTAGGTCCGACCCTCGAGGGTGCCCTGCGCCCCTCGCCCCTGGAGGGCTTGGAAATCCTGAGCGGCCGTGAAATCGCGTCCCTGTGAACGGACGTACTCCACGATGGCCACCGCGAGGGGATGGCTGCTCTGGGACTCCAATGCCGCGGCCACGCGCAGCAGTACTTTTTCCGAATGGAAGCCGAAGGGGATCACCTCCAGGACCTTGGGACGCCCTTCCGTGAGGGTGCCGGTCTTGTCGAACGCGATAGCGCGTAGGCGAGCCGGTGCCTCCAGGTGAATGCCGCCCTTCACCAGGACGCCATGCCGGGCGGCGGAAGCCAGGCCCGCCACGATGCTCACGGGCGTGGAGATCACGAGGGCGCAGGGACACGCGATTACCAACAGCACCAGGGCCCGGTAGAACCAATCGGTCCATGTGCCGCCCACGAGAAGAGGGGGCACCAAGGCCACCAGGATGGCCAGGACCATCACCACGGGCGTGTAGACCTGCGCGAAACGGTCCACCCACTGCTCGGAGGGGGCCCGCTTGCTCTGGGCCTCGCCGATCATGCGGATGATCCGGGCGAGGAGCGTGTCACTGGCGGGCTTGGAGCACTCGACCACAAGGGCGCCATCGCCGTTGATGCTCCCAGCGAAAACCTCCTCGCCGGGGCTCTTAGGGACCGGCATGCTCTCCCCGGTGATGGGGGCCTGGTTGAGGGCGCTGGTGCCCTGAAGGATCAGGCCATCGAGGGGCACACGCTCCCCGGGCTTCACCTGGAAGAGGGCGCCGACGGGAACCTCCTCAGGCCGGACGGACGCGGTCCCTCCATCCTTCACAATCTGTACGAGGGTGGGCGTCAGGTCCATGAGGGCTTCCACGGCTCGACGGGCACGGCTGAGGCTCCAGCCCTCCAGCGCATTCGAGACGGCAAAGAGAAATGCCACCGTGGAAGCCTCGAGCCACTCCCCGATGCTGATGGCGCCCAGAATCGCCACCACCATGAGCAGGTTCATGTCCGGGCGCAGGCGACGGGCCGAAAGCCAGGCCTTCGGCGCGATGAACCAGCAGGCCGCGAGCATAGCGCCCAGGTAGGCACCCTTGGAGAACCAGGGGACTGCATTGACGCGGCCGACGCCTTCGGCGCCAAGGGCCGCGTGCAATCCTCCCGAGGACCCGACATGCAGGCCGAAAGCCAGCGCGGTCAGCCCACCGCTGAGGATCGTGAGCGCCAACTGGAGCTTTTGGCGCCCGGATTTCTTCGGCTCTGATCCCGTGCTCTCCTGCCATGGCTCGGCGCTCATGCCCGTGCCCGCGACGGCGCTGAGGATGGCCTCGGGGGCAGCCGAAGCCCCCTCCGAGACGACCATCTTGGCGTTCAAGAGGTCGAAGGCCAGGTTGTTCTCGCCTCCCACCAGGGGCCCGACTTCCCGCTTGAGGACGGCAATCTCCTCGGCGCAGTCCATGCCGTGGATCTTGAAGGCTCGGGACCTGCGTTCGGGGGTCATGGCGATCACGGCTTCAGAGACACGACGGACTTGGTGCGCGTGACATCCCCCGAATCCCAGGCCTCGTCCTCGAGGCTGCGGGAGCCTACCATCAGGCGGTTCTCATGCCGGTTGAACACCGTGGTGGCGACCGTCTTGACCGAGAAGGCCCCGAAGAAGCGGCTCATTTTCCCCTGATAGCGGATGGTGGATTCCATTCGGAGCGGGATGCCTTCCCCGTCGATCCAGACCTTCAATTCCCCTTCGCGTTTGGACAGGCGGCGTAGTCGATAGCTGGGTACACGGGGCTCGAAGGCGAAGACCAACAGCCGCGAAGCTTTCCCTTCGAGGGGTTCCTGGGACTCCCGAACGAACTTGCTCTCGGCGATGAGGTTCATGAGCACCGGCCCCTGATTCAAAAGGTGGTGAAGGCGGCCCACATCCAAGTCCTTGAGTGATTCCCTCAAGGGCGTGGTGGACTTGGCGTCCACATCGTGCTGCCTTGCTTCCTCTTCTACGCGCTGGACCAGGGTGGTATCCCATTCGACGCGCAGTGTCGCGGGATCCTCCGCGAGACGAGCCCCGATTTGGCCCTCGCTGGGGCTCGTCATCTTGCCGTCGGAACCGGCCTGGCGCCAGAGCCGGTATTCAAGCCGAACCTGCACTGCTTCGTGGCCCTGTAGATTGCGAAGGGTAGTCTTCACATCTGAAAGGCCATCGGCATGGAGAAGGGCGGGCGTCAGAAGCAGCCAAGTCATCAGGATTTGAAATCGCATGGTTGTTCCCTCAGGGTGTGGGGTTGGATTCGGAAGGCTTGCCCACCCAGGCGTAGAAGCTCGGAAGGGCCAAGAGTGTGAAGAGGGTGGACGTGATGAGGCCGCCCACCATGACGATGGCGAGAGGCCTTTCCAGTTCGCTGCCCCCGATGCCGAATAGCATGGGCATGAGACCGAGAATGGCAGCGCCTGCTGTCATGAGCTTGGGCCGCACGCGGCCGATGGAGGCTTCCCGGATGGCCTCAGCGAAAGGCATGCCTTCGGCCATCAAGTTCTTGGCCTGGATGATGAGTACCAGACTGTTTTGCACCGCCACGCCGAAGAGACCGATCACGCCGACGATGGAACTGATGTTCCAGGTCTCGCCCGCCAGCCATAGGGCGATCAGGCCGCCCGCGAAGGCGTTGGGCAGCGTGGCGACGACCGCCAGGACCTCCCGCCACCGCCCCAGAGCCAGGTAGAGGAGTCCCACCACCAAGGCTAGGGCCACGGCGATGGCCACCCTCAGTCGCCGCTGCGTTTCTCGGGCCTCCTCGATCTGGCCACCGATCTTCACAACGGTGCCCTTGGGCAGTTCCATGGCCGCCATGGCCTGTTCGACGCGGGTGGCGGTGCCCCCCAGGTCGCCCTTGGTGCGGATGTTCACGGCGAGGCGGCGCTGGGCGGCTTCCCGGCGGATGAGGCTCGGCGTGGTGGTCTCGTCGAAACGGGTGACCTGACCCAGCTCCACGATGCGTCCATCCTCCAAAACGATGGGCAGCCTCTTGAGCTTTTCAGGGCTCACGCGGCCATCGTTGGGAAAGCGGAGGATCCGCTCGATGCGCTGGGGGCCGTCGAAGCGGGTTTCCGTTTCCAGGCCCTGGAGGCTGGCTTTTAGGGTCTGGGCCACCAGGGGCCTAGGCACATTGAGGCGACGCAGGGCATCCTCATCGGGGATGATGCGCCACTTGGGCAGCGGGCCGCCGCCATCGGGGCTCACGGAGGCCACGCCTTCGACCTTGCTGAGGCGCTCCTGGATTTCCGGGAGCTTGGCTTGGAGGGCCTCCAGGTCCGGGTGGAAGAGTTTTACCTGGAGATCTGCGGGGGTGCCCCCGATGCCTTCCGAAATCCGCATCTGCATGGGGGTGGTCAGCTCGATGGGATAGGGGAGATCCTCGATGGCTTCGGCGACGTCATGTTCCACGGCCTTCGCAGTCCGCTTGCCATCCAGCACCACCAGCACATCGCTGATGGTGTGGGGCATGGGGTCTTCCGTCAGCTCCGCGCGCCCTGTCCGGCGGTAGACCGAGGCCACGCCGGATACCTTCGCGAGCTTTTCCTCCAACTGGATGTTCGCCTCGTCCACGGAGGCCAGGCTGGTCTCTGCGGGCAGGCGGGAGTTGAGCATCAAGGCGCCCTCGTCCAGCTTGGGCAGGAAGTTGCTGCCCAGGCTGAAAGCCAGCACGATGCTCGGGATGGTGATGGCCAGGGCGATCACCTGCACTGTGGCCCCGTGGCGCATGGCCCATTCCAGGCGCGGCTGGTAAAACCGCTTGATGGCCACGACGAAACGCGGCTCCTCCAGCGACGAGCCGGGCGGGAGGAAACGTTCGACCAGAGCGGGCACGAGGGTGAAGCTGAGGATAAGGCTGAGGGTCATGGCCGAGGCCACTGCCACGGCCAAAGGCGCGTAGAGGCGACCCGCCAGTCCGCCGATGGCCAGCAGCGGAATGAAGACGGCCAGGATCACCAGCACCGCCGTGAGGATGGGAACGCCCACCTCGGCAGCAGCCCGGGTCAGGGCCACCCGGCGTGGTTCGATGTGCTCCTGATGCTCATGCAGCCGGTGGGCGAGGTTCTCTACCATGATGACGGCGGCATCCACCAGGAGTCCCACCGAGATCGCCAGGCCGCCCAGCGTCATGGCGTTGAGGCCCATCCCCGAGGCCATGAGGGGAATGGCCGCGCCGAAGGTGGCCAACGGCAGCACCACGATGACGAGCAGGGCTCCCCGGAGATTTCCGAGTAGAACAATCAGCACCAGCGCCACAAAGAATCCACCCAAGAAAAGCGCGAGGGTGACGCCGCTGAGGGCGTGAGTCACCAGGGTGCCCTGGTCATACATGAGGGTGAGGGACATGCCTTCGGGCAGGCCCTTGCGCAGCTCCTCCAGGGCCTTCCGGACCGCGATGGACGTGCTGAGCACATCCGCGGTGGGCTGCTTCACGACACGCAGGCTCACGTCCTCGTGGCCCTGGTGCCGGGCCAGGCCGCGGCGGAAGGCAGGCCCTTCGCGGACATCTGCCACGTCGCCGAGCTGCACCATGCCGCGGTTTGTTTTCAAGGGGAGGTGGCGGATTTCCTCCGACGTGGCCGCCAGGCTACCCACGGTCATGAACCAGCCCTTGTCCTGGATCTCCATGACGCCGGCGGCCGTGTCCTGGGCGCTGCCCTTCATGGCGTCGGCGACCTGGTCCAGGCTCACGCCCTGGAGGCGCATCCGCTCGGGGTCGAGGGTGACCTGGAGTTGGCGTTCCTCGCCGCCAAGCCGTTCCACGCGGGCCACGCCAGGCACGGCCTGGAGCCTCGGGACAAGAACCTTTTCCGTGAGGTCCCGCAGCCGCATGGGATCAATGGAGGGGCCTTCCAGGACGATCTCCTGGATCTCCTGCAGGCGTCCCGCGGCGCTGGACATCAGGGGCGCGCGGGTGCCCTCGGGAAAGCCGCCGATGATCCCCGACAGGCGCTCGGCCACGAGCTGACGGGCACGCCAGGGGTCCGTGTCACTTTCAAACGCCACCACCACCTGGACGACCTCCGCCTGCACGGTGGTGACCACGCGCTTGACTCCGGGAAGGCCGCCCACTGCCTGCTCCACCGGCTGGGCCACCGTGAGTTCCAGTTCGGAAGCGGCGCGGCCAGGACTCTGGATGAGCAGGCTCAGGGACGGCAGGGTGAGATCCGGGAAGAGGTCCCGCTTGAGGTTCAGAAACGTGGCGAT
>JBGAST010000013.1:85152-85412 GCA_044229575.1 Holophagaceae bacterium | reverse complement strand
AGCCACGCGGGCCCCCAGCCTTCCCGTTCGGCCCGGTCCAACGCATCCATCGCCTCCCCGCCTGATCGGAGCTGCCCCCCGGATCCCACGCCGGCGGCGGATCCCGGTACCTTGTCCCCCTGGCCCCTATCCCAGTTTCCCCGAATCCGCTCCGGAGCCCCCCCATGAACCCTGCACCGGCGTGGCGCGGGCAGCACCACATGGCCCCGCCCCCGGCGCCGCCCCCGGGGGGCCCCGGGCGGGGGCGGGGGGAGATCCAC
>JBGAST010000013.1:0-85142 GCA_044229575.1 Holophagaceae bacterium | reverse complement strand
CGTTCCTCGGCCTCACCCTCTGGGCCCTGCCCGCGGAGCAGCCCCGGGTGAGCCCGAGGCTGGAGCGGAGCGAGATCCTCCGCCTGATCGGCCTCGCGGAGGCCGGCAAGAACCCGGACCTGAGGGCCGGCCTCCACGCCGCCCGGCTCCTCACGCCCTCGGTGCCCATCACCTTCCGGCCCTCGGACCTCCCGGTGCCGGCGGCGGGGAGGGTCGTCTGCCAGGTCCTGCTGAAGGAGGACGGCTCCATCGACCGGGTCCTCCCCCTCTACGGCCCCACCGTGCTGCGCCAGCCCGCCATCGACTACGCCCGGCTGCACCGCTTCGCGCCGGATCCCGATCCGGGCCACCAGTACAACATCTACCTCTGCTTCGAGGTCAGCCAGTTCGCCCGTTCCGTCTCCACCTCCGCCCACCTCTCCACGGGGCCCTGACCTCCGCCCCGGCCTCCGGGCGGTCTGGCCCGGCCGGACCTCCCCCCGACCAGCCCCTCCTCCACGGTCCAGACTTCCTGAAGGAGCCGCCATGCCCCGCGTCATCGTCAACCTGAGCCTCAGCCTCGATGGGGTGATGCAGGCCCCCGGCCGCCCCGACGAGGACACCCGGGACGGCTTCGCCCACGGCGGATGGGCGCGGCCCTACTTCGATCCGGCGATGGCCGGGCCCGCGGCCGGCGCCGCCGAAGGGCCGGCCCTGCTCTTCGGGCGGCGCACCTATGAGGACTTCTTCGCCGTCTGGCCGGCCCGGATCGGCAACCCCTTCACCGACCTGCTCAACCAGTCCCGGAAGTACGTCGCCTCCCGGACCCTGGCGGAGCCGCTGCCCTGGAACAACTCCACCCTGCTCCGCGGAGAGGCCGCCGACACCGTGGCCGCCCTCAAGGCCCTGACGGGCCCGGACCTCGTGGTCCTCGGCAGCGGCAGCCTCGTGCGCGCCCTCATGGCCGCCGGCCTCATCGACGAGTACCGGCTTTCCCTCCACCCCCTGGTCCTCGGCTCCGGCCGCCGCCTCTTCCCCGACGTTGGTCCCCCCGCCGCCCTCCGCCTGGTGGACACGACGACCACCGCCACCGGCGTGGTGATCGCGACCTACCGGCCGGCGGGGGCGGAAGGCTGAGGCGCTGAAGGCCCCGGGGCCCACCCGGGAAGGCGCAGCGGATCCGGGCTAGCGGACCGTGACCTGCTCCGCGGCGGTGAGGGAGAAGGTGACGGGCAGGGAGGCGGGGATGCGGATCACGGTGTCGGCGGTGGCGGCCGCGAGAGCGGTGCCGGCCACGGCCCCGGCCGCGGCGCCGCCCAGGGCATGGTCGCCCTGGTGGTTCTTGTCGGTGAGCACGCCCACCAGGGCGCCGAGGGCCGCGGCGCCGCCGATGAACTTGGCGTCCCGCTTGCCCATCCGGTCGCCCACCACCATGAAGGTGCCGGCGTCCACGCCGTTGCGGCCCACGGTGGTGAGGCGGATCGCCAGGCCGCCCTTGCCGCTGGCGAGCCGGCCGGCGGGGGTGCTCTGCTCGACGACGCCGCTGACGGTGGTGCCCGCGGCCCAGGCCACGGTGCCCCCCACCAGCACGTCCTCGGCGAGGGTGCCGGACCAGGGATCCCCGGGCTGGTCCTTGTCCGTGGCCAGGTCGGCGCCCATGCGGACCGTGAGGCGGGTGCCGGCGGGGACTTCCACCGTGGTGATCTTCGGCAGCTGGGCGACCGGCGTGGCGGCCAGGGCCGCGGCCTCGGTGCGGCGGTCCGCAGCGCGCTGCCGGGCGTCCGCCAGCTGGCGGTCCAGGGCGCGGAGGTGGGAGGCAGACATCTGGTTGATGGTCTCCTGGTCGCCGGTGGCCTTGTGCTTGCCGGCCTTCATGTCCGTCACCTGCTGCTCCAGGGCCGCGACCCGGTCGTCGGCGGCCTTGGCCTGCAGCTGGGCCGCGACCTGGGCCTGGACGACGGCCTCGCTGACCTTGGGTTCGCAGGCGGTGAAGCCGCCCACCAACAGGACCGCGAGGGATCCGTGGACTAACAGGTGCTTGTTCATCATGGCTACTCCTTGGGCAGGTGAGGGTGGCTGGGGACGCTGCCGCACACGCGATCGCCGGTCCACGCGACCCCCTGGTCCAGAGCAGGTTCCGGGCCATTCGTTAAACCGCCGAGCTGAGCCACTTGCGGGTGGAGCACCGCCGCGGGCGCCCGGGGCCCGCATCGGAATGACCGGCGCGCCGCGTCATTTCGATGGACCGGAGGGGACCGCCGGCCGGGCCCAAGGGGGTCATCATGCCTGAGCGCCGCAGCCGGCCCGGTGGAATCGAGGGCTCCCGTGACCTTCAAGAATTTCTGGATCCTGGTGAAGGCCGCGACGGCCTCCTGGGTGGACGACTACGCCCAGAGCATGGGCGCCGCGCTCGCCTACTACACCCTCTTCTCCATCGCGCCCCTGCTGCTGATCGTGATCGCCCTGGCCGGCCTCCTCTTCGGCGTCGAGGCGGCCCGGGGGGAGATCGTCGGCCAGCTGCAGGGGCTGATGGGCCCGCGGGGCGCCCTGGCGGTGCAGAACCTGCTGGAAAGCGTCAGCCGGCCCGCCGAAAGCGTCGCGGCCACCCTGGTGGGCGTCGTCCTCCTCATCGTGGGCGCGACCTCGGTCTTCGGCGAGCTGCAGGACGCCCTCGACCGCATCTGGCGGGCGCCGAAGCGGCACAAGCCCGGGCTCTGGAGCCTGCTCCGCGCGCGGGTGCTTTCCTTCGGCCTGATCATGGGCCTGGGCTTCCTGCTCATGGTCTCCCTGGTGGTGAGCGCCGGGCTGGCCGCCCTGGGCCGGCTCTGGGGGCCGCTCTTCGCGGACTGGCAGGCCCTGGCGGCCCTGGTCAACGCGCTGTTCAGCTTTGCCTTCACGGCGACGCTGTTCGCGCTGATCTACAAGATCATGCCCCGGGCCCAGGTGGACTGGTCGGACGTGTGGATCGGCGCCGGCGCGACCGCCCTGCTCTTCACCGCCGGGAAGTACTTCATCGGCGTCTACATCGGCCGGAGCGGCGTGACCACCGGCTTCGGCGCCGCCGGCTCCCTGGTGGTGCTCCTGGTGTGGGTGTACTACTCCGCCCAGGTCTTCCTCATGGGCGCCGAATTCACCTGGGCCTACTCGGTGACCTTCGGCTCCCACAAGGCGCAGCCGGTGCCCGCCGCCGCGGCCCTCGCCCATGGCGGGACCCCGCCCGGCCAGCCGGAGATCCACATGCTCGAGGCGAAACGGGCCGCGGTCGCCGATGAGGCCCAGCGGGCCGCCGAGGAGGCCGCCGCGGAAAAGCCGCCCGAGGGCCCGGGAGCCTGATCGCGGCATGCCAGCCCTGGGCCGCGGGCCCCCGGGCGGAGATTGGGCCTATGCTGCAGAAGGGCCGGCAGTCCGCCGGGACGAAAGCGGGGCTCATGGACACGATGCAAGCCCCCCGGATCCTGGTGGTGGACGATTCGGCGCGGGACCTCGAGCTGCTCGCCCGGGTCCTGGAGCGGGACGGCTACGCGGTGCTGCGGGCGGGCACCGGGGCCGAGGCCCTCGACCTCGCCGCCCGGGAGTGGCCCGACCTGATCCTGCTGGACGTGCTCATGCCGGGGCTGGGCGGAATCGAAGCGTGCCGCCGGCTCAAGGGCGATCCGGCCACCGTCGGCATCCCCGTCATCTTCCTCACCGGCCAGGCCCAGTCCGACGAGATCCTGGCCGGCTTCGACGCCGGGGCCGTGGACTATGTCACGAAGCCCTTCCGCATCCCCGAACTGCTGGCCCGGGTGCATGTCCACATGGACCTCCGCCGCGCCCAGCTCGAGATCAGCACCCTGCGGGGGATCCTGCCCACCTGCGCCCAGTGCAAGCGGATCCGGGACGGGCAGGGGGCCTGGCACGCCATCGAGACCTTCATCGCGGAGCGCTCGGAGGCCCAGTTCTCCCACGGCTTCTGCCCGGACTGCATCCCCGTCTGCTTTCCCGACTACCCCCAGGACACCCCGGCGGAACCCTGAGCTCGGACCCCGACACTGACCGCCACCGGGCGCACAAAGGTGGGCCCGGCGGCGGTAATAAGCCTACATTCCTTGAAGCAGGATCCTCTTCGGCAGCCGCTGAAGTCCGGCGTGGGGCCCTTCCTTGGGCCGCAGATGCCCGGAACCCGATCCCCGCGGAAGGAGCGCCATGCAGGCCAGGCCCCGGATCGGCGGGCTCCCCGCCGCCCTCTTCGCCCTCCTTTTGCTCAGCACCGGGGGAACGGCGGCCCCGCCGCGGGACGAGCCCTTCCCGGCGCAGGTGCGCCGCCTGCAGGCGGAGAAGGCAGCCTTCGCGAAACGCCAGCAGGACCTGCTCGCCGCCCGCTACGACCTGGCCGACCGGCCCGCCGCCGGCACCGCCATGGCGAAGGGCAAGGCCGTGCAGGAGGGCGTGCGGGCGCGGCTGCCGGAAGGCCTGAGCTGGGCGCGGCTGGCCGCGCTGACGCCGGAGGAGGTCCGGGCGCGGTCGCTCTGGCCCGCGGGCTTCCTGCCCCTGCCCCATCCCCACCATGAGAACGGCGGCATGGTCTTCCCGAAGAATCTCATCGCGGAGACCACGCGGCAGACCGGCCGGGACCTCACCCGCTTCGACCTGGACTTCGACCTGCCGGACCACCTCCTTCCGGAGTTCCCCCCGCCCATCTTCCTCACCACCCGGCCGGACCTGGGGGACGTGTCCCGGGGGCGGCTGGTGACCCTCGACACCTACGAGGACACCTTCAAGGACATCCTCAATCCCAAGCAGCTCGAAGGCCTGCGCCTGCTGGTGACGCCCTTCCCCCAGCAGCAGTTCAACGGCACCGAGGACCGCCGCAGCCTGAAGGCCCACCCCGGCGTCGCCTGCTTCGACTGCCACGCCAACGGCCACACCAACGCCGCCACCCACACCGTGGGCGACATCCGCCCCAACGAGCATCGCCACCGCATCGATACGCCCACCCTGCGGGGCGTCAACGTGCAGCGGCTCTTCGGCTCCCAGCGGGCCCTCAAGACCGTGGAGGACTTCACCGAGTTCGAGCAGCGCGCCGCCTACTTCGACGGCATCCTCGCGGACGCGGCGCGCAAGGGCGTCAATGTCCTGGAGCGGGGCAGCCAGGTGCACGCCATGGCGGAGTTCCAGGCGCTGCTGGACTTTCCGCCGGCCCCCAAGCTGAACGTGTTCGGGCGGCTGGATCTCGGGAAGGCCAGCGCCAGCGAGCTGCGCGGCCAGGGGGTCTTCTTCGGGAAAGGGCAGTGCGTCGCGTGCCACGCGCCGCCCTACTACACCGACAATTCCATGCACAACCTGCGGGTGGAGCGGTTCTTCCGGGAGGTCACGGTGAATGGCCGCAAGGCCTCCGCCGACGGCCCCATCAAGACTTTCCCCCTCCGGGGCATCAAGGATTCGCCGCCCTACCTGCACGACGGGCGCCTGCTGACCCTCGACGACGCGGTGGAATTCTTCAACCTCGTCCTGGAGCTGCGGCTCACGGCGGAGGAGAAGCAGGATCTTCTGGCCTTCCTCCGGGCCCTGTAGGGCGGCGCCGGGGGTGGGGAGGGGCCTTCCTCGACGCCACGCCGGAGGGTGCGCTAGGGTCAGGCAAGAGTCCGGTCGGTCCCAAGGCCTTCCCAGGTCCCCGCGCAGGATCCACGAAGGTTTCCAAGGAGCACCGCATGGCACTGAGCGCCTTCGACGACAAGTCGAAAAAGCCCACGGAGCCCGAGCTCGAGGCCGTGCTCGGGCCCGCCTTCCCGCATTGGTCCGACCTGAAGCGCCTCGTGGCGGAGCAACCCGGCGCCTGGAACGAGGCCTGGGGCTACACGACCCGGAACACCGGCTGGGGCCTGCGCATCAAGAACGGCGAGCGGATCATCCTGTACATGACCCCCTGCGAGGGCCACTTCCTGGCCTCCTTCGCCCTGGGGGAGAAGGCCGTGGCCGCGGCGCGCAAGGCTTCCCTCCCCGCCGCGGTGCTGCGGACCATCGACGCCGCCCGCCGCTACGCCGAGGGCCGGGGCGTGCGCCTCGAAGTGCGGAACGCCGGCGACGTCCGCAACGCCGCGGCCCTCGCGCTCCTCAAGATGGCGCACTGAGGGCGGCCATGCCGGAACCTGGCCTCCCTCCCGCCGACGCCGCTTCCGGCCCCGCTCCCGGCGCTGCCCCCACGGCCGTGGTGGAGCACGAGGCCGCCTTCGCCCAGGCCTTCCTGGCGTCGGGGAAGCGGGCCCGCTTCCTCCAGCTCCTCGCGGATCCCAAGCGGCGCCCGGAGATCCTCGGCTGCCTGGACCGGGACCTGCCCTACATGCCGGGCTTCGCCACCGAGGTCCCCGGCGCCCAGGACTTTCCCGAGGAGCTGGAGAAGCTGCTCACCGCCAAGGGGGCCGGTCCCACCTGCCGCGTCATCGCGAAGGACCTGAAGGCCGACGGCCGGGACCTGCCCCTGGGGGAGGCCCTGCGCCTCGTCTGCCTGAGCGGGTCCGGCGCCATCCTGTCCTGCCGGCCCGGCCGCCTCGCCTACTACCGGCCCGAGGCGCCGGGGGCGGGCCTCCTGCTGGAAAAGCACCCGGTCTGATCCTCCGGGTCGCGGTCATCCTGATCCGCGGACCTTCCTTTCCCGGAGCCTCCCCATGACCCCCGACCCCCTCGCCGCCTGGCACCGCCTCGTGGAGGACCGCACCGTGCAGGGCCTGGACGCCCTCCTCGCCGACGGAGTGGTCTTCCACTCCCCCGTGGTGCATACGCCCCAGGCGGGGAAGGCGGTCACCACCCAGTACCTGACGGCCGCCTTCCACGTCTTCTTCAACGAGACCTTCCGCTACGTGCGGGAGGTGGCCGGGGAGCGCGACGCCGTGCTGGAGTTCCAGGTGGAGATCGACGGCATCGCCGTGAACGGCGTGGACATGATCGCCTGGGACGAGGCGGGGCGGATCGTGGACTTCAAGGTCATGCTGCGCCCCCTGAAGGCCATCAACCTCATCCACCAGAAGATGGCGGCGATGCTGCAGGGCGGGCGCTAGCAGGCCTTGCGGCGCGGGAAGATCCCGGGCCCTCGCGGCGTATCATCGGGGCATGGCCACGCCACGGAAATCCCCTGGGCCCGCCCTCCGCTTCCAGTATCCCGAAGCGCTCCACCGCAAGCTCCTCAAGGTGCTCGCGGCCCTCGAGGCGGCGGAGGATCCCACGGAGCACCGGGACGCCCTGGCGGAGCTCGTGGTGGCGCTGACGGACCGCGGCCTGGCCGCCTACTTCCTGGAACCCCTGGAAGCCGCCGGGGCCGGCTTCCTCACCCGGCAGTCGGCGAGCCTCGGCGTGGCGGGGGCGGAGCGGGTCATGGGCCCCCTCATCCGCGGCATCCTCGCGCGCCTGGACGGACCCCAGCTGCGTTCCGTGGCCGGGTCCATCCGCGGCTTCATGGTCCCCTAGCGCCGGGACCCCTTCCACCCCGCACCGGAGCCGAGCCATGGAACCCAAGACGCTGGTCACCGCCTGGGTGGAAGCCTTCAACCGGGGCGACGCGGAGGCCCTGGCCGCCTTCTACGCGGAGGACGCCGTCAACCACCAGGTCGCCGAGGCGCCGGTGCAGGGACGGGAGGCCATCCGGGCGATGTTCGCCGCCGCCTTCGCCGCCGCCACCATGGTCTGCCTCGTGGAGAACCTCTTCCAGGACGGGCAATGGGCCATCCTCGAGTGGCGCGATCCCCGGGGCCTCCGGGGCTGCGGCTTCTTCCACGTGGTGGACGGGCGCATCGTCTTCCAGCGGGGCTACTGGGACAAGCTGAGCTTCCTGCGCCAGCAGGGCCTGCCCCTGCCCCGGGCCTGAGGAGGCTTGCCGGTCCCGAGGCCCGGGTTCGGAGCCCGGTCAGGGTTCCAGGGCTTCAAGGTTGGCGCGGGCGGTGGCGTAGGCCGGGTCCAACTCCAGGGCCCGCCGGAAGCAGGCCCGCGCCCGGTCGCGCTCGCCGGTGAGCCGGTAGGCCCAGCCGAGGTTGTTGTGGGCCCGGGGGTTCGCCGGATTGGCCGCGACGCTGCTGGACCAGAGGGCCACCTCGCTGCGGTAGTCGCGGTTGCGGCCCACGGTCAGGAGGCCGAGGCCCAGGGCCAGCAGGGCCAGGACGCCGCCCGCGGCCCGGGCCGGGAGCCGGAGGCCTTCGGCCAGGGCGAAGGCGCCCGTGGCCAGCAGGAAGGCCAGCCCCAGGCCCGGCAGGTAGAGCTGGCGCTCGTTCACCGCGTCCAGGCGGGGCAGCAGGGAGTTGGTGGGGAGGAGGTGGAGGAGGCTCCAGAGCAGGGCGAAGGCCAGGGCCGGACGGCGCCGCAGGGCCAGGGCGCCCGTGAGGGCCAGGCCCAGGAAACCCAGGGCGCCCAGGGTCCGGAAGGCGGTCCAGCCTCCGGCGGCTTGCAGGCCCGGATCGATGTTCAGCCGCGCCGGCCACATCCAGGCCGAAGCCAGGTAGGTCCAGGCGTCCACCTGCACCGCGAGGTTCGCGAGGGGCGGGCGGAGGGCGAGGCTCGCGTCCAGCAGGGCGCGCTGGCCCGGCAGGAACAGGAAGCCGAGGGCCAGCAGGGCGGCGAGGGCGGCGTGGGGCGCGGCGGCGCGCAGGCCCGCCCGCCAGCCCTGTTCCGGCCGCAGGACCGCTTCCAGCAGCAGCACCGCCGCCGGCAGGGTGAGGGCGGTCTCCTTCACCAGGGCCGCCAGGAGGAAGAGGAGCAGGGACGCGGCGCGCCAGGGGCCGGGGCGGGCCGCTTCCCGGCCCCGGAGGTGGGCCAGGAGGCTGGCGAGGGTGAGGCAGGCCATGAGGGAGGTGGAGCGGCCGCACAGGTAGGTGACGGCCTCGGTCTGGACCGGGTGCAGGGCCCAGACGAGGGCGGCGCCGAAGGCCACGGCCTCGGCCTGGTCCCCCGGCTCCGCCCCCGCCCAGGGGAGGCGCCGGAGGAGGGCGAAGGCCAGGCAGGCGGCGGTGGCGTGGACGGCGAGGTTCACCAGGTGGAAGCCCCAGGGCGCGGGATCCATGGCCCAGTTCAGGGCATAGGTGAGTTTCAGCAGGGGCCGGAGGCCGCCGAGGCCCTGGACCCACGCGGAGAGGGAGTGGACCCCCGGCGCGTCCACGATGACGTTGAAGTCATCGAACTGGAAGGCGCCCCGGAGGCCGTTGCCATGGGCCAGCGCCACCGTGGCGACCAGCAGCAGCGGGGCCGGAACGCGGCGGCTCACAGGGCCGGGCCGCAGGGCCTCACTGGCCGTAGGGCTTGGGTTTGGGCAGGGGCGGCGCGCCGTAGGGGCGGAGCTTGGGGGTGGCGGGCGGAGGTGGAGGCGGGGGCGCGCCGCCGGGGGTGCTCCGGGAACTGTAGTCGCGGCCGCCGGGGGGCGCGGGGTTGTTGCATTCGTTCTGCAGGCGGCGCAGCTCGGACTGGAGGAATTCGAGCTCCGCCATGTAGCCGGCGATCTCCTCGTTCATGTACTCCATCATCGTGGCGCCCACGGCTTCGAAGCGGTCCGAGGCCTCCCCCGTCAGGATCTTCTTGATGGCCTTGGAGCGGACCTTCTCGCAGGCGAGCTGGTGCACCACCTCGTGGCGGCGGACGGCCTCCTCCAGGCATTTCGTGGGGGCCTTGATGTCGATGAAGCAGAGGTTGCTCGTGCCGCCGCTGGCGGCCGGATGCAGGCCCTTCACGCCCGCGTGGGCCACCATGTAGGCCTCCACCCGGGTCTGCAGCACCACGCGGTCCTTGGCGGTGTAGGGCGAGATCATCCACTTCGGCATCTCCGCCGCGTAGCCGTTGATGGCCTCGGTGGCGAGGCGGATGCGCTTCTTGATGTCCGCCTGGTCGATGCAGTCGCAGTGGGCCTGGGCCTTCAGCGCCGGGGCGGCGAGCAGGAGGGCCAGCAGGACGAGGCGGGAACGCGGCATGGCGGACTCCGGGAGGCGGGGACGGATGCCTAGGACTGTCGCGCGGATCCCGGGCGCGGTCCAGGGGTGCCTGCCCGGATCCCGGGGCCTGGCCTCAGCCGCCTCACGCCCAGGGCCAGCTCACCCCAGGGGCCGCTTCGCCCGCAGGGCCTCGATGGCGCGGCGGGCCATCTCCGCCTGGGGCGCCGCCGGGTTGGTCTCGATGAGGCGGGTCCAGGCCTGGATGGCCTTGTCGGGCTTCTTGAGGTCCTCGGCGTAGATGATGCCGATGTTGTACTGGCTCTGGGCGTGGGCGGGATCCAGCTTGGCGGCCTTCTCGAAGTTGGCGAGGGCCTTCTGGAACTCGCCGGTCTGGCGGTACATCACCCCCTGGTCCGTGAGGACGTTGGGGTTCTTCGGATCCAGGGCCAGGGCCTTGCCGTAGGCCTGGATGGACTGCGCGGCCTGGTGGGAATCGAAGTAGTCGTTGCCCAGCTCGATCCAGGCCTGGAGGTTCTTCGGATCCTGGGCCACCACCTGCTCGTTGTGGAGGATGCGGGCGGCCTGCTGGGGGTGGGGGACCGGGGCCGGCGGCGGCGCGCCGAAGCCCGCGCCCGGCGGCAGCGCCGCCCCCGGAGGCAGGGTGGGCGGCGGGATCGGAGGCGCGGTCTCCGCCGCGCGGGGGGCCGGGGGCGCCGGGCGATCCCCCAGAAGGTATCCCGCCCCGAAGCCGACCACCACCCCCACCGCCACGCCGATCCAGCTGTTCCGGTTCACGCCGAACTCCTGTCCTTCCCCATGCCGGGGCCCCGCCAGTCTCCCACGGGCCGTGGACTGGGGGGCTGTGACGGGCGGCATTCCCGGGCGCGCCGGCGGCCTGCGGTTCGGCGCCGGCGGGTGGTGCCGGAGGCCCGGACCGGGCTTGGGGCGCGGCAAGGCGGAGCCGGTGGACACCGCCTGCGCCCTCCGGAAGCAGGGGCAGCCCTCAGCGCCGGAAGTCCGCGGGCTTCAGCCCCAGCTTCTCCATCCGGGAGATGAGGGTGCTGGGCGCGAGGTCCGCCACCGCCGCCGCGCCGCCGACGCCGGTGACCTTCCCACGGCAGCCCTGGAGCAGGCTGGTGAGGTAGGCCCGCTCGCAGGCCTCCCAGGTGCCGGGAGTCCGGCCGGAGCGGGGGGCCGGGTGGAGGGCGCCTTCGAGGACGAGGTCGCGGCCGGGCGAGAGGATCGCCGCCCGCTCCAGGACGTTGAAGAGCTCCCGGGCGTTGCCGGGCCAGGCATAGCCTTCGAGCTGGCGCAGGGCCTCCTTCGTGAGCCGGGGCGCGGGACGGTGGTTCTGGCGGCCGAAGCGCTCCAGGAAGCCTTCCGCCAGGGCGCGGAGGTCCTGGGGCCGCTCCCGCAGGGGCGGCAGGTGGATGGGAAAGACGTTCAGGCGGTAGTAGAGGTCCTTGCGGAAGCGCCCGTCCAGCACGTCCTCGGCCAGGTCCCGGTTGGTGGCGGTGAGCACGCGCACGTCCACCTTCCGCGGCTTCTCGGAGCCCACGGGATCGATCTCGCCCTCCTGCAGGGCGCGCAGCAGGCGCGGCTGCAGGTCCAGGGGCAGCTCGCCGATCTCGTCCAGGAAGAGGGTGCCGCCGTCCGCCAGCTCGAACCTTCCCTTCCTCGCCGACGTCGCGCCGGTGAAGGCGCCTTTCACGTGGCCGAAGAGCTCGCTTTCGATGAGGCTGCCGGGCAGGGCGCCGCAGTTCACCTTGATGAAGGGCTTGTCGCGGCGGGGCGAGAGGTGGTGGAGGGTCTGGGCCACCTTCTCCTTGCCGGTGCCGGTCTCGCCGGTGAGGAGCACCGTGGTGCGCGTGGGCGCCACCTGCCGCAGCTGCTCCACGATGGCGCGCATGGCGGGGCTTTCGGCGCGCAGGGGCTCGGCCATGACCTCCCGCAGGGTCTCGGCGCGGAAAAAGCTGACCTCGTCGGCGAGCTTGCGCTCCCGCGCCGCCAGCAGGGCCAGGTGCTCCGCCTGCTTGAGGGCCAGGGCCAGCAGGCTGGCGAAGGTGCTCACGTGGCGCTCGACGCTTTCGGGGTACTGGCGGCAGACCAGGGCGTCGAGGGTCATCAGCCCGAAGGCTTCGCCGCCACTGCGCAGGGGCGCCACCAGACAGCTGTGGCCGTCGGGGAAGTCCAGGATCCCGTGGAAGGTGTCCTCGCCGCCTTCGTCCTCCTCGAAGCTGTGGGCGTGGCGGCTGCGCAGGGCCGCCACCAGGCGGGCGTTGCCCGCGATGGGGATCCGCGAGCCCACGAGGGCGGGGGTCACCAGCGGCCCCACGGCGTGGCGCACTTCCAGCGCGTCGTGGTCCCGCAGGAGCACGGTGGCGAGGTCGAAGGGCACCAGCTGGCCCAGGCGCTCGAAGGCGTGGGCCACGAGCTTTCCGGGATCGTCGCCGAGGGTGAGGAGGGCCCCCACTTCGTCGATCATGCGGGCGCCGCTGAGGGCGGCTTCCAGGGGTTCGGGCTGGGCGGGTGCGGACATGGCGGCCTCCGCTTCGAATTCTCGGCATGTCGTTACATTCGTCAACGGAGTTTCATCAAAATAACGGATTGGCGAGAGTCAAACAATCATAAAAACAATGATATCAATCACAGAGTGGCTGGCATTGGAATCGCAATCTGTTCTCGCCGCGCCCCGCGGAACCCGGAGACCGATCCCATGAGCTTCCCAGCATCCAAGACCCATCTGAACCTGAAGGCCGCCTTCGCCGGCGAGAGCCAGGCCAACCGCCGCTACACCTGGATGGCCCAGGTGGCCGAGAAGGAGGGCCTGCCCGACGTGGCCGACCTCTTCCGCCACAGTGCCGACGGCGAGACGGGCCACGCCCTCAAGCACCTGATGTTCCTCGCCGCCAAGGCCGGTGACCCCGCCACGGGCCTGCCCCTGGGCGATTCGCTGACCAACCTGAAGTCCGCGGTGGCCGGCGAGACCTACGAGTACACGGACATGTACCCCGACTTCGCCCGCACCGCCCGGGAGGAGGGCTACACGGACATCGCCGCCTGGTTCGAGACCCTCGCCAAGGTCGAGCGCTTCCACGCGGGCCGCTTCCAGGAGGCCCTGGAAAAGCTGGAGAAGGCGGCGGCCGGCGCGACGGCGGAGGCCTGAAATGGCGAACGCCGCCCCCGTTCCCGCCTTCGACCTGCAGGAGGAATCCCGCCGTTTCTCGGCCCGGAGCCCGCTCCTGAAGCGGCACTGGGCCATGCGCCTCGACCTCGCGCCGGGCATCGCGTTCCAGCCGGAAACCACCGAGAGCGTGGAGGACCAGGTCCTCGAGACGCTTTGGGCCGAGGGCCGCACGCTGGAAACCGCCGGCCGCGAGCTGGTGGCCGAGGTCCGGGGTTCCTTTGCTCTCCTCACGCCCCGTCGTGAGACAACCGGCCGGGTCGTGGCGGCCACCCTCTTCCTGGGTTTCGAGGAATCCAGTCGGGACGCCCGCTTCGAGGCCCTCCGGGGGCTCCCGGACCGGCTCTGGCTGGAGCTGTCCGGCGGCGGTTTCGCCCAGCCCGAGGTGGATGGCGGCGCCGGGAGCGGCGGCCGCCTGACCGCGGTGCTGGCCCTGGGCTACCGCATCCCGGACGGCCAGGAGCCCGTGGCCCTCGTCTGCGACCACGCCGAGGCTCCGGGCCGCTGGGAGGCCCCGGAAGCCTGGACGGCCTGGAACTGAAGTCACCGCCACCGCCCGCCACCGCTACCATCGTTCCCGCGACGACCCGACCCGGAGACCCCATGACCCAGTCCCTCATCGACCACCTCAACCAGGAGCTCGCCACGGCGTGGATCATCGGCTTCAACGCCAAACGCTACCACTGGACCGTCGCCGGACCCCACTTCCGGGACTACCACCTGCGCTTCGACGAACTCCACGCCGCCGTGGACGCCACCGTGGACGAGCTGGCGGAGCGCATCCGGATGCTGGGGGGTACGCCCATCCACACGCCCGCCCAGATGGAAGGGCAGAGCGCCGTGGAGCCCAGCGCCCCTTCGGCCAAGCTCGACGCCAAGGGGATGCTGGCGGAGGCCCTGGCCTCCGAGGAGCGCGCCATCCACCTGCTCCATGCGGGCATCGAGCTGGCGAGCCAGCAGAACGATCCCGGCACCGCGGACCTGCTGACGCGCTTCGTGCAGCTCCATCAGAAGGAGGCCTGGTTCCTGCGCGAGATGGCGGATTGAGGGCTGTCGACGCTCCCGCCCGGTCCCACGGAAATCCAGCCTCGGACCTTTCCCGACCTTCCCGGTAAACTATCCCCCCGCGCCTTTTTCCTCGAACTCGGCGCACCCCACAGGAGACGCACCATGGCCCATGCAGCCAAGAACTACGACCACCTCAAGGGCGGCGCCGTCAAGGGCCTGAGCGATGGCCAGCTGGACGCCCACTTCACCCTCTACAAGGGCTACATCACGAAGCTCAACGAGATCGAGGAGAAGCTCGGCGGCATCGACAACTCCAAGGCCAACTACTCCTTCAACGAGTACAGCGAGCTGAAGCGCCGGGAGGCCGTGGCCTTCAACGGCTCCTTCCTCCACGAGCTCTACTTCGAGAACCTCGGCGCCGACGCCACGGTCAGCGCCGGCCTGCAGGCGGCCCTCGACGCCGCCGGCGGCAAGGACAAGGTGGTGGCCGACCTGAAGGCCGCCGCCATGTGCGGTCCCGGCTGGGCCGTGCTCACCCGCAACCGCCGCGACCAGAAGCTGCACACCTACTTCTTCGCCGAGCACCACCTGGGCCTGCCCATCGAGCAGGACCTGCTCGTGGTGCTGGATTCGTGGGAGCACGCGTTCATGATCGATTTCGGCATCGCGAGGGCGAAGTACCTGGACGCCTTCGTCGAGAACATCAAGTGGAGCGAGGTCAGCAAGCGCTTCGGCGCCTGAACACTCCCAGCCCTCAGAGCGGCCCCCGGGATCCGGGGGCCGTTTTCATGCAGCCCAAGGAAACTCCTTGCCCGGCGGGGTTTCCTCGCTACATGATGCTTGGACCTTTCGGAGGCCCCATGTCCAGGCTCCTGTTCGTTCTCGTCGCCGCTGCCGCGTCCCTCCTGGCCCAGGCCCCCGCAGCGCCCCAGGCCCCGGGCGGCGCGCCCCGTCAGGCCCGGGCCGCCGATCCGATGCTCCAGCCGGTGAAGCCCTATGAGAGCGACGTGGCCAGGCTGATCGCCGAGGTGGGCGCCCACGCGGAGGTGATGAAGAACCTGGAGGAGATGTGCGATGGCATCGGGCCGCGGCTGACCGGCTCCGAGCGGCTCCGGGCCGCCCAGCGCTGGGCCATGGACAAGCTCAGGGGCTACGGCGCCGTGAACGTCCACGAGGAGGCCTACGACTTCGGGGTGCCCTGGACCCGCGGGGTGGCCCGCGCCCGGCTATTGAACGCCAACGGCCAGGAGCTCCACGTGGCCCAGTGGGCCTGGACGGAGCCGACGATGACGGCGGAGGGCCGCAAGGACAGGAAGCCGGTGCCCGGCCCCATCCGCGGCGAGGTGGCCCTGCTGGACGTCAAGACCCTGGAAGAGCTGAAGGCGGCCCTGCCCGGGCTGGCGGGAAAGATCGTCCTGAGCGTGTCCATGCCGCGGCCCACGCCGGAGCAGCGCAAGGACATGGAGGCCTACTTCAAGGCCATGACCGACGCCTACGCCGGCTCAAAGGTGGCGGTGCTGCTGCGGGTGGCAGGGAAGAAGGACGATCTGCTGAACATGAGCGGCAGCCCCGAGAGCCGGGGCGGCAGCACGGCCCCGTCGGCGGTCATCGCCACCGAGCACGCGAACCTCCTGAAGCGCCTCATCGCCCGGGGGGAGAGGCCCATGGTCGAGATCGAGCTGGGCGGGCGCAAGGGCGATGCGCCGGTCCAGGCCCACAACGTGGTGGCGGAGATCCGCGGCAGCGGGAAGCCCGAGGAGGTGGTGATCGTCGGCGGCCACCAGGACTCCTGGGATCTCGGCACCGGCGCCACGGACAACGGCACCGGCACCGTCGTGGCGATGGAGGTGCTGCGCGCCATCGCCGCCTTGAAGCTCCAGCCGAAACGCACCCTGCGCGTGGTGCTCTTCTCCGGCGAGGAACAGGGGCTGCTGGGCAGCAAGGCCTACGTGAAGGCCCATGGGGTCGAGCTGCCGAGCATCCAGGCGGTGCTCATCGACGACATGGGCACGGGGCGCATCAAGGGCTTCCCCGACATGGGCATCGAAGGCCATCGGGCTCCCTTGGCGGCGGCCATGGTGCCGGCGAACGGGCTGGGCGCGTTGGACATTCCCGCCGCGATCATGGGGGGCGGCACGGACCACTGGCCCTTCCACCAGGCGGGCGTGCCCGCCTTCGCCGCCACCCAGGAAGCTCTCGACTACCACACCCACACCCACCACAGCCAGGTGGACACCCTCGACCACGTGGTGAAGGAGGACGTCCTCCAGGGCGCCCAGGTCATGGCGGCCGTCGCCTGGGGCCTGCTGAACGGCGAGCGCCTGCCCCACCACGATCCGGTCAAGGGGCGCTGATCTAACCCTTCGGCCCACCCGGCCCGTAAGCACGGGGTCGCGCCCCGCGAATGGAGAACGCATGCCCAAGCTCACCCTGGCCCTCGTGGCCTCCCTGTCCCTTCTGGCCCAGGCGCCCGCGAAAGTCGAGGCGCCCAAGGCATCGCGCCCGGGCGCTTCCTACCGCGCGCCGTCCGCCGAGACCCCGTCCGCGAAGATCCTCGCGGAACTCCGGGCCCACCAGGAGGCCGTGGCCAACCTGGAATTCCTCTGCGACGAGATCGGGCCGCGCCTCACGGGCTCCGAGCGGCTGGTGAAGGCCCACGACTGGGTGGAGGGGAAGATGCGCGCCTACGGCCTGACGGGGGTCGCGCGGGAAGCCTACGACTTCGGGCCCAGCTGGACCCGAGGCACCGCGAAGGCCCGGCTCCTCGGGCACAACGGCATCGACCTGAACGTGGCCCAGATGGCCTGGAGCCCCGCGACCCCGGGTCCGGTCCGCGGCGAGCTGCTCCTGATGAACGGGGACATCGATGAGATTCTCTCCCAGATCGGGCACCTGAAGGGCCGCATCCTCCTGCTGGGCGAGCCTCCGAAGCCGAAGGGCGACCGCAAGGAATTCCAGGAGAAGGTGATGAAGGTCCTGAAGGCGATGAAGGACGAGGGCATCGCGGCCCTGCTCCTCGGCTCCGACAAGAAGGACGGGCAGCTGAACATGGGCGGCGGCCCCGGCTCCTCCATGGGCCTGCCGCCGGTGCCGACGGCCATGATGCAGCATGAGCACGCCCAGCTCCTGCTCCGGCTGGGCGCGAAGAAGCTGCCCGTGGAGATCGAGCTCGAGCTCGGCGGCAGGGCTTCGGACAAGCCGGTCCAGGCCTACAACTCCCTCGGGGAGATCCGCGGCACGGAGAAGCCCGAGGAGGTGGTCCTCCTGGGCGCGCACATGGATTCCTGGGACCTGGGCACCGGCGCCACGGACAATGGCACGGGCACGGTGGCGGTCCTCGAGGCCCTGCGGGCCATCCAGGCCAGCGGCCAGAAGCCCCGGCGCACCATCCGCGTCGTCCTGTTCTCAGGGGAGGAGCAGGGGATCTTCGGCTCCGGCGCCTACGTCAAGGCGCACCAGGCCGAACTGCAGCGCCACCAGGCGGTGCTCATCCACGACCTGGGCTCGGGCCGGGTGCGGGGCTGGGCCCTGCAGGGCCGCGAGGACCTGCGCCCCTTCATGGCCCGCGCCATCGCGCCCCTCCAGGAGGAGGAGGTGAAGGAGCTGCCCCTGGAAGGCTCCAACGACAGCGACCACGCGCCCTTCGTGAAGGCGGGGGTGCCGGCCTTCTTCGCCATCCAGGACCAGCTGGACTACTTCACCTCCACCCACCACAGCCAGACGGACACCTTCGACCACGTGAAGCCCGCGGACCTGGTGCAGGGCGCCGCGTCTCTCGCCGTCACCGCCTGGGAGCTCGCCAACATGGACGAGCGGCTGCCCCACAAGGAGATGAAGGACGCGCCGAAGAAGGCCTCCGGCCACTGAACCCCGCGGCGGGCGGCGCCTTCAGCTGCCGCCCGCCAGCTTCATGAAGGCGTCCAGGGAGCTGCTGGGGCCCATGGCGAGGATCTCGTCCCCGGGCAGGAACTGCTCGTGGCCCTGGGGATTGAACTTCAGGAGCTGGCCGTCGCGCTGGATGCCCACCACCAGGGCGCCGGTCTTGTCGCGCAGCCGCGCCTCCCGCAGGGTCTGGCCGGCGAGGGTCGAAGTGGGCGCGATGCGGATGCGTTCCATGCCGATCTCGAACTGGTCCTGCTGCAGCACGACGTCGAAGAAGTTCATCATGTCGGGCTTGAGCAGGAGGGCGGCCATGCGCCGGCCGCCGATCTCGTAGGGGCTGACGATGTGGTCCGCGCCGGCGGCCTTGAGCTGCTTCTCCGTGCCGAGCTTGGCGCTGCGGGCCACGATGGGCAGGTCGGGGCGCAGCTGCTTGGCGGTGAGGGTCACGAGGACGTTGTCGGCGTCGGTGGTGAGGGCGGTGATGAGGCCCTTGGCCCGCTGGATGCCGGCGCGCTCCAGCACGATCTCGTCCATGGCGTTGCCGTGGATGATGATGTCCTTGGCGAAGCGGGGATTGGTGCCCTTGCCCGTGTCCTGCTCGATGATCACGAAGGGGACGCCCGCCTGCTGCAGCTCCCAGGCGGCCTGGAAGCCCATCTTCCCCAGGCCGCACACGATGATGTGGTCCTGGTAGGTTTCGAGCCGCTTTTCCATGCGCCGCTCCTTGAGGTAGCCCTGGAGGTCGCCCTCGACGATGAGGGCGGTGAGGTTGGAGGCCGCGTAGGTGGCCACGCCGAGGCCCGCGACCAGGTAGAACATGGTGAAGAGCTTGGTGGCCTCGTTCACGGTGCCCAGCTCCCGGAAGCCCACGGTGAAGAGGGTGGTGATGGCCATGTAGAAGGCGTCCAGCCAGCCCAGGCTGGCCAGCACGTGGTAGCCCATCCCGCCCGCCACCACCACCAGGGCCATCAGGCTGAGGGCGTGCCTCAGGCGCTTCATGGGCGGGGTGCTGCGGATGCGGTAGAGCCTCAGTTCGGGCATGGCACCACGCTACCTCAGGTGCGGCGTGACGCGGGGGGGAGGTTGCCCGGAGCGGTCACCGCACCACCTGGGCGCACCTATCCGGGCAGGTTGGGGGTGATGGCGAAATTGGCGGTGCAGAGGGCCACCATGGTCTTCCCGCAGTGGATCCGGCATTCGGTGACGCCTCCCCGGGGGGAGAGGCGCATGACCGTGGCCTCGGCGCGGGTCTCGCCGCGGGCCGGCTCCAGGTAGCGGATGTGGAGGTCGCTGGTGGCGAAGGGCATCAGGCCGTCGAAGGCCGTGGAAAGGGCCAGGGCCGAGACCATGTCGGCGATGGTGGCCAGGACCCCGCCGTTCACGACCCCGCGGGGACCGTTCATGACGGCGTCCCCGGGCCGCAGCAGCATCTCGGCCTGGCCCGGCGCGACCGCTTCGATGCTGAGATTCCACCCGGTGATCAGGGGCCAGGGATGGAAGCGCGCCCGCAGCCTCTCGAGGAGATCGGGGGCGACGGCATCGGGGATCTTCGGCCTGGGCATGGCCCCAGTCTAGGCCAGGGCTCTGGCTGGAGGCGGGAAAGGGGTGTTCAGGCCTTGGCCCGCTTCAGGACGAAGACCAGGTCCGCGCGCTTGTCCGCCTCGAGCTTCACCGCCCGCTCGTCCGGGGCGAAGCCCTTGAGCCGGACCCGGACGAAGTAGTTCCCGGCCTTCACCAGGACCAGTTGCACGAAGCCGGATTCGCCGGTGGAGCCGGCGCGTTCCGTAGTGCCGCCGGCGTTGTCGAGGCTGACGGTGGCATTCTCGACGGCCTTCCCCTCCTCGTCCTTCACCTCCACCACCAGGGTCGCGTACTGCCGCTGGCTCTGATCGGGGGGGACCTCCTTCTCCCGGGGCGGGGTCTGGGGCGGGGCCGGGTGGGGCGCGGCCACGGCCAGCAGCGCGAGCAGGGAGAGGGCGGGGATCATGAGGGCTCCTGGAGCGGAGAGGGCAGGGGAGCCGACGTGGAACCGCCGGGCTTCCGGGGCGCCGGGTTGGGTTCGACCACCAGCCGCAGCTCCAGCTTCAGGGTGGGGGAACCGTCGAGGGTGAGCTGCTGGGTCTGGGGCCGGTACCCCGTCTTGGTGGCCTTGAGCACGTACTTCCCCGGCGGGATGGCGCCGAAGCTGGCCATGCCCAGGGAGTTGGTCGCCACGTCGAGGCCGCGCTGGTTCCCTTCCAGGGAGACCCTGACCCCCTCCAGGGGATCGCCGGGAATGTCCCGCACGGTCACCAGGACCTGGGTGCCCGGGCTGTCCGGGGGGGCGGGGTGGATCAACGCGGGCGGCAGCAGCAAGAGGAAGGGCATCAGGACTCCCGGGGTGGGCATCGGTCCACGGCGGTCATCTTCCGTCGGGGCGAAGCCAGCTTCAGTCTAGCGGGACCCGGTGGGGGCCGCTGCGGTGGTGGGAGCTTTGGCTGGGCCTGGCGCGGGGGCCGGGGCCTCGTCCTGGAGCCGGAATTCCAGGGTGGCCGGCCCCCCTTCCTGGACGGAAACCGTCTGTTCAGCCAGCTTGAACCCCGCCTTTCCCGCATTCACGCGATAGGAACCCGGTTTCAGGTCCGAAATCCGGGCCGTCCCCGTGGCATCGGTGAGCAGGGCCCGGAAAGGCTTGGTGAAGATCCGGACCGTGGCCTGGGGGACCGGCTGCGCCTTGCCATCCAGGACCCGGATCTCGAGGGAGAGGGCCTGGGGTTCCGGCTTGGCCTGGACGGGGGCGGCCGGCTTGGCCTGGTGGGCCGCCAGCGACCCGGCCGCGAGGGGCGCGAGGGTCAGCAGTGTCGCGTAGATAATGGAATCAGGGCGCATAGAAATAGCTCCTCCTTTCACCTGACGTGAAGTTCGTGCGAACCGGGGATGGAAGGTTTCAGCCTGGAAGGCCCAGGGTCTCCCGGAGGGACTGGGCCATGGCGAGGAAGGCGCGGCTCTGGGGCGAGTCCGGATGGGACACCACCAGGGGCGTGCCCGAATCGCCGCCCTCCCGGATGGCCAGGTCGATGGGCACCTCCCCCAGGAAGGGCAGGTTCATCCGGGCCGCCGCGGCCTTCACGCCGCCATGGCCGAAGATCTGGGTCTCGGCGCCGCAGGCGGGGCAGAGGAAGCTGCTCATGTTCTCGATGATTCCGAGGATGGGCACCTTCACCGTGCCGAACATGCCGATGGCCTTCTTGGCGTCCAGGAAGGCCACGTCCTGGGGGGTGCTCACCACGATGGCGCCGCCGACCTTGGCGTTCTGGATCAAGGAGATCTGGATGTCGCCGGTGCCCGGGGGCAGGTCCATGAAGAGGATGTCCAGGTCGCCCCAGAGCACGTCCCCCAGGAACTGGGTGAGGGCCTTGTTGAGCATGGGGCCGCGCCAGATGACGGGGCGGTCCTCGTCGATGAGGAAGGCCATGCTCATGAGCTTGATGCCGAACTTCTCCAGGGGGAGGATCTTCCCTTCGGGGGTGCCGACGGGGCCCTCGTCGCCGCCCACGCCGAACATCATGCCCATGGAGGGGCCATAGAGGTCCGCGTCCAGGAGGCCCACCTTCAGGCCCAGCTTCGCCGCGGCCACGGCCAGGTTCGCGGCGAGGGTGCTCTTGCCCACGCCTCCCTTGCCGCTGCCCACCACGAGGGCGTGCTTCACCGTGGGAAGGAGGTTCCGGAACTCCACCTGGGGGCTCTTCTCCCACGTGATGTCCACGTCCACGGAGGCCACGCCCTCCTGCTTCCCGAGGGCTTCCCGCAGGTTCTGGCGGATCACCTGCTCCCGGTCCTGGTAGGCGTCCAGCAGGTGCAGGCTCACCCGGATCCGGCCTTCGGAGACGTCCATGCCCTTGACGGCCTTGAGGGCCACGAGGGAGGCGCTGGTGCCGGGCACCTGGTAGGCGTTGAGGGCGTCGTACAGGGCGGCGCGGCTGACCTTCTTGTCCATGGATCCGTCTCCAGCCCTCCAGTCTGACAGGGCGGGGCCGGGGCTTCAGCCTTCGCCTCCGGAGGCAGGGCTCGGCCTACTCCAGGCGGCGGGTGACGGCGGCCACCCCGCTGGCGGCCAGGCCGAGCTCGTAGAGCCGCGCCTGGCACCGCAGTTCGGGCCCGTCCGCGAAGCCCCGCCGCAGCACCTCGCCCTGGGCGCCGATGGCCCGGCCCTTCACCGTGTCGTGGAGCTGGAGCTCCAGCATGTCCACGATTTCGGCTTCGAGGACGTGGTCCACCAGGGGGAAGGCCACCTCGACCCGGTGATCCAGGTTCCGCTGCATCAGGTCGGCGGAAGCGAGGTAGGTCTCCGAATGACCATTGTTGGCGAAGTGGTAGATGCGGGCGTGCTCCAGGAAGCGGTCGAGGATGCTCAGGACCCGGATGTTCTCCGAGAGGCCTTCGAGGCCCGGGCGCAGGCAGCAGGTGCCCCGCACGATGAGGTCCACCTTCACGCCGTCCTGGCTGGCCTCATAGAGGGCCTGGATCATCTCGGGATCCACGATGGCGTTCACCTTGAAGATCATCCGGGCGGGCTTCCCCGCCTGGGCGTGCCCCCGCTCCCGCTCGATGCGCTGCAGGAGGCCCCGGCGCAGGTGGTTCGGAGCCAGCAGGATCTGATGGAACTTCGGCGGTCGGGTGTAGCCGGTGAGGAGGTTGAAGAGGTTGCTGAGGTCCTCGCCGAACTCCCGGCGCGCGGTGAAGAGCCCGATGTCGCAGTAGAGGCGGCTGGTGCGCTCGTTGTAGTTGCCGGTGGAGAGGTGGCAGTAGCGCCGGATGCCGGTGCCTTCCTGTCGGACCACGAGGCAGGCCTTGCCGTGGGTCTTGTAGCCCGGCAGCCCGTAGACCACGTGCACTCCGGCGCGCTCCAGGCGCCGGGCCCAGGCGATGTTGGCCTCCTCGTCGAAGCGGGCCCGCAGCTCGACGATGGCGGCCACTTGCTTGCCGCGCTCCGCGGCCCGCTCCAGGGCCGCCGCGACCGGGCTGGCTGGGCTCAGCCGGTACAGCATCATCTTGATGGCGAGGACCTTCGGATCGTCCGCCGCCTCCCGCACGAAGCGCACCACGCTGTCGTCGAAGCTCTGGTAGGGGTGCTGGAGCAGGATGTCCCGGCGCGCGATGGCCTCGAAGACGGTGGCCGCCTCCTCGATCTGGGGCACCGGGACGGGATGCAGGGCGGGCTCCTTCAGGTGGGGCAGGTCCAGCTGGTTGTAGAGCTGCATCAGGTCCGAGAAGGCCGTGAAGCCCGCGGTGGGGTAGAGGTCCTCGGGGCTGAGCTCCAGCTCGCTGATGAGGAGGTCCAGGAGGCTCTGGCTCAGGCCCATCTCGTACTGGAGCCGCACCGCCATGCCCCGCCGGCGGGTGCGCAGGCTCTCCTCGATGGTCTTCATCAAGTCCTCGCTGGGATCCTCTTCCAGGGGGATGTCCCCGTCCCGGGTGATGCGCACCGTGGCGCAGCTCTTCACCACGTAGCCGCTGTAGAGGTGGTCCAGGTGCATGCGCACCACGTCCTCCTGGGGGATGAACTCGTGGAAACCCCGCTCGCTGGGGAGCTTCAGGAAGCGGGGCGCCACGCTGGTAGGCACGTGGATGATGGAAAGCTCGGAGAGGGGGAGGCGCTCGGTGGCCTCGAGGATCTCCTCGGCCTCCAGCTCCGTCACCAGCACCAGGGCCCGGTTGCCCAGGCGGGGGAAGGGGTGGCCCGTGTCCACGGCGAGGGGTGTGATGAGGGGCAGGAGGGTCTCCTGGAAATGCTGCAGCGCGAATTCCCGCTGCCGCTCGTCCAGCTCCCTGGGGTTGAGGATCGCGATGCCCTCCGCCTCCAGGGCGGGGGCGATCACCTGGTGGAAGATCTCGTGCTGGCGGTGGGCCAGCTCGTGCACCCGCTTCGAAACGGCCTCCAGCACCTGGCGCGGCGTGAGCCCCTCCGGGCCGGGCACGGTGATGCCGGCGTCGATCTGCCGCCACACGCCCGCCACCCGGATCATGAAGAACTCGTCCCAGTTGTTGGAGACGATGCTCAGGAACTTCACGCGCTCGAGGAGGGGGACCGTGGGGTCTTCGGCTTCATCCAGGACGCGCTCGTTGAAGGCCAGCCAGCTCAGCTCCCGGTTGAGCAGGTGTTCGGGTTTCGGCAGGGAGCGGGTCATGGGTGCAGTATCGCGCCGGGAGGTGACGGGGCTGTAACCGAAGCCCGGTTCCAGGGATTATTCCTTGAGTTTCCTGGGTTCCCTTGAGATGATGGTCGTTCGCCCCGCCGGGGCGTTGACAATTCCACCCGGACCGAGGAGGTCCGCACCCCAACGAGAGGGCCCCATCGCAGATGCGGGCCAGGTAGGAGGAACCATGAACACCGACGTGATCGTCGTCTCCAAGCGCGAAGCCTTCGGCAAGACCCCCCTGCGCGACCTGCGCAAGAGCGGCATGCTGCCCGCCGTGGTCTACGGCCTGGGCGAGCCCCCCGTCGCCATCGCCATCAGCCCCAAGGTCGTGGCCCGCATCATCGCCAGCGAGACCGGCCTGAACTCCGTGGTCTACATGCAGCGCGAAGGCACGGACATCAAGCGCCACGTCATCATCAAGGACGTCCAGCGCGATCCCGTCACCGGCCGCCTGCGCCACGTGGACTTCATGCGCGTGGACCCCGAGCACAAGGTCCGCGTGAAGGTGCCCGTGAAGATCCTCGGCATCCCCTACGGCGTGAAGACCCAGGGCGGCATGCTGGACTTCGTTCACCGCACCCTTGAGATCGAGTGCCTCCCCAGCCTCATCCCCGCCCACGTGGACGTGAACGTGGAGAACCTGAAGGTCGGCGAGTCCATCCGATTCGACCAGCTGGGCCTGGCCTCCACCCTGCGCATCATGGGCGATGCCCACGAGGTGGTCGCCGCCGTCCACGGCAAGCCGGCGGAAGAGGAAGTGGCCGTCGCCCCCCTCACCGCCGCGGTGGAGCCCGAGGGGGTGGGCACCAAGGGCAAGAAGGAAACGAAATAATTTCAGCCCTTCAGCAACCCAAGCGGGCGCCGAGCGGCGCCCGCTGCTCTTTTAGGCTGGATCCGGAAGACTCGCGACCATGTGGACCCTTGTTCCTCTCGGCAACCCCGGCGCCGACTACGCCGCCACCCGTCACAACCTGGGCCGGCTCCTGCTGCAGCGCTGGATGGAGGACCGCGGCCTGGCGCCCAAGGCCGCGAAGCACTTCCCGTCCGGCAGCCTCTATCCCCTCACGGACCGGCTTCAGGCCCTGGTCCCCTCCACCTACATGAACCTCAGCGGCGAGGCCTGCACCCAGGCCGACGGCGCCGGGATCTACGCCCGGCGCATGGTGCTGCTCTACGACGACAAGGACCTGCCCTTGGGTCTGGGCCGCTTCAGGCTGGATGGCAGCGATGGCGGGCACAACGGCCTGAAGTCGGTGTTCCACCACCTGGGAACGGAAAAGATCGCCCGGCTGCGCCTGGGCATCGGACCCTTCGAGCGGCCCCTGCACGAGTTCGTGCTGGGGGAGTGGACCGACTCTGAGTGGGACCGCATCGAGGCCCTGGACACGCCGTTTGCGGCGTTCATGGAACGGCTGGCCGCGGCGGAGGACCTTGCGGGCCTCGCCAATCAAGTGAACGGCGAGGCATTCTGGGCCCCCAACCCGCCCTCGCCGTCCTGACTTTCCATTGATTTTCATGGACTTCAATGGGAAACTACCCCTTCGCGCCGCCACTGTGGCGGAAGGCGAGTCTTCCTTGCTCCGTTCCTGATACGGGGCTTCACATCCACAAGGAGGAAGCATGCGTCTCTACGAGACCATCTTCATCGCCTCCCCCGTGCTGACGGACGAGCAGAGCGACGAGCTCGTCAAGCAGTTCGAGGGGATCATTGCCGAGCAGGGTGGCGAGCTGCTCAAGACCGACAAGTGGGGCCGCAAGAAGCTGGCCTACGAAGTCAACAAGTTCCAGGAGGGCATCTACACCCTCTTCGAGATGAACGCGGGGCCCACCCTCGTCGCCGAGCTGGAACGCCGTTTCCGCAACCACGACTCCGTGCTGAAGTTCCTCACGGTCCGCATGGACGAGGACGCCAAGGCCGCCACCCGGCAGAAGGCCCGCTACGACCGCGAGGGCGTGCGCAAGGCCAAGGCCGGCATCAAGGAGCGTTCCGCTGAAGAGGTGATGGGATGAAGCGCCGCACGGACGGAAAGGGCAAGCCCAAGAAGAAGAAGCAATTTGGCGGACGGCGCAGCAAGTTCTGCAAGTTCTGCGTCGAGAAGTCCACCCTCGTCGACTACAAGGACGTGAAGACCCTCACCGCCTTCACCCCCGAGCGCGGCAAGGTCCTGCCCCGCCGCACCAGCGGCGTCTGCGCCATGCACCAGCGCATGCTGGTGGAAGCCATCAAGCGGGCCCGCAACATCGCCCTGCTGCCCTTCGCGACGGACTAGACTCCTTCGCGAGAGCCCGGAAAAGGCCGCCCGTCCGGGCGGCCTTTTCCGTTTTGCCCCCGATGGACGGGCGCGGACCCATTAGACTGGTCCGATGTCCGAAGACGCGCCCAAGGCCCCCAACCTCCCGCTGCCCCTGCGCCGGCAGAAGGCGCTCCAGGCGGCGTGGAAGCCCCTGCTGGCGAACTGGGTCCTGCCCGGCGCGGGCTACTGGATGATCGGCCAGAAGGGCCGGGCCAAGGCCATGTTCGGCATCTATGTGGGCTTCACGGTGCTGGGCTTCCTGCAGATGAAATTCGGCGCCGGGGATGGCCCCATCGGCGGCGTCTTCACGCCGGCCTTCAGCCCCTTCGAGTGGATGCCCACCCTCGGCGCCGCGGCCACCGCGGGCATCGGGCCGGTCTACGGCCTCTTCGCCGCGCTGTTCGGTGGCGCTTCCGCCGAGCCCGTGCGCAACCTCACTCAGGAGTACGGCGCCAGCTACGTGATGGTGGCGGGCCTCCTGAACTGGCTCTGCTGCTTCGACATCTTCGACCGGGTGACGGGGCGGTGGGTGTGGCGGCTGCCCCGGGACGAGCAGGAGGTCCTGGGAGCAAAGCCCGAGTAGGGCAAGCGCCGCCCGGGCTGCGTGCTCCGCGGACAAACTGGGGGTTCCGGCGCGGGCGAGTGAGGCATACTCGGGTCAGCGATCCAGCGGAATGGAAGCGGGAACCCACATGCCAGAAGCGAAGGTGGCCTCGATGCGCCTCGCGCGAGGGTTCCTGGCCTGCCTGGCGCTGGCGGTCGGCTTCCCGCTCCGGGCGGAGCCGCCGCGGAAAGCGTTCAGCCTGGGCCGCCCTGCCGTGCACACCTCCAGCCTCGGGGAAGGCCTCCCCAGCCCCAGGATCCACGACCTGAAACTGGATTCTCGGGGCCGCCTCTGGGCCGGCACCGGGGACGGAGCCGCCGTGCACAATGGCCGTTTCTGGGTGCCCGTGCGTCTGCCCGCCATCGGCGCCACCAACTGGGTGAGGGCGATCCAGGAAACCCGGGATGGAGCCATGTGGTTCGGAACCGATGACGGGGGGCTCTGGTGCCTGCGTCAGGGAACCTGGGCCCATTACGGCGCGGAGACCCTGGGGAGCGCCAGGGTGAACAGCCTGTTGGAGATCACGGATGCCCTGGGCCGTGCCTCCCTGTGGGTGGGCACCGCCGGCGGGGGCATCGCGTGCTTCCAGGAAGGGCGGTGGACCCGTCTCGACCGCCGCACGGGACTGCCGTCGGACTGGATCTGGAAGATCGTCCTCACCCGCGACGATGCAGGCCGGGGACACCTGTGGATCTGCACCCAGGACGCCGGCCTGCTCCATCGTCCGGTCGGATCCAGGGGCCCCTGGGAGGCGGTGACCGAGCGCCAGGGCCTTCCGAGCAAGTCCGTCAACGATCTGCTCGAGGTCATCGGGCCGGATGGGACTCGGATCCTCTACGCCGCCTGCTGGGGCGCGGGGCTCGCCCGGCGGGTGGCGAACCGCTGGATCATCGAGGGTCCGGACACCGGTTTCCCCAGCATCTTTCCGACCTCCCTGGCGACGACGCCCGGGAGCGACGGCCAGCCCATGGTCTGGGTCGGCACCTACGATCAGGGCCTGGCCTGGCACACGGAGGGGCGCTGGCACCGGCTGGGAGGGGAACAAAGCCCGCTCTCGAACACCATTTACACCCTGCTGGCGAATCCCAACCGGAAGCCCACCCTCTGGCTGGGGAGCCGGGGCGGGGGCGTCAGCTCCCTGGACCTGGGCGGCTGGCTCACCGTGGATCGTGGCCAGGGCCTTCCCGGCGACGACGCGATGGCCTTCCTGGATGCCCACGACGAGGCGGGCCGCTCCGCCTTCCTCATCGGGACCACCATGGGCATCGCGTCCTGGGACGGCGTGGCCTGGAAGCGCATTCCCGCCTCGTACGGCGCCCCGCATCTCCACCCCACGTGCATGCTCGAAACCCGGGACCCGGAGGGGGAGCCCCTGCTCTGGGTGGGCACCCTCAACGGACTCGAAGTGCGGCATCGGAACCGCTGGCGGTCCTACCACGTGGCAGACGGCCTGCCCCATGAACGCATCACCTGCCTCATGGAAACCCGCGAAGAGGATGGGTCCTCCCGGATCTGGGCGGGCACGGAAAACGGCCTGGCCTACCTCGAAGGCCGGCGCTGGAAGCCCTTCCCGCTGGCTGAAGGCTTGAATCAGCCCTTGGTCTACATCCTCGCCATCGAGGAAACCCGCGACGCGAAGGGAACGCGCAGCCTCTGGATGGCCAGCCGCGGGAAGGGCCTTGCGCGCTGGAGGGATGGTCAATGGACGGTGCACAACCCCGCCAACGGCTTTCCGAGCCTGTCGGTGGATTGCCTGCGGGAAAGCCGCAGCCCCGATGGCCGGCATTGGCTCTGGGCCGGCACGCTGGGCGGCGGCCTGGTGCGCTGCGATTTGGACGCCGCCACGCCCGCCTGGGAAGCCTTCACGACGGATACGGTCCCGGCCATTCCGAGCAACGTGATCTTCAGCCTCGCCTTGGACCGGGCCGGCCGCCTCTACCTCGGCACCCAGCAAGGCGTGGCCCGGCTCAACTTCCAGGCCGGCGGCCACGCCGTCTCGCGGGTGGAGGCCTTCACCACCGCCGACGGCCTGCCCTCCCTTTCCTGCAACGCCAGCGCCGCCACCGTCGACGGAGAAGGGCGGGTCTGGATCGGCACCTACCTGGGAGCTGCCTGCCTGGATCTCCGCCGGGAGCAGGCGCCGCCCCCGCTGCCCCTGCCCTACATCGAGCGCGTCCTGGTGGGAGGGAAGGCTCGGGCCTTCCCTCCGGGGACCCGCCTTGGCCACAAGGACAACCACCTGGGCTTCGAGTTCGGCATCGTCAGTTACAGCCGGGGGGAAGGCCTGCGATTCCGCACCCAGCTGGAGGGCCTGGAGTCGGAACCCGGACCCTGGACCCACGATGGCACCCGGGAATTCGCGGCCCTGCGCAGGGGCCGCTACAGCCTGCTGGTCTGGGCCGAGGACCACCTTGGGCACGTCGCCGGTCCCGCCACCCTCCCCTTCGAAATCCGGGCGGCGCCCTGGGCCAGCGGCTGGGCCTGGGCCCTCTACATCCTGGCGGGCGGCCTCGCGCTCTACGGGGTCGTCCGGCTGCGCACCCGTGTCCTGCTCCACCGGACCGAGCGGCTGACGGGGCTGGTGGAAAAGGCCACCGCGGAGATCCGGGACCACGAGGCGCTGCTGGAAGCCCTCAACGAGGAGAAGAACCATTTCCTCGGGATCGCGGCCCACGACCTCAAGAATCCCCTCGCCGCCATCGGCCTCGAAGCGGAGCTCCTCGGGACCGGCGCCCTGGAACCCGCGGAAGTGGCCGCCCACAGCGCCTCCATCCGCGAATCCGCCGCCCGGATGTCCGAGCTCATCAGCAAGCTCCTCGATATCAACGCCATCGAATCCCAGCGCCTGGATCTTGCCTTCACGGCCGTCGACTTGCACCGTGCGGCTGCGGAGGCGAGCCGGGAGTTCGCCCCCCGGGCGAGGGCCAAGGCCATCCTCATCGAGGTGGAGGGGGAACCCGGCGGACCGACGGTGCGGGTGGATCCGGTGCACCTGCGGGAGGTGCTCGACAACCTGCTTTCCAATGCCATCAAGTTCATGCCCGCGGGTCCTCCGGAACGCCGGATCAGGATCCGGGCGCGGTGCGTGGGGAATGCGGGGGCGATCGAGGTGGAGGATCAGGGGCCGGGCTTCACCGACGCGGACAAGGCCCAGCTCTTCACTCCGTTCTCCCGCCTCAGCGCCCAGCCCACCGCCGGCGAAGGCTCCACCGGGCTGGGCCTCTCCATCGCAAAACGGCTGGTGGAATCCATGGGCGGACGCATCAGCCTGGAGAGCGAGGCCGGCCGCGGGGCCACCTTCCTCCTGGAGTTTCCCCTGGCGGATGTCTAGGGCCGACCCGCGGGTTCGGGTCCTTCCAGGTCCCGCCGCGGCCCCTCCAGGCGCAGGGTCCGAGCGCTATTCAGCACGACGCTCAGGGAGCTCGCCATCATAGCGGTGGCCGCCAGGATGGGATGGACAAAGCCCGCCAGGGCCAAGGGGATCAGCAGGGCGTTGTAGCCGAAGGCCCAGACCAGGTTCTGGCGGATCCGCCCCAGGGCCAGGCGCGAGAGCCGGATGAAGCTGGGGATGCGCCGCAGGTCCCGGTGCACCAGCACGAGGCCCGCGCTCTCCAGGGCCACGGAGGCGCCGCTCCCCAGGGCGATGCCCAGGTCCGCCTGGGAGAGGGCCACTGCGTCGTTGATGCCGTCGCCCACCATGGCGGTGGGGCCCGCGGCGGCCTGGATGCGTGCCAGGTGCTCGGCCTTCTCCACCGGGAGAGCACCGCCGATGACGCGATCCAGTGGGATGCCCACCGCCTTCGCCACCGCCGCGCAAGCCTCCGGACGGTCCCCGGAGAGGAGCCAGGCGTGGACGCCCAGGCGCTCCAGAGCCCGCACCGCGGCGGCGGCTTCCGGCCGCACGGTGTCGCCCAGGCCCCAGAGGGCCACGGCGCGGCCGTCCACGGCCAGCATCACCAGGGAGCCCTCCAGACCGTCGCCATGGAGCCAATCCTGCGGGAGGGCGACGCCCTGATCCCGGAGCCAGGCGGGACGGCCGATGCAGGCGGGGCTACCCTGGATGCGGCCGCTGACGCCGAGGCCCGGATGCACCGCCCGGTCCTCGGCGGCGGGCAGGGCGCGGCCCGCCGCCTGGGCGCGAAGCGCGCCTTCGCGGTAGAGCCGCTCCGCCAGGGGATGGGTGCTGATCTCCTCGAGGGCCGCGGCGAGGAAGAGGGCCTCGGTCTCGTCCAGGCCGTCGAACCGCGCGCCGGTGAAGTCCAGGCGCCCCGTGGTGAGGGTGCCGGTCTTGTCGAAGACGATGGCCCTCAGCTTCGGCGCCTGCTCCAGCACGTCGCCGCCCTTGGGCAGCAGGCCGCGCTTCGCGCATTCCGCCACGGCATTCACCAGCACCATGGGCGTGGCCAGGCCCAGGGCGCAGGGGCAGGCCACCACCAGCACGGCAACGCCGGCCATGAGGGCCGCCGTGGGCGCGGCGCCCTTGGCGTAGGCGAGGAAGCCCGCCAACAGGGCCAGGGCGATGACCAGGGGCATGAAGACGGCGGCGATGCGGTCCACCAGGAGCTGGATGGGGGGCTTCAGGGCCAGGGTCTGACGCACCCGCGCGACGATCTGGGACAGGCGCGTCGCGGCGCCGACAGCCGTGGCCTCCAGCTCGAGGGTGCCCGACGCGAGCAGTGTCCCCGCGAGGACGAGGCTGCCGGCCCCCATCGCCACGGGCTTGGGCTCGCCGGTGAGGCTGCTCTGGTCCACCCAGCCGCTCCCTGAGGCGACGCGGCCGTCCACGGGGATGCGCTCGCCGGTCTTCACCCGCAGGCAGTCGCCCGCGGAGACCTGGTCCAGGGGCACCGCGTTCCACGCCTGGCCGTCCCACTTCTCCGCCCCCTTGGCGGCGAGCTGCAGGAGGCCGTGGACGGCCCGGTGGGCCTTGCGCTTGGCGCCGCCCTCGATGGCGCGGCCGATGACCAGGAGGCTCACCAGCATGGAGGCGGTGTCGAAGTAGACGTGGTGGCTCTTGAGCACGACGGCGGTGTAGAGGCTCACCGCGAAGGCCATGACCGCGCCGAAGCCCACGAGACTGTCGGTGTTCGGCGCGCCCAGGCGCACGCGCCGCCACCCGTTCTGGATGATGGGCCAGCCGCAGTAGAGAAGGACTGGAAGCGCCGCGAGCCCCGTGGCCCACGTGAAGGTGTCGCGCACCACCAGGGGCATCGGGTCCTTGTCGTAGACCCGTTCCATGAAGAAGAAGTTGCTGAACCACTCGGCGCCGCGGTCGTGGGCGAAGGTGGCGTACATGACCATGGCGCTCATCATGGCGTTGGCGCCCAGGACGATGGCGAGCACGAGGCGCAACGCCGGGTGCACGCTCTTCGCTTCATCCTCTTCGGCCGTGGGATCGCCCAGCTCCTTCGCCGGGAATCCGTAACGGGCGAGGCGCCCGGAGATGACCTCCTTGGTGGCCCAGCCCGGCGCGTACAACACCTGCGCGACTTCCGAAACGGGTTCCACCACCGCCTTCACCACGCCGCGCTGGGATTGCAGCAGGCCCTCGATGAGGGGCGCGCAGGCGCCGCAGGCGATGTTCTCGACCTTCAGCCAGAGCTCCAGGTAGGGCCCCGGCGGCAGCTCGGCCTCGCCGTCCCCGCCGCCCTTGAACTTGGGGCCCTGTTTCCTAGCCTCCTCGGGACCGAGGATCTCGAAGACCTGGGCGCAGCCGGGGCAGCAGAATTCGTACTCGGTCCCGGCCACCGCCCGCCGCGCGCGGCCCTCCGCGATCGCCGACAGGCAAAGATCGCAGTGGGTTTTCATCTGTGTTCTAGCTCTCGCTCTTCAGCGACTTCGCCAGCAGCTGGGTCCGGATGAAGGCGTCGATGTCGCCGTCCAGCACCTTCTGGGTCTGGCTGGTCTCCTCGCCGGTGCGGTGGTCCTTCACCATCTGGTAGGGCTGGAGGACGTAGCTGCGGATCTGGGAACCCCAGGCGACGTCGGCCTTTTCGCCCGACGCGGCGGCCACCTTGTCGAGGAACTTGCGCTGTTCGAGCTCGTAGAGGCGGCCCTTGAGCACCTTCATGGCCGTCGCGCGGTTCTTGATCTGGCTGCGCTCGTTCTGGCAGGACACCACGATGCCCGTGGGCAGGTGGGTGAAGCGCACGGCGGACTCGGTCCGGTTCACGTGCTGGCCGCCGGCGCCGCTGGCGCGGAAGACGTCGATCTTCAGGTCCTTTTCCGGGATGTCGATCTCGATGGTGTCGTCCAGTTCAGGGCTGACGTACACCGCGGCGAAGCTGGTGTGGCGTCGCTTGGCGGAATCGAAGGGGCTGATGCGCACCAGCCGGTGCACGCCGGCCTCGGCGCGGAGGTAGCCGTAGGCGTAGGGCGCGGTGACGAGGAAGGTCGCCCCCTTGATGCCTGCCTCCTCGCCGTCCTGGTAGTCCAGCATCTCCGTGGCCCAGCCCTTGGCCTCGCAGAAGCGCAGATACATGCGCAGCAGCATGGCGGCCCAGTCCTGGCTTTCCGTGCCGCCGGCGCCGGGGGCGATGGCCACGATGGCGTTGTTCTGGTCCAGCTCGCCGCTGAGCATCATGCGTAGCTCGGCGTCCTCGATGGTGCGGCGCAGGTCCGCCTCCAGGGATTCCGCCTCCGCCAGCATGGCTTCGTCGTCCCTCGAGAGTTCCAGGGCCGTGTCCAGGTCCTCCAGGCCGCCGTCCAGCTTCTTCGCGAGGGCGATGTCGGCCTGCAGCTGCCCGCGCTTCTGAAGCAGGGGGCGGGCGGCGTCGGGATCGTCCCAGAAGCCGGGGGCCAGGGTGCGCTCTTCTACCTGTTCGAGTTCCAGGGCCTTGCGCTCCGGGTCCAGGTGGCCGTGGAGCTGGCGCACCCGGGGTTCGAGTTCGGCCTTGGCCCGTTGGAGGGAATCGTAGTCCATCGTGCGTCCTGAAGAGGTTCCGGGGCCCGACTGGGCCAGCCTTCCATCCTATCGGAAGGGGAGAAAAGGCCCCCGCGGGTTAATCTGGTGGGATGGCGTCAAGCGGGACCATCTCCACGGCGGAGCCGACCTTCCGGGACTTCCGTCCGGGGGTGCGGGGCGTGCGGCTGGCCTTTTCCCGGTGGGACCTGGCCGAAGGCGCGGCGCCGAAGGGCCGGGTGGTCCTGTCCCATGGCTACGGGGAGCACGGCGAGCGCTACCGGCACACCGCGGCCTGGCTCCTGGGTCTCGGCTGGGCGGTCTCGGCCCTGGATTACGAGGGCTTCGGCCGCAGCGAAGGGCCCCGGGGCGACGCCCACGGCATCGGGCCCTTCGTGGAGGATCTCCAGACCTTCCTGGCCCAGGAGCGCGGCCTGGGGGTGGACCGGCCCCTGGTGATCCTGGGCCACAGCTTCGGCGGCCTGATCGCCCTCCTCGCGGCCCTCCGCGACCCCCTGGCCCAAGAGGGCCTGATCCTATCCAGCCCGGCGGTGGTCCTGAGGTCCCGGGGCTGGGCCATGAACCTCCTGCAGGCCACCGTGGGCCGCCTCGCCCCCCACCTGCCCGTGGACATGGCGGGCAACAAGAGCCTGGTCTGCTCCGACGAGGAGCTGGTGCGCCGCTACTGGGCGGACCCCCTTTGCCACCGCACCGCCACCCCGGCCTTCGGCCAGGCCCTCGACGAAGGCGCGGACCTGGTCCTGGCGACGGGGAAGGCTCTTGCCGTCCCGACCCTGCTTCTGCAGGCGGGCCAGGACACCCTGGTAGACCTGCCTCGGGCCCTGGCCTTTTGGGATTCCGTGAATCCGGCCATCCTGGAAAGGCATCTCCTGGCGGGTTTCCTCCACGAGACCTTCCACGACCGGCGCCGGAACGAGGCCCAGGACATCGCGGCGGACTGGCTTCAGCGCCGGATCGCCCCCGGCGCCCCGGGAACCCAGGCCCGCCTTGCCGCCATGAACGTCTGAAGGATCCACCCATGACCCTCCGCCCCTCCCTTCTCGCCCTGGCCGCCCTCCTGGTCCTGGCCCCCGGCTGCCGGAAGCCCAAGAAGCAGGATCCGACCCGGGGCATGTCTTCCGTCCAGATCCTTCAGCAAGGGGAGGCCCTTCTGAAGCGGGGAAAGATGGAGGAGGGACGTCGGATGCTGCGCCTCCTGGAGGAGAACCTCCCGGGCACCCCGGAATTCCCCAAGGCGAAGCTCCTGCTGGCGGACAGCTACTTCTTCGACAGTGGCCGGCGCTTCGCCGAGGCCTCGGTGGAGTACGCCAGCTTCCTGAACTACTTTCCCCGGAGCGAGCAGCGGGATTACGCCCTGTACCACATCGCCCTGGCGAACTACTCCGGCATCGAGACCGCCGAGCGCGACCAGGCCCAGACCCGCAAGGCCATCGAGACCTTCCAGCAGCTCCTTCAGGAGGCCCCCGGCTCGCCCTACGCCCCCGACGCCAAGGCGAAGCTGGTCCAGTGCTGGCGCCGCCTGGCGGAGCACGAGTTGCTGGTGGGCATCTTCTACGTGAAAACCAACTGGTTCACCGGCGCGGAGATGCGGCTGAAGGGCCTGCTGGAGACCCATCCCGAATACGTGGACCGGGAACGCGCCTACTTCTGGCTGGCGGAGGCCCTGCGCCAGAAGTACATCCCCCGGGCCGAGATCGAGGATTTCAACAAGGGTTTCCTGGCGCGGGTGAGCAAGACCCCGAAGGACAAGCTGACCAAGGCCGAGGATGCCCAGTTCAGGCAGGAATTCGAGGCCTTCCAGCGCACGGAGATGGCGAAGTACCGGGAAGAGGCCAAGAACTACTACCAGAAGCTGGTGGAGAGCTACCCCGGCAGCGAGTGGACCGGCAAGGCCAAGGACCGTCTCCTGGAGATGGGCACCCGCGGCGTGACCCTGGAGCTCGACAGCTAGGGCCTCCCCGCGAGCCCTAGCGGGGCCGGGGCACCACGCCGCCGCAGACGCCGCTGGGACCCAGGGCCCGCCAGGGCTCCAGGACGAAGGTCCGGTCGAAGGCCCGGGGGTGGGGGAGTTCCAGTTCGAGCTGCTCCCCCAGAAGGGTCAGGCCTTCAGGGGCGGGCCACTGCCAGACCCCCTGGAACCCGGCCACGGCGATGAGGTCCAGGTCCAGGGTGCGGGGGGCGTTGCGGCCCTCCCGCCGGTCCCGGCCCAGGCGCAGCTCGATGCGCAGCAGCTCCTCCAGGATCTGCCGCGGGTGCTCCTTCATGGCCGCCAGCAGGATCACCGTGTTCAGGTAGTCTGGCCCCTGCCCGGACTCGTCCTTCGTCTCCAGCACCAGGGGGGAGGGCTTCACGTAGCCCATCTGCGCGATGGCGGCGATGCCGTCGTCCAGGTGGGCGCGGCGGTCTCCCAGGTTGGAGCCCAGGGCGATGACGGCCTTCAGGGGCATCGCTTCTCCCCGTGCTCCGCCACCACCACCGTGCGGAGCCCGCCCCGGATGAGGAAGTCGCCCTCCACCCGCATCCAGAAGGGCTGCACGGCCTTCACGAGATCGTCGAGGATCTGGTTGGTGACGGCCTCATGGAAGGCGCCCCGGTCCCGGTAGGACCAGAAGTAGAGCTTGAGGGACTTCGACTCCAGGCAGAGCTGGTCCGGCTGGTAGCGGAGGGTGATGTGGGCGAAGTCCGGTTGCCCCGTCAGGGGGCAGAGGCAGGTGAACTCCTCTGTCGTGAACACGACCTCGAAGGGGCGCCCGGGCCGCGGGCTCCGGAAGGTGTCCAGCTCCCCCGTGGGCCGCGTCACCACGTACTGGGGCAGGGCGTCCGGCAGGGTGGCGGCGGCGCGGCGGGTTTTCGCCGTGCCGGCTGAGGCGGGTGAAGGCTTGGCCATGGGTGCTCCGCCCCCCAGATTAGCCGCAGCAGGCGGTGCACCAGCGGTCCAACCCCTTCCGCCGCCACTCCGCCTCCCCGAAGCGGAAGGCGGCCTCCCGGCCCGTGAGGACCCGGTGGACGTGCTCCCCTTCGACCTCCCTTCGCGGGCCCGAAGGGAAGGGCCGGGGATGGATCCAGGCCTCGAGGGGCGGGTTCCAGAAGACGGGAATGGACAGGCGGGCCCGGGCGACGGAGTGGTGGATCACCCGGTGGGGGGTCGCCGGAAGGGCGCCGCCGCTCAGAGCTTCCAGGATCTCTCCCGAGTTCAGGAGCAGGCAGTCCTCCCGGGGTTCCACGTCGATCCATGCGCCCCCGGGCCTCCGGATTGCCAGGCCGCCGCTGCCGTCCTGGGCCAGGAGGGTGAGGAGGCTGAAGTCCACGTGGGCCGCCACCCCGCGGCGGGGCGGGCTGCCGGGCTGCTGGGGGTGGTAGGCGATGAGCTTCATCAGGAGGTAGGCGCGTTCCCGATCATGGCATTCCGGCTCCCAGCCGTAGGTGGCGGCGAGGGCCCGGGCGAGGCCGTGGCCCAGGCTGGCGCAGGCTTCCAGGTGCGCCTCCGCGGAGCGCCGGAAGCTCTCCCCGGGACGGGCCGGCCAGGGGTTCGGCCCTTCCAGGCCGCGCCAGGCTTCGGCGTCCCCGCAGGCCGCGGGCCGTTCCCGTCCCAGGTGGAGCTGCTCCCGCCAGTCCCGCTCGTTGTGCAGGACGGACCAGCCCCGGTGATGGGGGGAGCGTTCGAGGGCCACGAGGGCCTTGTCCTCTTCCGGACCTTCGAAAAAGGCCCGCGCCTCGGTCAGGGCGGCGCGCCGCAGCTCGCGCCAGGCTTCGGGCAGGAGGAGGTGGACCGCGCCCGCCCCGCCGAGGGCCGAGGCCAGGACCCGGCCGGAGGCCGCGGAGCCGGCTCCGCGGCCCAGGAAGTCCGAGGCGGCGAGGACGGGAATCATGGGGTCAGCGCCCTGGCCAGATGGAGGAGCTGGCACTGGGCGGCTTCCAGGGCTGCCGGGTCCCCGGGCGGGTGGGCGCCGTGGAAGCCGGACGCCAGCTTCGCGCGCAGCTTCGCGACGTGGGTGGGCCGGGCCGCCTCCCGGGCGATCACGTCCGGGCGGAAGGGCAGGGATTTCTCGTGGACGATCTCGAAGAGGAGTCCCCGGGCCGCGGCCCCGGAATCCGGAGGCAGGGCGGCGAGGGCCGCCAACAGCCGGGGGATGAAGACCCGCGCGCCGGGGTCGGCCAGGGAGAGGCGGTGCTTCCGGGCTTTCAGGGGGTCGGCCGCGTGATCCAGCACGATCCGGTGGCGGCTCCCCCGCGGATCCTCCAGGGTGGTGGCCTCGAGGGCGCCGGCGACGCGGCGGTAGGGATCGGGGATCTGGACGCCCCGCAGGGCGAGATCCTCCCGGAGCTTGTAGCGTGCGTGGTCCAGGTCGTGCAGGAAGAACTCGAGGGGCGAGCGCAGGCCGCCGTCCAGGAAGCGCGGGGCCAGGGCGAGGCCCAGGGGATGGACGGGCACCCCGCGGATCCTGAGGAGGAAGGCCCGGGAAAGGCTGTCGAAGGTCGGAAGGACGAACACCTCGGGATGGAGGTCCAGCAGCGGCTCGAATTCCCCCAGGACCTTCGGGAGGAACACCGATGGGAGGCTGGGGTGCCCAGTGCGCCAGAGGGTGTCGAGGGCCTGCACCCAGGCCAGGGTGAAGCGGAGGACGGGCCGGTAAGGGGCTCCGGAGGCGAGCAGGTTCCAGCCCTCCCGGGAGAGCCGCGGATCGAAGGCCTGGGCGATCCAGGCCATCCGGGCCAGGGCGGGACCGAATTCCGGCATGGCCGGATTCCCGGCGAGGGCCCGATCCCGCAAGCGCCGGTGGAACCCCTCCGGATCCGTGGCGAGGGCCCGGCAGCAGGGATCGACCGGGGCCGCGAAGGGGCGCAGCGCCGCCGGGCCGAGGTGGGCGAGGCCATGGAGGCCGAGCCAGCCGCATTCCCACTCGAAGAAGGTCCGGGCCTCGCGATCCCGCGAGGCTTCCACCGCCGGACTGGCCAGGTGGACGGGACCCTGGGGCAGACCCTCGAGGAAGGCCAGGTTGCCCTGCAGGCTCCAGTCCCGTTCCGGGCAGGTCCGGAAGCCCGGGAGGTCCTCGAAGCCCGCCACGTCCCGGCGACGCCCGATCACCCTCCGCCCGGACCCGGGACCCAGGTCCGGCGGGCAGGGAAGAGCGGGTCGGAAGGCCGGGCGGTCGGACACGGGGGGTGGGGTGCGCCGTCCAGGATAGCGAATATGCTGAGGCCGATGCGCCAGGGCGATGCGATCCTCCATCGAATCCAGGCCCTGGGCCTGGTGGATGCCGCCGAGGTGAAGGAGGCGGAACGGTCGGTGGCGGGATTTCCCGCCCTGGAGCGCCCCTCCATCGTGGAATGGCTCGTGGCCAGCGGCCGGTTGAGGCAGAGCACCCTGGACGCGATCCGCGAGGAACTGGCCCGGCCCCAGCCCTGGTGGGGGCGGCTGCGCCGCGATGCGGTCCGGGCCGCCCGGGAAACCCTGGACGAGGGGCTTCCCGGCTGCGAGGAGGCCACCCGGCGCCACAGCGACGGCACCGGGGAGGCTCCGCCGCCCCCGGAGCCCATCGCCCGCTACCCCCTTCCCCACTGGCCGCGCTTCGAGCCCGTGGCCTTCCTGGGCGAGGGGGGCATGGGGAAGGTCTTCAAGGCCTTCGATCCGACCCTGCGCCGGCTCGTCGCCCTGAAGTTCCTCCATTTCGGGCACCGTCCCGGCGCCCTTGAAGCCCTGCTCGGGGAGGCCCGGGCCCAGGCCCAGCTCGACCACCCCCACGTGGTCCGCCTGCTGGAGGCCGGCGAGATCGAGGGCCTGGCCTATCTCGTCCTCGCCTACGTGGATGGTGTCTCCCTCAAGGAGCTCCACCTTCCCCTCGGCCTGCGGCAGAAGGTGGCGCTCCTGGAGGGCGCCGCGGAAGGGGTGCACGCCATCCATCGGCTCGGCATCGTCCACCGGGACCTGAAGCCCGCCAACATCCTCGTCCGCCGCCGCGAAAACGGCGGACTGGAGGCCCTGGTGACGGATTTCGGCGTCGCGAGGAACCTCCGCCAGGAAAGCGGCCTCCCGCGGGCGGTGGTGGGCACGCCCCTCTACATGAGCCCGGAACAGGCGCGGGGCGACGAGGACGTGGACCGGCGCAGCGATGTCTATTCCCTCGGCGCGACCCTCTACCATGTGCTGCTGGGGGCGCCGCCCTTCCCCGACGCCGCCGGAACTGAACTGCTGCGGCGGGTCCTCCACGAGGCCCCGGTCCGCCCTCGCGCGGTCTCGGCGGCCTTCCCCGAGGATCTCGAGGCCATCCTGTTGAAGTGCATCGAGAAGGAGGCGGAGAAGCGCTACCCCAGTGCCCTGGACCTGGCTTCGGACCTGGAACGCTTCCTCTCAGGCCAGCCGGTGCTGGCCCGTCCCGCGCCGCCCCTGCACCGGGCCCGCCTGTGGGCGCGCCGGAACCGGCTCCTCGCGGCGGGACTCGCCCTGGCGGCCGTGGTGGTGCTCGCCTCCGGCGGCTTCGCGCTGAAGGCCTGGAGCGACCGCCGCACCGCCGTCACCCTCGCCCAGCGCTGGAGCGCGGAGGTGGCCCAGATCGAGGCGGCGCGGCGGCAGATCCACATGCTGCCCACCCGCGACGTGGAACCTGAACTCGAGCGCCTGGAGACGCGGTTGCGCCTCCTGGAAGGCCAGGTGGCCCGGGCTCCGGTAGCCGCCCAGGGCGCCGGCCACTTCGTCCTGGCGCGGGCCGCCATGGCGTATGGACATTGGACCGCGGCGGCCCGGCGCCTGGGACAGTCCGCCCAGGCCGGCTACCGTGGACCGGACGCGGATCTGGCGCGGGGTGAGGTCAACGCCCATCTCTACCTGGCGGCCCTCCAGGAGATTGAACGCCTCCCGGGCCCCGAGCTCCGGGCCAAGCGCGTGCTCGAGCTCGAGCAGGGCTACCGGGACCCGGCCCTTCGGGATCTCCGGACCGCCCTCCAGGGCGGCGCCGCGAGCACCCTCTCCGGCGCCCTCCTGGCCATGCTGGAGAAGGCTCCGGACTTGGCGGTGGCGCGGGCTTCCGGCGCCTTCGACGCGGAGCCCTGGCGCTACGAGGCCAAGCTGCTGGAGGCGGAAATCCGGATGAACCAGGCCCGCGCCCTCCGGCTTTCCGGCGGCTATCAGCAGGGCCTGGACGAGCTGGAACGGGCGGATCCGGCGGTCCGCGTCGCCTGCGACGTGGGGCGCTCGGATCCCGAAGCCTGGCTGGCCCAGGCGACGCGATGGGAACTCACGGTGCAGATTGCCCGGCACCTGGGCGGCCGGCGCTTCGACGCGGTGGCGAAGGCCGATGCGGCCTGCCGGGTCGCCGAGACCTGCCGCCCGGGTTATGCGCCGGCCCTCGCCCTGCGGGGCCGCCTGCGGTACCAGCAGGCGGACATGCAGGCGGACCGCGCGGATCCTGCAGAGGGCTACCGGGAGGCCGCCGCCCTCATGGAGGCCGCGCTGCGGGCGGATCCCGGCCGGTCCGCGACCTGCGCCGATCTGGTCGAGCTGCAGGTGTCCTGGGGCTTGCGCCGGATGCAGCAGGGCGAGGAACCTTCGGGACCGCTGCGGGCGGCCATCGCCACCGGCCGGAAGGGGCTCGCCCAGCGGCCCTCGGAACCCCGCCTGATGAACCTCGTCGGCCTGGCCTGGCTGCATGGCGGCGGATGGACCCGCAGCTCCGGCGGGGATCCCGGTTTCCAGCTGGATCAGGCCGAAGCCCTCTTCCGGGCCATCGAGGCGCTGGATCCCAGGCTTCCCTTCGCCCAGAACAATCTGGGCTGGGTCAGTCTCGAACGGGCCCGCTGGCGGCTCCAGCGCGGCGAGGACCCCTCGGCCTCCATGGACCTCGCGGACCGGCACTTGCGGAACTGCATCGAGCTGAACCCCAACAGCGCCCATTCCCGCCAGCTTCTGGGGGACGTCGCGGCGCTGCGGGCCCGCTGGATGCTGGACCACGGCCAGGACCCCCTGGCCGCCCTCGACCGGGCCCGGGCGGAGCTGAAGCGCGCCCTGGAGATCAATCCGCTCTTTCCCGCGACCCTCATCACCGTCTGCCGGGTGGAAGCCGCCCGGGCCGAAGCGCTGGCGCGCTCGGGCCGGAAGCGGGAAAGCGCCGAGGCCCTCGCGGACCTCGAGGGCGGCCTCCGCAGGCTGCAGGAAATCTCGCCGGGGCGGATCGAGGCCGAGCTGGAGCGCGGTCGCCTCCTCGCCCTTCGCGGGCGCGGAGCGCGGGCCGGCGGCGAGCGGGCCGGAGCCCGCCAGGCCTTGGCCAGGGTCCTCGCCCGGCAGCCCGGGAATCCCGACGCCCTGGCGCTGCTGAAGTCCCTGGGCTGAGCCTCAGGCGTAGGGGACGGGATCCACCGCGCCCGCCTCCCGGAAGCCCCGGAGGCGCAGAAGGCAGGAATCGCAGGCGCCGCAAGCGACATCCTCGTCCGCGTAGCAGGACCAGCTCAGGTGCAGGGGCGCGCCCAGGGCGAGGCCGCGGGCCACGATCTGCGCTTTGCGCAGGTGGATGAGGGGCGCGTGGAAGGCGAGGTGGGTTTCGGGTTTCGTCCCGAGGTTGGCGGCCGCCTCGAAGGCCCTGAGGAAGGCCTCCCGACAATCCGGGTAGCCCGAGGAATCCTCCTCCACGAAGCCCACGAAGACATGGGCGGCGCCCAGCACTTCCGCCCAGGAGACGGCGGTGCTGAGGAGGTGGGCGTTGCGGAAGGGCACGTAGCTGGCGGGAACGCCGGCCCGTTCAAGATCTCCTGCCGGGAGCGGGATGTCCGGGTCGGTGAGGGCCGAGCCGCCGATGCGCCGCAGGTTCTCGAAGGAGACCACCAGCTGCCGGGCCTGGGGCACCCGGTAGAAGTCGCCGATGGCGTGGAAGGCGCGGCGCTCCCGGGCCTCCGTGCGCTGGCCGTAGTCCGCGTGGAGGAGCGCCAGCTCGAAGCCCGCGTCCCGGGCGAGGGCCGTGGCCACGCAGGAATCGAGGCCGCCGGAGAGGGAGACCACGGCGAGCTCACCCATGGGCGCGTTCCTCCGCGGCGGCTTCCATGGCGTTCAGGATGCCTTCCAGGGAGGCGTCGGTGCATTCGGCGGCCTGCAGCGGCGCGCCGAAGGAGACCGTGCACCGCGCGAAGGGCAGCGGGATCACCAGGGCGTCCCAGGTCTTCAGTTCCAGGAAGCGGTCGAAGGCCACGCAGACGGGCACGATGCGGGCGCCGGTCTTCCGGGCGAGGGCCAGGACGCCGGGCTTGAGCTGCTGGCGGGGGCCCTTGGGCCCGTCGGGGGTAATGCCGAAGTCCCAACCCTCCTTCACGGCCCGGATCATGCGGACCAGGGCCTTGGCGCCGTCGTCCGCGGCCGTGCCCCGCACGGCGTGGATGCCGAACCAGCGCCAGGTGGCCGCGCTGCGCTCGCCGTCCTTGCTGTCGCTGCTGAGGATGGCCACGCCCCGGCCCCGGCGGTGGAAGGGGTAGGCGAGGGGCATCATGGCGAGGCGGCGGTGCCAGAAGGTGAGAATGAAGCGCTGGTCCCGGGCCACCAGCTCTTCCACGCCGTCGAGGCCTTCGTAGCCCACGCGGAGGGAGTAGGCCAGGACCTTCACCAGATATGCGGCGAGGAAGGGCACCACTCGGAACTGAAGCCAGACCGAGACCGGCGAGCCCAGGGGCCGCCCGCGCTCCGCGATCTGGACCCCCGCCGGCGCCTCAGGCAAGCAGCTCCTCCTTGGTGATCCAGTAGACGGTGCCGCAATAGTCGCAGCGCACCTCGATGGGGCCGCCCTCGGCGAAGAGCTCCTCCCGCTGGGCTGAGGCGAAGCCCCGGAGGCTGCCCAGGAGGGACTGCTTGGAACAGCGGCAGCCGTAGGAGAGAAGCGTCTCCGACAGGACCTGCGCGCCAGGGCCCTGGTTGATCCAGTCCACCAGGAACTCGGGCCTGCGTTCCCAGAAGGGCACCACCTCGAGGCCTTCGAGGGCCTGGATGAGCCGCGCGAGCCGCTCCGGGGGACAGTCGGGCAGGGGCTCCACCAGCATGGCGCCGGCCTCGCCGGTGTCGGAATCGCACCACAGGGTGGCGCTGGCCTGCACCTGTTCGCTCTGCAGGAGGTAGGCCTCGATCTGGGACTGGACCCCGCCCGCTACCAGTTCCAGGTTGCCGATGTAAGGCTCGCCGGAAGCCCTGCTGCGCATCACCTGGAAGATGCCGGGTCCCTCCACCCAGGGCGAGCCAGGGGCCACCTCCGACACGTCGAGCATGCCCCGAACCATGCCATCGGGCCAGCTGTCCGCCACCACCGCCTTCGCGCGCCCCGCCCCCTTCAAGAGGATCTGCAGCCGCTCCACGAAGACCGTCCGGGACTGGAGCAGGGCCGCGCTGGCCATCAGCTCCGTCAGGCAGGCGCAGGCCGCGGGCTCGAGGTGCGGATGGCTCCGGCGGATGCCGTCCCAGAGCGGCGAGGCGTCCAGGACGCCCAGGCGGACGTGGCGATCCGAGGTGAGGGCGCGCAGGACGAGGGCGGGACGGTCCGGGGGCGCCGGCTGAAGGGGATCGGAAGCGTCGGGCATCGGATCAGTGTAGCGACCGGAGCCGGGGCCGCCGGAGGGCCGCACCGTGCGAACCTGAAGGCATGACCTCACCCTCCCGCCTCGCCGCCGCCCGCGCCCTGCACGCCGTCTTCGGCGACGGCTCGCGCATCCCTGACGGGTGGAATGCCGGCCTTTCCCCCGCGGATGCCGCCCTGGCCCAGGCCATGCTCGGGCTGGCCGTGCGGCGGTGGGGACGGCTCCAGGCCTTCATCGAACCGAAGCTGAAGACCCCGGGCCGGGGCCTGCCCATGGGGTCGCGGGTGGCGCTGGCCCTGGGACTGGCGCAGCTGGCCTGGCTGCCGGGGGTCGCCGACTTCGCGGCGGTGAGCGAGGCCGTAGGCCTGGTGGCGGACCGGGAGCTGGGCTTTCCGCCCCACCGGGGGCTCGTGAACGCGATCCTCCGGGGCGCCGCCAAGGACCGGGGGGCCACCGCAAGCCAGATCGAAGCCTTGCCCACGGCCCTCGACCGCCCCGCCTTCGCCAGCCGGCTCCTGGAGGCCGCCTTCCGGGGTGGCGACCGGGAAGCCCTGTGGGCGAGGTTCCAGACGGAGCCGGGCCTCTGCTTCCGGGAGGTGCGGCCGGGGACGGCGCCGGCGGGGCTGCGGCCGGATCCAGCCCTGCCGGGGGCCTGGGCGTTGGAGCCCGACGCGGAGTTTCCCCGGGCCTGGCTCGCGGCCGGCGACGGCATGGTGCAGGACCGGAGTTCCCAGGCTCTGATGCAGTTCCGCTGGGAGGGCTCGCCCCGCCGCATCCTGGACGCCTGCGCGGCGCCGGGTGGGAAGACGACCTCCCTGGCCCTGCGCTATCCGGAGGCCGAACTCTTCGCGGTGGAGAAATCCCCCAGGCGCGCCGAGCGCCTGGCCCAGACGGTGGCCCAGCGGGGCCTTGAAGCCCAAGTGGTGGTGGAGGACGCGGCGGCCTTGCTGCGCCAGGGCGGCAAGCCCTTCGACCTGATACTTCTGGACGCGCCCTGCTCCGCCAGCGGGACCCTGCGAAAGCACCCGGAACTCGCCTGGATCGGCGGGGCCATCGACCTGGACCGCCTCGCGGCCCTGCAGCGGGATCTGCTGGAGGCTGCCCTGCCTCGCCTGGCGCCCGGTGGGCTGCTGATCTACGCCGTGTGCTCCGTCTTCCTGGAGGAGGCCGTCGCCCACCGCACCTGGCTGCGGGAGACCCAGCCGGCGTTCCAGGACGTGGAAGCCTGGCCTGCTGGCCTGGGAGGCGCCTTCTTCCGGCCGGACCTCAATTTATGGGATGGGGAAGGCTTCCAGGCCTTTGCCCTCACCCGCTAGGCCCGGAAAACCTCCGCGGCCCAGCTTTCGAAGGACAGCGCCAGCAGCAAGAGGGCGGTGAAGAACAGCAGGGCTCGCAGGGAGGACTCCGGTTCCATCCCTGGACACCCGCAGGGAGTCGAGGCTGAAGGCCGTCTCCGGCGATACGATCAGGGGTTGCCCTGGAGCCACCATGACCTTGAATCCCTGGTTTGCCGCCGCCCTGCCGGCCCTGCTCACCGCCCAGGCCCCAGCCCCGGCGGTGAAGGCCGAGGTGCTGCGGGCCCATCTCGAATTCCTTTCCAGCGATCTCCTGGAAGGCCGGGGGACCGGCCAACGGGGCGGCGACCTGACCGTCGCCTACCTCGAGGCCCAGTGCAAGGTCCTGGGGCTCAAGCCCGCGGGGGCAAGTTTCCGCCAGGCGGTGCGCATCGCCGGCATGAAGGCGAAGGCCGAGGCGTCCAGCCTGGCCTTCCAGACTCCTGCGGGACCCCAGCCCCTGGTCTTCGGCGAGGACATGGTGGTGGGCGCGGGCCTGCCCCAGACCCGCGTCCAGGTGGACGCGCCGCTGGTCTTCGCGGGCTACGGCATCACGGCCCCGGAGGAGACGTGGGACGACTTCAAGGGCCTGGACGTGAAGGGCAAGGTTCTGGTGTTGATGGTGAACGACCCCCAGCCCACCACCGGGGAGCCCACCCGCTTCGGGGGCAGGTCCCTGACCTACTACGGCCGGTGGACCCACAAGTTCGAGGAGGCCAAGCGCCGGGGCGCGGCGGGGGTCCTGCTCATCCACACCGACGCCACGGCCTCCTACGGCTGGAGCGTCGTGAAGAACGGCTGGTCCCACGAACGCTTCATGCTGGCCTCCGGCGATGGCCTGTCGCCGCTGCAGGGCTGGATCACCGATGGGGCGGCCCGGAAGCTCTTCGCCGCCTGCGGGGAGGATCTCGACAAGCTGCGGGCCGCGGCGGAGACCCGCGCCTTCCGGCCCGTCGAGTTGAAGGCCGCGGTCAGGGCGGACCTCCAGAGCGAGGTGCGCACCGTGGACCAGTTCAACGTCGCGGGCCTGATCCCCGGCAGCGATCCCAAGCTCATGGACGAAGTCGTGATCTTCAGCGCCCACTGGGACCATCTCGGCAAGGACGACGCCCTCATCGCCAAGGGCCAGGACGGCATCTTCAACGGCGCCGTGGACAACGGATCCGGGACCGCCGCCCTGCTGGCCATGGCCGAAGCCGCGCGGAACTCGAAACCCAAGCGGAGCCTCATGTTCTTGTGGGTCTGCGCCGAGGAGCAGGGCCTCATCGGCAGCGCCGCCTACGCGGCGGCCCCCCTGGCGCCCCTGTCGAAGACCGCCGCGGATCTCAACCTGGACAGCCTGAACTTCGCGGGCCTGACCGCGGATATCGGGCTGCCCGGCGCGGAGCGGACGAACTTGAAGGAGATGGGAGCCGCCGTCGCGCGGCGCATGGGCCTAAAGCTCGCGGAACCCAAGCCCGACCTGGGCGGCGGGTACTTCCGGAGCGACCACTTCAGCTTCGCCAAGGCGGGCGTTCCCGCGGTCTCCGTAGGGGGGGGCTCCAGCTTCGTGAAGGATCCGGAAGGGGCTAAGGCGCGGGCGGAGGCCTACCGGGCGAACCGCTACCATCAGGTCGTCGACGAGTTCGATCCGGCTTGGGACATGGCGGCCATGGCCCAGCAGGCCCAGTTCACGTTGAATCTCGGCTTCCAGGTCGCCAACACCCCGGCCCCGCCGGTGTGGAAGCCCGGCGAGGCCTTCGGCCGGGTGCGGGCCGCCGGAGTCCCGGCGGCCCGATGAAGGCGTGTCCCCGCTGCGAGTCCATGAACCTGGTGCCCGTGCAGGAACGCTATGACGTGGAGGTCCGCAAGGCCGACCCGGACCTGGACCTGCTGGAGCGCATCGCACCCCCGACCCGCCGCGCCAGCATCCACGGCTTCATTCTCGCCGTGCTGGTATGGATCACCGGGCTGGCCCCTTTTTTCGCGCCGGAGGGCAGGATGCTCCGCACGTCCCTTCCCTTCGTCGTGCTGACCCTGGTCTGGATCCCCGTCTTCCTCCGCGCCAGGAAGCGGGACCGGACGCTCCTGGCGGAGTACTCCGCGAAGGAAGTCTGCGGGGAGTGCGGCTGGACGGCGTGAGTCAGCCCTTGCGCCGCAGGGTGATCACCACGAGTTCGGGATCCGCGCCGATCCGGAGGGGCAGGGCCACCACGCCCAGGCCCCGGCTGACATAGAGCACGTCCCGGCCCTGGCGGTACTCCCCGCCGGTGTAGGGGCCCAGGAAGCGGGCGCTGTTCAGCCCCGGAATCAGGTTGATCTGCCCGCCGTGGGTGTGCCCACTCAGGGTGAGCCGGGCGCCGGCCAGCCGGGCCAGGTCCCAGTCGTCGGGCCGGTGGTTGAGGCAGAGCTTCCAGGCGTGTTCGGGCACGCCCCGGGCGGCGTCGAGGAAGGAGGGCCCGGGGCCGAAGCGGATGCCCCGGAAGCGCCCGTTCAGGGCCTGGGGATCCTGCAGGCCCAGGATCGCCAGGGTGGCGCCGCCCCGGTGCACGAGGGCGTGGGTGTTCTCCAGGCAACGCCAGCCGGTGGCCTCAAGGCCCGCCCAGAGGGGCGCGGGATCCGTGAAGTAGTCGTGGTTGCCCAGGATCGCGAAGCGGCCCAAGGGAGCCGGGACGTCCCGGAAGGCTTCCAGGAAGCCCGCCGCCTCCTGGGGCTGGCTGTCCACGATGTCGCCGGTGAGGAGGAGCAGCTCGGGTTCCTCGCGGAGGGTCAGCCGGCGCCACCGCGCGACGCTGCTCGGCCCCACCAGGGGCCCCACGTGGAGATCCGAGAGCTGGACGATCCGCAGGCCATCGAACTCAGGAGGCAGGTCGTCGAAGTCCAGGGTGAGGCGGGTGATGGAAGGATCGAAGTAGGCCCGGGAGGCGCCGAAAGTGGTGCCCGCCGCCGCCGTCCCGAAGCCGGCCATGGCCACCTTGCGCAGGAAGGCGCGCCGGGCCGGGTCGTGGGACTCCACCTCAGCCTCCGCCTCGGACTCGATGGGCGGGAGCTGGTGCCGCGCCCGCCACCACCAGAGGCATTCGGCGACGGCCAGGATGGCCAGATGCATGGCGGTGAAGGCCTGGAAGTAGAAGCCCATGCGCGCCAGGGGCCTGATGGCATGGCCCAGCCCGTGGGTGGTGTTGCCGGTGAAGCGCAGGGCGAAGAAGAGGATGAGCGGCGCGTGCACGGCCATGAGGAGCCAGGGCAGCCAGGGCCGCAGGCGTTCGGGGACGATGCGATGCAGGACATGCCAGTGCAGGAGCTGCACCGCGAGGATGAACGCGAAGAGGGCGAAGAAGATCACGGCGCTTCGGGATGGAGGGACTGCGGCATGGGCCTCCAGCCTTTCATGGATCAGAGCGCCCCGGGGAGGCCCGGCGGATCTTCCCGGCGCCGGGCTGTCCTGCCCAGGTGATCCAGAGCACGGATCGCCTGGATTGGATCGTGGGGGCTTGACGCGCGTTTTCAAGTAATAGAGACTCAATCTCAACGAGGTTGTCATGCTTCGAATCCGAACCATTGCCCCGCTCACCCTGGCTCTGCTAGCCCTGGGCGCCACGCCCACCGTCGCCGCCTACTCCGCCGACGACGCCGTGGAACGCCGGGTCCTGGCCATGGGGACCGCCCTGCGCCTGGGGCTCCGGGGACCTGACACGGCCGCCCTGAACCGGGGCGCCGAGGCCGCCCTCGAGGAGGTCGAGCGCATCGAGGCCGCCTGCTCTACCTGGCGGCCGGATTCCCCCTGGTCGAGGCTCAACGCAGCCGAGGGGCGGCCCGTGGCCCTGGACGCGGAATGGATTGGACTGCTGGCAGCCATGAAGGACTGGAGCGTCCGCACCAGGGGCGCCTTCGATCCTGCCCTCATGCCCCTGCTGCGGGCCTGGGATGTGCGGGGCCCCGGCCGCACCCCCTCGCCCGCGGAACTGAAGCTCGCCCGGCGCGCCAGCGGCGCGGCCCACCTGGACCTGGACCCCGCCGCGGGCACGGCCCGCTTCGACCATCCGCAGGCCGGCGTCGAGGAGGGCGGCTTCCTGAAGGGCTATGCCCTGGACCGGGCCGCGGCGCGGTTGCGGGCGGCGGGCGCGGACAGGGGCCTCCTGGATTTCGGCGGCCAACTGCTGGTGCTGGGCGAAGCGACCGTCTCCATCGCCGAGCCCGCACGCCGACGCCGGCCCCGCCTCGACCTGCGGCTGTCCGACGCCTCCCTCTCCACCAGCGGCACCTCCGAGCGGGGCCGCCACCTCCTCGATCCCCGCAGCGGCCGGCCCTGCAAGGCCTGGGGCAGCGCCTCCGTGGTCCGCGCCTCCGCCCTGGAGGCCGACCTCCTCTCCACCGCCCTCTACGTCATGGGCCCCGTCCACGGCCTCGCCTGGGCCGAGGCCCATGAACTGCCCGCCTGTTTCCTGCTCAACGACGGCCGGACCCGCATGACCCGCGCGTTCCAGGCCCTGCTCATCCCCAAGGAGTCCCGATGAAACCCGTCCTCACCGCCCTCGCCTTCGCCCTGCTGGCCGCGCCGGCCTTCGCCCAGGAGAAGCCCGATACGGAAAAGCGCGTCGCCGACCTCGAGCGCAAGCTGGAGATCCTCAGCCGGGAGCTGGAGGCCCAGAAGAGCGGCGGCGCCGCGCCCGAGGCCAGGGAGGGCGGCCAGCACGGCCTCGCGCCGGCGGCGTCCAAGGTCTACGAGACCAGGGGCGGCCTCAGCATCGGAGGCTACGGCGAAGTGCTCTACGAGAACTTCGAATCCAAGCTGGAGGACGGGACCTACAGCTCCAAGGCCAACACCGTGGACTTCGTGCGCCAGATCCTCTACGTGGGCTACAAGTTCAACGAGACCTTCGTGTTCAATACGGAGCTCGAGTTCGAGCACGCCAAGACCAGCAACAGCGCCAACGATGGCGGTTCGGTGTCCGTGGAGTTCGCCTACCTGGACGTCCTGCTCAGCAAGGCCTTCAACGTGCGGGCCGGCATGATGCTGATGCCCATGGGCTTCATCAACGAGATCCACGAACCGCCCACCTACCTGGGCGCCAAGCGGCCCGTGACCGAGACCGCCATCATCCCGTCCACCTGGCGGGAGAACGGCGTCGGCCTCCACGGCGACCTGCCCGGCAGCCTGAGCTACCGCTTCTATCTCGTGAACGGCCTGCGGGCGGACCGCTTCACCAAGGCGGGCATCCGCGGCGGTCGGCAGAACGGCGGCAGCGCCCTGGCGGAGAGCCTGGCCTTCACGGGCCGGCTCGACTGGACGCCGCTGCCCGGCGCCACCTTCGGGTTCAGCTTCTACCGCGGCAACAGCAACCAGAACGACCAGACCGCCACCCTCAGCGGCGAGCCCATCACCACGGCGATCCTGGAAGCCCACGGCGAGTACCGCTGGCGGGGACTCCAGGCCCGGGGCCTCTACGCCCGCATGACCAACAGCGAGGGCGGCGTGAAGGCGGCGACGCCGGCGGCGGCCCGGGAGCTGGGCACGAAGCAGTTCGGCGGCTACCTCGAAGTGGGCTATGACGTGCTGGGCGGCCGCTTCGGGCGGCAGGCCCTGCTGCCCTTCGTGCGCTTCGAGCGCGCGAACACCCAGCAGGAGGTCGCCGCCGGCGTCACCGCCGACAAGGCCAACGACCAGTCCCTGCGCACCCTCGGCCTCGTCTACAAGCCCATCCCGCAGATCGCCTTCAAGGCGGACTTCCAGGCCATCGAGAACCGCGCCCGCAAGGGCCGGAACCAGGTGAACCTGGGCTTCGGCTACTACTTCTGAGGCGCCGGCCGCTAGTCTGGAACTCGCCATGCCCTTTCCGATCTCCAGAATCCTCCCCGCCGCGGTCCTCGCGGCGGGCCTCGCGCCGGGTCTCCCCGGCGCCTCCCTGCCCACCCAGGACCAGGCCCTGGCCCTGGCCTTTCCCGGCGCGGCCTTCACGCGGCGGGAGCACTTCCTCACGGAGGCCCAGGCCCGGCAGGTGAAGGACCTCGCCGGGATGGGCCTGCCGGGCCTCTGGCTCGTCGCCTACGAGGCCTGGAAGGACGGGAAGCTGGTGGGCGTGGCCTTCTTCGACACCCACCGGGTGCGGACCCTGAACGAGACGGCCATGGTGGCCGTGGACGGCGGCGGGAAGGTGCTGCGCGTGGAAGTCGTCGCCTTCCGCGAGCCCCAGGAATACATGGCGAAGGAGGCCTGGAAGAAGCAGCTGGAGGGCCGCCGCCTGGACGGGGAGCTGAAGCTGAACCGCGCCATCCGGCCCCTGTCCGGCGCGACCCTCACCGCCAACGCCCTTACGGACGCCGCCCGACGCTGCCTCGCCCTCTGGCAGGTCCTCTACGGACCCGCCCTGTGACCGCCCTGGAGCGGGCCTGCCTGCACCTCTCGGCCTTCCTCACGGCGGGCACCGGGCTGCTCTACGGCTGGCTGCGTTATTTCGGCCAGCGCCCGGGCGACTTCGGCCCCGAAGCCCACCCCGCCCAGGCCCTGCTCCAGCACCTCCACGTCCTGGCGGCGCCCCTGCTCGTCTTCACGTTGGGCATTCTTGTGCGGGGCCACGTCCAACCCATGCTCCGCCGGGATCCGCCCGTGGGCCGCACCACGGGTCTCGCTGCGGTCTTCCTCGTCGCCCCCATGGTTCTCTCGGGCTGCCTGGTCCAGGTGGCCACGGATCCGGCCTGGCGGATCGGCTGGGCCTGGGCCCACGGGATCACGAGCCTCTTGTTCCTGACCGGCTATGCGATACACCTGGCGCGCACCTGGGAACAGGCCCGTCTGGATCGGGCCGAGGGCCTGGATTGATCAGCACCTGTGACCGCGATCAAATTGAGATTGAAACAAGGTCTCAACTAGTTAGACTGGGTTCTGGAGCACGAGGAACCCATGTACGTCTGCGTGTGCAACGCCATCCGGGAAAGCGACATCCGGCGCTGTGTCACCGACAAGGGGGCCCGCACTCCCGGGGAGGTCTTCCGGGCCATGGGCGCGGAACCCCAATGCCGCATGTGCATTCCCGACATTCGTCGGCTCGTTCAGGACGTGCTCCTGGAGACCGCGGCTTTCGAACGGGCCATCGCGGCAGCCAGCGGCGTGGACCGGCTCGCGAGCTGAGCCTGCGGCGATTCCGTTGATCCAGCCCGGCCATGGGCCTACCGTGGGGACACGATCCCCGGAGGCGCCATGAAGGGCGACAAGGCTATCCTGCAGCACCTCAACAAGGTCCTGAAGAACGAGCTCACCGCCATCAACCAGTACTTCCTGCACGCCCGCATGGCCAAGAACTGGGGTCTACGGCGGCTTGGCGAGCGGGAGTACCGGGAGTCCGTGGAGGAGATGAAGCATGCGGACCGCATCATCGAGCGGATCCTCTTCCTCGAAGGCCTGCCCAACCTCCAGGAACTCGGCAAGCTGCGCATCGGGGAGAACGCGAAGGAGATCCTGCAGTGCGATCTCGCCCTGGAGGTGGAGGCCATCCTGGCCCTGAAGACCGCCATCGCAAACTGCGAAGCGAAGAAGGACTTCATCAGCCGCGAGCTGCTGGAAGGGATCCTGCACAGCGAGGAGGAGGGCGTGGACTGGCTGGAAACCAACCTCACCCTCTGCGAACAGATGGGCCTGCCCAACTTCCTGCAGAGCCTGGCGGGGGATACCACCAGCTGAAGGCGGCGGCCCGCCGGTAGACTGGGCAGATGGCCAGAATCCGCGTCCTCTCCGACCAGGTGGCGAACCAGATCGCCGCTGGCGAGGTGGTGGAACGGCCGGCCTCGGTGCTGAAGGAGCTGGTGGAGAATGCCCTGGACGCGGGCGCCACGCGGATCGACATCGCGTGGGAGGAGGGCGGGCGGCGCCTGCTGGAGGTTTCCGACGATGGCTGCGGCATGGGGCGGGACGATCTCTACCTGGCCCTGGAACGCCACGCCACCAGCAAGGTGCGGAGCGCCGAGGACCTGGGGCACCTGCACAGCTTCGGCTTCCGCGGCGAGGCCCTGCCCAGCATCGCGTCCGTGACCCGATTCGAGCTGCACAGCGCTGAGGCGGAGGGCGAGGGGCACCGCCTGCGCAGCGAGTTCGGGATCATCCGCGAGGTGGTGCCCGCGCCCCGCAACCGCGGCACCACGGTCACGGCCCGGGACCTCTTCGCCCAACTGCCGGCCCGCAAGCGCTTCCTCAAGAGCGTCGAGACCGAGCACGCCCATCTGTGGGGCGTGGCGACGCGCCAGGCGCTCGCGACGCCGGGCGTGCACTGGCGCATCCGCACGGACCGGGGGCCTGGGCTGAACCTGCCGCCTGTGCCCGATGCCGGCGCGCGCCTCGCGCCCCTGCTGGGGGAAAAGATGGCGGCCCTGGTGCCCTTCGTGAATGGCGAGGCGCCGTGGACCTTGCGGGGCCACCTGTCGCCGCCGGAGCTGAGCTTCCGGGACCGCAACCATCTCTACCTCTTCGTGAACGGGCGCAGCGTGCGGGACCGCCTGTTGCTGGCGGCCCTGGCGGACGGCTGGGAGGGCTTCTTCCCCAAGGGCGCCTATCCCGCTGCCGTCTTGTTCCTGGACCTGCCGGCGGAGGCGGTGGACGTGAACGTGCATCCGACCAAGGCGGAAGTCCGATTCCGGGAGCCTCACCGGATTTTCCCGTGGGTCGCCCGGGGCACGCGGGAGGCCTGGGAGCAGCTCCGGGGCGGCCTGGCCTCGGTGCTGGAGCTGCCGCCGAAACCCGCGGACCTGGACGCGGACGGGCCGCTGAGGGCTGCGGCCCAGCAGCACCCGCGGCTCTGGGGTGCCTCTTCCGCCGTGGGCGCGTCGGCCGTGTTGGCTGGGGCCTTCCCGGATGCGGAACTGGACCGGGGCTACGCGACGCAGCCGGCGCCGGGCTTCGCCGCCGAGGGCTCGGCGAAAGTGGAGCTGCGCTACCTCGGAGCCTTCGAACAGACCTACCTCATCGCGGAGGTGCGGGGGGAGAAGGAACCCGAACTCTGGATCGTGGACCAGCACGTGGCCCACGAGCGGATCCTCTTCGAGCGGCTGTTCCTCCGGCGGCACGCGGTGGCGGTGCAGCCCCTGCTGCCGCCGAAGGTGCTGGGCCTGGGGCCCGCGGCGGTGTCGCGGCTGGCGCCCTTCCTGGAGGAGATGAACGCCGTGGGGATCGAGGTGGAAGCCTTCGGCGGCGATGCGCTGGTGGTGCGGGCGCTGCCGGACTTCCTGGCGGATCGGGACCCGGAGGCGCTGCTGACGGACCTGTTGCACCGCCTGGAGCGGGGCGGGAAGCCCGGCCTGGACGCCTTCCGCCGCGACCTCAACGCGGAACTCGCCTGCCGCGCCGCGATCAAGAAGCACGAACGCCTGAGCCCAGCCCTTGCGAGTCAGCTCATCGCCGATCTCATGGCCTGCGAGGTGCCGCAGACCTGTCCCCACGGACGTCCGATCATCAAGAAGCTGACCCTGGGGGAGCTGGACCGCAGCTTCGGGAGGCGTGGGTGAGCCGGCTCGAAACGGATCCAGTAGCGCTCTTCGAGCGTTTCCGGGGCCGCCCCCGCCTCAATCTGGGCTGCGGCCGCTCCCCGTCCCCGGACTGGATCAACATCGACCTGGCGGACCTGCCGGGGGTGGACTTGGTGCTGGACCTGGATGCCTGCGCGCCCGGGTGCATCCCGTTTCCGGACGGATGCATCGAGGGCTTCTCGCTGTCCCACGTGCTGGAGCACATCTCGAACGTGCTCCCGCTCATGCAGGAACTCCATCGGGTCGCGAAGGACGGGGCCGTCATGACGATCCGGGTCCCCCACGGCGCGAGCGACGACGCGTGGGAGGACCCCACCCATGTGCGGGCCCTCTTCCCCGGGAGCTTCGGGTACTTCTCCCAGCCCTACTACTGGCGGGCGGACTACGGCTACCGCGGGGACTGGCAGCCGGAGCGGGTCCTCCTCCATGTCGACGGAGCGCGGGCGGCAGGGCTCGAGGATGAAGCCCTGCTTGCGGCCATCCAGACCCAGCGGAACTGGGTCGTGGAGATGATCGTGGACCTCAGGGCCGTGAAGCCTCCCAGGGAACCGCGTCGGGACCTGCAGGTCGCCCCGCGGTTGGAACTCCACCGCGTGATGGCCTGACGGGAGCCCGATGCCCACCATCTGCCTGAACATGATCGTGAAGGACGAGGCCCCCGTGATCCGGCGCTGCCTGGCCTCGGTGAAGCCCCTGGTGGATCACTGGGTCATCGTGGACACCGGCTCCACCGACGGGACCCAGACGCTGGTGCGGGAGGCCATGGCCGGCCTTCCGGGCGAGCTGCATGAGCGGCCCTGGGTGGATTTCGGCCACAACCGGACGGAGGCCTTACGCCTCGCGGAAGGCCACGGGGACTACGTCCTCACCCTGGACGCCGACGAGGAGTTCGTGGCCCCCCCGGGCTGGACCTGGCCCGCCCTGGATGCCGAGGCCCTGGACGTGGACATGGTCTTCGAGCCGCTCCGCTACGCCCGGGTGGCCCTGGTCTCGACCCGCCTGCCCTGGCGCTGGGAGGGCATCCTGCACGAGTATCTCGAGGCCGGCCGGGAGCCCCGCCGCGGGCGGATCGAGGGGGCGCACATCCTGGTGCGGCCTGAAGGGGCCCGCAGCCGGGATCCCCTCAAGTTTCAGCGGGATGCCGAAGCCCTGGCAGCCGCCCTGCGGAAGGAGCCCGGCAACTCCCGGTACCGCTTCTACCTCGCCCAGAGCTGGCGGGACGCCGGGGATCGGGCCCGGGCGCTGGAGGCCTACGATGCGCGGGCTGGGATGGGGGGGGGGCACGAGGAGGTGTACATCTCCAGGCTGGAGGGCGCGCGGTGCGCGGAGATCCTGGGCCTGCCGGCCGCGGAGGTCGTGTTCCGGCTGCTGCAGGCCCACGAAGCCCGACCGGGCCGAATGGAGGCCCTGGTGGAGCTGGCGCGTTTCCACCGCCTCCGGAACGAGCCCCACCTCGCCCACCTGTTCGCCCGAAAGGCCCTGGACCTTCCCCCCATCCAGGATCGCCTCTTCGTCGAGCCGCTGGCGGCCTGGAGAGCCCGGGACGAGGGTTCCATCGCCGCCTATTGGACCGGCCGGATGGAGGAATCCCGGGCGCTGTGCGAGGCCGCCCTCGCGGATCCCGCCATGCCCCCGGGCGAACGCGGCCGGGTCCAGGCGAACCTGGCCTTCGCCCTGAAGGCCCTCGGCCTGCCGGAGTCCCCCGGCGGCTGATCGGTCCCCGGGCCGCAGCCGTGCCCATGCCTTCTGGAAGTTTCAGCGGGGATTCTGTCGCGCCCGTTCCGCCAGGAGGTCGATCCCCAGCCTCCGGGCGATGAGGTAGATCGCGGGTCTCGCCAGGCCCAGCGCGTCCGCGGCCGCGGCGGCCTGGAAACCGTGGCGCCGCAGGGTCTCGAGCAGCAGCTCCCGCTGGAAGGCATGGGTGGCCTCACTCCATTGCCGCGCGGCGGGACCCGGGGACTCCAGCTCGGGGAAATGGACGGGCTTCAACAGCTCATCTCCGCAGCGCAGGAGAGCGCGATCGAGGGCATGACGGAGTTCGCGCACGTTGCCGGGCCAATCCAGGCGCGCCAGGGCGTCGGGAAGGCCAGCCTCCACGAGGGGGGCGTGCCGGCCCAAACCTTGGGCGGCCGCGGCCACCAGCCTCGGCACAAGGAAGTGGAATTCGTGCCGCCGTTCGGCGAGGGAAGGCATGCGCAGGACCGTGCCCTTCAGGCGGAAGAGCAGGTCCTGGCGGAAGGCACCCTGCTCGATGAGGGACTCCAGGGACTTGTGGGTCGCGGCGACGAAGCGCACGTCCACGGCGGCCGCCTTCTCCCCGCCGACCTTCCGCACCTCCCGCTCCTGGAGCACCCGGAGCAGCATCGACTGGACCCGGGGAGAGACGTCGGCGATCTCGTCCAGGAAGAGCGTCCCGTGCTGGGCCTGCTCGATGGCGCCGCGCCGGTCCCGATCCGCGCCGGTGAAGGCGCCCTTCACGTGGCCGAAGAGCTCGGACTCCAGCAGGCTCTCCGCGAAGGCGCTGCAGTTGACCGCCACCAGCTCGCCGGGGCGACCGCTGAGCCGGTGGATCTCCCGGGCGGCCAGTTCCTTGCCGGAACCGGTGGGGCCGAGGACCAGCACCGGCAGGGGGGAGGGGGCCACCCGCGCCAGATCCCGGAGAAGGGAAGCCATGGGTTCGCTCCCGTCGTGGAGAAGCGTCCCAGACCTTTCGACCCCCGGCACCTCCAGGGGTGGATTGAGCCGCCCGAGCCAGGGGGCCAGCAGGGCCGCGAACGCCTCCGCATCCGGCGGCGCGTCCGGAGCCTCCCCCAGCAGGCAGGCCCCCACGGTCGCGCCTTCCCACCGCAGGGGGAAGCCCCGCCACACGAAGCCCTCGGCCTCCACGGCGGGAAGGGACCCCTCCACCCGCAACCGGGTGAGCAGGCCTAGGGGCGGCGAGGCCCCGCGACCCCGCTGCAGGGGCCAGTGCGGGCCGCCATGGATCAGCCAGGCGGGCCCCCTCCGCCCCTCGAGCCAGCGGTCGATGAGCTCCTCCGGGGGAGGTTCCCGGGCAACCGCCGGTTCCGGCCAGAGGGCGTCCAGACGGCCGAGGTGATGGGCGGATTCCGCCCTCTGGGCGATGGACTGGAGGACCGCCAGCCGGGCGCCGGTCCTTTCCTCCGGGCGGCCCTCCAGGAGGAGGAGACCGGCCTCGAGGCGCATCCATTCATTGGGGCAGGCCTTCCAGGCCTCCCAGAAGGCCGTGGTGGACCCACGCTCCAACAACGCCGCGCGGGTGCGCCACTGGAGTTGGAGTTCGACGTCGAGGCCCGGGGGCTCCTCGCGATCACCCCGCAGGGCGGCGACGATGAGGGCCTTGAAGGGGATTTCCGGGAGATGGTCCCGGGCCTCCCGGAGGCCGGCCGGGTCGCTCAATTCCAGGGCCCGGCCCGCGAGGTTGATCCAGGCTTCCGGAAAATCGGGATGGCTGCGCACGAGGCTGCGCCATTTCGACTCGGCGCCCTTCCAGTCCCCGTAGAGCGCCGCGACATGGGCCTCCTCGTTCTCCTTGTAGGGGCTGTCGAGGGCGCCGGCCTCGGCGCGGTAGAAGCGGAACGCGCCCATGTCCGCCCAGAGCAGGGCTGCGTTGGCCGCGTTCGAAGCCGCCCGCTCCGCCCAGAAGCGCGAGTCCAGGCGCAGGAAGTGGGCATGGGCGAAGCGGAAGGCCCAGAGCGCGCCTTCCATGTCCGGGACGCCGAAGGCCCGCTGGCCTTCGGCCATCCAGTGGAAGGGATCGGCACAGGGATGGGCCCGGCAGGCCCAGGGGGGATAGCCCGCCGCCGCCGGCGGGAGGCCGCCGCCCCACCGGACCCGGAGGCGGTCCCAGCCGGGGTGATCCAATGGACCTGGACAGGGGGGCCGGGGGAATCGGACTTCCAGATCCGCCCCGAGGGCATCCTCCCATCCCTCTGGGATGCCGGTTTCGGGCGAGCGGCCTCGGAGGATCGAGTCGAAGGGGCCCTCGGGCGGGGCCCCGGAGGCGAGCCCGGGCTGAGGCAGGAGGGAAGCCAGAGCCTCCGGGGCGGCCCCCCAGCCGCGGCCCCAGGCGCGAAGGGCCGGCGCGATCATCCAGCGGCCGCCGTTGAGCTCCTGCAGCCACTCCTCGCGGATGTGGGGCCCCAGGGATGCGGGGAGTTCCGGCAGCACGAGGGGTCCGACCTGTGGTTTCAGATCCGCCCAGGGCAGGTCCAGGGGTAGGTCCCCGGCGGGCAGAAGCCGGCCCTCCCCGTCCAGGCCGGAAAGCAAGGTTTCCCACCAGCCCGGGGGCAGCCGGCGCAGGAAGTCGGGCACCAGGCCTTCCAGGAAGGGGGGAAGGTGCAACTGGCCTTCACCGTCCTCCGCGCCCAGGAGCGGAATCCATCGCAGGCGGGTGGGCAGGTCCAGCAGGACGCTGCCGAGGGCCATCCAGGGGCCGCCGTCCCCCTCCAGCAGCGCGGACCAGCAGGCCCCCGTGAGTTCATCCTCCCGCGGGCCCCGCCGGGACGCTTCGAGGTTGGGGGTGCCGTGGCGGAGTAGGGCCACCCAGGCTTCGGGCGGCCGCGGCAGGAACTCGCTGGGCAGCCCTTCAAGGGCCGGGGGATGAGGACGCTGCCCGCGCCAGGCGGCCACAGGCCACCGGCCCTCCCTTCCGCCGAGCATCCAGGCCTGGGCGATCGTGGCCAGGGCCCAGGCCTTGTCCCCCCAGCGGCGGCCCCGGGTCATGGGCCAGGGAGGCCGCCAGGAGCCGAGCCAGGCCGCGCGGAGGGTCACGGTACCCGGCCCAGCATCTGGTTCCAGGCGGACCAGAACTCAGGGAAGGTCTTCGCGACGCAGTGGGGGTCCTTGAGGTCGCCGCCGTGGCGAAGGGCGCCCACCGCCGCGGCGAAGGCCATCCGGTGGTCGTTGCGGGGGTCGAAGGGCCCGCGAGGTCGGGGAACTGGGCCCGGCTCAACCCTCAGGGTGTGGTCGCCCTCCACCGCGGCCTCGCCCCCCAGCCACCGCACTAGCTCCGCGGAGGCCTCCAGCCGGTCGCACTCCTTGAGGGGCAGGGTGTGCAGACCCGTCAGGACGGAGGCAGCGGGAGCCAGGGCGGCGGTGGCTGCCAGCACGGGACCCAGGTCCGGGCAGGACTCCAGATCAGCGTGGAGTCCATGCACCAGGGGACCGGCCAGGGTGAGGGCCCCGCCCGTCCAGCCGGTTTCGCAGCCCGCCCGGGCCAGGATGTCCACCAAGGCCCGGTCCCCCTGGGAATCCTCCCGGTCCAGGGGGGCCAGCGTGAGGGAGCGGCCCGTCACCGCCGCGGCGCAAAGGAAGGCGGCGGCACCGCTCCAGTCCGCGGGGAGATTCGTATCCACGGGGTGCAACCCGGGGGGGACCTCCAGGCGATCCTCTTGAAGCCGGGCCTCACAACCGAAGGTCCGAAGCCATTGGCCTGTAAGGGCCAGGTAGCTCGGCGAGGTCGGGGAACGGGACCAGCGAAGGCTGCCGCCCTCCGCGAGGCCGGCCGCGGCGAGGGCGAGTCCCGTGATGAACTGGCTGCTGAGGGTTCCGTCCACCCAGGCATCCAGGCTGCGCGGCGCCGGCGAGGCTGGGTGGAGCAGCCCGCCGTTCCTCGAAGCGATCCAGGTGGCACCGGAAGCCTCCAGGGGCTCCAGAAGGGGCCCCAGGGGACGTTCGAAGAGTCGGGGCTCTCCGGTCAGGTGGAAGACCCCCTCGCCATGAAGGGCCAGCCAGGGCAGGAGGAAGCGGAGGGAGGTCCCGGAGGCTCCCAGCCAGAGCTTGCCGGAGGCTTTCGGACGAGCACCGCCGTGGATCCGCCATTCCGGACCCTCGACTTCGATGGTGGTGCCCAGGCTGCGGAGGCTGTCCCGCATCCAGCGCGTATCCTCCGCCTCCAGCCCTCCCCGCAGGAACGAGACGCCCGGGGCCATGGCGGCCAGGAGCAGGGCGCGGTTCGTGACGGATTTGGAGCCGGGCAGGGGAACGGTTCGAAGGGCCTCGCCGCGGGCCAGAACGGTGTCACGAGGCAATGACAGGATCATCCTTCGCAGGGTGACTGCCGCCCGCGAATCCTGCAATCAGAACCGTTTGGAAAGGCCCACCAGGGTGCGCTTGAAGCCCACCGTGGCCGGGGGGGCCACGTTCCGCCGCCGCTGGTCGACGATGGAGTAGGTCAGCGACCACTTCTTCGGGAGGGGCAGCTGGAGCACATAGCGCTCGCCGTCCGCGCTGGCGTGGTGCCACCAGAGATCCCCGTTCACCGAGGCAAGCGCCCCCGTGGGCGCCAGGAGTTGCCGGATGTATCCCACCCGGGGCCAGTAGGGACGGGTGCTGGCTCCCAGCCAGACCTGGAGCTCCTCCCCCTTCTCGCCGGTGTCCTTGTTCTTGTGGCGCAGGGCCTTGACCTCCAGGGGAAGGTCACCGGACCAGAGGAAGCCGGCGCCGAAGGTATCGAAGCGATACGTCGGATTGGGGTAGCCCCCTCCTGTCCCGCCTGGATTCTGGCGGCGGAATTTCGCGGCGTCCTCCTGCCGCGCCTCGAGCTTCCAGGGGCCTCCGTAGGCGGTCCAGGTCACGGGCCCAGTGCTGAACCTCAGGACACCCTGGAAGGCCGTGATCCGGACCCGGCCTCCCTGGACGAGCCGGATGTCGCCGGTCTCCCCCCGGAGACCGAGCTCCTCCAGTCCGGACGCCTCATGCCGCCAGAAGACCCGGCCCCCGCCCCCAATGATGCGCAGGTCGGGGTCGTAGAGGCTCTCCTGGGACAGGAGCCCACTCTCCACGAGGCCACCGTGCAGTTCGGCGCCCCCGTGGGCCGAGAGGGCCCGCAGGCGCAGCTCCGCCAGATCCAGGCTGCTGCCATTGCTGGGTTCGTTGTCGAGGCGCGCCACGTTGTTCCGGTTGCCGTCGCTGCTGGCCCGATGGACGCTTCCCGCCCGCAGCTTCCACCAGTCCGATTCGCCGCCGAGCTGCCAGCGGAGGCGCAGCCGGCCCAGGGTGCGCTCGATGGGCTTGCGGTTGTAGGGATCGAATTCGATCCGGTCGTGGAAGGCCTCCAGCTCGACCCCGGGCTTCCACCAGGCCCGCTTCTCTTCCTTGAAATACTCGGGCTGCTGGGCGGAAAGGGCGACGCCCGCCAGGCAGAGGGCGGAGAGCCTCACGGGACCTCCTATCGAATGTTCTCCAGGAGGGGCTTGCTGATGCGCTTGTCCACCACCACGTCGTACTTGTAGATACCGTAGAAATCGACGGTGGTCGTGTAGCGCATCATCACGGTGCAGTTGCCCATGTTGCTCTCGCCGCCCCCGCGCTTGGTCACCTCGATGGCCCGCGGCTTGAGGGCTTCGAGCACGCCGATCTTCTGGGCCTCCTCCAGGATCTCCTTCTTGAGGACCTCCTCCTCCCGGCCCGCGGCGCTCTCGGCCTTGCGTTCGCAGACGTCCTCCAGCTGGTTGTTGCCCCACAGGACGGGCACCAGCTTGACCGCCGCCGCCCCCAGGATCCCCAGGACCACCAGGGCGGTGATGCAGCCGACCTTGCCTTCGCCGCGCTGGCGGGATCGGAACGTGGTCATGGGAGCCTCCGAGTCAAGGGTGCCGGTCAGGGCTTGAGATCTTCCAGGGCCTGCTGCGCGAGGGGGGCCACGAGGGGGCCGTCGGGTCCGAACAGGGTGGCCAGGGGATGTTTCAGGGCGAGGTTGAATGCGTTGATGGCTTCGGGAGTATAGACGCTTCCCAGCCGGAGGAGGCAGATCCCCATGTAGTACTGGACCGTGCCGGTGCTGACCCCCCGGTCGGAGCTGAATTTGACCTCCCGGAGGAGCTCCAGGGCCTTGTCGAACTTTCGGAAATGCATCGTGGCGATGGCCTGGTTGAGCTTCAGAGCGGCCTGTTCATCGCCCTTGGCCGACTGGGCCTTCAACTTCAGGTCTGCCAGGAGGAAGGGGTAGGCGAGGTTCGGGGAGTTGAGGGGGATCTCGACGGGGCTCGCCTCCACTGCCAGGTCGCTGGGAACTCCCATCTGGGTCACCTGCACTGTCTTCCCCGCGTTGTCCAGGAGCACCTGCCGCATGGCCTGGACGCTCGGCACGGGCTTGCCGTTCACCGTGGCGAAGGCGCGGAAGGGGCGGATCCCCTCCTTCATGACCGCTGGGTCGCCGGACAGGACGTAGGGGCCGGCCTCGAAGCCCGCCACGTCCAGGAGCGACACGCCGAGGCTGGGTTCCCAGAGCTGGGGACGGCGGTTCAACCGCTGGACGAGGTCGGAGACGGGATCGTTGTCCAGGGGCCGGTCCAGGAAGCGCTGTTCCTCTCCGTCGAGGGTGGAGAGCACGAGTTCCACCTGGGTGCCGCCGGGGCCACGGAGGGGCCTGGCCAGGAAGGTGAGCTCGGTCTCCCGGGAGGCCTGGAGGCGGATCAGCGCCTCCGCCGCGGTCTCGTTCTCCCGGGCAGGGAGGCAGGCGACTTCGGTGACCCGGGGTCCCAGGGCGGCCATGGCCTGGGCCAGGCGGGCGCGTCCGGCGAACTCCTCAGAGCCTTCGATGCCGAGGATGGCGAGCCGGGGCTTGGGCCTCGATTCCACCTTCAGGGCCTTGTCCTCCTGCACCACGATCCGCTCGGCATAGCCCCCGCTCGGGTACTTCACCACCAGGTCGTAGGCTCCGGAGCAGAGCGAGAGGGAGGTCTGGGGGAGCAGGCCCCGGCTCTGGCCGTTGAGGAACAGCTCGCCGCCCGGGGCGACGCTCGCGACGCTGAGGGTGCCCTTGGAGGGCTCGAGCTTCAGGGGGGCGAGGATGTGGTCCGCGAAGGGGGAGGTGTACTTCTCCGCGATCTCCACCTTCAGGGGCTTGAAGCAGGCGGAGCGGATCTCCAGGAAGTGCTTTCCCCCCTTCACGTCGCCGAGGACGAAGGGCGCGGAAAGGTCCTCGGCCTTGAGGCCCAGGGGCTCCGCGTGGGGGGCCATCTCCGCGCCGGCCTGCCCCGAGGTCCGGCCCAGGCTCTTGCCGTCGAAGAGGATCTCGGCGCCGCTGGGATGGGTGTAGAGGGTGAGGGTGCTGGAGACGCGGTTCAGCTTGAAGTCCGCGGTGGTGGCAGCGCCCGCCGCCACGGTGGCGGAGATCTCCTGGACGTCGTAGCCGGGCTTCGCGTAGGCGATGCGGTGCACGCCGGGGGGCATCCGCCGGGAGGCCGCGGCGGTGGTGGCCTTGCCGTCGATGCGCAGGGTGCCGCCCTCCGGCAGGAAGGTAAACTGGACCGAACCCAGCTTGGCGGCGCGCAGGGCGTCGAAGACCGCCGCCAGGCGGCTGGTGGCGAGGGTGCGGTCGATGTCGAAGTCCGGCGCCAGGTCCAGGAGGCTTTCCAGGCGCTTGGCGGCGTTGGGGCGCTTCTCGGGGACCCGGTCGTCCAGCATGGCCAGCCAGACATAGGTTTCGCAGAGCATCTGGAGGGGCTCGCCCTCCAGTGCTTTAGCCCGGGGTTCCAGGGCCGCCAGCACCATCTCAAATTTGGCCACCGCGCCTTCCCGGTCCCCGGAGCTGGTCCAGAGGGCCTTGCCCTGGGCGATGGATTCCTTCAGGGCGTCCTGGGCCTCCGGACGGGCCGTGGGGGTCGGGGTGGCCGCCAGGAGGCCGGCCACGAGGGCGGGGAGCAGGAGGGCGGGGATGGGGCGGCGCATGTCAGTTCAGCCGGATCAGCAGGTCGTTGGAACGGTCTGCCAGGATGAGGCCGCCCTCCCGATCAAAGACGAGGCTGCGGAATTTCCCCGAAATGCCAAGGGCGCGGTAGGTCGCATAGCGCAGCACAGCGCCGTCCGGGCCCCAGACCACCACGCCATCGAAGTCCCCCCCTTCCACCAGGCCGGCCACGTTGCCGGTGGGGTCTGAAGCCAGGGCCAGCACATAACGGAAACTGGCGGGCATGTCCTTCCCGTAGGGGACCTGGGCCTTCGGCTGGCCGTTCGCGTCCAGGATCAGCAGGGTGCGGTTGGCGTCGGAAGCGGCCATGGCGCCCTCCGGCAGGGGGGCGAGGGCGTTGAGGGCGGGGCTCGGCACCGTGTGCGTCTGCCCGTCGGAGGCGATGAGGGTCAGTTGGGGATTCTTCGCGTCCGCGATCCAGACCGTGCCCCAGCGGTCCATGAACATGCCGCTGGGCGCGGAAACCGACGCGATGGAAAGGGCGCCAAGGGCCTCGTCCCGGTGGAGGTTCGCCTTGGGCTGGGCCAGCCAGGGGATCCCGCTGGGCGCGACGAACATGGCCTTCACGCCGGGCACCTTGGCGCCGACGGGGGTCAGTTCCCCATGGCGCAGCAGGAAGGCCTGTCCCAGGTCGTCCTGGTAGAGCAGGATCTCCCCCTCCGCGTTTTGGGCCATGAGGGTCGGCGTCTTCAGCCACTTCACCTTGCCGGCGGGCCAGGGCCCCTCGTTCCGGGGAGTGGGCCGGAAAACGCGGTGCTTCACCCGCAGGTTGATGCGCCAGGCGGCTTCCGCCGCTTCGGGGCTCTGGGGCGCCAGGTTCCGGATGCGCTGGAGAAGGCGTAGGCAGCCGTTCAGGTCGCCCATCTGGTCGAGGCATTCCGCCGCCAGGAGCAGGGACTTGGGGGCGATGGGGCCCGAGGGGTCCTGGCGGCAGGCTTCCACGAACTGCACCAGGGCCTTGCGGGGGCTGCCCTGGTCCCGCCAGGCGAGGCCGAGCTGGTAGCGGGTTTCGGCGATGGCGGGATGGTCCGGGTAGAGGTCGAGGACGCGGTTGAACTCGGCGATGGGCTCCCTCAGGTCCGAAGGCTTTCGGGCCATGGACGCCAACAGGGTGCCGCGCTGGAGCATCGCCTCGGCGGCGAAACCGTCTTTCAGATGCTCGGCCTTCACCCGGTCCAGGATCGGGAGGGCGGCCTCGGGCTTCTTCTCCACCTCCCACTGGTGCCGCGCCATGCGCAGCAGCGCCATGGCCGCGAAGTCGCCGCCGGGGGCGGCCTTGATGAGCTGGTTCCAGGTCTCAAAGGCTTCGCCGTAGGCCTTTCCGGCATAGGCCCGCTCCCCGGAGCGGTACATCTTCTCGGCCAGGTCGCTGTCCTGCGCCGCGAGGAGGATGGGCGCGAGGAGGGCGGGAGCGAGGAGCCGGAGGCGGGTCATGGGGGCGTGGGAGAGACCCATCATAGCCACCCCGCACCGGAGGTGGGGCACGCCCTGCTAGCGTGTGGGGATGCGCATTCCGCTTCCGCCGCTCCTTCTGCTGGGCGCCCTTTCCGCGCTCCGGGCCCAGATCCCCTTCGACCAGCTGCAGCCCTATTGGCGGGAGACCGCGAAGGACATCGTCGCCCGCGCCGACTTCACCTTCGAGACCCGCACCCAGCCCAAGCGGGTGAAGGTCGCCGCCATGGAGAAGCTCTTCGACCATCCCCGCCTGGGGGCCGCCATGTGGCGCATCTGCCAGTTCGCTCCGGCCTTCGTGGCCTTCGAGGAGGGCGGCGCCCCGGGGGAGCACTGGAGCATCGACGACATGAAGGGCCTCAAGGGCACCCTGCGCCTGGTCCTCCGCAAACCCGGCCTGCGGGTCTACTTGGTGGAGGGGGTTGCCGAGAAGGGCCGCCTGAAGGCGCCCTTCGCCATCGGCGCCAAGATGGTCACGGTCTACCGCTACTGGGAGGGCCCCAAGGGCTTCGAAAGCCATCTCCAGACCTGGACCGCCCTGGACAACGCCGTGTTGGGCTTCGTGGCCAGGCCGTTCCGGGGCTACATTCGCGACCGGCAGAACGAATTCATTGCCTACATCAACGGCAACATCGCGACCTTCGGCGAGTACGCCACTTCCAGCCCCCAGGAATTCCTGGGGCCGCTCAAATCCGAAGGGGATCCGGTGGCCCTCCGGGACTTCGAAACCCAGTTCCTGAGGAAATAGATGGAAACCGGCAACCCCTACGATCCGCCCCATTCCGAACTTCTCCATCCCGGCCAGGACGAAGGCCCGGCGGGTGTCCCCCTCGTGCCCTGGGAGGACCGCGTGCGCTATCCGGGCTTCGCGGCCCGGGTGCTGGAAACCATGAAGCTGGTCTTCCGACCGGCTGCTGCCGGGCCCTCCCTGGGCCTCCACCCGCGCCTCGGTCCCGCTGTCACCTACTTCGCCTGCGTCGGCCTGCCCCTGGCCTGGGCCATGCAGTTCCTGGTGGCCCTGGTGGGGTCCGCGGACGCCAACGGCGCCCTTCTGGAGCTCTTCGGCCTGCCCCACCAAGCGCCGCCCCCGGAGATGGCCCAGTTCCAGCGGACCCTGCAGGTGGGCATCGCCTTCTTCTTCCCCCTCAGCATGGCCATCGGCATGGCGGTGATCGGCTTCGTCTCCCACGGGGGGCTCTGGCTGGTGCGGGCGCTGAAGCCCGGACGGGGCCTGGCGGCCACCTTCCGTACCTTCTTGTATGGGTACGGCACCTTCAACGCGCTCCTCTGGATCTTCAACGGCTGGGCCCTCGTGCCCATGCCGGCGGGCCTGGTCCTGCTGGGGCTCTCCGGGCTCCTGAGCCTGGCCTTCTTCATCCAGGCAGGGGTGCTGCTGGCCCGGGCCCATGGCACCGAGCTCTGGCGGGGCGTCACGGGCCTGCTGCTGCCATGGGTGGTGCTGGCGTGCTGCTGCGGCGGCGCGCTCTTCGCCATGGGCGGGCTGGCGGCCTTCGCGGCCCGGGCCCGGTAGGGCCTTGGACCTCGCCGCCCCCTTCCGCCTCGCCCTGAAGCCGCTGCCGGAGCTCCTGGCGGAGTCCGCGCGGGGCTTTTCCGTCGGCGCGACCTTCCTGCGGATGCTGCTCTGGCGCACCCTCCTTGGATGGCTCGACGGGGCCCTTTCCCTCTGGGGCTTCGCCGCCGGCTACGCCTCCTTCCGGGCCATGGAAGGGCCGCTCTGGGCCCAGGTCCTCCAGGCGGTGTCCAAGGTGAACGGGGAACTCCATCCGGAGGACCTCCGGGAGATGCTGGCCCAACTTCCGGCGCTCCCACCCCTTCCCCGCCTGCTGCTGTGGATGCTGCCCCTGGTGCCCCTCGGGGTGGCGTCGGCCTGGCTGCACAACGTGGTCTGGGACCACGGCTGCCTCTGGCTGCTGCGGGGCGTGGAACGCAACCGGGGGTGGCGCACCACCTGCAGGGCCGAATCCACGGCCATGTGGGCGGGCAGCGCGGGGGTGGCCCTGGGGCTCATCGGCCACGCGCCGGTGGTGGGCCTGCTCCTGGGCCCGGTTCTCGCCGCGGTGGGCGTGTATTTCTGGGTGCTGCGGGGCGTGGCCCTGGCCACCTTCCACGGCTGTCCGGTCTGGAAGGGCGTGGTGGCGACTCTGCTCCATGTCGTCCTCGCCCTCTGCTGCGGGTGCGGCCTGCTCTTCGTCGCCTGGCAGCTGGCCCTGTCCCTGGCGGGTGGGTCGGGCTATGGATGAAAGCGCGGAACGCACCGCCCTGCGCCTTCCCTGGCTGGCGGGGGGCATCCTGCTGGGGGTTCCGGCGGGCCTGCTAGCGTTGAAGCTCCTGGACGCGGCCGGCCTGCGGCTGCCGCCCTGCCTCTTCCGGCAGGCCACCGGGTGGCCCTGCGCCACCTGCGGCCTCACCCGCATGGCCCGGGCCCTGGCTGAAGGGGATCTCCCCGCGGCCTTCCACTGGCATCCGGTGGCGGCCGTAGGGGTGTTGCTCCTGCCCCTGGTGGCGGCCTGGGACGTGCGCCGGGCCCGGCGGGGCGAAGCCTTCCCGGAGCTGCCGGACCGGGCCTGGGCCCGGGCCTCCGTGGTCGTGCTTTTCGTCCTCGCCTGGGCCCTCCAGGTCCTGCGGGGCATCTAAAGCCGCTTCGGGTCACAGGCCGGGGCGGACGGAAGCTGGCATGATGGTGCCCACCCACCCCTGGAGTCCGGCCATGTCCTTCCAGCAGATCCTGGATGCATTGATCGAGCGCGTGCCGGAAGCCCTGGCCGCCAGCTTCAGCGACAAGGACGGGGAGGTCATCGCCAGCCGCACGATCCAGGTGCCCAACGAGGCCCTGGCCATGCTGGGGGCCTACCAGCAGACCGTGAAGCGCCACCTCCAGCAGTCGGTGGAGGATTTCGACACGGGCATCATCGAGCAGATCGCCTTCGCCACTCCCGAGCACTGGATCGTGGTGATGGGGGCCACCGAAGGCTGCGCCCTGGTCCTGGTCATGGGCCGGGACGGCATCCTGGGCCGGGCCCGCTTCGAGATGGACCGGGCCATCCGGTCCTTCAACACTGAGCTCTGATTCACTGGACATCTTGAGGAGAGACCATGGAACGCTTCATGGGGCTGCTGGGCGTGTTGGCCTTCCTGGGCCTGGCCTACGGGATGAGCCGCCACCGCCACGCCATCCACTGGAAGACCGTGGCCTGGGGCCTGGGGCTCCAGTGGATCTTCGCGGTGGTCGTGCTGAAGGGCGACGCCATCAAGGCGGCCCTGGGCTTCCTGCCCTGGCCCACCCTGCACGTCTTCCACGAAGGCACCGCCGGCCAGTGGACCGCCCAGTTCGGCTGGATCATCCTCCTGCTGATGTTCGTGCCGTTGCTGCTGCGGCGCTTCGCGAAGTTCGAGGACAAGCGTCTCAACTGGGGCATCTTCGCGGTGGTGGTGCTGGGCCTCCTTCGGGGCAACCTGGTGGGCCATGCCTTCGACAAGATGCGCATCACCGTGGAGCACCTCATGGCCTACGGCGCCGAGGGCTCGGGCTTCGTGTTCGGCGCCCTGGCCAATCCCAAGGGTTCCATCGGCCTCGTCTTCGCGTTCGTGGTGCTGCCCACCATCATCTTCGTGGCCAGCATATTCGCGGTGCTCTACTACCTGGGCGTGATGCAGTGGATCGTCGGCGCCTGCGCCCGCATGATGGGCAGAATCCTCAAGGTGAGCGGGGCCGAAAGCGTGAGCGTGGCGGCCTCCATCCTCATGGGGCAGACCGAGGCGCCGCTGACCATCCGGCCCTTCCTGGCGCGCCTGACGCAGTCCGAGCTGATGGTGATCATGACCGCGGGCATGGCCCACGTGTCCGGATCCATCATGGTGGCCTACGTGCAGATCGCCCACGTGGACATCGTCCACCTCATCACCGCGGTGATCATGACGGCGCCCGGCGCGGTGATGATCGCTAAGATCATGCAACCGGAAGTCGAAGAGCCCGAGACCAGCGGGGAGCTGAAGGTGGACATCCCCGTCCACGACGCCAACGTGCTGGACGCCGCCGCCCGGGGGGCCTTCGAAGGCGGCTCGCTGGCCTTCAACGTGGGCGTGATGCTCATCGCCTTCATCGCCCTGGTGGCCCTCATCAACGGCCTCATGAAATTCCTGCATCCCTCCTTCACGTTGGAGGCGGTGCTGGGCACGGTCTTCAAGCCCTTCGCCTTCCTCATGGGCGTGCCCTGGAGCGAATCCGGCCAGATCGGCGCCCTGCTGGGCAAGCGCATGGTGGTGAACGAGTTCGTCGCCTTCATCGAGCTGGGCCAGATGACGGCGCTGAGCGCCAAGGCCAAGCTCATCGCCACCTTCGCCCTCTGCGGCTTCGCCAACTTCAGCTCCATCGCCATCCAGGTGGGCGGCATCGGGGCCCTGATCCCGGAACGGCGGGGGGACCTGGCGCGGCTGGGGTTGAGGGCCATGATCGCCGGGACGCTGGCGAACTTCCTCAGTGCTTGCATCGCCGGTGTGCTGACTTAAACGCATGAAACTTATTCTGAAATTTTGCTTTTGCTCCCTCGCCTTGGTGTCCACGCAGTCAGTGGCATATTCTCAGGTTGGAACTAAAAAGACGCTTCCTTTCACAGCCGAGGAAAACAAGGATGGGGCTCGATTCGTATGGCTCGTTTGTGAGCGAGCGAACTGTCGCTACGAATACGTGCCTGCCAAGGAATTACCCGTTTCTCCAGCATTTCAAAAACTGAAAACCGGAGATGCACCAGAGGCCGGGGATATTGCGTGTTGGCCGACGCTCGTCGGCGTATATGGCCCAGCAAAAAGCGATGAAGGCGAGCTTATCTTCGCGGAAGGGCGAAAGCCCCTTCGGACCATTCAAGGGAAGCTTGGGGCACCGACCTGGATTCGATTTCGGGAAGACTGGCTTGGGCCGTTCAGGCGGCAGAATCGAGCGAAAGGCGAACTTCGATTCAGGAAGAAAACCGTGGATTACGTGAATCCAAACGCCGCAGTTTGGAAACAGAGCGATGGCGGTGCCCCCGCGGATGGTTCAAAAGCTTGGGTTTCGTTCGAGCGGCGTGCGATCAGGGACATGAATGGGGTTGATGTTCGTCCTGTGATCTCCTTGGTAATCGAACGGACACCTGAAGTAGTAAAGGATTCCCAGACGTATTTCAATAATTGGAAAGATCGCCTTACCATCCGCATGAAAGTAGACACAGTCGAGCAGCGAGGTGGTTCAACTGTCGCACACCTGAGTTACGAGGACAGTGGCGTCCGGCACAGAGTGCTTGTGAAGTATTTGGTGCTTGGAGAAATTGGACTTCAAGCGATCTGTGACTCTACGGACACAGTCTTTAACAATGTTTCGCAAGACTTCCTGGATTGGATCGATTTGGTTCAATTCAAGGAATGACAATCGGTCGTGAGGACGTTCGGATCCGCCGCTTCAACTAGTGCGGATACCACGTAAGCTCAAGTACGCCTTTGGTCGGCTTCGTCCCCAGCGTCATCAAGCATCCGGGAAGCCCTCCCGAATGAAAACATTCAAGTTGGTCAGTTGGTAAGCAACTCTTGGATGGCGTAGAGATGTGGCTCGGATTGGGTTCATCTCGGGGTGCGGCCGGAGACTGGAAATCTCCCTGAGCACTTGCGTAGCGACCCTCCTCACCTGATCATCGGGCACCACCCCGGAGCGAACCCATGAAAGGCCCAAAAATCCTGACCGGATGCGGCTGTGCTCTGGTGCTTCTCTGCCTAGTCGCCCTCGTGGTGTTCATCGCGCTTCCTAGCCTGACCGACGGTCGTGCCAGTCAGAACGAAGTGCTCCCCGGCATCTGGATCTCCGGAGGCTGTGGCTGCGCGTCCATGATCCCGTTCATTGGCGGGTTGGTGTGGTGGATGATGGCAAAGAAGAAAGATGGGAACTGAGCTGCGGAGACTCGACTGCACTTCGATCGATACGACGCTCGTAAGCCTTGGTCGACTTGTTGGTCAGGAAGCCATCAAACTGCGGGAATTGTTGGGAAAGTTCAACTACACGCCCGAATTGGGCGTCAGGCTCCCATACGGAGAGGCTGCTTTTCGGGCTATCAGTGGCGGAGTTGCCTCGGAGAACTTTGTTCCAGATGAAGTAGTTTGGTTCCATGCAACGCGAGTCCCTCCCAGCACGGATTTCATCAGCACCGGATTGCTTCCGCTCAAGGATTGCCTCGTTGGTATCACGAGTACGGTCCAAAAAATCGTTGATGATCTCGGCGGCCCCACTCGAAATGGCAGCGATGGGTATGCCTTCAGCTACGGCTTTAAATTGAACTCTCTGGATCGCCAGGGACCCAACGCATTTCTGTTGAGGGATGCTGCTGTGCATCCATCTCCCACTCATTGCACCTTTCATGACGCCCCCGAGATAGTGAAGGACCTCGCCCAGGAATTGGGGGGTGGCAGGGAAGCTGAAATATTGAAGGCTTACAAAGAGCTGTGTGCCCCCTGTATCGTAAAATTTGTTTCGAGAAAACAAAGGTCACGGGTCTGCACCTTTGCTGCGGCATATCTGTATGCTCATCTGATTGGTGATGATGAACCGAGTTCGCATGGCACTTACTTCGATGGTGGAGGCAGAGCGGTGCCTCCAAGCGATATCCTTGAAATCGAATGGCTTTGAGTTAACTCGCTACGAGTCAGAACCGCCCCTTCAGCGAATGCGCATAGCCCGTGAGTTCCAGGTAGGCGTCGCCCACCTCCCTGCCTGATCCGTCCAGCACGCGGCACGCCCCCTCCCAGTACGTGATCCCCGTGCTGCGTGCCGTGCGCAACTCCTGGTCGGCGAGGATGGGCACGAGGGTCCATCGCTCGCCCCAGGCTTCGAGCTCCAGGGGCTGGGGGTAGGCGGTCTTCGAAGCGGGGCTGGTCCACTGGCCCTTTCCGCGCATGGTGAAGATGCGGCTGCTGCGGGTGATCCGACCTTTTGGACCCACCTCCGTGATGGTTGAGAAGGGATCCTGGCCGCCGTCCTTCAAGCGCATGCGGTAGGCCATGAGGCTGCGGCCGTCTCGGAGCTGGATCGCCGCCCAGTCCCAGCCCACCTGGCCCTCGGAGAGCTGGTTGGAGCTGAACTCATGGTCCATCCAGCTGAGGCCCGATACCTGCTCGGGCGCGGCCTTCCCGAGCTGCAGCGTTCCCGTGGAGCCCAGCCGCGGGAAGGTGATGTAGTGGCTCGAGGCCGTGGGATCCGCGCCCTTCCGGCTCACGCCGTCCTCGCCGAAGATGACGGGCGGCGTGGCGGGTTGAAGCCTGAGTTCCAGGACCGCGTCCTCCGCCTTCAAGCGCAGCTCGATGGTCCCGTCGGGCCCCATTTCCGCACGCCAGGATTCGTTGAAGACCGCCAGCCGCCCCGCCGCTGCATCCGCCGGGATGCCGCCCCGGTTGAGGCGCTCCGAGACCCGGAACCGCCGGCCGGCTTCATCCGTGACCGCCCCGTGGGCGAGGTGGATCTGGTCCGTGCGCCATGCCGCCGAGCCCGTCCATGTGGATCGGGGCGAGGCCTGCCGAAAGAAGGTCAGCTGGTAGCCGAAGCGCCGCTTCCCGTCCCGGGTCCACAGATGCCCGGTGAAGTACCACCACTCGGTGCGGAACTCCGGATGGGAGCCGTGGTCCTTCGGGAAGGCGAAGCGGTAGCCCGGCCGCGCCACGGCGAAGCCGTCCGGCGTGGTGGCCGGGGCCTGGGCCAGGAGGGGCAGGGCCAGGAAGGGGAGCGCGCGCCGCAGCCTCACGCGCCCTCCTCCACTTCCCGGTCCGCCCGCAACCGCGCCGCCCACCGGGCCGCGGGCAGCAGGGCCAGGGCCGCGGTGAGCAGGGTCAGGACGAGCACCAGGCCCATGAAGGGCCCCGGCAGGGCGAAGCGCAGGGTCCAGCCGAAGACCTGGGGATTCAGCACCCGCACGAGGATCTGGGCCAGGAGCACGCCCATGGCGAGGCCGCCGAGGGTTCCGGCCAGGGCCACGCCGAGGCCTTCCCCCAGGAGGACGGCGGCGATCTCCCCCTCCTTCGCGCCCAGGGTGCGCAGGGTCCAGATGTCTCCACGGCGCGCCAGGGCCAGGCCGATCAGCGCCTGCACCAGACCCGCCAGGGCGACACCGAGGCCGATGATCTCCAGGGCGTAGGTGAGGGCGAAGGTCTGGTGGAAGATCGTCGCCACCTGGTGCCGGAGCCGGGCGTTGCTGCGGAAGGACAGCCCGGGATGGGCCGCGCGGAGCCGCTGCAGTTCGGCGCCGGGATCATGGCCGGGCTTGAGGTAGAGGGCCAGGCTCGCCACCCGGTCATCCTTGAACCAGTCCAGGAACACGGGCCGGTCCACGATGAGGCTGCCGCGCTCGTTGCCGTAGTCGGCATAGACCCCGCGCACGGTGAGCCGTTTCGGGCCGCTGGGGGTGGGGATCTCGAGGTTGTCGCCGAGCCTCACACCGAAGCGGCGGGTGAACGTTTCGGAGGCGATGGCGCTGGGATCCGACAGCCCCAGCTCATGGAGATGGGGCAGGAGCACGCTGGGATCCCCGCCCTGGAGGATGGCCACATGGCCGTGGCGGCCGTGCACCAGGAAATCCCCCGACCCGAGGAAGGTGGGCGAGCCCCGCAGGCGCAGGGGCACCACCTGGAAACGGTCCGCCGCCAGCACCGCCGGGTCCGTGGCGAGGGCCTCCGCGATTCCGGCGCCGAGGCGGTGCCGGTCCGCCATGCCTTCGCTGCCCAGGGGCGTCACGTAAAGGTCCGCCCGCAGGTTGGTGCCGATCCAGGTCAGCACCGTGGCCTCGAAGCTCTTCACCATCACCCCCATGCCGATGGTCATGCCCACCGCCACCGCCAGGGCCGCCGCTGCGAAGCCGTGCCGCCCCGTGGGACGCCGCAGGGGTCGCAGCGCCAGGCGCAGGGCCCAGGGCGCCTGCCGGGTGCCGGGGAGTCCGAGGAGGGGCAGCAGGGCCAGGGTGGCGAGGCTGCCTCCGAGGATCACCAGGGCGGAACCGGCATAGGCGTGCCACGCGAAGCCCGCGGGGAAGGTGGGGAGGAAGGCCGTCCCCGCCCCCGTCGCCGCGAGGAGGAGTCCCACGGCGGCGAAGGCCTGCCATCGCGCGGGCTTCGTGCCGCTGCCCCGCGCCAGCAGCTGCACCGGCGCAGTGGCGGCGGCGCTGCGGGCCGGGAGCCAGGCGGCGGCGAGGCAGGTCAGGGCGCCGAGGAGGAAGGCCAGGGCCGCCTCGCTGGGCCAGAGCTGGGCGCTGCGGGCGGCGCTGGCGCCGTAGAGGGTGTTCACCGTCTTCGAGACGGCCCGCACCGCCCCCTGGGCCAGGCCCCAGCCCAGGAACACGCCGAGGAAGCTGCCCGCGACCCCCAGCACCGCGGCTTCCAGGAGGACGAGGGCGGTGAGCACCCGCGGCGGGCAGCCCAGGGAACGCAGGGTCGCCCAGGTCTCCCGGCGGCGGCTGACCGCGGAATCGAAGGCCTGGAAGAGCAGGTAGGCCCCCACCGCCAGGGCGATGAGGGAGAGGATCGTGAGGTTGAAGCGGAAGGCCGCGGACATGGTGCGGGCGCTGGAGGCGCGGGTTTCCGGCGCCTCCAGCGCCCAGCCTGGGGGCAGTGAGGCGGCGGCCCCGCGCTCCAGGACCTCGAGGCTGGCCCCCTCCCGGAGCCCCAGCTCCACCCGGTCCAGCTCCCCGGGCCGGCCGAGGACGTCCTGGGCCGCCGGCAGGTCCATGACCAGCAGGTTCCGCTGCAGGGGCGGGCGGTTCGGCGAATCCAGGGCGATGCCCGCGACCTTCAGGACCACCGGGCGGCCATTGATGTACCCCTTCAGCTCCGAGGCCGGGCGCAGGCCTTCCTCCCGGGCCAGGGCCTGGGAGATCAGCACGGCGCGGGCGTCCTGGAGACCCTGATAGAAGCGCGCGGCGGCGCCTTCGTCGGCGGGTTGGACCCCGGCCGGCGCGGATTCCGGAGGCCGCGGCGTACTGTTGACAAGGCCCACGAGGTCCGTGCCCAGGAGTTGGAATCCTTCGGGATTGCCTTCGGCTGCGACGGCTCGGGAGAAGGTCCCCTCGATCACGGGCCGGATCCAGGCCTCGTCCCGTAGGCGGTTCAGCTCGGCCAACTGGATTTCCCGCAGGGGCCCGGCCTCGGCCCGCAGCACCAGGTCCGAGCCCTGGCCGACGCCGGCGGCGAAGCCCGCGAAGCTGGCCACCGCGGCGCGGTTGGCGAGACGGATGGCGAGGAAGACGGAGACCCCCAGCGCGACGGACAGCACCGCGAGGAGCACCCGGCCCCGCTCCCGGAAAAGGGCGCGCAGGACGATCCGGCGGGCCAGCCACCTCACGGGTGGGTCCCGCCTTCCACGATGCGGCCGTCCACGAGGCGCAGTACCCGGTGGCAGATGGCGGCGGCGGTTTCGCTGTGGGTGACCATCACCAGGGCCGCGCCCTCCTGCTCCGTGAGGCGGGCCAGGAGGTCCAGCACCGCTTCGCCGGAGGCCCGGTCGAGGTTGCCCGTGGGCTCGTCGGCGAGGAGGATGGCTGGCCGGGCCGCCAGGGCCCGGGCCACGGCGATGCGCTGCATCTCGCCTCCGGAAAGTTCGGAAGGCCAGGCCCCGGCACGGGCCTCGAGGCCCACCGCCGCCACCAGCTCCCGGGCCCGGACCTCGATGCGCGCGGCGTCCCACCCCAGCAGGTGCAAAGGGAGCTCGATGTTCTCCTGGGCGTCGAGAGTGGGGATGAGATGGAAGAACTGGAAGACCGTGCCGTAGTGCACGCGCCGGACTTCCGCGAGGCGCGGAGCGGTCATCCCTTCGAGGGCCTCGTCCCGGAAGCGGACCGTGCCCTCATCGGCGCGGTCGAGACCGCCGAGCAGGTTCAGCAGGGTCGTTTTTCCGCAGCCGGAGGGTCCCAGCAGGGCCACCCGTTCCCCCGGGCCGACGGCGACATCCAGCCCCTGGAGGACGGCCCGGGTCCCGTAGCGCTTGGTCACGCCCCTGGCGTCGAGCAGCATTCCCATCCGGCCCCCAGGCTTCAGGCTAGCCGAGGCCGGGCCGGCCTCCGCGCCTGTCCAGGTCAGTGGACGGTCTCCTCGTCCTCGCCCACGGCCGCGTGGGGGGGCTCGACGCCCCTCCAGCCCAGCTTCCAGGCCAGGTTCATGAGGATGCCGGCGGTGATGAAGAGAGCTAGGAAGCTCAGCACGAACCATTCCCGGAAGATCACGAATAGGCTCATGAGGAGCACCATGGACACCAGCATCCAGTACCGCGCGGAACGGGTGGCGGGCTTCTTCTTGAAGCTGGGGAAGCGGACGGTGCTGACCATGAGCAGCCCCACCAGGAAGAGTTCGCCGGCGAAGGCGTAGGCGAACCGGTGGTCCATGGGGGGCTGGGGCCAGCAGAGGATGACCGCGGCCACGCAGGCCGCGCCCGCGGGGATGGGCAGTCCGACGAAGAAGCGCGGATCCACCGAGCCCACCTGCACGTTGAAGCGGGCGAGGCGCAAGGCGCCGCAGGCGATGAAGAAGAAGCTGGCGCCCCAGCCCACGGCCCGGAGCTGATGGTCGCCGGCCCCGAGGGTGAAGAAGGCGTAGCGATAGGCGAGGATGGCCGGGGCCATGCCGAAGCTGACCACGTCCGCGAGGCTGTCGAGCTGCACGCCGAACTCGGTGGCGGTGTTCATGGCCCGGGCCACCCGGCCGTCCATGCCATCGAAGAAGCCGGCGGCCACCAGCAGGGCCGCGGCCCAGAGGAAGTAGGCGGAGGGATTCTCGCCGGCGGCGTTGATGGACATCACCACCGAGGAGAAGCCGCAGAAGACCGACAGCATGGTGATGCCCGAAGGGAGGGCGAACTTGGAGCGCTGCACGGCGCGGCGGCGCAGCTCGCGCCGATGCTCCCGGCGTTCCTCAGGGTTCAGGGCGGGCTTCATGGGGACCAGTGTTCCATAAATCCCCACGAGGTCCTTCCCGGCCGCGGAGGGCGCCGGGAAACCGCGCCTTTAGGATCGCTGCTCCAGACTGGGTGATGGGGATCACGTTCCGCCCCCGCGCGCCGCGGGGAAGGACCGCGCATCCTGCCGAAGGAGGCGGTGGAACTCCGATACGGATGCAGTCCCTGCGGGCCTTTGGGTTCCTCGGATGCCCCGGGCTGAAGGGCTCTGCGAAGGCCCATGGTCCCCCCGCCCGAGCGTTGACGCCGCCCGGCCGCGAATGGAACCTGGACCGACCCACGCGACTCCTCCGTCCGGCCCCGCCCTCAGCGCGCCCACCGTGCAGGGCGACCTTCTCCGCCGCTGGACGCCATCCCATCACCTTCACCCAGGCCCCACCCACCCGCCGAGGACTCCATGGAGGACCGCCTTTCCGCCCTGGAGAAGCAGGTCCAGGCGCTGGAATCGAGACTCGAGCGGCTGGAGGCCCGGGGTTCCGCCGCGGAAGCCAGCCGGGCGCGGGCCCGCGCGGCCGAGCTCGCCGAGGAGGCCCGGGACCAGACGGAGCGGGAGGGCGCCGACGGGTCGGACTCCATTGCCTTCCTGACCCATTCCGGGCGCAGCCTGATCGTCCTGGGGGGCGCCTACCTGATCCGTGCCCTGACGGAAGGCGGCACCCTCCCGGCGATCGCGGGGGTGGTGCTGGGCTTGGCCTATGCGGTCCTCTGGATGGTGGCGGCGGGCCGGGCGGGCTCGAAGGGCCGCCGGGGGGACGCGACCTTCCATGGCCTGACGGCCACGGCCATCGCCTTTCCCCTGGTCTTCGAAGCCACCCTCCGCTTCCATTTCCTGAGCCCCGCCGCCAGCGCCCTCGTCCTGGCAGTCCTGGCGGGGCTCTCCCTGGGCATCGCCTGGCGCGCCGGCCACCAGGCCCTGGCATGGATCTTCACCCTGGCATCCCTCCTGACAGCCCTCGCCCTGCTCACCGCGACCGGGGTCGTGCTTCCCTTCGGGGCCTTCCTCGTCTTCCTCGGACTTGCCACCCTGTGGCTGGGGTACGAGCGGGAATGGACGCTGCTCCGCTGGTTCGTCGCGGCCGCGGCGGATTTCGTCGCCCTCGGCCTGGTCCTGCGGGCCCTCACCCCGGCCCGCCCGGATCCTCCCGGGGTGGTGGTGGGCCTCCTCCTGTTCCTCGTGGGGGGCTACCTCGCGAGCTTCGCCGTGCGGACCCTGGTGCGCCACCGGGACGTGGTGCCCTTCGAATTCGTCCAGACCGCCGCGGGCCTGCTGGTCGGACTCGGGGGGGCCGTGCTCATCGCCCGGGCCACCTCCGCCGCCCTGGAACCCCTGGGGGCGGCGAGCCTGCTCCTCGGGGCCGCGGCCTACGGCGTGGCGGGGATCTTCCTGCATCGGGCGGAAGGGCGGGGGGTGAATTTCCATTTCTACGCGACCCTCGCCCTGGCCTTCCTGGGGGTGGGCCTGCGGCTCCTGCTGCCGGACGCCCTGCTGGCGCTGGCCCTGGGCGCCCTCGCGGTCGTCGGCACCCTCGCCGGGGCCCGGGCGGGCCGCGAGGCCTTCCGCCTCCACGGTTTCATCTGCATCCTCGGCGCCGTGGCTGTTGCTGGCCTGCTGGCCGATGCGGCCCACGCCTTCCTTGGGGGACCGGCCACCCTGGGACGGGCTTCGGGCTGGCTGGGAGGTTTCCTGCTGGCACCCGCCCTCGCCTGCCTGACCCTTCTGCAGCGGCAGCCCCTTCCCCGGGAAGGCGCCCTGACCCGGGTGGCCAGGGTCGGACACGTGGGACTCCTGCTGATCCTGCTGGGGGCCGCCTGCATCGATGGGGGAGCCGTCCTCGCCCGGCTGGGGCTGGGCCATCCCCTGGAGTCCGCGGGCCTGGCCACTCTGCGCACCCTCGTCCTCTCGACCGCGGCGGTGGCCCTGGCCGCGGGGACCCGGCGCTGGCAGCTGGGGGAGATGCGGTGGGTGGCCTGGGGCCTCCTCGGCGCCACGGGCCTCAAGATCCTGCTGGAGGACCTGCGGCAGTCTCCGCCCGCCCTCCTCTTCGTCGCCTTCGCGGCCTGCGGCCTCGCCTTCATCCTTGTCCCGCGGATCCTTGGTGCTTCGCGGCCGCCGGATGCGGGAGCAGCTCCGGACTAGCCCTTCCCTGGTTTCGGGGAGAGACTGGAAGGTCCTCCCGGCGGAGGGTTGGGGGAGCGGGCGGGGCATGAGGAATCTCGTAGTCATCGGCGGCGGGCACGCCGGCATCGAGGCGGCGCGCATCGCGGCGCAGATGGGCGTGCCCACGACCCTGTTGACCATGAATCTCGACCAGATCGGCCAGATGAGCTGCAACCCGAGCATCGGCGGCGTGGGCAAGGGCCACATGGTCCGCGAGCTGGACGCCCTGGGCGGCGCCATGGGCCGGCTCATCGACGCCACGGGCATCCATTTCCGCATCCTCAACGAAAGCCGGGGCGTGGCGGTGCGTGGCCCCCGGGCCCAGGCGGACAAGGTCAAGTACCGCCTGGCGGCGCGGCGGCTCCTGGAGCGGACGCCGGGCCTCAGCCTGCGGCAGGGCCTGGCCTCCGGGCTGCGCTGGGAGTCCGGAACCCGAAGGCTCCAGGGCGTGGACCTGCTGGACGGCTCCTTCCTGCCCTGCGACGCGGTGGTGCTCACCAGCGGCACCTTCCTCAACGGGCAGATCCTCATCGGCGACCGGCGCGTGGAGGCCGGCCGCGCCGGGGAACCTCCGAGCACCCACCTTTCCGAGCAGTTGAAGAGCCTTGGCCTCCGCTGCCGCCGCCTCAAGACCGGGACCAGCCCCCGCATCGCGAAGGGGAGCATCGACTTCGCCCGCCTCCAGGTCCAGCCCGGCGACGATCCGCCGCGGCCCTTCAGCTTCTTCTCGGAGGCGATTCCCCAGCCCCAGGTGCCCTGCCACATCGTCCACACGACGCCGGAAACCGAGGCCGTCGTGCGGGAGAACCTGCACCGCAGCGCCATGTACGGCGGCCACGTGGAAGGCGTCGGCCCGCGCTACTGCCCGAGCATCGAGGACAAGTACGTGAAGTTTCCCGACAAGGGGCGGCACCAGATCTTCGTGGAGCCGGAAAGCCTGGAGCTGGACGAAATCTACCTCGCGGGGCTGAGCACCTCCATGCCCCCGGACGTGCAGCTGCGCATGGTGCGGAGCCTGCCGGGCTTCGAAAGGGCGGAAATCGTGCGTCCCGGCTACGCCATCGAGTACGACAGCTTCGATCCCCTCCAGCTCCGGCGGGATCTGCGGGTGGAGGGCCTCGAGGGCCTCTGGTTCGCCGGCCAGATCAACGGCACCACCGGCTACGAGGAGGCGGCGGGGCAGGGACTCATGGCCGGCATCAACGCCGCGCGCGGGGTGTTGGGGAAGGAGCCCGTGCTGCTGGGCCGCGACCAGGCCTACATCGGCGTGATGGTGGATGACCTCGTCACCAAGGGCACCGACGAGCCCTACCGCATGCTCACCGCCCGGGCCGAGCACCGCCTGGGCCTGGCCTGCGATCTCGCGGACGTCCGCCTTCTGGCCACCGCCCGGGAGATCGGCGCGCTCCGGGAGCCGGACCACGCCCGGGTGGAAGCCAAGCTGGCCCGCCGGGAGGCCCTGAGGTCCCAATGCTCCGAGGCCTGGGTGGCGCCCACGTCGGCCTTCGGTCCCATCGCCGCGGAGGCCGGCCTCCAGCTCCAGGCGGGCATGAGCCTCGCGGAGCTGCTGAAGCGCCAGCAGGTGACGGCGCCCCTCGCGGACCGGGCGCTCGGCCTGCTGCCGGGCTGGGACGAGCCCCTGCCCGGCTGGGATTCCGGCTGGGAGCGAGACCTCCTGCTGTTCGAGCTGCGCTACGACGGCTACCGGGCGCGGGAGGCGAGGCTCCTCCAGCACCACCGGGACTGGGATGGCGTCTTCATCCCGGAGGATTTTCCGGCGGAATCGCTGGCCAGCCTCAGCCACGAGGTGCGCGAAAAGCTCCGCAAGCACCGGCCCGAGACCCTGGGCCAGGCCTCCCGCATCCCCGGGATCACGCCGGCGGCGGTGACGCTGCTGCACCTGCTGATCGAGAAGCGGCGGTCGGCCTAGGCGCGGACGACGTCGCGAAGGTAGGCGAGGAAGTCCTCCCGGAGGTCGTCCCGCTTCAGGGCGAACTCAACGTTCGCTTTGAGGTAGTCGAGCTTGTTGCCCGTGTCGTAGCGCCGGGCGGGGATGGGCGCGGCGACGAGGGAACCCTCGGCGGCGAGGCGCGCCAGGGCGTCGGTGAGCTGGTATTCGCCGCCCACGCCGGGCTGGAGCCTCGCGAGGTGCTCGAAGACCCGGGGCGTGAGGACGTAGCGGCCCACCACGGCGAAGCGGCTGGGGGCCTCTGCCGGGCGAGGCTTTTCGACGATGGCGTGGACGTCCCAGGGGCCTACGGCGCCAGCCGGCGCGTTCACGATGCCGTAGCGGCTCACGTGGTCCCGGGGCACCTCCTGCACGCCCACCACCGACTTCCCGGTCTCCTGGAAGGCCTGGATGAGGGCATCGAGGGCCGCGTCCCGCTCATCGAACACGTCGTCGCCCAGCAGGAGCGCGAAGGGCTCGTCCCCCATGGTGTGGCGGGCGCAGAGGACCGCATGGCCCAGCCCCAGGGGCTCGCCCTGGCGCACGTAGGCGAAGGAGGCCATGCCGGTGATGGCGCGGACGAGGGCGAGGTCTTCGGCCTTGCCCCGCTTGGCCAGGACGTCCTCCAGCTCGAAGGCCACGTCGAAGTGGTTCTCGATGGCCTGCTTCCCGCGCCCGGTGACGAGGACGATGTGCTCCACGCCGCTGCGGGTGGCCTCCTCGACCACGTGCTGGATCACGGGCTTGTCCACGAGGGGCAGCATCTCCTTGGGCTGGGCCTTGGTGGCCGGCAGGAAACGGGTGCCGAGGCCCGCGACGGGGATGATGGCTTTCCGGATGGCGCGCATGGAGCCATCATCGCGCACTCGGACCGGGGTCGCGTAAGCTGGGGCCATCCCGGAAAGGTGGAGATGGATCTGCAAAGCCTCCTGGCCCGTCTCGAGGCCCATCCGATGTCGGCCTGGCAGAGGCCTGCGGCCCTTCCCCTCCCGGAGGTGGATCCGTCCTCCCGCCTCCTCTGGGCCGGGATCGGGGGATCCCTCCTCCCGGCGGGGGCGCTTGTGGGCGCCCTGGGCACGGCCGGGCAGCGGTCGCGCTTCCTGCCCCTGGCTTCCCCCGAAGGCCTGGACCTGGAGCTCGAACCCGAGGATCAGATCGTCTTCGCATCCAAGAGCGGGAGGACCCTCGAACTGTGGACCTGGATCGGCCGGCTGCGGGGGATGCGCGGATGGCGGTCCCTGAAGCGTGCCCCCGTGGCCATCACCCAGGATGACGACAACCCCCTCGCCCGTCTCGCCCGCGCCGAAGGCTGGCCCCTGCTCGCGATCCCCGAACGGATCGGCGGGAGGTACTCGGCCTTCACCGCCATCGGGACTTACCCCCTGGCCTGGATGGGGCTGGATCCTCACCCCTACCTAGCCGCCGCAGGCAGCGTCCGCGACCAGTGCGGCACGTCCTCGGGGCCGTGGGGAATCCGGGTCCGGGACGCAGTGGAAGCGTGGGTCGGGGGCTATGTCCGCTCCATCGACCAGTGGGTGCTGCTTCCCTACGCCAATGCCCTGGAGCCCATGGGGGCGTGGTGGGTCCAACTCGTCGCGGAGAGCCTGGGGAAGGTGAGCCAGGACGGCATCCGCCGCGGCATCACGCCGATCCGCGCCATCGGCCCCCAGGACCAGCACGCCCAGCTGCAGCGATGGCTGGATGGGCCCCGGAACGTGGGCGTCGTGCTGGCGACGGTTGCCGGAAGCACCGCCGCGACTCGCAGCGCCATGCCGGAACAGTGCCCGTTCCCTGGACTGGCGGCGCTGGAAGGGGACCTGATCCTGCGGGCCCAGGCGGACGGAACCCGGGAAGCCCTCGAGGCGGCGGGCGTTCCCGTCCTGCACTGGGCGCTCCAGCCCCCGGATGCGGCGGAGCTCGGGGCTCTGCTGATGGCGTGGCAGATGATCGTGGCGCTCGTGGGGCTTTCCCTGGAAGTTGACCCCTTCGATCAGCCTGCGGTGGAGGCCGGTAAGCGCCGCACCTTGAAAATGCTGGGATTGGCGTGAAGCCGCCCCAGGCCTCGTGTCCAGAGGTGGCCTCCGCGTAAAATTTCCGCTTGCGGGCAGGTGCGGATGTGCTAACCTGATTGTCCTGCTCGGGTCGAGGCTCGGGTGGTGTCGGGGAGGTTGCGGGCGCGGGTTCGCGTGCGTGGCTGAGAGGTGTCCCGGACGTCTTTGAAAACCGGATAGAGAGAAAGAAAGCCTTTGAGTCGGCGCTGCCGGTTTTACGACCGGGAGAGCAGACACAACCAACCGAACCGAAACCAGATGACCTTCGGGATATCTGGCAAGAAGAGTTCAGATTCAAACATGAGAGTTTGATCCTGGCTCAGAATGAACGCTGGCGGCGTGCCTAACACATGCAAGTCGAATGTGCCGCAAGGTGCATGGCAGACGGGTGAGTAACGCGTGGGCAATCTACCTTCTTGTGGGGAATAACGCTCCGAAAGGAGTGGTAATACCGCATAAGACCCATGGCTGGGATGCTGTGGGTGAAACCTGGGGACCTTCGGGCCTGGGGCGAGAAGAGGAGCCTGCGTCTGATTAGCTAGTTGGTGGGGTAATGGC
>JBGAST010000012.1:0-85613 GCA_044229575.1 Holophagaceae bacterium | reverse complement strand
CCGTAGGCCGCCGTGGCCCGGTAGATGGGTTTCCGGAGTCCCAGGGTCTCGATCATGGCCTTGGGCGTGCAGCTGAAGACCTCCCGGACGGCGCGCTCGATGGCTTCCTCGGCGACGGCGTTGGTGCCGAAGGTCTCGACGCGGATGCTGACGGGCTCGGCGACGCCGATGGCGTAGGCGAGTTGGATCTCGCAGCGGTCGGCGAGGCCGGCGGCCACGATGTTCTTGGCGATGTAGCGGCCCATGTAGGCGGCGCTGCGGTCCACCTTGCTGGGGTCCTTGCCGCTGAAGGCGCCGCCGCCGTGGCGCCCGGCGCCGCCGTAGGTGTCCACGATGATCTTGCGGCCCGTGAGGCCGCAGTCGCCCATGGGGCCGCCGATGACGAAGCGGCCGGTGGGGTTGATGTGGAACTTGGTGCCCGCGTCCACCAGCTGCTCGGGCAGGGCGTAGCGGATGACCAGCTTCTCGATCTCCGCGTGAATGGTGGCGTTGGTGACCGCTTCGTCGTGCTGGGTGCTCACCACCACCGCGTCGATGCGCTTCACCTGGTCCCCGTCGTATTCCACGGTGACCTGGCTCTTGCCGTCCGGGCGCAGCCAGGGCAGCTCGCCGCTCTTGCGGACCTCCGCCAGTCGCCGGGTCAGGCTGTGGGCGTACTGGATGGGGGCGGGCATCAGTTCCGGGGTCTCCCGGCAGGCGTAGCCGAACATCAGGCCCTGGTCCCCGGCGCCGCCGGTGTCCACGCCCATGGCGATGTCCGGGCTCTGCTGGTCCAGGGTGACGATGACCCCGCAGGTGTCGCAGTCGAAGCCCTTGGTGCTGTGGTCGTAGCCGATGCCCCGGACCACCTCCCGGACCAGCTTGGCCACGGGGATGTAGGTCTCGGTCGTGATCTCGCCGGCCACCACCACCAGACCGGTGGTGGTGAGGGTCTCGCAGGCCACCCGGCTCTTGGGGTCGTCCGTGAGGGCCGCGTCCAGGACCGCGTCGGAGATCTGGTCGGCGATCTTGTCGGGGTGGCCTTCGGTGACGCTTTCGGAGGTGAAGAGGTGCTTGCCGGGCTTCGCCATGGAGGCTCCAGGGGGGCGGTCAACCGCCGGGAGAGGAATAATCGGGGCCAGGGAAGAAAAATCCGGGGCCAGGAGCGCCCCGGAAGGGTCCTCCAGCATAGCATCCGGGACCCTTCCTTTGGCTGGAGCGGTGATATGGTGGGAGCACCCATTCCGAACGTGAAAACCAGGAGCTCCCCATGATCCGTTCCCGCCTGAACCCGGCCCTGCCCTTCGCCCTGGCCGCCACCGTGCTGGTGGTCGCTCCGGGCTGCAAGTACTTCAAGAAGGGGGCTCCCGAGGAGAGCAAGGAGATCAAGGAGCTGACCCAGAAGGCCGCGGAGCTGGACAAGGCCACCCAGGAGCAGCAGAAGGCCGGCGCCGGCCAGCAAGCCAAGCTCAGCCAGGCCGGGGCGGGGGACATGGCCCTGAACCCCGGCACCATGCAGCTCACGGACGAGCAGAAGAAGGCCCTCGAGGAGCGCATCAAGAACGAGAAGAACACCACCTACCAGGCCCTGCTCCAGGAGGTCCTGGACAAGGACAAGCAGATCAAGGAACTGAACGACAAGGTCAACAAGCTCAAGGCCCTCCTGCCCCGGCCCGACCTGGCCGGCCCCAACGACAGCCACTACGGCATGGCCTTGCGCTTCCTGAAGAAGCGCGGCGTGAGCGAGGACGAGGCCAAGCAGCTCGTCTCCCGCGTGAACCTCATGGAGAAGATGGCCCCGGGCTTCGAGGTCTACCACTTCTACGCCAATGGCGTGTACGGCTCCTGGGTCGCCCAAGGCAAGGCCAAGATCACCCCCAACGATCTCCAGCGCCAGGAGCGGGAGAAGGTTGAAGGGGAGCGCGACACCGCCGTGGCCCAGAACGAGAAGCTCCAGGAGGACGTGAACGACCTGGCCACCCTCAAGAAGCAGCTGGAATCCGACGTCACGGGCCTCCGGAAGGAAAAGACCGACCTGGAGACCAAGATCCTCGGCCTCTCGGAGACCAACGAGAAGCAAAAGGCCAAGCTGAACTCGATGCATTACATCCTCGGGGTCAGCAAGGCTCTCCAGGACCGCGGCGTGATCGTCGTGCCGGTCTTTGCCAAGGACCGGGCCGGGGCGAAGTGGTCGGACGAGGTCTTCGAGAAGGAGGCCAAGGACCTGGACCTGCGCTCCAACAAGTCCCTCACCATCACCGCGGCCGAGCTGGGCCTGAAGCGGATCGGCAAGGTCAGCGTGGTCCCGGGCTCCCTGACCAAGGACGAGCACTACAAGCTGGCCATCTCCGAGGACAAGGCCTCCGCCACCCTGACCTTCCTGGTCCCGGAGCGCTTCCGGAACGAGAAGGTGGTTTTCGCCGTCACCGAGTAACCCGTATTTTTTCTAGCATCTTTCCCTTTGCCAGCCCGGGGCAGTGGTCCTATCGTGGGGCCACTTCCCGTTCACACATTCCTGCGAGGTGACCTCATGACCTCCCTCCGAACCGCTCTCCCTGTCTGGCGCCGGCCCGTCCTGCCCCTGGCCCTTGGGACGCTCGCCCTCACCCTGGCCTGCAGTTCCAACATCACCCTGACGGAACCGGGGAACGCCGCGGGAGATCCGGCCTCCACCACGAGCCCCAACTCGGCGCTCTTCGATCCCAGCGCCTCGGTGATCCCCCTGCCGAACCTCTTGCTCACCGGCGCCGCGGGCCCGGTGACGCCGGTGGCCGGCGTGCCCCTGGCGCCCAACGTGGCCCTCGCCTACATCAACCAGAAGGAAGTGGGCAGCACCGGGGCGGTGGCGGGCGTCAACGCGCCGATCTACCTCGCCTTCGCCGCGCCGGTGGACCCCGCCAGCGTGGCCGCCGGGGGCGTCAAGATCTTCCAGGTGCTGCCGGACGCCAACGGCCTCACGGAGGTCGGCCCCGTGGGCTTCCGGGACATCTCGGCCCTCTTCGACCTCGAGATGCTCGAAGGCGGCAAGGCCATGAACCTCTATCCCAAGGTCGCCCTGACCCCGGGCTCCCGCTACGCCTACTTCGTCACCACCAAGCTCAAGGACCTCGCCACCGCCAAGCCCGTGGGCCACAGCGTGGCCTTCGGCATCCTGAAGTACGTCAAGCCCGGCGGCACCTCCGCCACCACCAACCTGGCGGACCTGACGGATCCCAACAACCCCGCCCGCCTCGTGGGCCAGGCTTCGGCCACCTCCCTGGAATCCATCCGGGGCAACGTCCTTTCCAGCGGCGTGATCGCCCTGTCCGGCTACGGCAAGACCCTCGACGACGTCATCGCCAGCGCCACCGCCGACGCCTCCGGCAAGGCCGCCTCCGGCGCGGGCCCCACGGGCATCGGGAGCCGCGCCGAGGTCAGCCTCATGGGCCGCTTCATCACCACCGGCGCCGGGGCCGTCGTGCCGGATCCCGTCGCCTCCACCAGCGTCCGCGCCCCGGTGGAGACCTCCCTCTGGGCCTGGGCCAACAACGCCAACGTCCCCCTCTCGGCCACCCCCGCCGTCTCCATGAACTTCTCCACCGGCGAGAGCCGGGCCTGGGGCAACGGGGTGACGATCTCGCCGACGGGCAGCTTCATCGGCGCCGCGGCGGTCACCACCTACTACACCGCCCTCGGCGCCGCGACGGCCCCCCGGTCCGCGGTGGGCGCCGTCTTCCTGGGCACCTTCCAGAGCGCGGACCTCAACATGGATCCCGCCGTCGTCGCCGCCACCACCGGCAAGCCGTTCAGCGGCGACCTCACCGGCACCACCGGCGTCTACCGCCCCGGCTCAGGCGCGGGCTCCGTCCCGGGCACCGGCATCCTCCAGGCCTCCCGCAACGCCACGGGCCAGCTCCGCGGCTACTACCACACCACCAGGGACGTGCCCTTCGTGTTCATCGCCCCCGCGGGGACGGCGCCCGTCGGCGGCTGGCCGGTGCTGATCTTCCAGCACGGCCTCGGCGGCCGGAAGGAGCAGGTGGTGGCCATGGCCAATACGGCCTGCGCCTCTGGCTACGCGGTGATCGCCATCGACATCGTGCTGCACGGTGAGCTCGGCAACAGCGCGCCCGCCGCCGACTGGAGCCCCAACTTCATCTCCCTCCCCTCGGCCCTCAACACCCGCACCAATCTCCAGAACGCCGGCTTCCACCTGTGGCGCATGGAGCGGGTGCTGAAGCAGCCCGCCTTCGATCCTTCGGGCTTCCAGGCCAAGATGGCGACTGCCGGGTTCCCCGTCAGCGCCGCCGGGGCGAGCCGCTACGTCGGCATCTCCCTCGGTTCCATCGTGGGCACCTACTTCCTGGCGGGGAATTCCGCCCAGACCGGCGGCTCCAACATGAAGGCCTTCCTGTCCGTCCCGGGTTCGCGCCTCGCCTACGTGCTGCGGGACAGCCCTACCTTCAGCCCCACCATCAACGCCGGCCTCGCCGCCGCGGGCGTGCCCACCGGCAGCGCCGCCTACAACCAGTTCATGACCCTCACCCAGAGCGTCGTGGACAGCTGCGATCCGGCCTACATGACCTTCCCCATCTCCTCCGTCGCCCCCTCCCGGCTGTCCGGCCGGGTCCTGGTCCAGGAGGCCATCGGCGACACGGTCATCCCCAATTCCCACACCCGCTACTACGCCAACAGCCTCGGCGGGCGCGGCATCCTCGGCGCCCCCTTCGACACGGCACCGGGCTTCGCCCAGGTGCGCTTCGCCGCCGCCACGGCGCCCACGGTGCCCTTCCTGCTGGGCCCCGGCGGCCTCAAACCCTCCCTGGCCCCCGCCGCCGACACCGCGAGCGGGCCGACGGAAGGCTACTTCCAGTTCGGCAGCCCCACCACCGCGGCCACCCACGGCATGCTGCTGGACGGCACCGCCAACACGCCCCTGGTGCAGAAGCAGCTGGCCATCTGGCTCCTCTTCGGCCGGGTCATCGATCCCACGGATACGGCCCACTGGCCCATCGCGCCCACCGGAGACGATGTGAGCGAAGTGCTGCGGAGCATGCCATCCATCATCGACGGGCCCTTCCGCTTCCCCAAGCTCGACCAGTAGCCCATTTCCACGTTCCGGAAGGCGGCCGCGAGGCCGCCTTTCCGTTTCAGCCCAGTCCGGGGAAGCGCTGGAGCAGCCGGGCCTTGGCTTCCAGCAGGGCCGGGGCCTCGGGATCCTTCCGGTGCAGCCAGCCGCGGTAGGCCTGCCAATCCTCGGCGAGGCGCTCCCGCATGGGGAGGCCCGCCAGGGCCACCAGGGCCGCCGCGGCGGCCAGGGCGAGGCCGCTCCAGCCCAGGGATCTCCAGCTCAGGAGGGCCAGCACCAGGATCCATCCCGGGTAGAAGAGGGCCGCCCCCAGCACCTTGTAGGTCGCGGTCTGGTCCGAATCGTCGTTGATGCGGTCCACCAGCCAGCCCAGGGCCCGGTAGGGGGGCCAGAAGAGCAGGGCGAAGGGGAGAAGGGCCAGGCCCGCGAGGCCATGGCCCAGGGCCCGGGGCAGCCACTCGCGCACCTCGTCCCTCGCGTAGTCGTGGCCCACCTGATCCGGGCGCAGGCCCTTGGCCGCGAGCCAGGTTTCCGCGTCCACGACAGACTCATGGATGCGGCCGATCTCAGCTTCCGGAGCGGCCTCGAGCTGGCCGAGGAGGCTGCGCACCCGGGCCCGCAGGCGCTCCAGGTCCGCGCGTTCCGCCGGACCCTCCGCCAGGAGCCAGGCCAGGCGCTGGGCCAGCTCCGCATGGGGCTCCCGGTCCACGTGGAGGGTGAGGGGCAGGAGGGCGGCGCGGATCCGGGCCGTCAGCTCCCGCACCGCCTCCGGCGCGGCCTCCGCGGACCGCAGGTCGTCGAAGGGGATCGGCTCGCCCAGGCGCAGCAGCACGCTGTGGCGCCAGACCTCCTTGTCGCCGTAGACCAGGCCCGCCGGGACGAGGGAGACGGGCACCGGCGCGCCCAGGGCGAGGCGGGCCGCGCCGGTCTTGAGGGGCGCGAGGGCCGCGTGGCCGTGGCTGATGCCTTCGGGGAAGAGGCCCACCCGCGCGCCCTTGGCCAGGGCGGCGAAGACCGCGTCGAAGGCTTCCTGGTTGCGCGTCGCGTCCGCCCCGCCCTTCGCGCCTTCGTCCGCGGCCCGGCGCACGGGGATGGAATCGAAGAAGGCCAGCAGGGGCCGCAGGGGCGGCAGGTTCCAGAGGGTCGCCTTGGCCATGAAACGCGGCGCGGGGCGCAACAGGGCCGAGGGCACCAGGGGATCCAGCAGGCCATTGGGATGGTTCAGCACCAGCAGCACGGGCCCCTCCGGCAACGGCGGCCCCTCCAGGCGGAGGGAGCGGAACCAGAGGTGGGCGACGGCCCGGCTGAACAGGGTGAGGGCGCGGCTCAAGGGTCGGCCTTCCGGCGGCGGGCGAAGGCGAGGACGAGGCCCGAGAGCAGGATCGCGGGCAGGACCAGATTCAGGGCCGCCGCCAGGGACGCGGAGGGGGTACCGCCTGCCGCCACGCCCCGCGTGCTGCTCCAGCCCACCAGCTCGGGGCTGATGGCATCCCCGAAGAGGTGGATGAGCAGCACGTTCATGGCCACCCCGGTGGCCCGGACGGAGGCGGGCAGGCAGCTCACGGTGAGGGCGTTCACGGGGCTCGTGTTGATGAAGAGGAGCAGCATCGCCGCGAAGAACAGGGCGTAGGTGGCGTTCAGGCCGCCGGCGTGGAGGGCCAGGGCCGTGAGGGGCGCCGCCGCCACCAGGGTCAGGCCGCTGATCCACAGGCCCGCGTCCGGGAAGCGCGCCTGGAGGCGGCCGGTGAGGGTGCCACCGGCGAAGGTCCCCAGGATGCCCGTCACCAGCAGGATGCCTCCGTTCACGGCCCCCGCCTGGCCGGTGCTCACGCCGAACTTGCGCTGGATGAAGGTCGGCGCCCAGTGGGAGAGGGCGCCCATGGCGAACGTGTAGGCCACGTAGCTGGCCGTGCACGCGAGCCAGATTCGGTTGGCGAAGATGGCCCGCAGCCTTTCTCCGAGGCTTGCGCCCGAGGCGAGGTCGTGGACCTTGTCCATCCTCCCCCGGGGAGGATCCGCCAGGAGGGCCATGCGCACCGCGAAGAAGAGGCCCGGGAGCCCGGCCACCAGGAAGGCCGCGCGCCAGCCCCAGGCCTGGGCCACGAGGCCCCCGAGGCCGTAGCCGAGGGCCGCGCCCACGGGGATGGCCAGGTAGAACCACGTGAATTTCGAGGCCCGCTCGTCCTCGGGAATCACATCGCTGAGGATGGCGGGACCCAGGGTCGCGTAGGCGGCCTCGCCGACGCCCACGAGCGACCGGGTGACGAGGAGCATGGGGTAGGAGTGCACGAAGGCCGCGCCCATGGTGGCGAGGCTCCACAGGCCCACCCCGATGGCCACGATGCGGGGCCGTTGGTGCCGGTCCGCCATCCAGCCGAAGACGGGCGCCGCAAGCATGTAGACGATGACGAAGTAGAAGGGCAGGGAACCGAGCTGGTCATCGCCCAGGTGGAGATCGCGGCCCATGGGATTCAGCACCGCCGCCACCACGTAGCGGTCCATGTAGTTGAGCAGGTTGATGCTCGTGAACAGGACGAGCAGCTTCTGGGCGGGGCTCAGTCTCACGAGATGTCCACGACCTTGATGGGGCGGCCGCCCGGGGGAGGCGGCCCTCCCGGCGGCCCCTTCCGTTCCGGAGCGCCGAAGAAGGCGCGGTCCAGGATCCAGGCCACGGCGCTGGAGACGAGGGCGCCGAAGAAGCCCGGCCAGAATCCGGCGACGGTGAAGCCCAGGCCCAGGGAGGCCGCAAGGCGCCCCGCCAGCCAGAAGACCAGGCCGTTGATGAAGAGGCTGAGGCAGCCGAAGGAACAAGCGATGGGGATGAAGGCGACGAAGCGCAGCAGCAGGCCGAGGGTGGCGTTCAGGGCCCCCAGCAGGACGGCCACCAGGACGAGGTCCAGGAAGGAGCCGTGGCCGATGCCCGGCACCAGGCTCGAGGCCACCAGGAGGCCAAGGGCCGAAAAGAGGAAGCGGAAGAGGAGACGCATCGGTCCTCAGGCTACCGGCTTCCCGAGGGCGGCGAGGAGGAAGAGGGGCAGCAGCATGGCGTAGCAGACCAGGGGCGGCGCCAGGCCCAGGAAGCCCGCGATGGCGCCCAGGACCGCGCAGAGACCCGCGTTCAGCCAGGCCAAGCCCCGGGGTGCCGGCTGCTCCGCCGGCACCATCTGCAGGGTCATCAGGTTCTGCAGGCCCAGGAAGACGGCGAAGGCCGTATAGAAGAGCCCCAGGCAGTCCAGCACGCCGAGCAGGGAGAAGCGCAGGCCCAGCATCTCGCCGCCGAGGGAGGCCATGCGAGCCATGATTTCGGCCTCCTCCGCGGGCAGGGGCTTCCCCACCAGCCGCCCGAGGAACTGCCCGTTGAAGTGGGCGAGGCCCACGAGGAGATGCCCGATGGAGGCGGCCCGGAAGAGCCGGCGGCTGGCGAGGGGGGTCATCAGGGTTTCCGTCTGGCCGCCAGTGTATCGGGAGGATAGTTTCGAACCATGGCCCTTCCGCCCCGCCGCCCCGCTCCGTCCAAAGCCCCGACGCTGCCCTACCGCAAGCTGGAGGAGGGCCGGGACTACTGGATCCTGGAGGACGCTCTGCCCAATGCGAAGGAGGTCAGCGCGCGGCTCTACGCCCGCCCCGAGGAGGCCTGGACCTGGGGCCTGCCCAAGCGGGCGGAGATGTGGCCCGGGATGCGCTCGCCGGGTGCGCTGACGGCGGACGAGCTCGCCCCCCTCGAAGCCTGGGTGCTGAAGGTGACCGGCGCCAAGCGCCTCTGGCAGCCGCCCTCGCCGGATCCTGCGAATGCCGACCTCTCCCACAACAACGCCCAGCTGGTGGGCGGCGCCGACAGCGGTCCGCGCCCCCATACGGATTCCCGGCGCCTCGCCCAGTACGCCGGCGTCCTCTACCTGACGCCGCGGCCCCTTCCGCGCTCCGGCACCAGCTTCTACCGCCTGCGCCTTCCGGGCGGCGGCCTCTCCGGGAACCACTGTCCCGCGAACTGCTTCAACCTGGCGGAGGCCCTGGGCCAGGCCAAGATGCCCCTCGAGGCCTGGCAGCCGGACGTGGTCATCGCGAATGCGTTCAACCGGCTCATCGTGTACCGCGCGGACCTCGTGCACAGCGCGACGGGGTATTTCGGGAAGGCGCACCAGGAGAAGCGGCTCACGGGGCTGTTCTTCTGGCGGGCGGACTGAGGGTTCGCCTTAAGTTGACGTGCGGACGTTCCGGGCGGCGGGTTCCGGCGGCCGAGGTGAGAGGCCCGGCTCACTCCGCCGGGAACCCTTCCCCCAGCGCCACGGTCCCCCGCTCACCGCCGTGCTTTCCGAGGATGAAGGTGGAGGCCTTCGCGACCCCGGCGCCTTCGTAGGCGCTGATGTCCGTGGTGGCGTTCCCGAAGGCCCGGAGGATGCGCAGGCCCCTGGCCTGGAGCTCCCGCAGGCGCTCCAGCTTGGCCTGGCCGACGCGGCCCTCGCTGGGCCAGGCGTCGCGGCTTTCGGGCATGAGGAAGACCAGGCCTGGGGGGAAGCCGTGGAAGGCCAGCCATTCCCGGGTGGGCCGGCCGAGAAAGGGCGGACGGCCGGTGATGAAGACAGGGAGGGAATCCTTCGCCGCGCGCCGGGCCGCCGCCACGGCGTGGGGCCGCAGCCTCGGACCTTCAACCCGGGCCCGGCGCAGGAGGCGGCGGGCGTAGTCCTTCACGTTCTCCCGGTCCGAGGGGGTCAGCGTTCCGTCGATGTCGAAGACGGTGATGGCCTGTCCCTCCTGCACCACCCAGAGGGTCCCCTCCGCGGGCTGGTCCCTGAACCACCAGCGCACGGGCACGGGGCCCGGACGGGGGGGCGCCTTCACCGCCAGGACGGCCTGGCCGGCCCCGTCGGTGCGGGCCTCGCCGAGGGGCGTCCAGGCGCCGTCGAGGCACCATTCCGCCCGCACCGGGCGGTGCTCCAGGTTCTTCTGCGCCCCGGCGCTGTGCCTGAACCAGGCCGTGAGGAGCACGGCTTCCCCGGGCCGCGCCACCGCGTCCCCCGCCGCATGGTAGGGCGTGCGGGATTCGAAGGCGCCCACCGCCGCCGGAGCCGGGAGGGCGGCGGCCGCCAGGAGGAGCAGGGCCTTGGGGGTCATGGCTCAGCCCTGCACGAAGCCCGCGTGGCCTTCCACCTCGGACCCCACGATGAGCCGGATCATGGGGTAGGGGATCTGGAGCTCCACGGTCATCTCGCGGGTGCCCTCGCTGCGGGTGTCCACCACCAGGGTGCACAGCGGGCCGTTGGTGTCCACGGACTGGCAGGGGATGTACTCCCCGAACTGGCCTGAGCGCAGGAAGGGCTTGATGGCCTCCCCCAGGGGCTCGAAGGCCTCCTTGAAGAGCATCACGGCATAGGTCTGCTTGTGGGTCATGGGGCATTGTGCCCCGGTTCCGCGGCGGGCTGAAGGTGGAGGGCCGAAGGCTGGAGGTGGAGGGCTGAAGGCCCGCGGACTCCCCGCTACCATGGACCCTCCATGACTCCCCAAGCGGCACCCAGCATCCAGGACAGCCTGGCGGCCTTCCTCCACGGAGGTCTGGCCTTCTATGCCGCCTCCCGGGGCCGGGACAACCTGCCGGGCATGACCCGGGTCCTGGCCTGCCACTTCACCGCGGACCAGCGGCGGCTGACGGTGGTCTTCTCCCGGACCCAGGCCGCCAGGCTCCTCGCGGACATCCAGGCCAACGGCGCCATCGCCCTAGTGGCCACGGAGCCCAGCACCCACCGTTCCCTCCAGGTGAAGGGCCGGGATGCGGTGGTGGAGGCCCTCGCGGGCCCCGGGGAGGCCGCCAGGGTGAACCTGCACCGGGAGGGCTTCGTCGCGGAGGTGGTGCCCCTGGGCTATCCGGAGCAGCTGATCCGCGCCCTCCTGGACTGCCCCGACGAGGACCTGGCGGCGGTGACCTTCACCCCCACGGAGGCCTTCGTGCAGACCCCGGGCCTGAAGGCCGGCGACGCCCTCCAGGAGGGTCCGTGAGCGCGCCTTCCGGCATCCGGGCCGACAGCATCCGGGAATGCTTCGACGGCGCGGTGCCGGGCTACGTGGCCACCTGCGCCCCGGACGGCACCCCCAACGTCACCGCCTGCTCCCAGGTCCAGTACGTGGATCCCGGCCACGTGGCCCTCTCCTACCAGTTCTTCAACAAGACCCGCCGCAACGTGCTGGCCAATCCCCGGGTGTGCCTCCTCCTGGTCCATCCCCGCACTGCGGCCCAGTACCGCCTCGTCATCGAGTACCTGCGCACGGAAACCGAAGGCCCCCTCTTCGAATGCATGAAGGCCAAGCTTTCGGGCATCGCCTCCCACACGGGCATGAGCGGCGTCTTCCGCCTCCTGGGCTCCGACGTCTACCGCATCCTCGACATCGAGCGCGTGCCCAGCACCACCGTCACGCCGCCGGCCCTCCCGAACCTCCTGACGGCCCTGCGGGGCATCCTCGAAGGCCTGGGCCGCTGCGGGGACCTGGAGGCCCTGCTTTCGGCGGCCCTGGAAGGCCTGGAGGCGCGCTTCGGCATCGCCCACGCCATGGTTCTCATGCTGGACGGCTCCGGAGGGAAGCTCTACACCGTGGCCAGCCGCGGCTACGACGCCTCGGGCATCGGCTCGGAGATCCCCCTGGGCGAGGGCGTCATCGGCGTCAGCGCCCAGGTGGCCACCCCCATCCGCATCGGCCACATGACCTCCGAGTACGCCTATGGCCGGGCCATCCGGGAGAGCGCCGAGCGCGGGGGCCTGGGCGCCATGCTGGAGACGGAGATCCCGCTGCCCGGGCTGCCGGACAGCGCCAGCCAGCTCGCCGTGCCCATCCAGGCCCACGGCCGCCTGCAGGGCGTGCTCTACGTGGAGAGTCCCCAGCTGCGCCGCTTCAGCTACGACGACGAGGACGCCCTGGTGGTGCTCGCCGGGCATCTGGGCCTCGCCCTCCAGGACCTCCAGACCTGCCCCGAAACCGGGGAGGAGCCGCTGGAGGCGCCGCAGCCGCTGCCCTGCGACGCCTCCCTGGAGCCCCTGGCGGTGCGCCACTACGGGGAGAACGACAGCATCTTCCTGGGCGAGGACTACCTCATCAAGGGCGTGGCCGGGAGCATCTTCTGGGCCCTCGCCCAGGACTACAGCGAGGGCGGCCGCTCGGACTTCTCCAACCGGGAGCTGCGCCTCGACCCCCGCATCAAGCTGCCGGACCTGAGCGACAACCTGGAAGCGCGGCTCGTGCTGCTGGCCAGGCGCCTCGCGGAGCGGCGGGCCTGCGTGCAGATCGTGAAGACCGGCCGCGGCCGCTTCCGCCTGCAGGTGGAGCGGCCCCTGCGGCTGATAGAGATCGGGTAGGCGAGATCGGGTAGGCGAGATCGGCTAGGCGGGGGAAGGGCGATCCAGTCTTCGAGCTGTCGACAGATTACAGGGGTGGATCCACGGTTAAATCTTAAATAAACCTTAAAAGATGGTCATGGCTTCGCCATGGGCGCCCACTTTTCTTAAGAGGATCTTAAAAAATGTCTAATTTCGTCTTATTAAGAAAAACGGAATAAGCACAAGTCCACCCCTCGGCCGTAGGCTCTCCCAGCACGGCGGGCAACCCCAAGCCCTCCGCCGGATGATCTGGAAAAAGTCGCTCCTTGCCAACCTTCGAGGCCCCCATGAACCACGCCCTTGCCCATCCCTCTCCCGCGGACCTTCTGGCGCGCATGCTGCTGATCCGCGCCTACGAAGAGAAGATCGTGGCCTTCCACGCCGCGGGCCCCTTCCCCAACGTGTGCACCTCTGTGGGCCAGGAGGCCGCCGCCGTGGGCGTCGTGGCCGCCCTGCGCGCGGAGGACCAGATCCTCACGAACCACCGCAGCGCCGGCCACCTCCTGGCCCGGGGCGCCGATCCCGGCCGCATGCTCGCCGAGGTCATGGGCCGCGCAGACGGCTACTGCAAGGGCCGCAGCGGGACGCTCCACATCTCGGTGAAGGAGCTGGGCGTGCTGCTCACCTCCACCATCGTGGGCGGCGAGCTGTCCCTGGCGCCGGGCGTGGCCCTGTCCCGGGCCATGCTGGGCGGCGAGGGCATCGTGGTCTGCTTCTTCGGCGACGGCGCCGCCTGCGAGGGCATCTTCCACGAGAGCCTCAACCTGGCCTCCGTGTGGAACCTGCCGGTGCTCTACGTCTGCGAGAACAACCAGTGGCAGGCCTTCGTCCACCGCAAGGAGACCATGGTGGGCGACCACATCGCCCCCTGGGGCGCCTCCTACGGCATCCCGTCCCTCACGGTGGACGGCAACGACGTGGAGGCCGTGCACCGCGCGGCCCTGGACGCCGCGGCCACCGTGCGGGAGACCCGCAAGCCCTTCCTCCTGGAGGCCTGGACCTACCGCCAGCGCGGCCACATGGAACCCCATGACCAGTCCTACGTGGACCCGGCGGAGCTGGAGAGCTGGAAGGCCAAGGATCCCATCGACCGCCAGGCGGCCCGCCTGCTGGCCAGCGGCGCCCTGAACGAGGCCGGCGTGGAGGCGCTGCGGGCCGAGGCCCGCGGGGCCATCGAGGCTGCCGCCGCCTTCGCCGCCGCCTCCCCCTTCCCGGACGTCTCCGAACTCGCCGCCGGCGCCTACGCCTGATTGACGCCCCTTTGACCCAAGACTCGAGCCTGAAAGGAATCCCCATGTCCACGATCACCCTCCACGACGCCCTCGGCCAGGCCCTCGCCGAGGAGATGCGCCGCGACCCCCGCGTGCTCACCTTCGGCGAAGGCGTCGCCACCAAGCGCAAGGACCTCCTCGAAGAATTCGGGGCCACGCGGGTCCGGAACACGCCCCTGGCCGAAGGCATCATCGCGGGGACCGCCGCGGGGGCGGCCGCCACCGGCCTGCGCCCCGTGGCCGACCTGCTCTTCGCCCCCTTCCTCTGCTTCGCCATGGACGAGATCGTCAACAGCGCCGGCAAGCTGAGGTACATGTCCGGCGGCCAGTTCGAGTTCCCCCTGGTGGTCATGGCCATGACCGGCGCCGGCTGGACCGTGGGCGCCCAGCACAACCACAACCTGGAGGCCTGGTTCGTCCACGCCCCGGGCCTGAAGGTGGTGATGCCGAGCTGCCCCGCCGACGCCAAGGGCCTCCTCAAGGCCGCCATCCGCGAGAACAACCCGGTGGTGTTCTTCAGCGACATCGGCCTCCTCTTCACGCCCGGCGAAGTGCCCGACGGCGAGCACGTGGTGCCCCTGGGCCAGGCCGACGTCAAGCGCGCGGGCAGCGACGTCTCCCTGATCTCCTACGCCAAGACCGTGAACCACTGCCTGGCGGCGGCGGAGGCCCTCGAGGGCCAGGGCATCTCCGCCGAGGTGGTGGACCTGCGCACCCTCAAGCCCCTGGACGAGGCGACCCTGCTCGCCTCCGTGGCCAAGACCGGCCGCGCCGTGGTGGTCCACGAGGCCGGCGGGCCCTGCGGCGTGGGCGCGGAGGTCGCGGCCATCCTCGCCGAGAAGGCCTTCGCCTCCCTCAAGGCGCCGGTGCTCCGCCTCACAGGCCCCGACGTGCCGGCGCCCTCCAGCTACGTGCTGGAGCAGGCCTTCGTGCCCCAGGCCGCGGGCATCGCCGCCGCCGCCGCGAAGCTCCTGAACGCTCCCGCCCTGGTCTGAGCCCCCTTCAAACCCTGTCCGGCCGAACCCGGGAGCCGTCGCGGCCCCGGGCCGGACGGGAAAGCTGCGCCCCCTTCTGGAGCCCCCATGCACAGCGTTCTCGTCTCCCTCCTCTTCGACGCCCCAGCTCCGCGGGTCTGGGAGCTTCTCCGGGATCCGGCCTCCCTTCCCGCGTGGCACCCCGCGGTCCTCGACAGCGAGGCCACGGCCCTGGGGCGCGATGTCATCCTCACCAACGGCGGCCGCATCCGCGAGCGCATCGACTTCATCGACGACGAGCACCGCGCCTTCGGCACCACCGCCTTCCAGAGCCCCATGCCCTTCCTCCGCCTGCAGGGGACCCTGCGGGTCTGGCCCCAGGGCCCCCGGAAGAGCCTGGTGGAGTTCTGCGGCTTCTTCGACGCCGCGGACGCCGACGTGCCGGAAACCCTCAGCCTGGTGCGGGACTTCCAGCTGGCGGGGCTCGGCGCCCTGCGCACGAAGCTGGCGAAGGAGGCCACCGCCCCCGTGATGATCGCCCGTCCCGCGGCCCTGGCCGTGGCGGGCTGAGGGGGCCCCATGCGCATGCCGGACGTCCATCCCCACCTGAACCGCCATCGCAGCCGCCGCCTCCAGGCCTTCTGCCGGCGCGGCGGCTGGTCCCCCGCCGCCTTCTCCCTGCCCTCACCCCTCTCCACCCGCCGCGCCGGGCGCGGCCTCCCAAGGTAATGCCATGACCCCCACCCGTTCCCTTCTCCTCGGCCTCGGCGCCCTCGCCGCCGCGGCCACCGCCACCGCCGGCGCCCCGTCCAAGGCCAGCCAGGCCCAGATCAAGCGCGGCGAGTACATCGTCAGCCTGTTCGCCTGCGCGGACTGCCATACCCCTTGGAAGATGGGCCCCAAGGGCCCCGAGCCCGATGCGGCCCGCCACCTTTCAGGCCACCCCGGCGACATGAAGCTGCCGCCGGCCCCCCAGGTCGCCATGCCCTGGATGGGTTCCATGTCCGCCACCATGACCGCCTGGTCCGGCCCCTGGGGCGTGAGCTACAGCGCCAACCTCACCCCGGACCCCGAGACTGGTCTAGGCAAGTGGACCGAGCAGATGTTCGTGGACGCCATCCGCACCGGCCGCCACATGGGCAAGGGCCGCCCCATCCTCCCCCCCATGCCCCAGCCCGCCCTGAAGAACGCCACCGACGCGGACCTGAAGGCCATCTTCGCCTACCTGCGTTCCATCAAGCCCATCGTCAACAAGGTGCCGGAGCCCCTCGAGCCCGCCGGGCATCCCTGAGTCCGACCCGCGCCTCCTGCGGAGAATGCCCCCCGTGTCCCTGAAGCCCTTCGTCCTGGCCCTGCCGCTCCTCGCCCTCCTCCTGGGGGCGGGGCGCGGCCCGGGCGCCGCCGCTGGCCGGGAGCTGCCGGCGCGGCTTTCCGGGACGGGCCTCTTCCAGGACGGCGATCCCTCCAGGATCACGCCCGCCCTCCTGTCCTTTTCGCCCCAGTACCCGCTCTGGTCCGACGGGGCCGCCAAGGCCCGCTGGGTCTTCATTCCTCCGGGCCGCCGCATCGACGCCCGGGACACGGATGCCTGGGGCTTTCCCGTGGGCACGAAGTTCTGGAAGGAGTTCAGCTTCCAGGGCCGCAGGGTGGAGACCCGCTTCCTCTGGCGCGCCAGCGCGTCCACGTGGGTCTTCGCCAGCTACGCCTGGCGGGAGGACCAGTCGGACGCGGACCTCGTGCCCGAGGCCGGCAAGCCCGGGGCCGCCGAACTCGCTCCGGGCAAATGGCACGACATTCCCGGCGTCGCCGACTGCCGCGCCTGCCACGTGAACGGCGGCCCGCCGGTGCTGGGCTTCAATGCCCTGCAGCTCTCCCCGGACCGGGATCCGAACGCGCCCCACGCCGAGCTCCTGCGCCCGGGCATGGCGAACCTTGCGACCCTGGACGCGAAGGGCCTGCTGGATCCGCCGCGTCCGGATCTGGTGGCGCGGCCGCCCCGCATCCCGGCCAAGAAGCCCCTCACCCGCGCGGCCTTAGGCTATTTCACGACCAACTGCGGCACCTGCCACCGCACCTCCGGGGAGGGCACGGCCCTGGGTGCCGTGGACCTGGCCTTCAACCACCGCGCCGCCGCGAAGTCCGAGGTCGAGGAGCCCGGCTGGGTCACCACCGTGGACCGCGTGGCCAAGTACGCGCTGCCGGGCCAGGCGGGCGCGACCCGCCGGGTGATTCCCGGGGATCCGCAACGCAGCGCCCTGCTCTACCGCATGGCCTCCCGCCGGCCCGCCTCCCAGATGCCGCCCCTGGGCAGCGTGGTGGTGGACGAGGAGGCCCTGGCGCTGCTGCGGCGGTGGATCGCGGAGGAGGCGAAGTAGGCCCGCCGCCCCCCAAAAGCAACGGCCCCCGAGCGGGGGCCGTTGCATGTTGAAAGGTAGGGTCGAGAGATCGTTCAGATCTTCTGGACGTTCGTGGCCTGGGGGCCCTTCTGGCCCTGGCCAACGGTGAAGCTCACGCGCTGGTTCTCGTCGAGGGTGCGGAAACCCGTGGACTCGATGGAGGAGTGGTGAACGAAGAGATCCTGGCCGCCTTCGTCGGGGGTGATGAAGCCAAAACCCTTTTCAGCGTTGAACCACTTCACGGTGCCTTGTGCCATTGCAAATTCCTGTTGTCTTCTTCCTGAAGGTGTTGGAGGCGGTGTCCCTTTCAGGCCAGAAACAACGCTTGTGTTCGAGTCCGCCAATGCGAACCTCTTCCAGCATGGGGGGAGTCGGCGGAAACCCCTAGGGATTATTTGCGAAAATTGGGCCCGGGCAATCTCCAGGACCACCACCCTTCGGCAGGGCGCACCATCGCGGGTCCGGGAGGGGGACGGGATGGGCGCAGCCCCACCCAGGCCCCGGGGTCTGTCCAGATCTGGGACTGACTCCAGAATCGGGACGGATCCAGCGGCCGGGGTTCTCCGGCAAGCCGTGGTTTACCGGGATTTCCTTGGATGGAGTGGTTCTTGCTCAGGGCTCCCGATCCATCCCAGCAATCCCAGCTTCATCACAACCGTGCCCCGCGCGCGACCTGGCCAGGAGGCCCCGTGAATCGAGCCCCAGCCGCCATCGCCCTCATGCGCTGGCATCTCCTGGGGCTCATGAAGCACACGATGGTGTTCGGTTTGGTGTTGTTCCTCCTCCCGCTCACGGGCTTCCGGGCCGTGCCCGGTCACGGCCTCCTCGGAGGGCTCTTCATCGACCACACCTTCCAGGGCGGAGTCCTCGCGGCCTTCCAGCTCCTCGGGGCGGCCTGGGGACTGATGTACGGCCAGGGGCTGGTGATCGGCACGGCGCGGGACAAATACGGCTCCCAGGACGAAGGCCGGGGGGCGGTCATCGACCGGGGATGGGAGGAGCTGCTCAACATCCCCATCGTCCCGAAACAATTCTGGCTCTACACCGGCCTGGCGGGACCGGGCCTCCTGGTCTCGGCCCTGGGTTCCCAGGCGCAGCCCGACCACCCGGTCCAATCCGTCTTGCTGGGCGGCCTGGCGGCCCTCCTCGGGGGCGGCCTGTCCTTCCTCGTCTGGCAGCTGCTCTTCGTGCCGGTGATGATGGCGCGGTGGAAGCACCTCGGCCTGGATCGGGAGGGCTACCTCCGGCTCCAGCGCGACGAAGGCGCCACGCCCGAGGAGATGCGCCTCTTTTACGGGACCGCATGGTTCTTCCGCCACGTCTGGACCCGCTGGCCCTTCTCCTCCCTGCGGGAGCCCGCGGCCGCCTTCTACCGCGCCTGCGGCTGGCTGCTGCGGCCGGTGGGCCGGGTCGTCGCGCCCTTTCGGGTCCTTCAAAAGGAGGATGGGCTCGATCCCAGGCACTTCGCGGCCCTCAGCGTCGTCGGACCCCTGGCCCTGGGCTACCTGCTCGCCGGGCTCCTGCTCGAGGATGGGAGGGTCCTCGCGGTCTACTACCTCTACACGCTGCTGGCCCTCTGCATCTGGACGCTCACGGCGGTGGATTTCTACGCCACCGTGCTGTTCCGGCGCCCGGTACCCGCCCTCCTGGCCAGCGCCGGCGCCGCGCTCCTGGGCTACTCGCTGTTCGGGGCGGGCCATGGCTACCGCGTCACCGTCCCTGATCGGCCCGGGGCCACGAGCCTTCCCCGCCTGGATCCGGTGGAGGTCATGAAGGCGAGCCGGGAAGGAGAGCACCTGGTGGTGATCACGTCCACGGGCGGCGGCATCTACGCGGCGGGCTGGACGAGCCTGATGCTCAAGCGCCTTTGCGATCCCGACCCAGCTTTCCTGGACAGGACCCGTCTCGTCAGTTCCGTTTCGGGGAGCTCGGTGGCCATGGCCTTCCTTGCGGAGGCCCAGCTCAGGCAGCCCCGGCAACCATGCCCGGCACAGCTCGCCGAAGTGCTGCGCGGCAGCACCGGATCCAGCCTCTCCGCCGCGGCCCGGGGCCTCGCCTATCCGGATTTCTGGCGGCTGGCCTCCTGCGGGCTGTGGCCCCGGGGCGTCGAAGCCCCCTTCCAGGATCGGGGAAGGCTGCAGGAACTCTCGTGGATGCGGAACGCGGGGGCGGGTTCGAGCCCGCCGAGGCGCCTTTCGGAGCTGCGGGCGGCCATTCGCGCTGGCCGGCTGCCGGCCCTGATCTTCAACGCCTCCGTCATGGAGACGGGCGAGCGGGTCATGTTCACCCCGGCGGACTTTCCCCCCGGCGCGCACCCGATGCGGGGCCGGACCCATTCGCAGCTGCTGCGCCGGGATGCCGAAGGTGCCTTCGGCGTGGACCTCAGCCTCTGGACCGCGGCGCGCCTCTCCGCCACCTTTCCCTACGTCTCGCCCATGGCCCACGGCATCCCCTCGCCCGCCACGGAGCCCTGGGGCGAGGGCGCGGCCCTCCACCTCGGCGACGGTGGATACGTGGACAACTACGGAGTGGCCTCCGCCCTCGACTGGCTCGATCCCCTGCTGGAGGCCCGCGCCGCCGGCCATCCGGACCTCCGGTTCCGGAAGGTCCTCATCCTCCAGATCCGGGCCTTTCGCCCCGAAAAGGCCGGCGCCGCCGGCGAGACTTCGGCCGCTTTCCTCGGGCCGGTCCTGGCTCAGCTTGGGCTCCATGCCGGCGTTCTGGACCGCAACGAAATCGAACTGACGCGCTTCCTGGCCCACTGGAACGCGCGGCTGAAGGGCCAGAGCGTGCGCCTCTCGACGGTGGTGCTGCAGCCCGACCGGGACACGGACCCGGGACCGATGTCCTGGCACCTGACTGCCCATGACATCGAATCGCTCAGAAAAGCCGGCGATCCCGATCTCAAGCACTGGAAGACCGGCCTGCCCTCCAACCCTGAGCTGCGGACGGCCTTCAGGCGGATCCGCCGCTTTCTGGCGAACCCCTAGGAGCTCCATGTCCACCTACGTCTGGATCCTCGATAACGGCCATGGCGGCCTCGTGGACGGCACCTACGTGACCCCGGGCAAGCGCAGCCCCGTCTGGCCCGACGGCCGGCAGCTCTTCGAGGGTGTGTTCAACCGCGCCGTGGTGGCCCTCCTCAGCCCCATGCTCACCGACGCCGGCATCGAAAACCGGATTCTGGTGCCGGAAGCCCAGGACATCCCCCTGTCCGAGCGGGTGGCGCGGGCGGCCCGGATCCACAAGGATGCGCCCAGCGCTCTCCTCGTCTCCGTCCACGCCAACGCCGGCGGCGGCACGGGCTGGGAGGTCTACACCACCCTCGGCCAGGACAATTCCGACCGCCTCGTGGGCTTCTTCGCCCGGGCCTTCCAGGCGGAATTCCCCGGCCTGCGCCTGCGCGCCGACTTCAGCGACGGCGACTGGGACAAGGAGGCCAGCTTCTACATCCTCCGCAACGCCCCCTGTCCCGCCCTGCTCACGGAGAACCTCTTCATGGACACCCTCGAACCCGACTGCCGCATCCTCCTCGAGCCCGACGGCCCCGCCCGCATCGCGAAGGTGCACTTCCAGGCCATCCGGGCGGTCGAGGCGGCCAAGCCGGTGTGAGGCCGCCCCCTCGACCGCGGATTTCCATTTCCTGAGGAGCTCCCATGACTCGCATCCTGTTCATGATTCACGGCATGGGCAAGCACTCGCCAGGCTGGTCCCAGAGGTTCGTGGACCAGTTGAGGGAGCTGTCCGATGGATTCCAGGCCTTCAAGGACGACCCGGCCCTCTTCGATTCCGTGCAGGTGGAGGAGATCAGCTACGACGGGGAGATCGATCGATGGCTCGAGAAGTTCGCACAGGACGCGAACGGCCTGCGCACGTTCATCCGGAAGAAGCAGATCCCCCTGGCAGGATCGAGTCTGGAAGGGCTCCTGGGCTGGCTGGGAGGTGCCGCGACCAAGGAGCGGGATTTCTTCTGGGAAAGCGCCATCGACGTGCTCCTGTGGCGCTTTTCCAGAGCCCTGGTGGCCACGGACGTCACGGCGCGGGTGCTGAGGCAGCTTTTCCGCCCCCTGAAGAAGGCCCTTGAGGACGGTGGCGAGGCGCAATGCTCCGTGCTCGCCCACAGCCTCGGGACCTCGGTCCTGCACGACGCCCTGGCCCGCATGGCTGCCGAGGGAATTGACGGCGAAGTCGGGTTCAAACAGCAGGTCTTCGACAACCTTTTCATGGTCGCCAACGTCTCCCGTGCCCTGGAGACCGACTATCCCGTCGAACAGTCCCTGGTGCGGCCCAAGACGGCCGCGGCCTTCGGAGATTGCCAGAACTACCACAACTTCCGCCACGTCCTCGACCCCTTCCCCGCGGTGAAACCTTTCCGTGCGCCGGCCCAGTGGGTCCGCTTCCACGCCGTCGAGGACCTCGACCACGTCCAGCAGCTCAACGTGCATGCCCTCGATCACTACCTCCTCCACCCCCAGGTGCACGTGCCCATCCTGCGGGATGGGTTTGGCGCGTTGATCACCCAGGACGAGGAAGAACTGGCCCTCGCCAAGTTCCGGCCCCTGGCCCTCCCTGACAAGGTGGTGGACGCCTACCGGAAGCGATTCAACGCGGCCGTTCCCCCTCTAGCGGAGCTGCCGGACCCCATGGATTTCGTGAAGCTGGCCTGCCAGTACCGGAGCTGGATCTAGGAGGTCGACATGAGCTGGTTCATCAGGATCCTCGCCGCCCTGCTCGCGGGGGCGGCCCTTTCGGCCCAAGCGCCGCCGGACTGCGACGGCCGCGCGATCCGGGCCTCCATGCGCCAGGGGGAGGCGTCGGCCTCGGAACGCTACGAGAAGCTGAAACCCGACATCGCCGCGGCGAAGTGGAGCGCTGTCGGTGAGGCCCTCGTGTCCGAGTTCAAGGCGAGCCCCATCCTGAAGGGCGAGCGCCGCGCCGCGCTGCTGGCCTCCCTGGAAGCCATGGCGGGGGATCTCGCGAAGGCCGATGGGGAGGCGAGCCGGGAGGCCATCAAGGCCCTGCTGGACCCGGGTCGGCCGGGATTCGTGGACTTGAACCGGTTCAAGCCGTACCTGGACAACACGGCGGGCACGGTGAACTACTTCGACACCACGTCGCCCCCGCGCACCCTCCTCGTGGACTGCACCCTGTCCGAGGCCGAGCGGGTCCAGGTCTTCCACTGGACCACCCTGGGCGCGCGGGTGCTTTCCGCCTTCGGGGAGAAGGACCGGGCCCGCACCCTCAAGGCCATCGACAACATCTGCGGGCGCTGGGACAACTTCATCCAGTACAGCTATGCCCAGTATCCCTGGGAGCTGATCGTGAACGGCCTGGACCGCAGGGATCGCAGCGCGCTGAACCCGCCCCGGCACCAGCTGATCCTGCTGCACCCCTCGGCGGGGATCGAGATCATCGGGGGACCGACAGCGGCGAAGCGCCGGGCCGACGTGGCGATGGTCGAGCCCATCGGTTACCTCTGGTACCGGAAGGACTATGCCTTCTACCTGGGAGCCTCCCTGGTGTTGACCCAGCCCAGCGATCGCCCCCCCGGCGTGGGCGCCATGATCCATCTGGGCCGCTATGGGAAGGCCGGCTACGTGTGGCGGCGGAAAGACGGGGCCGGCCACAGCCAGAACGGGGTCCTCTTCTCCCTGGACCTCTACGGCTGGCTCGGGGACCACGCGGGAGCCCTCAAGGAATTCAAGGGCGGTGTCGCGGCTCTTGGCCGGTGAGGCTCCCGGCCGTCCACCCCATCCATCCCATGAACCACACACCCGGAGGTGTCCCATGCCTGATCCAGCACCAGCTTCGATGCCCGATCCAGGAGGAGCCATGACGGATATTGGAGTCGCAGCGGCCCAGGGCGCACCCGCGCGCTCCGCCTTGGTTTCGGACGGGTCCAGGGGATTCGCCGCATGGTTCGGCCGCCTCCTGGACGGGGTCCGGAAGGGCCGACGGGCCCTGACGGCCTGGGAGCGCCGGAAAGTGGACGAGCGGTTCTTCCGCTGCCAGATGGACCTGGTGAGGGCCACCTTCGATCGGTGCGACCCAGCCTTGGCGGAGGACGCGGACCAGGTTCGACGGAAGGCTTATCGCTCCCTGGAGCAGTTCTTCGCATCGGAAATGGATGCCCTGAGTGAGGACGGCCGACGTCCGCCCATGTTGGCGAGGCTCTACCAGGCGCGCTCCTGGGCACTTCTGCTGGCCTCGGACGGCGAGCTGCGGCAGACCATCGCCTTGTGCACGGCGGAGATCGGCAAGGTGCAGGACTTGCCCGCCCTGAACGCCGAGGCGGTGATCCCGGAGCCGAAGCCCCCCAAGGTGGACGACGACGAGGCGGCCCAAAACCGCGCGCGAGCCGTGCTTTTTGCCCGGGCCCAGTACCTGGTGGACCGCCTCTACAGCCTGGTCCGGAACATCAAGGAACGGGAGTACGCACGCCAAAGCTCGGCCTACCAAGTGGTGATCGCCTTCGGCCTGCTCTCCTGTCTAGCTTGTGCCCTCTATCTCCTGCTCACGTGCGGGATGAGCGCCATCCATCCGCTGGCCTGGTGGATCATGGTCTTCGGAGGCCTCGGGGCCAGTGCCAGCATCCTGCAGCGCATCCAGAAGGCCGTGATGGACGACTACTCAGTGGCCTACCTCGTCAGGCTGCGGCATGGGTGGCTGAGCCTCTGGCTGTCCGTGGCCCTGGGCGCGGTCTTCGCCTTTGTCCTGATGCTGGTCTTCTGCTCCGGCCTGGCGGGCGTAGTGTTCAGCGACGCGATCCTGAGCTCCCTGCCGGTCGTCCAGCCCTTCTCCCCTGCCCAGCCTGGTTTCAAGCTCCTGGACTTCGGACAGCAGGGACTGACCCTGAACCACATCTCCCGCATCCTCCTCTTCTCCTTCCTGGCGGGTTTCTCGGAGCGTCTCGTCCCAGACGTGCTCACCCGCATTGAGGCGGAGGCCCTGGCGGGTCAGGCGCGGAAGGGCGGCAACTGAGGCCTTTGGGCACCGGGCGTGCCGGACCGCTGGGTCGCCCACACCCACTGCAGCGCCCGCTATCCGGGGTCGAAGAGCTTCATGAGGGAGCCAGATCAAAGGGGAATCCCCTGCTGCACAGATGGACGAGGAAGGCACAGGATGTGTGCTCTCTTCGCCCCAACTGGCCTACTGCCGAATGTCAGAACCGGTCCATGACCCGACCGGCACGCGGTCCGATGCTGGGACTTCCGAGCCCCCGAACCCGAATCGCCCCGCCCCAGGAGCCGCCATGCCCCTCCCGTCCCTCCGCCGCCTCGGCTGGCTGCTCCTGCCGGTCCTGCCCTGCCTCGCGGGCGGCCCCCTCAAGGTCGTGACCGTCGGCGCTCCGGCCATCAACTGCGTGTTCAATCCCTCCTGCACGGTGACAGTGTCGGACTCCTCGTCCTCGGTGCCCGTGGGCAACGGGGCGGGCTTCCTGCAGTCCCGCTCCTTCCGGGGCAAGGCCGGCTCGCCAGGGCAGGGACTCTTCGCCATGCTCTACCGGGTGGATCTCCGCAACGCGGTGGTGGCGCCCCGGACGCCCAACGGGATCAAGTCCGTGACCGTGGACGCGGGGCCCGTGGCGGGCTCCCTGGACTACGACAAGGACGGCCTCCCCGACCAGGTCTTCGTGGTCACCAAGGGTGGCCTGGGCACCGTGGGCCTGGCCTCGGCGGTGCAGGACGACGCCGGGAAGATCACCTTCACCTTCACCACCCCCGTCGCCGCGGGCACCAGCCCGGGGGCGGGGCAGAGCTCCTTCTTCTTCGGCTTCGCGTCCACGCTGCCTCCGGTGGCCAGCACCGCGGCCCTGGTGGACCAGAACAACGCGGGCTCCACCCTGGCGGCGCGCTCCCCGATGCGGCAGGCGCCGGACCTCACCGCCTGGCTCCTGGGCCATCCCGACGTCGCCAACGCCATCAAGTGGCAGACGACGAAACAGAGCGGAGTCTTCGTGCCCCCCACGGACGCCGTCAAGGTGGCCTGGATGAATTGGACCCAGGCCCAGAAGGACGAGCTGAACCAGGCCTACCTGGCGGAATTCGCCTGGCTGGCCGCGGGCGGCGCGCAGACGCCCATGGATCCCAACGGCCTCACGGACCAGCCCCTGAACGTGGATCCCTTCCTGGCCGCCGACACCTACGCCCGGGGCTACGTGGACAAGACCTACTTCTGGAAGCTCTACATCGCCCACGTGGCCCACGCCCTGTTGCTGGAGACGGCCCAGCAGGTGCCCTGGAGCCTCACGGCCTACGACGCCAACAGCCTGCGGGTGCTGCTGGACAGCGCGTGCATGGCCTGGCACGCGGGTCCCATGGGGGGCGGCGTCACGGGCTACGTCCTGGGCCTGGACCCCTGGCACATCCCCGTGAAGGTGGACGACAACCTGCCCCAGACCTCCTTCGCGCCCCCCACCTGGACCTATCCCTTCCTGCGGGACGGCGGGATGCTCGGCGACACGCGCCTGGACGCCATCGGCAGGGTGCTGGACTGGATGCGCTACCACATGGACCACATGCTCGGGAATTCGGGCTACAACGAGAACGAGGCCCGCTGGGGCTACCGCGGCTATCCGCCGATCTCGGCCATCGTCGCGGGCACCGTGGACGCCAACCATCCCCAGTTCGGCCAGCTCCACTGGACGGCCGGCTGCCACGGCAGCGTGGCCTTCGCCTGCCAGACGCTGCGGGCCCTCAACATCCCCGTGCTGCCGGTGTGGATCCAGGGACCCGTGATCACCTCGGGGCACCAGGGCGCCTGGTTCATGACGGAGAACCTCTACCTGGACCACGGCGACGATCCCTACAACCAGAACGTGAAGAACTCCCCCTCGCCGGTCTTCGGCATCCTCATCGACGAAGCCACCTGGAAGCTCCGCTTCGTCAACGACCCCACCCTGAACCCGCCCTACACGCCGGCGGCCTGGGGGAACGTGGGGAAGGCGGCGGCGGACTTCCAGTAGGGTCTCCCGGCCCTCCGCCGCCGGAAGCCACCGCGGCGCCCACTAACCGAGGCGCCGCGATGGGCCGTAGCAACCCTCATCCGGAGGCGGGCGCATGGGGGACTTCGTCATCGAGAGCCAGGGCCTGTCGCGGCGCCACGGGACCTGCCTGGCGGTGGACGCCGTGGATTTGCGGGTGCCCCGGGGCGCGGTCTACGGTTTCCTCGGCCCCAACGGCGCGGGGAAGTCCACCACCCTCCGCATGCTGCTGGGCCTGCTGCGGCCCAGCGCGGGGAGCGCCACGGTGCTGGGTTTTCCCGCCGGGGATCCCCGGGGCCTGGCCCGCACCGGCTCCCTGGTGGAGGCGCCGGCCCTGCACCTGAACCTCACGGGCCGGGAACACCTGGAGGTGCTGCGGCTCTACCGGGGCCTCGGGCGGTCCGCCGTGGACCGCGCCCTGGAGACCGCCGAGCTGGCCTCCGCGGCGGGGCAGCGGGTGCAGACCTACTCCCTGGGCATGAAGCAGCGCCTGGGCCTGGCGTCGGCGCTGCTCCACGACCCCGAACTGCTCCTCCTCGACGAACCCACCAACGGCCTGGATCCGGCGGGCATCCAGGAGATGCGGGCCCTCCTCCGGCGCCTGGCGGCCGCGGGCAGGACGATCTTCCTTTCCAGCCACCTGCTGGGGGAGGTGGAGCAGGTGGCCACCCACGTGGGCGTGCTCCACAAGGGCCGCCTGCGCTTCCAGGGGGCCCTGGCGGACCTGCAGGCCACCCGGGAGGCGCGGCTCCTGGTGCGGGCGGAGCCCCACGGCCGCGCCCTGGCCCTCTTCCACGGGGCGGGGCTCGCGGCGGAGGTGCAGGGCGAGGGCGCCTTCGCGCTGCCGGGGGTCGAGGATCCCGCCGCGGTGAACGAGCGGCTGGTGCGGGGCGGCGCGCGGGTGAGCCACCTGGCCCTGGCGCAGGCCAGCCTCGAAGCGTGGTTCATGGATCTCACGGAGGCGTCATGAGGGCCTGGCTCGCCGCCCTGCGCGCGGAAACGCTGAAGCTCAAGCGCACCCTCGCCCTGGGGGTGGTGGTCGCCGCGCCGGCCCTGGTGGTGGGGCTCAATTTCCTGGTGCTGCTGCGAGGCCGGCTGCCGGGCCAGCTTCCGGCGGATCCCTGGGCCTCGGCCCTGGCCACGGCGCTGCAGCTGTGGGGCTACCTGATGCTGCCCCTGCTGGTGGCCCTGGTCTCGGCCCTGGTGAACCTCCAGGACCACCAGCAGGGCCTGCACCGGGTCTTCTTCAGCCTGCCGGTGCCCCGGGCCCGCCTCTACCTGGCGCGGCTGGCGGTCGTGCTGGGCCTGCTGGCCCTCAGCACGGTGGTATTGGGCCTGCTGGGACTGCTCTCGGGGACGCTGCTCTCGGTCCTCAAGCCCGCCCTGGGCTTCGGCTCCGTGACGCCACCCCTGGCCCGCCTGGCGCGCATGGCCTTCACGCCCCTGGGGGGCGGGCTCCTGGTGGTGGCGCTCATGGCCTGGCTCTGCCACCGGGTCGCCGGCATGGCCCTGGCGCTGGGGGTGGGCATGGGCGGGACCGTGGGCAGCCTCATCATCGCGAACTCGCCGCGGTGGGGGCATTTCTACCCCTGGTCGCTGCCGGGGCGCGCCATGAATCCCCTGGCGCCGGACCACGGCTTCATCCTCGCGCTGTCGGCCATCGGCTTCGTCGTGGTGACGGCCCTGGCCTGCTGGGAGGTGGGACGGCGGGAGGTGGCGTAGGGGGCGGGGAATCACCCGGTCCAGGAGCGGTCTTCGTCCAGCCCCCGGACAAAGTCCAGAATCGGGACGGGATTCGAGGCCTTCAGGGGCCTCCCGAACGGGATTCCACGGGGCTTAGGCGCCGGAGCGCTTCTTGCTGCCCCGTGGCCCCGGCGTTTTCGCCGGTCGCCCTCGATCCGCGTACCTTTCTCCGCCCGGACCCCCGATGACCCCCTACCGCGACGCCTTCGCCGAGCAGGATCTGGAAGGGCCGGTGATGCAGCTCCAGGCCCCGGACCTGCTGGCGCGCATGGCCGCCGCCGCGGACGCGGCCTCCGGGGGCGAGGATCTGGAACGGGTGAAGGCCGGCGTCCGGGTCGAACTGGGCCGCCTCGCCGAGTTCCTCGCCCTCCTCGAGCGGCGGCGGCGGGAGGACCGGATGGACGAGGAGGAGGCCCGGATCTGGGCCGGCATCGCCGTCCACCAGGCCCGGGCCGCGCTGCGGGGCCTGGAGCCCTCCGGCCTGCGGAGCGCCTCCCAGGTGATGAGCGCGGCCCTCGCGGCGGTGCGGGGGCAGGTGAACCGGGCGGTGATGTTCGAGGCGGTGTAGAGGGCCGTCTCGGACCGAGCAGGGCCAAGGCGGCGAAGGCCTTCCGCACGGCCTGCGGATCCAGGCGGCCGGTGGGGCGGGTGTCCTCGCCGGGGCGGAGCAAGCCCTTCCATGGAAAGCCGGGCTTTTCACCGGGAAGGCGGTTCAGGTCCAGCCCCTGGCCTTGGGATTGCTAGGGTGGAACACCCCACCCCTCACGACAGGTCCCTCCGAAACCCCAGCCATCGCATGCAGCCGGAGCTTCCGACCATGGCCACCTACTTCGTCCACCTCCCCCCCGATGGATCTCCGGCCCTGTTCTGGCGCGGTCTCTCCGGTTTCGCCGGCGAGGACATCCAGATCAACCTGAATCTGCTCGCCCATGCGGTCGGGGACGATCCCTCCGCCAATCTCCCGGCGGGCGGGACGCTCGTTCCGCCGGCGACCTACGCCTTTGGAACCGGCGCGGGAGAAAGCCTCGACCTCCAGCCCTTCGCCTTCATCGATCGGGTCGGCGTGGGGCGGCGCCCGAGGCGGGCCCGGAACCTGCCGATCGGGGAGAAGCTGCGGGCCTTCCTGGACGATCCGCTGGGAGGCGAGCGGATGAACCTGTCCCTGCCCTTCTACGACGAGTCGATCACCCTCGGCTCCAAGGGCGGGGGCTGGGTTCGGCCCAATAACGGCGACAGCGCCTTCCACGCGGCGACCGATTTCATTCCCGGGGATGGCAGGCCCTTCCAGGTTTGCGCCGCGGCCGACGGCGTCATCCATGCCCAGTCCGGCGGGCGGGTCATCATTTCCCACACCACGCCGGGGGGACGGGAGTTCTGGACGGTCTACGTGCACATGGATCTGGCGACGGTTTCCAAGCGGAACGGGGACCCCATCCGCCGCGGCGAACTGCTGGGACGGATCAGCTCGACCACCGCCGTCATCCATCTCCACTTCGGCGTGGCGGTGCAGGGCCCCGCCTTCACCCTGGGGACCACGGCGGTGCCGGCGCTCTGGTACTTCCTGGATCCCTGGGGCGTGTACGACTACCGGGAGGGGAACTACCTCCCGAGATCCGGGGACATCTACCGTGCGGCCATCGAGGGGGCCGTCCATACCGTGCAATGGCGGGCCCAGCCGGTCTACAAGGCCCTTCCCATCGCCCGCAAGACGGATGGATATCGCGCCGTGGAGCGGGTCCAGGTCCGCGTGCGAAGCAGCGACAGCCTGAATGGCACCCTGCCGGCGGAGCAGGACCGCGTCCGGGTGTGGCTCGAAGGGTATGCGAAGGACTTCCAGGTGCCCCTGCGCGTGGCGAAGGAACCCACCGGGGAGCTGGAGCTGGTCGCCCTCCTGCGAGAGGCCTTCCTGCACAACAAACGCGTGCGGCTCGAATACCGCTACGAAGGGACCATCCGGTTCATCACGGCGGCCTGGGTCATGACCTGAGCGGAAGGCGGGAGGTTCCGGACGCCGGTCAGCACGGTCCACGCTCCACGGGATCGAGGCTCCAGGTCAGGCCGGATTCCGGTCAGGAGCCTTCGAACTCCTGGGCCGCGAAGCGGTCCAGTCGCGATAGCGCCGATTCCAGGGCCGCGAGGGCCTCGGCCACGGGCCCGCCGCTTCGGTCCCGAGCCTGGTCTTCGAGCACCTGGGCGGCCGCCGCCAGGGGCCTGGCACCGACCATCCGGCCGGCGCCTTTGATGCGGTGGGCGCACCGGGCCAGATCCGCCCGGTTCCCCCGGGCCGCCGCGTCCCGCGCCTCCGCAAGGTCCGACCGGGTGGTGGCGAGGAAATCCCGCAGGATCTCCAGGGAGGAGGCCCGGTCGCCCCTGGAGAGCAGGCCCAGGACCTCGGTGTCCAAGGGCGGGTCCCCGGGCGATCCCGCCAGAGCCTGCGGGGGAAGGGCCGCCTCGGCCCGGTCCATGAGCACCTGCGCCGCTGGAAGCCAGGCGCGCAGCTTGCCATCCAGGTCCGGGATGGCCACGGGCTTGATGATGCAATCGTCCATGCCGGCCGCCCGGCAGCGTTCCAGCTCCCCCTCCAAGGCGTTGGCCGTGAGGGCCAGGATCGGCAGGCGCGGCTTTCCGCCCGCCCCTTCGAGCCTCCGGACCTCCTTCGCCAGCTGGTAGCCGTCCATGTTGGGCATCTGGATATCCGTGAGCAGGAGCCCGTAGCGGGTCCGGGCCAGGGCCTCCAGGGCCGCCCGCCCATCCTCCGCGACGTCCGCCTGATAGCCGGCCAGGGCCAGCTGCCGGGACAGCACGGCCCGGTTGGTCGGATGGTCCTCCGCCAGGAGGATGAGGCAGCCCCTGGATTCCGCCACATCGCGGCTGGGGGGCTTCACCGGGATCCAGGCGGCCTTCCGCGTCGCGCCCGGGTCCCCGCCCGCCGCGAGTGGCGCCGCCCGGGGGAAGGCCGCCACGAAGGACATTGTGGTTCCCACGCCCTCCACGCTTTCCATGGTGATGTCACCCCCCATCAGCCGGGCGAGGCTGCGGCAGATGGAGAGGCCCAGGCCGGTGCCGCCGAATTGGCGGGTGCTGCCTGATTCCGCCTGCACGAAGGGCTGGAAAAGGGATTGCTGATCGGCCTCGGACACCCCGATCCCGGTGTCCCTCACCCGGAAGACGAGCGTCTGGTTCGAAGCATCGGAGCGCAGCACGCCCACCTCCAGCGTGATGGACCCGGCGCGGGTGAACTTCAACGCGTTGTTCACGAAGTTGTCCAGGATCTCCCGGCAACGGACCGGGTCCGCGAGGTGCGCTTCCCCCAGCTCCGGATCGACGGTGCAGATCATGGCCAGGCCCTTCTGCGCGCCCAGGGCGGCGTGGGTGGCCAGGACCTCCTCCGCGATGCGCCGGAACGACAAGGTCCGGGTCTCCAGTTCCAGCCTCCCGGCCTCGATCTTGGAAAAGTCGAGGATGTCCCCGATGATCCCCAGCAAGGCGCGGGTGGAGGACTCGATGGTGTCCAGGGCCAGCCTCTGCTCCTCGTCCAGCCGGGTGTGGGAGAGCACTTCGGCCATGCCCATCATGCCGATCATGGGCGTCCGGATCTCATGGCTCATGGTGGCGAGGAACCGCGATTTCGCCTCGTTCGCGGTGCGCGCCTCCTCCGCCAGTCTTTCGGCCCGGCGCGTCGCGGCCTGGAGTTCCCGGGTGCGCGCGGCCACCTCGCGTTCCAGCGTCCGCCGGTGCTCGTGCACCTCCGTCCGGGCCACCCGCAGCTGGGCCACCATGCTGGCGAACACCGATTGCAGGAGGACGGTTTCATCCCTGGACGTGCCCGCCGGCTCGCCGTCCAGGACGTCCAGGTCGAGGTTCCCCTCCCGGATCGAACGGGCCACGGCCGTCAGGCGGTGAAGCCTCCGGGAGAGGACGTGGGCCATGAGCAGGGCGGAGAGGATCGCCAGCGCCATCGTCGTGCCCGCGAGGGCCAGGATGGCCGTCCGGCGCGTGCGCTGCTGCTGCGCCAGGGCCTCCCGGATCTGGGCGATCTCCTGCCGCTCGCTCGCCAGGGCGGCCCGGACGATCGAGAGGAATTGGCTCTCGAGCGCCTCGAACCGTTCCTTCTCCTCGAGGATCGACGCGCTGCTGGCGTCGCGCTCCTTCAGGGCGATGAGGTCCAAGCTGCCCTTGTGGAGGGCCTCGACCGCCCGGCGGATCCGCGGGAGGTGTTCCCGGTTCTCCCGGCGGTGCCAGGGCGACGCCGTCGCGGTAAGTCGCGCGTAGCGGTCGATGGCGGAGGCGCACTCCCGGGCGCCGGCCGCGAGCAAGGCGTGCTCCCGGGCTTCCTGGGCATCCCGGGGTCCGGCCGCTTCGCGCGGAGCCCGCCCGCGTGTCCGCTCGCCCCGGATCGCGAGGATTTCGGAAGTCGATGCGACGATGCGGATGCCGCCCGCCCGGAGGTCCTGCAGGGCCTCCATGGTCGGTTCCGTGTTCTCCGTGATCGCGACCATCGCCGCGTCGGCGTCGTGCAGGACCCACAGCGAAACCAGGACCACGACCCAGACGAGGGCGGCGATGGCCAGATTGCTCGCCAGCAGCTTGGTGCGGAGGGTCACGGAAGGCCACCCATTCAGAATCCGGCCTTGAACTGGACCACCACGCCCCAGTCCGGAGTGCCGCCGTTGAGACCGATGGGCGCGGCGAGGGCGGCGAAGGCGTCCTCGCCGAAACTCCACTTCACGCCGGGCGCGATGGAGCTTGGATGGCCGGGCCCCGCGTTCCCGTTGAGTTCCAGCAGAAGGTGCAGCCGCCGGCCCAGCCGCGGGGACGACAGGGCCCAGTTGTAGGTGAATCGTTCGGCCCGCTCCCGGCCAAGCTGCTTGGACCAGCCGAAGTTGCCCTGCAGGCAGAGGGGGCCGAAGTCCCTCAAGAACGCGAGGTAGGGTTCGATCTCGTGCGCGCCCTCCCCGAGCTCCCGGTTCCTGTCGCCCGTGGGCATCGTGGCCTCGAAGCCGAAGACCAGGGCGCTCGAACCTGCCGCGGGCTCGAGCAGGACATACTTCAATCCCAGGGAGACATCGCCGAGGCCGCGGGCCGTTCGTCCCTCCGAGCGCCGGTACGCCACCGGGAGGCTGAGGGAGGCCCCGAGCCGCTCCGCGAGCCCGTGGAACAGGGTAAGGGTCGGCAGGCTGCCGAAGGCTTCGCCGGCATGGCGGCGATGCTCGGCGCTGACCCGGGGGCTCGTTTCACGGGGTTCGTTCGGGAGCGTCTCCTCGGTCAGGATCGGCTCGACGAATCTGGGCCTCTCTTTTTCTCCCCCATCTCCCCGGAGGGGGAAGGGCAGTCCAATGAGGGCGAGCAGGAACAAGCGGGCCGCGGGCGCAGGGCCCTGGGCCCGCGCGCGGCGGGACCGGCCCTCGCAACCGGGACCCTGTGCGGGGAGGCCAGGCGTCCGGCGCCCTGCCAGGGAAGGCGGTCCTCCAGGTGACCCGTCGGAGGCAGGTGTGGCAATCCCGGGATTGTGCATGGGGCCTTCCAGCTTCGGAGTACGCCCGGTGTCCAGGCCCGTCAAGGGGAAACGGCATCCCGGGACCTTGGGGGGATCGAATAGGTCCCGCTTGGTGGGTTGGGCCGCGAGGGCGCGTGGAAGGGCCTCACCGGACCGCGGCCGGCTCCGGGCCTGGCGAGGACCGCCTTGGAGGGGGGCGGCTCGCCGCGGGGGCCCGTGAACCGGGTGGTGCGGTTCGAGGTGGGTCGGAGCCCTACCGGGCCGGCCCCTCGGGAGGCTGGAAGCCCGGGCGGGTCCCGGTGCCGCCCGGATCGGGGCGTCGGCGCGGCTCGGCGAGGAAGGCCTTCATGATGCGCGGGGCATCGGGATGCGTGAAGAGGGGCACGTGGGACATGCCCGCGAATTCCAGGAGGAAGGCGTTGGGCAGGGTTGCGGCGGCCCGGCGGGCCCAGCGGACCGGGGTGTCCGGATCGAACTCGCCGGCGGCGATGAGGATGGGCACTTCGCTGGCCACGGGCTGGTTCTCCGCGGCGGCGGGCCGGCCCCGGGGCCAGGCCTGGAGGGCCTCGGGGGGGACGGCGGTCTGGACGAAGGCGCGGAGCTCGGGGGGCAGGCCGGCGGGGTGGAGCATGCGGGCGGGCCGCTCGAAGGGGAACTCCTCGTTGCACCAGACGGAGAGGCGCGTGCCAATGGCGTTGCCCTGGGAGGAGCCGAGGTACTCCTCCAGGAGCGGCGCCAGCACCTGGACGTCGCCCCGGCAGGCGGCGTCGAGGGTAAGGGGCAGGCGGCGGATGGCCCCGGCGCTTTCCAGGGCGGTGTAGACGCAGTTCATGAGGCCGGCGCCGTCGAGGCGGATCGTGAGGGGCGTCCGGTCCACGGGATGGGCGATGCGCACGTTGATGGGGTGGGCGTTGGCCGCGGCCACCAGACGGAGGAAGCGCGGCCGCAGCTCCGCGCAGAGCTGCGCGAGGGCCGGATCCTCCCCAGCAGCGGCCAGCACCGCGTCCAGGGCGGCGAGGATGTTGGCGGGGGCCTCCTCGTCCCAGTTGGCTTCCGGGGGCAGCACCGAATCCAGCAGGACGGCGCGCACGCCTTCGGGGTGGTCCCGCAGGACCGTGAGCATCAGCTTCGTGCTGTAGGACATGCCGTAGAGGTTCCAGGCGGGGATCCCCAGCAGGCGCCGCAGGTCCGCGAGGTCCGCGGCGCTCTCCTTCGTGGTGTAGCCCGCGAGGTCCACGCCCCGGGCCTTGAGGGTGCGGAGCGCGGCGGCCAGGGCCTTCCGCACGGCCTTCGGATCGGGATTGCCGTTGAGCCGCGTGCCCCAGCCGGAGCGGAGGCTGGCGTCGATGTCCGGAAAGACCAGGGCGGGCTCGGCGTACTGCGTGCCCCGCTGTTCGAAGAGGATGACGTCGCGGTCGTCCAGGAGCGGGTTGCGCGCCCGGTTTCTCGCCCGGCCCAGGGTGCTGCCCCCGGGCCCGCCGGCGGTGACCAGGACCGGATCGGGCCGGGGCGCGGCGGCGCGGCTCTTCATGAGGATGAAGGGCAGGCGCACCGTGCGCCGGCCGATGACCGGAAAGCGGCGCTCGGGGACGACGAGGTAGCCGGTCCGGAGATCCGGGGCCGGCGCCACGATGGCGGGGGGCAGGTCGGCCCATTCGATCCTGGGGACCTTTGGGGATTGGGCTCCGGCGGACAGGGCCGACGCGAAGAAGAGGACGAGGACGCAGGCGAGGACGCGGCCGAGGCTCCGGGAAGTCCTCTTTCCCGCGGACGGCAGGGCCGGGCATCCGGGCATGGCGGTCCTCCTCGGCGTCGGTCTGGGCGGGCGATCTCCTGCGCCACCCAGGTTAGCGGCGCGCCTCCCCGCTGTCCGGGCTCAGGGCGCTTTCCCCTTGGTCTGGACGCCGGGCTGCAGGGCCTGGATCAGGGCCTGAGGCCAGAGCGCGAGGGCTTCGCCCCCCTTGCGGTTCTCCGCCTCGGCGGCGGCATTGTAGGCGGCGAGGATGCGGGGGGGATCCTCCATGCAGGCGAGGAGGGCGGCGCGGCCGGCGTGGCGTTCGACGAGGACGGCCATGCGGTAGCCCACGGTGTACCAGGGGCCCTGCTCGCCGAAGAAGCCCATGGCGGCCTCCCGGGCGGCGGCGGCGGAGGTGCGCCCCTGGACGACGCCGAGGAAGAAGGCTTCCAGGGCCTTCAGGTTGGCGTTGTGGCGGGCCATGTCCGCGTCCCAGCGGGCGCGGGTCTTGGGGCCGCTGGCGGCGTGGGGGTGGACGTCGGGCCCGCCGGCGGCGGCGAGCATGGCGAAGCCTTCGCCGAAGGCGCCGGTCCATTCGGCGGCGGTGCGGGCGGCCTCGGGCAGGGCCTTCAGGCGGGCGTCCTGGGCGTCGGCGAGGCTGGAAAAGCCGAAGTGGTGCATCTCGTGGGCGACGGTGTTGTCGAATTCGGCGGCGCCCACAGCGGGGTCGAGGTAGAGGAAGAGGGTGGGGCGCGTGCGGACGTCGAAGACGAAGGTGTTGTCCCGGGGCTTCACCATGGGATAGATGGAGGCCCGCACCGTGGCCTGGGTCGGAAGGTAGGGCAGGATGCGCCGGGCGGAGGTTTCCAGGGGCGCGCGCGTCCAGGCCTCCAGGGTGGCGCGCAGGGCGGGGGCCCTGGCGGCGAGGTCCGGGGAGAGGAGGAAGGCCCGGAACTCGGCGTCGGTGAAGTCCCGCTTCAGGCTGGCCTCGCGCACCTTGAGGCGGCGGTAGGGCTCGGAGTCGAAGAGGCGCGTCCAGGCCGCCTCGGGCACGGGCTTGCCCGCCGCGTTCAGCTCCACGATGGCCAGGGCGGCCTCGGCCTCGGAGGGGTCGAAGGTGAGCCGGATGCGGCTGTCCTGGGCAGGCAGGGCCAGGGGAAGGAGGAAGGCGGCGAGGGCGCGCATGGGGCTCCTTATACGAAGGTCATCGTAGTACGGTGGCGCGCGCAACCGGTTGAGGGGCACGCCTGTGACCGACGTCGCATTCAGCCGAGGCGCAGGCCGCCGGTGAGGGCCCGGCAGCCCTCGTCGTGGAGCTTCACGACGGGCGCGAGCTCAGGGTGGAGGGTGGTGTTCCCCAGGTGGGCCATGAAGGCGCAGGCGGCGCGGCCTTCGCAGCGGTTCCGGTACTCGCGGAGCCAGGTCTCGAAGGCGCGCTCCTGTTCAAGGGTCTCCCGGGGAAAGGGCGGGGGGCCATGCTTGAGGCCGACGCGAAAGGGCTTGGGGTCGAGGCGGGCGCGGAAGCTCTCCTGCACGGCGCAGAGGCGGATGAAGAGGGGGTCGCACTTCAGCTCCTGGAGGACGCGGCGGGTATCGGCGGCGCAGGGGTCCTGGGGCGCGTGGGTGGCCAGCAGCCGAAGGCCGGCCGGCGTGCGGTAGACCCGGAAGCCCCAGCCGGGATGGGCGGCGAGCCAGGTCGTGACGTGGACGAGGGCCGCGGCTTCGGAGGTGTCGGGGCCGAGCCTGAGCATCGCCTTGAGCCGGTCCAGCAGACCGAGGGGCCCGAGGTCCAAGTCCACGAACATGGCCCGCGCCGTGTTGAGGACGCGGACGCCCATGGCGTTGCGGGTGATGGCGGCGGTGAGGGTGCCGTAGGGGTCCTTGACCTCCTCCAGCAGCTCTTCCCGCAGGGGCCGGTCGGCGTAGCCGTAGTCCCTCGCCGGCCCGGCGTCCGGGACGAAGCCGCCCTGCGAGGTGATGCGCCGTCCGAGGGCCTCGGCGGCGGCCTTGGCCTGCCGGGCGGCGTCCTCGGGGCTGGCCATGGACCCGCGCCAGCAATGAACGGTGATGGGTTCGCCCTGGAGGTCAGCGGGGGCGGTCTGTTTGGACCAGTACTTGGCGAGCTTCATGGAGATAGGGTGTCAGACCTCGGGGATGGGCTCATGATTCACCGGGCTGCCCCGCCTCCCTCAGCCCGGACGATCCGGAAATAACCCTGCGGGAGGGCGACGATGTAGGTGTCCGGCGAGGGGCAGGCCAGGACCGTGTCCAGGCCGATCTTCCCGAGGGCGTCCACGTCCAGCTGGGGGGACGTCTTGAGTCCGGACATCGGGTCCTTCCTGTCCCAGAACTGGAGGCCGTTGAACTTGGCCGCTTCCTTGACGCCGAGGTCCGAAAGATCCACGCGGACGAGGAGTCCCGGGGAGGCGGCCCCGGGGAGGTCCAGGATCTGGGTGGCGTTGCGCGGGGCGGAGAATTTCCAGCTGGTGAGGCGCTTGATCTCGGTGCCGTTGGAGCAGAAGACCTGCTGGGGCGCCTCCTGGCGGCTCTCGGTCCAGGTGTTGAATTCCGCCTTGATGGTGGATTTGCCCTTGAAGGCCACGGCCTTGTAGAGGAGCAGCGGGGACTCGCCGTCCAGGAGCACGCCCTGCTGGAGGAAGAGACTCCCGTCGCCCCAGGCTTGGACTTCGGGCGGGGTGAGGTCCACGATGCGGTCGGCCTCGTGGAGGAAGTAGCGGGTGACGTTGTCGTCGCAGGCGATCGCGGTGACGAAGCGGCGGGCGCTGCGGGTGAAGAGGACCTTGACGTTCTCCGCCTTCGCCGGGGGGGAGGAGGGCAGGGACGCGCCTTTGGGAACGAGGAGGCGGGCCTTGCGCGGGGACAGGGCGTAGAGGCCTTCGGGGATGCCCTTGCCGGTGACCATGCCCAGGAGCTCAGGCCCGGGGGCCACCGGCGGGGCCAGGAAGACGAAGTCGTTGCGGATCTCCCCGCCCTTCAGGCCCAGGGCGGCGAGGTCGAGGGGGCGGACGGTGTCCCCGTCCAGCAGGGCGAAGCCCCGCAGCTTGTCGGGCAGCTTGGCGCGGAATTCAAGAAGGGGATCGCCGCCGGGTCCCACGCCGCGCACCTCGGCGTGGGTGAGGGTGTAGGTCCGTCCTCCCACTTGAAGGGTGTCGCCGGGACGGAGGAGGGGACTGAGCCGTTCGCCATCCCACTTGAAGACGCTCCAGGCGGGCGTGAAGGTGCCTCCGCCGGGGGCCAAGACGTAGAAGTGGCGGCCATTGAAGAGACCGAGCCCGCCGTTGCCGGGGCGCACCAGGAAGCGGGCGGCGGGGTCGGAGGCGTAGCGGGAGGCCACCTGCTCGCCGCCCTCGAGGATCGTGCGGACGCGGGTGCCGTCGAAGGAAAAGAGGCACCAGCTCCATTTCTCCTCCCGGCCCGACACCTTCCCCCAGAAGACCAGCTCGCCGGAGGGCCGCACGAAACAGGAACCCAGCGCCGCGAGGCTCGCCCCGGGCAGGTCCGGAAGGGGGGTCGCCAGGGTGACCAGGGGGATGGCTTTCCACTTGGCGGCGAGGTCCTGGGCGTGGAGGGGCAAGGGTGCGATCAGGACGAGGGCCGGGGGGATGGCGCGCAGGAGACGCCGGAACCTAAGCGGGAGGAAGGCAGCGCGGGAGATCCGGTTCCAGGCACGGTCGAGCAACCTTGGGCAGGTCCCCATACGTCCTCCGGTGGAAGCGGTGGGAAGTATAGACCCGCGAGCGCCCGAGCACCTCTCCCTCAGCGCTTTTGGAGTTCGGTTGGAGTTCGGTTGGAGCCCGGGCGGATTCGCCCGTTGGGAGCACCCGGGCAGTTCCAGCGGGGTGCGCAGGAACGAACCGGCAGAACTGTCGGGACTCGCAGCGGGCGAGTCTCAGGTGGGCCTTCGCTTCCGTGCTTCAGCGTTGGCGACTCGCGACTTCGCCTTCCTTTTGGGCGCCTTCTTCTCGCCGACCTGAATGGCCTTGAGGGAAGACTTCTGCGCGGTTGGGTAGGCCGCGCGCAGGGCGGAAGCGCCGGGGCTGGTCGCGTAGGGTCCCCGTAAGGCTTTATGCGCCGCTTTTGGGGGGGCCATCGCGCAGGCCGCGGTCACGCGCTCCAGGAAGTTTTCGGAAACATACGTGCGTCCGTTCTCCGCCATGCTCACCAGGGACTGGCGGCAACCGAGGCGTTCGGCGAGTTCTTGCTGGGTCAGCCTGGCCTTCTTCCGCAGCGCCTTGAGGCGCGCTGCGAGGCCGAGGGAGGCCTTGGGCTGGGCGGGGATGCGGCCGGTCAGCACGGCTTCGACGGGGATGGCCTCCTCCAGGGCGGGCCAGTGCAGCACGCGGCCGTCGCCCCAGACCTGGACCTCCTTCACGTCGGCCTTGGGTGCCATCGCGAGGCGGGGAAAGGCGTCGAGGGGCAGGGCGGCCTCCCGGCCATCCGCGAATTCCACGTGGACCTTGCCCCGTTCCACCCAGGCGCGGATGGCGAGGTGTTCCTGCTCAGCCTTGCGCGTCATGCCACCTCCTCCAGGCATCCATCAGCTTCGCGGCCTGGGCCTGGACGATCTGCAAGGCCCTGCGCTGGTTCGGCGCCCGCATCCGCGTGGCGCCGATGGGGAGATGAAAGACTCCCAATCGAAATATAAGGTGATAAATAGTCCGGGCCAGCTCCGGCCGGCGGTCGATTCACAGCCATCGAGCCTCAGGGCCGCCGACCGAAGGGAATGATGTTCGACGGCGGCGCGTCGTCGGGGTCGTCGTCGGGCGTGGCCGTTTCCTCGGGCGCCAGTTCCAGGTCCTCCACCCGGTAGCTGTTCTCCGCCCCGTTGTCCCACCGCACGAAGTAGGGCCGCGGCGCCGCCCCCGGCTTGTGCGCGCGCTCCCCCGCAAACACCAGCGTCCCCGGCTGCCCGCCGCCTTGCGCCGTCGGCGTCCAGTGCGGCCAGGTGCCGCCGTAAAAGATCACCGCCTCGCGGGTCAGGCGGACGCGGTCGTTGGGGTGGAGGGGGTAGGGCATAAATGATGGTAGAATTAGATATTACTTATAGTGTTTCATACAGGGTTTTAGATTGAGCAAGAGAAGTGTTTATTCGAAGACGCTCTTGGTAATTTTGTTGTTTTTGTCTAGTTCAAAAATATCAATAATTGATACTTTGTTGTTATCTCTTTTAACTAAGAATAAAAAATTGGTAACTGAATCCTTTGAGCTTCCTTCAGGCTCATAATAGATAAATAAGGCTGATAATTCTTTTGAAAGTCCATCAATATTATCGTTATATGAATCATCAATGACGGACCTCTTATAATAGAGGTGTGAAATATCATTGATAGCTTTAATAAAATTTTTATTGACAATATATTTACCTTGAATTTTTGACGATCCCATAAGGAAGTTTTCGACTTGCATTTTATTGATATCTAACGACTCAAAAAACGTAACAGCAGGATTATAAAATTCATGAGTTTCTTCGGTTAAGACCCCCTTTGATATCATACATTTTATATGTTGATTAACTTTCCTGAGGATATTCGCTTCATTTGATCTCATTAAGTCTGAATCAAAAATTAACGAAACTCCATTACTATGCTGTTGTGCTGAAACCCTGCTAGAATGATATGTGTTAAGCTTCGAAATATCAACACTTAAATTATCAAGTTTAGTGATTGAGAAATAATCAATGTTTAAAAATTCACCAGAGCCCTCTTTGAGAATTAAAGTATAGCCGCCTGGTTCAGCAATCACCTGAATTGAATGAGGGCTGTCCTCTGAAGTGAATTCTTTTAATACTATTGCCTGTTTATCTTTTACTTCATATATAATATGTTTTAAAATCGTCAAATATTTTTTTTTCGGGAAGTTCTTATAAAGTTCAGAATTTGTATCGTAAAATCCAAATACGCCAAATAAATAGCTCCGGCTATTATATTGCATTGTAGCGAATGCGATGGGGGTATAGTTCGAGGGAATAGGGAATGAAAAAATATTTAACTCTGGATTATAAAAGTGTGATTTCTGATAATAAATTTTTGTCGCCAATGTTGATCCAATACTCATTGAAAATTCGATAATCGACTTTTTATATCTGTAATAAATTGGGTCTTTGATTCGTTCGAATTTAAGTATTAACTTTTCAAGATTTCGAATGACCTCTTCTTTGTTTGATAAAGAGTATAAGCGCAGATTTGCTATTTTATACCAATCTACAAATTCATGAAGATCGAAATCGGAAAAATCTACATCTCGAATTCTTGACAACGCAATTACTTGCAGAGGGCTTTCTCGAGGTGTTAACTCTAATATCTTAGTCCACACCAGTAGTGTTATAGTCTTATCTGTATTAGCTTTAAAATCATCATAGCTCAAATTTAATAGCATATTTTGGAATTCGGTATTTTTATTTAATAACAATAATACAAGTAGTTGTATTTCAGGTTCTTTATTGAATATTTTATTTGTCTTAATCAAGATATAAATTTCTTTAAGATCATCCAGATTATTCGTTTTAATTGCTGTAAGTAATTTAATTTTTGTGATAGCATTCAATCTAGCAGCCGAAGAATCTTCATCATTCTTTATGTATGAATTCATTAATATTCTGTAGCCATCACTCGGTCTATTTGCTCGAAACACAGCTTCGGATAGCCAAATTTCAATATCAAATCGATCTTCTTTTTTTGAATACTTTGCAGCCTCAGAAAACAATTTCTCTGCTTGATCATATTTTTCTAGTTTAAATAATACGAAAGCGTTTGCTAAGCATTTATTGTTATTGTCTTTTTTGTAATTGATATATTTACTATGGAGGTTGTTGATTGGTGTCCAAATGTAATCTTTCGAAAAGGTTATTATTCCGTATGTGGTGAAAATGATAAGTGTGCCCGCCAATATAGAGGGTCTTTTCTTGAATTTGTTGTATGTTTTTGTTAACAGTATTGTTAACTTAATAATTGAATGTCGAATACGGGTTGAGCGGCTCAGCCTTCGTTTGGATTGGTCTTGTCCCTTTTCTTCTTCGCTCATCCTGTCACACCCAGTGGTTGTTTAACTCAAAGGCAGGCAATCGGTTTCTTTACCTCGGTTAACACGTTAATCAATACACCCACCCCAACCCGCACCCAGTCTCTTTGGCCACCTTCTCTGCAAGATCAGCATCAAAACGCAACTTTAGTGCCCCGGCCTTCACCCGCGCGTTCAGCCCTTCCTTACTGCGGTACTCAAACGTCACCGGTAGATCCCCTGGGAACTGCTTGAGGAGCGGCAGCAATCCCGGTGGCAGCTCACCCACGGGCAACTTCACCAACGCCCCACTGAACCCCTTCCCCTGCACCTGGTGCAGCTCGTCCAATTCCGTCGCGAAGAGCTTCAGCACCGTGCGGTCCTCCTCCTCTTCGTCGTTGCTGGTGACGATCTCCACTTTCAGCTCGCCGGTCACGCGCAATAGCGCGTCGGCCTGGACGAGGTGGCGGTAGGTGTCGAAGGGGCGGGCGCGCTGCTTGGTGACGGGGTTGAAGTGGCCGGCCATGAGGAGGACTTCGATCTTGCCGGTGAGGTCCTCGCAGTTGAGGATCGCCCAGGGCTCGCCCTTCATGTTGGTCTTGAAGGTCGCGCCGTTCACCAGCAGGCCCAGCGTCACGAGATCCCGGTCCGCCTTCTGGCCGTTGGCCACGGCCTCCTGCAGCGCCGTGATGTTGCCGATGGTGTGCACCTTCAGGGCGTCCACGTACTCGTCCAGGGGATGGCCTGAGACGTAGAGCCCCAAGGTCTCCCGCTCCGCGGCGAGACGCTCGCGCCTTCCCATCGGCTCCACGTCCTCGGGCAGCTTCCACGCATCCGCGCAACTCGCCAGCTCCGCATCATCGAAGAGGCTCGTCAGGCCCAGGTCCGCGTTGCTGCCCCGCGATGCCGTGTCCAGCGCGCTCGGCAGGCTCGCCAGCAGCGCCGCCCGGTGGCTCTCCAGGCTGTCGAAGGCGCCCGCCTTGATGAGCGATTCCCAGACCCGCCGGTTGGCCTTGCTGAGATCCGTCGCCTGGAGGGCGTGCACCAGGTCCTTGAAGCCGCCCTCGGCCTTTCGCGCCGCCAGGATCGCCTCCAGGGCCGCGTCCCCCAGCCCCTTCACCGCCGCGAAGCCGAAGCGGATGGCCCCTTCCTTCGTCACCGTGAAATCCAGCTCCGACTCGTTGATGTCGGGGCCCAGGATCTGGATCCCCTTCTCCCGGCAGTTCTGGATGTACTTCACGATGTCGTCGGTGCGGCCGCTCTTCGTGCTCAGCAGGCCCGCCATGAACTCCAGCGGGTGGTTCGCCTTCAGGTAGCCCGTCTCGAAGGCCACCATGGCGTAGGCCGCCGAGTGGCTCTTGTTGAAGCCGTAGCCCGCGAAGTACTCGATGAGGTCGAAGAGCTTCGCCACGCCCTCCTTGTCGAAGCCCCGCTCCACGCCCCGGTCGATGAAGCTGGCCTTTTCTTTTTGCATCTTCGCCAGATCCTTCTTGCCCATGGCCCGGCGCAGCATGTCCGCCTCGCCCAAGGAGTAGCCCGCGATCGCCGACGCGATCTGCATCACCTGCTCCTGGTACAGGATCACCCCGTAGGTCGGCGACAGGATGGGCTCCAGCACCGGGAACATGTAGGTCACCGGCTCCCGCCCGTGGCGCCGCGCCACGTAGGTCTCGCCCATGCCGGCCCCCAGCGGCCCGGGGCGGAACAGGGCATTGAGCGCGATGAGGTCGTCGAAGCGGTCCGGCTGCAGGGCCCGCAGGAGCTGCTTCATGCCCCCGGACTCGAACTGGAAGACCCCGTCCGTATCCCCGGACGCGAAGAGCTGGAAGGTCTTCCGATCATCGAAGGCCCGCAGCTTTGTCATGTCCACCGGAGCCCCGTGGCGCTTGGCGATGTAGCCCTGGATCTTCTCGATCTGGGTGAGTGTTTCGAGACCCAGGAAGTCCATCTTCAGCAGGCCGGCGCGCTCCGCCTCGGTCATGGTGTACTGCACCATCACCTTCTTGTCCTTGTCCATGCAGAGCGGCGCGAAGTTCGTCAGCTCGTCCGGCGCGATGATGACCCCGGCCGCATGCACCCCGGTGTTCCGCGCCAGGCCCTCCAGCTTCGCCGCGATGTCCAGCACCTCCTTGACGTCCGGCTCCTTCTCGTAGCGCTCCAGCAGGCGGTCCGACTTCTGCAGGGCTTCGCCGACGGTGATGGGCTTGCCCGGCTCCTGGGGCACCAGCTTGGTGAGCTCGTTGGCCCAGGCGAAGTCCTTCTCGAAGACCCGGGCCACGTCCTTGATCACCGCCTTGGTCTTGAGCTGGTTGATGGTGACGATGTTGCTCACCCGGTCCCGGCCGTACTTCTCCGTGACGTACTGGATGACCCGGTCCCGGCCGTCCCGGCAGAAGTCGATGTCCACGTCGGGCATGGAGATGCGCTCGGGGTTCAGGAAGCGCTCGAAGAGCAGGTCGTACTGCATGGGATCGATGTCGGTGATCCACAGGGACCAGGCCACGATGGAACCGGCGGCCGAACCGCGCCCCGGGCCCACGGGGATGCCCATCTCCCGGGCCTTGGCGATGAAGTCCCAGACCAGCAGGAAGTAGCCCGGGAAGCCCATCTTCAGGATGGTTTCCAGCTCGAAGTCCAGGCGGGCCCGGTAGACGCTTTCGTCGTGCTTGAGGCGGCCCTGGCTCCACAGCTCCCGGTTCTCCGCCACCCGCTTCTCGAACCACTCCCGGGCCACGTGGACGAAGTAGCTCTCGAGGGTGAAGCCGTCGGGCACGGGGAACTGGGGGGTGATGGGCTTGCGGGCGAGCGGAAAGGTCTCGATCTTCCCGGCGATCTCCAGGGTGCGCTCCAGGTACTCCGGGTTCTCCGGGAACACCGCCCGCATCTCCTCGGGGGTCTTCACGAAGAACTGGTCCGTACTGAAGCGCATGCGCCGTTCGGTCTTCTTCAGGGCCTTGGTGCCGATGCAGAGCAGGGTGTCGTGGAGGTCGCTGTCGGACGCGTTCAGGTAATGGGCGTCGTTGGTGGCTACCAGGGGGATGCCCAGCTTCTTCGACAGTTCCTTCTGCGACGGGATGATGCGGGCTTCGGCCTCGAAGCCCTGGTCCTGGATCTCCAGGTAGAAGTCGTCGCCAAATATTTCCCGGAATTCGGAGGCCACCCGCTCCGCCTGGTCCGGCCGGCCCTGCATGAGCCGCGCCTGCACTTCGCCGCCGAGACAGGCCGTCAGGGCGATGAGCCCTTCGCTGTGCTCCTTCAGCAGCTCCTTGTCGATGCGGGGCTTGTAGTAGAAGCCTTCGGTGAAGCCCTGGCTCACCATCTTCGAGAGGTTGGCGAAGCCCACGTGGTTCTTGGCCAGCAGCACCAGGTGGTAGCCCGCGTCCCTCGAACCGCTGGGGTCCACGCAGTCCTCGAGGCCCTCCTCGCCCGTCGCCGCGTTCTTCGCCTGCAGCTTGCGGTCGTGCCGCGAGCGCGGGGCCACGTAGACTTCGCAGCCGAGGATGGGCTTCACCTCCCCGCCGCCGATCTTCGGATCCGAGCAGGCGTCGAAGAGCCGCATCATCCCGTACATGTTCCCGTGGTCCGTGACCGCCACCGCGGGCATCCCCGCGGCCCGGCACTTCTTCACGAGGTCGGGGATGCGCGTCAGCCCATCCAGCAGCGAGAATTCGGAATGATTGTGGAGATGGACGAAGGACATCCCTCATTTTCCAGCGGGAGCGAGCTCTGGCGGTAAGTGCCGTGGCCTGAAGCGGGGTGCCCTGGGGACTGTGCAGCCGGCCCCTAGCCCTGCGCCTCCGCCAGCCCGTGGGGTTCGCAGAGGGCCTTGAGGTTCGCCAGGGCCTTGGGCCAGGTCTTCTGCATGGTCGCCTCGAAGTCCGGCGGCACCTCCAGCTCCACGGTGATGCGGGTGGCGCGGCCCTCGGCCACCAGGGTGTAGTTCTCGAAGGCCGGCGCCCAGCTGCGCACCGCCTCGCTCTCCGTGTCCTCGACCCCGTCCTCGATGAGGCCGAGGTGCTTGATGGAAAGGAACTCGAAGGGGCGGTTCTCCGCGATGACGGAGGTGAGGCCCTTGCCACTGGGGCCGAGGAAGCGGATCCGTTCCCCCGTGGCCCAGGAGCCTTCGTAGAAGGAGCCCTCGGCGAAGGCCGCGGTCCAGATGCGGTAGGTGGCCGGGCCCAGCATGGCGTCCCACACCGCCTCCCGGGGCGCCTGGATGGTGAGGTCGAAGCGGAGCTGGGTCATGGGGGATCCTCCCGGGTTCGGAGTGGGCGGCTAGCGGTGCTGATCCAGCAGGACCGGATTGCCGTCGGGGTCGAGGGCCATGAGGAAGGCCGGCCCGGTGGTGCTTTCGTCGGCCTCCACCAGCAGCGCGACACCCTCGGCCTTGAGCTGCCGCTGCAGCTCCCGCACGTCGGTGAAGGCGTCCAGGGGGCTCGCGTTGCTGTCCCAGCCCGGGTTGAAGGTCAGCGTGTTCTTCTCGAACATCCCCTGGAAGAGGCCGATGACGTGGTCGCCGTTCTTCAGGATCAGCCAGTTCTTCGCGGCGTCGCCGCCGAAGGGCTTGAAGCCGAACTTCTCGTAGAAGGCCCGGGACGCCGCGAGGTCCTTGACGGCCAGGCTGATGGAAAAGGCGCCGAGCTGCATGGGCTCTCCCGGGGGGAGAAAGGCGGGGAAGGAGGGGGAACCGGCCTAGGGTAGCCGAGTCCCTCAGGAGCGGGGTTCCTTCAGGTGCGCCGCGAACAGGGGCTCCACCTCCCGCAGCCAGTTGTCCTTCAGGGTGACGGTCCCGAACTGGGCGGTGATGTCCAGGAGGATGAGGGCGTTCAGGCTGGCGTCGGTGTCGAAGACGCTCTTCAGGCGTTCCAGGAAGGCGGCGTTGACCTGCTTGACGAGGTCGTAGCTGGGGATGAAGCGGCTCAGGGTCCAGTCCGGCTCCAGGCCGTGGCACATGCGGACGTACTGGGCGGTGAGGTAGGTGGACACGGAGCGGATGAGGGTCTCCCGCTCGTTGGCGAAGGGCAGGTGGGTGAAGGCCATGGGCTTGAAGGCGTCCAGGATGGGGCAGCCGCTGGTGGCCATGATGAGCCCCATGATCGAGGTGATTCCCGTCTGGAGGTCCCCCTGGTGCTCGGTGGCGCGCTCCGCCACCGTCGTGCGGACCGTCACGCGGTCGTAGGAGTGGTCCTCGTGGAAGCGCGAGAGGACCGCGGCGAGGTTCCGCGCCACCGGGCAGTCCGGGTGCTCCGCCGCGACCAGGGGGCAGGCGGCGCACTGGTGGTAGCCCAGCTTCGTCCAGGCCTCGCCGCCGGAGCCCAGGGGCTCCAGGGCGAAGTCCGCATCGCGGAAGGCCAGGTCGAAGGACTCGACGCGCCCGGAGCTGAAGCGGAACTCGTAGCCGATGCGCATCGCCCGTCCTTCCCTTGGGGCCATGGTAGGCCCGGGAGGCGGAGGGAGGAAGGAGGGGCTACTGCTTCGGGGCGGCCTGGGCCTTCTGCCGCTCGCGCTCCAGGTGTTCCTGGAGGAGCTTCATCTGCTGGCCGCGGATCTCCTCCTGCTGCCGGGCGGCGGCGCCGAGGGCGAGCTGGGTGTCCGCGGGAAGGGCGAAGTCGAGGCTCCAGGCGTCCAGGTCGAAGGTGAGGGCGGCGCCGGCGGGGGCGCACTCGGGGGCGGGGGGCAGCTCGGGGTAGCGGGCCTTGAGGTCGTCCGGGAGCAGGCGCTTCATGCTTTCGCTGGCGGCGCGGAACTGGTCCGCCAGGGCCTTGGGATTGATGAAGGCGTAGAGGCTCGCGCGCTGCGGCAGCATGCGGCCCACCTTGGCGATGCCCCCATCGGCGGCCAGGGGCTCCGCGGCCCGGGCGTGGGCCTGCACCAGCGCCTCCATGGCTTCCAGGGGCAGCGGGGCGGCGAAGACGTTCTGGCCGTCGAGGGCCACGAAGGACTGCTGGAGGGTGCCGCCGGGACCCGGACCGTCCTCGTCGTCCTCGTCCTCGTCGCCGGCCTTGGCGGGGGCCTTGTGCAGGGAGGCGAGGTCGTGGGTGCTCTGGAAGGCGGGGAAGCCCCCCACGGTGCCGGCCCGCACGCTGCTGGGGGTGCCGAGCTTGCGCCGCCCGCAGGCCTCGTTGATGGCGCGGACCAGGCCTTCCAGGTCCGCCTGGTAGGCGCGGACATCGTCCATGCGGTAGCGCAGGACGGGCAGCATCGGCTGTCCGGGGGGCGGCGGCCACCAGCATGCCGAAGCCCTGGAGGTGCTCGAAGTTCCGGTCGATGGCGGCGCGGATGGGCTCGAGGTCCGCCTTCTCGAGGCCCTTGGCCTCGAGCTGGCCCAGGAGCATGTCGATGCCGCCCTCGCCGAGGGCCCGGACCCAGGCGGTGGGCAGGCCGCCCCCGGTGGCCAGGAACCAGGACCCCGCGCCGAAGCCCTTGAGGCCCAGGTCGTCGGCGGCGGGGATGTTCTTCCCCATGGAGGCCCAGGCGCCGGAGGGCTGCAGCCGCGCCCTGGCGGAGACCACCAGGTTGCCGTCGGCGTCTGTGTCGGCGCGGAAGGCGACGTGGGAGACTTCGCGCTCCGCCTGCCCGAGGAAGCCTTCGAAGGTCTGCTCGACCTGCTCCATCTGGGCGGCGGCGCGGCCCTTCTGCATCCCGCGCCGGGCCTCCGAAACGAAGGCGGCGATGCCCCGGGGGGTCATCATCCCCGAAAGGTCGCCGCCATCGATGAAGGTGTCCCAGCCCCCGAGCTCGGGGCGCACGGAGGGCCCCGGGGCCAGGGCCTTGCGGAAGGCGCTGCCGTGCTCCGCCGCCGCCAGCACCGCCCAGCCGTCCTTCTCGCCGGCGAGGATGGCCTTCTTCTCCACGAGGTAGGAATAGGCCTGCTTGCCGGAGCGGGTGGCCTTGAGGGGGGCCAGGAAGTCCTTGAATTCCGCGATGGGCACGAAGAGCACCTCCGCCGTGCCGCCGTGGGCGCTTTCGTCGGAGACCAGGGCCACCGCCAGCCCCCGCCGGTCGTTGGGCAGCGCCGCCAGGCCGAAGCGCTTCTGCAGCGCCGACAGGGGATCCTCCTCCTTCCGCTGGAAGCGCGCCAGCAGGGCCTTCAGGTTGAGCTGCGCCAGCATGGGATTGCGCGCGTAGAGGAAGCCCTGGGTGTGGGCCGGCAGCACGTCCAGGAGCGGCCGCTGCAGGGCCGGGGGCGCCGGCGCCTGGGCGGCCAGGGAGGCCGCGAGGATGCTGAAGACGACGGGGATGGCGAATCGCATGGAGGCCTCGGATGCTTCCATGGTAGCGGGCGGGGCTCAGGCCCCTTCCAGCACCACCACCGCCAGCGCCACGCCGCCGTCATGGGCCACCGTCGCATGCAGCCTCGTGACGCCCCGGGCTTCCAGCCGGAGCTGCAGCTGCCCCTCCGCCCGCGCGCGGCCGTTCACGTAGCGCAGCTCCTTCCAGGACCAGCCGTCGAGGCCGGTGCCCAGCGCCTTGCCGAAGGCCTCCCGCAGGGCCCAGCGCCCCGCGAGCCGCTCCGGCAGGCGCTCCCGGTTGCCGGCGAGGAGGTAGTCCGCCTCGTCGGGGTGGAGGATCTTCTTCGCGCACTTTTCCGCGCCGAAGCGCTCGATGAGGTGGGCCCAGCGGGCGGCGGGGGTGAGGTCGGAGCCTAGGCCCAGGATCATCCGAAGGGCTCGAGGTCCATGGCGTACCACCGGTCGCAGCCATGGTGCCCCGTCGCGCCCATGGGCGCGCACAGGGTCTGGAAGCCGACCTTCTTGTACAGCTTCTGGGCGGCGTCCATGCCGGTGAGGGTCTCCAGGTAGCAGGTGCGGTAGCCCAGCTCCTGCGCCCGCTGCAGGCAGTGGCGCAGCAGCTTCTCGCCCATGCCGGCCCCCCGCGCTTCCGGCAGGAAGTACATCTTCTTCAGCTCGCAGACGCCCTCGGGCCCGCCCTCCAGCTTCGCGATCCCTCCCCCGCCGACGATCCGGCCCTCCGCGGTCTCCACCACGAAGTAGGCGGCCCCCGGAACTGAATAGGCCGCGGCCATGGCCGAGACTTCCGGATCGTGGATGGCGAAGCCCGGGCCGCCCGCGCCGAAGGCGGGCATCACCTCGCGGATGATGGCCGCCACCGCGGGATCGTCCTCGGGGCGGATGGGGCGGAAGGAGAGTTCGGGCATGGGCCCATTGAAGCGGCGAACGGGGCGGAAGGGAATGGCCGGGCCCCGGGCTGACGGAATGGAAGGTCCCGGGCGGGCCGCGGAATACGGCCCCATGCTGTCGGAGGAGGCATCGCCATGGCACGAGTCGAAGTGGAGATCGTGCGGGCCTTCGTGGACGGCGAGGGCGGCGGCAATCCGGCGGGCTTCGTCCTGGACGGGGATGGCCTGTCCCAGGACCAGCGGCAGCGCGTCGCCGCGGAGGTGGGCGTGTCCGAGACGGCCTTCGTGACGAAGTCCGCGGACGCCGACCTGGAATTGGTCTTCCACACCCCCACCCGGCGCATCCCCCACTGCGGCCACGCCACCATCGCGGCCTTCTCGCGCCTCTTCGCCCTGGAGCGCTTCCGCAGCGACGTGGCCACCAACGCCACGGTGGACGGCGTCCGCAGCATCTTCCACGAGGCGGGCGCCGTGTTCATGGAGCAGGTGCATCCCACCTACCGGGAACTGGCCGGGGACGGGGCGAAGGCGGCGCTCCTGAGAGCCCTGGACCTTGGCCCCGGCGACCTGCTGCCGGGCTTCGAGCCCCGCCTCGCCCACAACGGCAACGGCCTGCTCCTCGTGCCGCTGCGCGACCTGGCGGTGCTGCCGCGCATCAGGCCCGATCTGGACGCCATCGCCCGCCTCAGTGAAGCCGACGGCCTGGTGGGGCTCTACGCCTTCGCCCCGACCCCGGAAGGCCCCCGGCACGCCGAGGTGCGCATGTTCGCCCCCGCCTACGGCATCCCCGAAGAGGCCGCCACCGGGATGATGGCCGGCCCCCTTGGGCACTGGCTGCACCACGTCCTGGGCGTGCCGGCGACGACCCTGCGCATCGGCCAGGGGCGCTACATGGATCCGGCCTCGCCGAGCGTGCTTGAAGTGCGCCTGGATCCGGCCGGGTTGCGCGTCGGTGGCCGGGCCCGGCTGGCGGAGCGGCGCACCCTCGACCTGCCGGACTGAAACACTCACCCCGGCAGCGCGTCCGCGTTCCCCCCGCAGAGCACCACGCCGACAGGAAGGTCCACCTCCGCCGTCCACGCCCCCGTCATCAGCGCCGCCAGGGCCGCCGCGCCCCCGGGCTCCACCACCAGCCGGGCCGTGCGCCAGAGCCAGGCCTGGGCGGCGAGGATGGCCCCGTCGTCCACGAGGGTGGAAGGTCCGACCCGGTCCTTCAAGAGGGCCCAGGGCAGGGCCCCCAGGCTGGGCGGGCCCAGGGAGGTCGCCGCCACGCCCATCGCCTTCGCCCGCACGGGACCGCCCGAGGCCTGGGCCTTCGCCAGCTGGGGGCAGCCTGTCGGCTCGACCGGGATCACGGCGGCGTGGCCTTCCAGCGCCAGGGCGCAGCCCGCGGCGAGCCCGCCGCCCCCCACCGCCAGCAGCCAGGCGCGCACCTGGGGCGCCTCCCGCTGCAGCTCCAGGCCCAGGGTCCCCTGGCCCGCGATGACCTCCGCCTGGTCGTAGGGATGGACCAGGGGCAGGCCCTCCAGGACCCGCAGCTCCTCCGCCGCCGCGAAGGCCTCCGCCGGCGTGGCCCCCACCTCCCGCACGTCCGCGCCGAGCCTGCGCATGAAGTCCACCTTCAGGCGCGCCGCCGAAGTGGGCACTACGATAGTGGCGCGCTTGCCCAGGGCCGACGCCGCGTGGGCCACCGCCAGGCCGTGGTTGCCCCCGGAGCAGGCCAGGACGTGGGGCGCCTCCAGCTGCAGCAGGGCGTTAAAGGCGCCACGGATCTTGAAGGCGCCGGTGTACTGCATCAGCTCCAGCTTGAAGATCACGGGCCGCGGCCCCGCCGGCGTGGGCACCGTGAGCTCCAGCAGCGGCGTGCGGCGCAGGAAGGGCTTCAGGCGCGCCCGGGCGGCACGGAGGTCGGCGTCCGAGACGGGCGCCGGAAGGGTGGCGGCGGGGCTCACGGGCGCCCGCCCGCGGAGACCGGCGCCCCAAGGCCGGTGAGCCAGCCCCGGGCCGTCTCCGCCTCCCCGTGGACGATGCGCCGGTAGCGGTCCTGGAGCTCGCGGGTGACCGGTCCCGGCGCGAAGGTGCGGCCGTCCAGCCGCCCCACGGCGCTCACCTCGGCGCTCGTTCCCGTGAGGAAGATCTCGTCGGCGTCGCGCAGCTCGTCCAGGTGCACGGGCCGCGCCTTCGCGCCCGTGAGTTCCAGGAGCGTGGCGCGGGTGATGCCCGGCAGGGCGTCGGGATGCTCGACGGCGCTAAGGACCCCGTCCTTCACCCAGAAGACGTTCTCCCCGGTGCACTCCACCACGTGGCCGTCGCCATCCGCGAAGAGGGCCTCCTCGAAGCCCGCGCGCGTCGCCTCCAGCTTGGCCAGGACGCTGTTCACGTAGGCGCCGCAGAGCTTCAGGGGCGGCAGGGCCGAGGCCGGGTTGCGGTGGAAGGGGCTGGTGCGCAGCGAAACGCCCTTCGCCGCCTGCGCCTCGCCGAGGTGGTTCCTCCAGGGCAGGGCCGCCACCAGGGTGCGGACCTTCAGGCCGGCCACGTCCAGGCCCAGGCCGCCGGTCTCGAGGAAGGCGAGGGGGCGCAGGTAGGCCTCCGCCAGGCCGCTGGCGGCGAGGACCTCCAGGCAGCCCCGGCGCAGCTCGACGAGATCGACGGCCATGCCCAGGGCCTCCGCCCCGCGGCCCAGGCGGGCCAGGTGCTCATCGAGGCGGAAGATCGCGGGGCCCTCGGACGTGGCGTAGGCCCGGATGCCTTCGAAGACCCCGGTGCCGTAGTGGAGGCCGTGGGCCAGGGGGGAGATGGACGTGTCCTGGACCGCCGCGAGGCGGCCGTCGAGCCAGAGCTGCATGGAAACCTCGGTGAGAGGGTTGCGGTGGAAGGACGGGATGGCCGGGCTTGGCCCGGACAGCCCGTGGGGGAGCACGAGGGGGACGAAGAGCGACCGAAGGGAGCGGGCGGTCCCCCCTCGTTCAGGTCTGTCGCGGTCCTCCCCCGTTCAGGTCAGTAGTCGAGGCCCGCCGCCCGGAAGGGCAGGACGGGGAAGCGTTCCCGCAGGGCGTGGACCCGCTCCGGGGAGAGGAGGGCGCTGATCACCCCTTCGGCCTCGCCGGCTTCGGCCAGGACTTCGCCTTCGGGGCTGACGATCATGGAGCCGCCGCAGAAGACCGTGCCGTCCGGAGCGGGGCCGGTGCGGTTGGCGAGCAGCAGGTAGGCCTGGTTCTCCACCGCCCGGGCCCGGGCCAGGAGGCGCAGGGGCTCGCTGCGGGGATGGGGCCATTCCGCCGAGACCAGGAAGAGGTCCGCGCCCTCCACGGCGTCCCGGCGGTACTGCTCGGGGAAGCGCAGGTCGAAGCAGATGCTGGGGGCGGCCTTGAAGCGGCCCACGGGCACCTGGATCCGGCGGGCGCCGGCCCGCAGGTGCTCGTGTTCCGCCAGGGGCCGGAAGAGGTGGCCCTTGTCGTAGAAGGCCGGCGCGCCGCCGTCGGGGGGGAAGAGCCACAGGCGGTTCACCAGCTCCCCCTGCGCGTCCAGGCTGACGAGGCTGCCGGCCACCGTGGCCTGGCGGGTGTGGGCCTGGCCGGCCATCCAGGCGCAGAGGCGGGGCGTGTCCTCCTTGGCGGAGGCCGCCCAGGTCCCGTGGGCGTAGCCCGTGCTCCAGAGCTCCGGCAGAAGGACGAGCTCGGCCTCCGGCCCGGCGGCCAGGAGTTCTTCGGCCCGGCGGCGGTTGGCCTCCGGATCGCCGTCCCGGACCGCCATCTGGACGACTGCGGCGCGCATCAGGGGGCTCCGGTGGCGTCGGCCAGGGCGGTCGCGGGTTCCGCGGCGGCCCCCCCGGTCAGGAAGGCCCGCAGCTTCGGCGCGCCCTCCCGCACCATCGTCGTGTCGCAGCTGAAGGCGAAGCGGATGGCGTCGGCGCAGGTCTCGCCGAAGGCGTCGCCAGGTGCGCTGCCGAGGCCCGCCTCCGCCAGCCTCGCCGACAGCTCCTCGGCGTCCTTCACCCCCAGGCGGGCGTAGAGCCCGGGATCCAGCTGCACCCAGAGGCAGAAGCCGCCCCGGGGCGCGAAGGCGCGCAGGCCGTCGATCCCCGCCAGGGCGTCCAGCATCAGGTCCCGGCGCAGGAGGTACTCCTTCCGCATTTCGGGGAGCTGGTCCTGGGGCCCTTCCAGGGCGGCCAGCGCCCCCCACTGGGCCAGGCTGTTGACGCCGTTGATGGTGCAGCGGAGCAGCTTGGGGATGCGGGCCTTCAGGGTTTCGTTGCAGGTGGCGATGACCCCCACCCGCAGGCCGCTCATGGCGTAGCTCTTGGAGAACGAGTAGATGCTCACCACGCGGTCGAGGTAGCCCGGATCCAGGGAGCCGATGGAGACGTGCTCCTGGCCCGGGTAGAGCACGTCCTCGTAGGCCTCGTCGCTGATGATCCAGAGGCCCTTGGCCTTGGCCAGGTCGTGGATGGCCTGGAGGGTGGCCTTGGACAGGACGGCGCCGGTGGGGTTGTGGGGCGTGTTGAGGAAGATGGCCTGGGTCCTCGGGGTGCAGCGCCGCTCCAATTCCTTCACGTCGTACTCGAAGCCCTGCTCGAAGCGCAGGGGCACGCCCACGGGCACGCCGCCGGCGAGGCGGATGTTCTCCACCACCTCGGTCCACATGGGATCGGGCACCAGCACCTCGTCGCCCTCGTCCAGGAGGGAGGCGAAGGTGACGAAGAGGGCGTGCATGGCGCCGTTGGTCACGAAGACGTCCTGGGGGCCCAGGGCGAGGCCGTTCTTCGCCTTCAGCTTGGCGGAAAGGGCCCGGCGCAGCTCGGGGATGCCGTCGTTGGGGATGTAGTGGGTCTTTCCCTCCCGGCCGGCCTGGGCCATGGCGTCGAGGACGTGGGGCGGCACGGCGAAGCTGGGATCGCCGGATTCGAAGCGGTAGACCTGCTGGCCCTTGGCCTGGGCCTTCATGAGCTGCTCGCGGATGACCACGATCTTCCCGAGGGAGATCCGTTCGAGGATGGGGGAGAGGGACATGGGGGTTTCCTTTCAGAGTCTCGGCCGCGCCCGGCAAGGGGCATCGGTCCGGTTCTGGGTGGGGCCGGGGGCCCGGGGGTCCAGGTTCAGGGTCTCAAGGAAGGGGCGCCTTGGGCAGCCTTTGTGACGGATTCAACAGCGCGGCAGGGCGGCGGGGGCGGCGGCCAGGGCCGGGACTTCGGGTTCCGGCATTTCCACCGCGTCCAGGAAGGGCATCATGCGCCGCAGGCGCCGGCCCACCTGCTCGATGGGGTGCTCCCGCTCCGCGGCCCGGCGGCCTTCGAACCAGGCCCTGCCGGTCCGGTTCTCCCGGATCCAGTCGTTCGCGTAGCGGCCGTCCTGGATCTCGCCCAGGATGCGGCGCATCTCCGTTCTCGTCTCCCTGGACACCAGGCGGGGGCCGCCGGTGTAGTCGCCGTACTCCGCCGTGTCGCTGATGGAGTGGCGCATGTAGGTGAGGCCGCCCCGGTACATGAGGTCGACGATGAGCTTCAATTCATGGAGGCACTCGAAGTAGGCGATCTCCGGCTGGTAGCCCGCCTCCACCAGGGTCTCGAAGCCCGCCTTCACCAGCTCGCTCATGCCCCCGCAGAGCACGGCCTTCTCCCCGAAGAGGTCCGTCTCCGTCTCCTCCTTGAAGGTGGTCTCCAGGACCCCGGCGCGGGTCAGGCCCAGGGCCTTGGCGTAGCTGAGGGCCAGGGCCAGGGCGCCGCCGCTGGCGTCCTGATGGACGGCCACCAGGGCCGGCGTGCCGCCCCCTTCCACGAAGACCTCCCTTACCCGGTGGCCCGGGCTCTTGGGGGCCACCATGCTCACGTCCACGCCCGCGGGGACCTGGATGGTCCCGTAGCGGATGTTGAAGCCGTGGGCGAACATCAGGGTGTCCCCGGGCCTCAGGCCGGGCGCGACGTGGGTCTCGAAGAGCTCCGCCTGGGCCGTGTCCGGCGCGAGGATCATGACCACGTCCGCCCAGGCGGCGGCGTCGGCGAGGGAGAGGACCTCCAGGCCCTCGGCCCGGGCCTTGGCGGCGGAGCGGCTGCCCGCGGGCAGGCCCACGCGGACTGACACGCCGCTGTCCTTGAGGTTCAGGGCATGGGCGTGGCCCTGGGAGCCGTAGCCCAGGATCGCCACGCGCTTCGCGCGGATGAGGGCGAGGTCGGCGTCGTCGTCGTAGTAGAGGGTGGCCATGGGGGCTCCTGTCGGGGGGTTGCGGTCTCGGGTGGAAGGGAAGTTGGCTTCAGACGGACATGGCGAGGGGCGGAAAGTCGGCTTCCACGCGGGCCTTGGGAACGAGCGCCGGCGCGGTACCCCGCGCCATGGCCAGGGCGCCGGTGCGGCTCAGCTCCAGCAGGCCGTAGGGGCGCAGGGCCTCGGCCAGGGCCGCGATCTTCTCGGCGCTGCCCGAGCACTCCAGCACGACGGAGTCCTCGGCCACGTCCACCACCTGGGCGCGGAAGGCGCTGCCCACCAGGAGGACCTGGCTGCGGGTGGCCACGGGCGCCGCGATGCGGAGCAGGGCCAGGTAGCGCACCACCGAGGGCTTCTCCGTGAGCAGCTCCACCCTCAGGACGTTGAGGAGCTTCTCCAGGTGGGCGGCGACCCGCTTGGCGCCCGCCTCGTCGCTTTCGACGACCAGCGTCATCCGCGACGTCCCCGGCGCTTCCGCCGGGCCCACGGTGAGGGCCTGGATGTTGAAGGCCCGCCGGCGCACCAGGGAGGTGACGCGGTTGAGGACGCCGGGCTCGTCATCGAGGGTGGCCACCAGGATGTGGGGCATCACAGCTCCTTGAAGGGTGGTTCAGGTGGACGAGGCGTCAGCCCCGGTTTCGGCTAGGACGGAGGTGGGCATCGGCCGGCGGATCATGGCGTCCAGGGCGGCGCCGGCAGGGACCATGGGGAAGACCGAATCCTCCTGCTCCACCCGGAAGTCCACGAGGCAGGGGCCCGGATGGGCGCGGGCGGCCTGGATGGCCTCCCGGGCCTCGTCCCTTGTGGCGGCGCGCAGGCCCTTGAGGCCGTAGGCCTCGGCGAGCTTCACGAAGTCCGGGCTGAGGAGGGGCGTGGCGGAGTAGCGGCGCTCGTAGAAGAACTCCTGCCACTGGCGGACCATGCCGAGGTAGCCGTTGTTGATGACGGCGATGTTCACCTTCAGGCCCTCCTGCACCAGGGTCATGAGCTCGCAGCTGGTCATCTGGAAGCCGCCGTCCCCGGCGACCACCCAGACCTCCTTCGAGGGATCCGCGAGCTTCGCGCCCAGGGCCGCGGGGAGGGCGAAGCCCATGGTCCCGAGGCCGCCGGACGTGATGAGGCTGCGGGGCCGGTCGTGGCGGTAGTACTGGGCCTCCCACATCTGGTGCTGGCCCACGTCGGTGACCACCGTGGCGTCGCCCTCGGTGATCCGCCAGAGATCGTGGAGGACGTGGGCGGCGTAGAGATGGCCGTCATCGGGGAGGCTCTGGATGTCGCGGACGGCGGCGTCCCCCTTCAACGCGCGGATGCGCTGAAGCCAGGGCGCGTGGTCCCGGGTTTCGAGGCGGGGCTGGATGGCTTCCAGGAACGCACGGAGATCGCCCTGGAGGCCCAGGTCCACGGGCACGTTCTTCCCCAGCTCCGCGGCGTCGATGTCCACGTGGAGCTTCTTCGCCTGCTTTGCATAGGTCGCGAGGTTGCCGGTGACGCGATCGTCGAAGCGCATGCCGAAGGCCAGGAGGAGGTCCGCCTCCTGGATGGCCTGGTTCACCCAGGCCTCCCCGTGCATGCCCATCATTCCGAGGTTGAGGGGATGGCCGGCGGGCACGGCGCCGATGCCCAGGAGGGTCGTGGCGAAGGGCGTGCCCGTGCCTTCGGCGAACTCGAGCACCGCCCGCCCCGCGCCGCTCAGCTCGATGCCATGGCCCGCGAGGATGAGGGGCCGCTCGGCCTGGGCGATGAGGTCCAGGGCCCGCTGCAGGTCCGACTCCGTAAAGGGCGGCGCGCCGTGGCGGCGGTGGCGGGTGGGGGGCGCGGCCTCCCAGTCCACGTCGGCGGAGCCCTGCTGGGCGTCCTTGGTGAGGTCCACCAGCACGGGCCCGGGCCGTCCGGAACGGGCGACGGCGAAGGCCTCCCGCAGGACCGGAGCGAGATCCGCGGCCCGGGTGACCAGGTAGTTGTGCTTGGTGACCGGCAGGGTGACGCCGGTGACATCCACTTCCTGGAAGGCGTCGCTGCCCAGGAGGCGAGAGCCCACCTGGCCCGTGATGGCGACGAGGGGGACGGAATCCATCATGGCGGTGGCGAGGCCCGTGACCAGGTTGGTGGCGCCGGGACCCGAGGTGGCGAGCACCACGCCCACCCGCCCCGAGGCCCGGGCGTAGCCGTCCGCCATGTGGCAGGCCCCCTGCTCGTGGCGCACCAGCACGTGGCGGATCGGGAAGTCCAGGAGGGCGTCGTAGGCGGGCAGGATGGCGCCGCCGGGGTAGCCGAAGACGAGGTCCACGCCCTCCCGGAGGAGGCCTTCCCAGAGGATCTGTGCGCCGGTGCGGTTCATGGGGTTCCTGGAGGGGGCAGGGCTTCGCCGGCCCGGGTTCGGGGATGCGTGGGGTGATGGAGACCGGTAGGGGACTAGGCGTGCATGAGGCTGGCCCCTTCGGAGGCGGAACTGGCACCGCGCGCGTAGCGGGCAAGCACCCCTCGGGGAATGGTCTGGGGCCGGGGCCGCAGGGCGGCGCGGCGGCGGGCGAGCTCGTCGATGGGAACGTCGAGGTCGAGGCGGCGGGCGTCCACATCGAAATGGATGGGATCGCCCTCCGCGACGAGGGCGATGGGCCCGCCCACGGCGGCCTCCGGGGAGACGTGGCCCGCCATGAGGCCGTGGGTGGCGCCGCTGAAGCGGCCATCGGTGAGGAGGGCCACCGCTTCGCCCAGGCCCGCGCCGTGGAGGGCCGCGGTGACCGCCAGCATCTCCCGCATGCCGGGGCCGCCCCGGGGTCCTTCGTAGCGGATGACCAGCACGTCGCCGGATGTGATGGCGCCGGCCTGGACCGCGGCGAAGGCCGCCTCCTCCCCGTCGAAGACCCGCGCGGGCCCGCGGTGGCTGCGGCGCCCGTGGCCGGCGAGCTTCACCACGCAGCCCTCGGGCGCGAGGCTGCCCCGCAGGATGGCGAGGCCGCCGCTGGCCTGGAGCGGCTGGTCCAGGGGACGCACCACCCGCTGGCCTTCCGTCTCCCGGACCGAGGCCAGGGCCTCGCCCAGGCTGCAGCCGTCCACCGTGCGCGGCGCGGGATCCAGGAGTCCGGCCTCCAGCAGGCGCCGCGCCACCAGGCCCACGCCGCCGGCGGCGTGGAGGTCCGAGGCGACAAAGCGCCCGAAGGGCTTGAGGTCCGCCAGGAGGGGCGTGCGGGCGCTGACGCGGTCGAAGGTTTCGAGGTCCAGGGGGACGCCCGCCTCCCCGGCGATGGCCAGGAGGTGCAGCACCGCGTTGGTGGAGCCGCCGGTGGCGGCCACGGCGGCGATGGCGTTCTCGAAGGAGGCGGTGGTGAGGAAGGTGCTGGGGCGCAGGTCCTCCCCCACGAGGCCCATCACCCGGCGCCCGGCCTCGAAGGCGGCGGCGCGGCGGGACGCGGTCTCCGCCGGGGCGCCGGCGCTGCCCAGGGGGGAGAGGCCCAGGATCTCGAAGGCGGTGGCCATGGTGTTGGCGGTGAACTGGCCGCCGCAGGCCCCGGCGCCGGGACAGGCCCTGTCCTCGAGGGCCTGGAAGTCCGCCTTGGGCAGATCCTTGTTGCCCACCGCCTCGAAGACGTCCTGGATGGTGAGGTCCCGGCCGTCCACGCAGCCCGGCGCGGTGGGCCCCCCGTAGAGGACCAGCCCCGGGAGGTCCAGCCGCGCCAGGGCCATGGCCACGCCAGGGTGGGTCTTGTCGCAGCCCGCCAGGCAGACCATGCCATCGAAGGGGTAGGCGCGGCCCACCAGCTCGATGGAATCGGCGATTAGATCACGGCTTATTAAAGAAGTATTCATGCCTAATGTACCCATGGTGATTCCGTCGGAAACGGAAACCGTATTGAATTCCATGGGTGTGCCGCCGGCCTCCCGGATGCCCTGTTTCACGCATTCCGCGAGTTCCTTGAGATGGAGGTTGCAGGGACCGATTTCCGTCCAGGTATTGGCGATGGCGATGAGGGGCTTGGCCAGGTCCTCGTCGCTGAAGCCCGCGCCCTTCAGCATGGCCCGGGCGGGTGCCCGGGCATGGCCTTCCACCAGGGCGCGGCTGCGCAGGACGGGGGCTGTGGGCACGCTGGTGGGACGTCGGGCGGCAGCCTGGGACCCAGGCTCCGCCCCTTCTTGGGCGCCGGGGGCATCCTGGGCATCGGACGGGGACATGGGGACCTCGACGGGACGGGTGGGTTCGGGAGTGGGGGCGATACGAAAAAGCCCCGCGACCTGGAGGGTGCGGGGCTGTGACTGGAATCGAGTCCGTCTAGGGCGCCCCCACCTCGTGCACCTTAATAATTACGGTGGCGTTCAGGGTGCGCTTGGGGTTGAGGACGGGATTGGGCGTGACGGTGCGGAAGGCGTTGCCATGCAGGCCCTGGACCGCATCCAGGCCTTCCCGGCCGGGGGCCGCCAGGCCTTTCCGGCCGTGGACCGGAAGGGCGGGCATCGCGTTCAGGGCGCGCTGCGTGGACGGGAGAGAGGACGACATGCCAGAAGGTTACCCCAGGTAAAGGGACTGTCAAGGATAAAGATCGAAAAAAGTTCACAAGTCCCTCAGGCGCCCAGGGACGTCGCCAGGCCCCGGCTGGCCCCGCTCCAGGCCAGCTCGGAGAAGCGGCGGCGGATGCGGGCGCCCAGCTCGGCGGTGCCGACGGTCTCCGTGGCGCCGGCGAGGTCCGGGGTTCCGGCGCCCTCCTCGAGGACGCGGGCGATGGCCTCCTCCAGGAGGCGGGCCTCCTGCCCGAGGCCGAGGGCATGGCGCAGCAGCAGGGCCGCGGAGGCGATGGCGCCGATGGGATTGGCGACGCCCTTCCCGGCGAGGTCCGGTGCCGAGCCGTGGACGGGCTCGAAGAGGCCGGTGCCGCGGCCGAGGCTGGCGGAGGGCAGCAGGCCCAGGGAGCCCGGCAGCACCGCGGCCTCGTCGCTGAGGATGTCGCCGAAGAGGTTCTCCGTGAGGAGCACGTCGAAGCTGGCGGGCCGCGTGATGAGGGCCATGGCGGCGCTGTCCACGTACTGGTGCTCCAGGGCCACGTCCGGATAGTCCGCGGCCACCCGGGTCACCACGTCCCGCCAGAGGCGGGAGGCCTCCAGCACGTTGGCCTTGTCCACGGAGGTGACCTTCCTCCGGCGCTGCCTCGCCGCTTCGAAGGCGACCCTGGCCACCCGCTCCACCTCGGGCACCGTGCAGGCCATGGTGTTGAGGCCGCGCTCGGCGGTGAGCTCCCTCGGCTCGCCGAAGTAGAGGCCGGCGGACAGTTCGCGGACGATGAGCAGGTCCACCCCCCGCACGATCTCGGGCCGCAGGGGCGACGAGGCCACCAGGGCCTCGGGCACCGCGACGGGCCGCAGGTTGGCGAAGAGGCCCAGGCCCGCCCGGAGCTGGAGGAGGCCGCTTTCCGGGCGCAGGGCGCCCTGGAGGTGGTCGTGGCGGGGCGCGCCCACGGCGCCGAGCAGCACCGCGTCCGCGCGCCGGCAGGCCGCCAGGGTGGCCTCGGGCAGGGGCAGACCGCAGGCGTCCAGGGCGGCGCCGCCCACGGCGTGGGCCTCGAAGCGGAGGTCGTGGAAGAACTCCGCGGCGACCAGCTCGAGGCAGGCCACGGCCTCCGCGGTGACCTCGGGGCCCACGCCGTCCCCGGCGAGGACGGCGATGGTGCGGGCCCCGCCCTTCCGGGCAAGGGGCCTCATGCGCCCGCCTTCAGGGCCTTGGCCTGGATGTAGGGCAGCAGGCCACCCGCCGCCAGGAGGGCCTCGGCGAAGTCCGTGAGGGGCACGAAGCGGGTCTCCGTCTGCCGGGTGAGGTTGCGCAGGAGGCCCGCCTTCAGGTCCACTTCCAGCGCGTCGCCGGGCCCGGCGAGGTCCGCGGCCCCGGCGCACTCGATGGCCAGGAAGCCGTTGTTGATGGCGTTGCGGAAAAAGATCCGCGCGAAGCTCTGGGCCACCACCACCCGGATGCCCGCGCCCCGCAGGGCCCACACGGCGTGCTCCCGGCTGGAGCCGCAGCCGAAGTCCTCGCCGGCGAGGAGGATGTCGCCCTCGCGGACCCGCGCGACGAAATCCGCGTCGATGTCCTCCATGGCGTGCTTCGCCAGCTGCGCCTCCTCGTGGACGTTGAGGTGGCGGGCGGGGATGATCTCGTCGGTGTTGATGTGGGCCCGGCCGTAGACGTGGGCGCGGCCCCGGAGGGTGCTCGTCGTCGAAGTCATCTCACACGCCCCAGAGGTAGTCGTCGGCGCCCGCGGCCACGAGGGCGGGCCTCCGGCCGGAAGGGAAGGGTTCAGGAATCACGGGTCTCGGAAGATAGTCCCTTGGGTCCGCGATCACCCCGGCGATGGCGGTGGCGGCGGCGGTGGCGGGGCTGGCCAGGTAGACCAGGCTCTTGGTGGAGCCCATGCGGCCCACGAAGTTGCGGTTGGTGGTGCTGAGGCAGCGCTCGCCGGGGCCCAGGACGCCCATGTGGCCGCCCAGGCAGGCGCCGCAGGTGGCGGTGGAGACGACACAGCCCGCGTCGGCGAAGACCTCCAGGAGGCCCTCCCGCATGGCCTGCTTCCAGACTTCGGTGGTGGCGGGCACCACGATGGCGCGGGTGCCGCTCGCCACCTTGTTGCCCTTGAGGATGGAGGCCGCGATGCGCAGGTCCTCGAGGCGGCCGTTGGTGCAGGAGCCGATGTAGACCTGGTCCATGCGGTCCGGGGGCACTTCGCCCACGAAGCGGCCGTTGGAGGGCAGGGAAGGCAGGGCCACCATGGGCTCCAGGGCGCCCACATCGATGGCGAAGCGGGACGCGTAGGCGGCGTCGGCGTCGGCTTCGAACAGCCTGTAGGGCTCGGCGGTCCGGGCCTTCACGTAGGCCTCCGCCACCCCGTCCGCGGGCATGACGCCGTTCTTGCCGCCGGCCTCGATGGCCATGTTGGTGATGGTGAAGCGGGCCTCCATGGACAGCCCCGCGAGGGCGCTGCCGCCGTACTCCATGGCCATGTAGCGGGCGCCGTCCACGCCGATGCGGGCGATGATGGCGAGGATGATGTCCTTGGAATAGACGCCGAAGGGCAGGGGGCCTTCGAGATCGATGCGCATCGTCTCCGGCACCTTGAACCAGAGCTCGCCGGTGGCCAGGGCCGCGGCGAGATCCGTGGAGCCGATGCCCGTGGCGAAGGTGCCCAGCGCCCCCATGGTGGTGGTGTGGCTGTCTCCGCACACGATCGTCTGGCCCGGCAGCACGTGGCCCTGTTCCGGCGCCAGGGCGTGGCAGATGCCGTGGTTGCCCACCTCGTAGTAGCGGGCGATGCCCTGCTCCTCCCGCCATTGCCGCAGGGCCGAGGCCAGTTCGGCGCTCCGGATGTCCTTGTTGGGCACGAAGTGGTCCGGCGTCACCAGGATCTTCGAGGGGTCGAAGACCTTCGTGATGCCCAGCTTCTTCAGCATCTCCACCGCTGGGGGCGTGGTGACCTCGTGGCAGATTATGAGGTCGAGGGTGGCGTTGACGATCTCCCCGGGGACCACGGAGTCCCTTCCACAATGGGCGGCGAGGAGCTTTTCGGTGAGGGTCTGGCCCATGGGCTTCGGATCCTTCAGGCGGTGGCGGTGGCGGTGGCGGTGGCGGAGGCGGAGGCGCGACGGGCGTAGGCGAGCTTGTTCACGGCGTTGAGGTAGGCCCGGGCGGAAGCGTCCACGATGTCGGTGCTGGCGGCGCGGCCGGTGGCGGGGACCCCGGCGAAGTCCACGTGGACGAAGACCTCCCCCACGGCGTCGGCGCCGCCGGTGAGGGAGCGCACGGTGAAGTCGTGCAGGGTGCCCTTGAGTCCCGTGAGCTTGTCGATGGCGGCGAACACGGCGTTCACGGGGCCGTCCCCGGCGGCGGTCTCCGTGGCCTCGCGGGTGCCATCGCTGAGGGTGACGAGGGCCGTGGACGTCGCCGAGGTGCCGGCGGTGGCCTGCACGGCGCGGAGCTTCCAGGCTTCGGGGATCTGGACCAGGCCGTCCTGGACGATGGCCAGCAGGTCTTCGTCGAAGATCTCCTTCTTCTGATCGCAGAGCTTGGTGAAGATCTTGTAGGCCTTTTCCAGCTCGGGCTTGGCGAGCCCGAAGCCCAGCTCCGCGAGGCGCTGACCCAGGGCGTGGCGGCCGCTGTGCTTGCCCAGCACCAGGCTCTGGACCCGGGCCCCCACGGATTCGGGGGTCATGATCTCGTAGGTGGACCGGTGCTGGAGGACGCCGTGCTGGTGGATGCCCGCCTCGTGGGCGAAGGCGTTGCGGCCCACCACGGCCTTGTGGGGCTGGACGGCCACGCCGGTGATGTTCGTCAGGAGCTGGCTGCTGCGGGTGATCTGGGTGGCGTCCACGCCGGTGCGGAAGGGCAGGCGGTCCTGACGGACCCGGAGGGCCATGACGAATTCCTCCAGGGAGGCGTTGCCGGCCCGCTCGCCGATGCCGTTCACCGTGCATTCCACCTGGCGCGCGCCGGCCTCCACCGCGGCCAGGGAATTGGCCACCGCAAGGCCCAGGTCGTCATGGCAGTGGACGCTCAGGACGGCCCGGTCGAGGTTGGGCACGCGCGCCCGCAGCGTCCGGATGAGGGCGCCGAATTCGGAAGGCACGGCGTAGCCTACGGTGTCCGGGATGTTCACCACCGTGGCGCCCGCCGCGATGACGGCTTCGATCACCTGGCACAGGAAGTCCACGTCGCTGCGGGTGGCGTCCTCGGCGGAGAACTCCACGTCGTCGGTGAAGGACTTCGCGAGGCGTACGCCGGCCACGGCCATGTCGAGGGCCTCGGCGCGGCTCTTCTTCAGCTTGTGCTCCAGGTGGATGTCGGAGGTGGCGAGAAAGGTGTGGAGCCTGGGCCGCGCGGCGCCCTTCAGGGCGGTCCAGGCGCGCTCGATGTCCGCGGGCAGGGCACGGCAGAGGCCCGCGATGATGGGCCGGCGGCAGGCTTCGGCCACGGCCCGCACGGCTTCGAAGTCGTCCTCGGAGGCCACGGGGAAGCCCGCCTCGAGGACGTCCACGCCCAGGGCTTCGAGCTGGCGCGCCATGCGCACCTTCTCGTCCAGGTTCATGCTGCAGCCGGGGCTTTGCTCGCCGTCCCGCAGCGTGGTGTCGAAGATGGATACCCTGTCCCTGCCCATGGGTGCCTCGCGAAGTCCAGGGTGCGGGGGCGGGCTGGCTTTCGTAAAATTTATAGTATTAACAAAATCATAAGGATTATTGATAATCCTCGGATGGACCTCGCCCAGCTCGAAGCCTTCATCCACGTGGCCCGGGAGAAGAGCTTCTCCAGGGCCGCCCACAAGCTCTTCCGCACCCAGCCGGCCCTGAGCATCGCCATCAAGCGCCTGGAGGAGGAGCTGGGGGAGACCCTCTTCGACCGCAGCGCCAAGGGCGGCGAGCTCACGGACGCGGGCCGCACCCTGCTCTCCTACGCCCAGCGCATGCTGAACCTGCGGGAGGAGGCCCTGGAGGCCGTGGCGGACTACCGCCGCATGCTGGGGGGCAGCCTCGCCATCGGCGCCAACGAGAGCACCTCCCTCTACCTGCTGCCCTCCCTCCTCTTGCGCTACCGCGAGGCCTTCCCCCAGATCCGCATCAACGTGCAGCGCCACCTCTCCGAGCGCCTGCCCGTGGAGGTCCTCGAGCGCAACCTGGACTTCGGCTTCCTCAGCTTCGAGCCTCCCCAGGCGGGCCTTGAATCCCTGGTGGTGCACAAGGACGAGCTGGTGCTGGTGGTGCCCCCCGGCCACCCCTTCGCCGGAAAGGAGGACGTGACCATCAAGGACCTGGGCCGGGAGACCTTCGTCGCCCACAACGCCCGCACCCCGGCGCGCACCCACATCATCGAGCTCTTCCAGAAGCACCGCGCGCCCCTCAACATCGCCATCGAGCTGGCCACCCTGGAGACCATCAAGGACTTCGTCCGCCTCGGCGCCGGCCTCGCCATCCTGCCCCGCCTCAGTGTCCGCGACGCCATCGAGGCCGGGACGCTGGTGGAAGTCCCGGTGAAGGGCCTCGCCATCGAAAAGGTGATCCGAATGGTCTATCGCAAGGAGGAGAACCTCAGCCACGCCGCGAAGGCCTTCCTGGCCATCGTGCGGGAGCGGGAGATCCCGAAGGCGAGCCGGGCGCGGCGGCGGTAAAGGTCCCTCGTTTCTCGAGACTGCTCCTGGCCTTGGGGGCTACCTGATGACGAGCAGTCCCGCACTGGGATCGGCGAGGAAGGTGGCGATCTGGGATTGGTGCGCCAGGAGGAGGCCTTCGATGAAGGAGGAAGGCCCGTTTCCACTCTGCAGCCAGAGAACTTTCGGCGGATGGCCTCGCAGGGCCAGGAGCCCGATGAAATCGGAATCCTTGGTCACGATGGACAGGGCATGACGCTGCGCATAGGCCCAGACATCGGCATCCGAAGCCGTCTGCAGTCCGCAATCGAGGACATGAGTGCATCCGGGATAAGGAATCGCGAGCCGGCTCACCAGCTTCCTGGAAAGGTTCTGGTCGAGCAGTAGGCTCACGCCGGCAGCACCAGGGTGCGATGCTCCATGTCCGCAGCGTAGGCCAGGCAGGCCTGGATGTCCTCGCGGGTCAGTTCCGGAAACTCGGCCTGGACCTCGTCCATGGACATGCCCGCGGCGAGGGAGGCCAGCACGTCATAGACGGTGATCCGCATACCCCGCACGCAGGGCTTACCGCCCCGCTTACCGGGTTCGAGCGTGATGAGACTCCGGTAGTCCATGGGTCGAAGATAGGACCCGTGCGGCCGGGCCGCAAGGAATCGATCCTGACCTCCTTCCTATTCCGGCCAATGATGCTTCGGATACCGCCGCGACAGCGCCGGCCGCAGCTCCTTGTAGACCCGCTCCCAGAAGCCCGCGAGGTCCTTCGTCACCTGCAGGGCCCGCATGTTGGGCGCGAGGAGGTGCAGAACCAGGTGCACGGACCCGCCGGCGATGGCGGGCGTCTTCTTGAGGCCCCAGAAGTCCTGGAGCCGGCTTTCGAGCCACGGGGACTCGCCGTCGTAGTGGATCTTCGCGGGCCGGCCCTTTGGCAGCTGGAAGGTTTCCGGAGCCCATGCATCCAACAGTCGTGACGCTTCGGCGCCAAGCAGGGCCTTCATCGCCGACGGCCAGTCCAGCTGCTTGAGGTCGCGCAGGCTTGCCGATCCTTCGCAGGCCTTGGCCACGAGACCGTGGAGCAGCGCCTCGCGCTTCGGGAGCTCCAGTTCGGGCCGGTGCAGGGACAGGAACACGGCGCGGTCGAGGAGCCGGTCCACGGCTGCCTGGGCGTCGCCGAGGCCGTGCTCCAGCAACGCCTCGCCCAAGGCTTCCGCGACGCCGGGCTCCGCGGCGTCCGCGGGGCGGCGGCTCTCCTCCAGGAGCAGGTCGCCGAAGGACAGGCTCGCCACCCGGTCCACGCGGCTGGATTTTTCGTTGTAACGCAGGCTGATGGCCTCGTTCAACTTTTCGGGGAAGGCTTCCAGCAGCCATTCCGTCTCGATCCTCGACGCCGCGCGGATGGTGGCCTTCTGGCCCGCGCCGGCCTTCTGGGCGTCCGCCTCCAGGGCCACGATGAGGTCGGCCTTCCGCACCCGGCTGGAGGGATCCAGGCGCGCGCCGCTCCCGCCTTCGAAGGCGAAGGTGTCCTTGCCCCCGGCCTTGGCGATGCGGTCGGGATAGGCGGGAAGCAGCGCCCGCAGCAGCCTCGCCTCGGCGTCCGCCGGATCCGCGTCCTCGACGCCGCGCATGAGCGAGCGCACCGCCAGCTGGGCCCGGTGCAGGGCCCCGCCGTCCAGGCCCGCGGCGCGGAGCGCGCCGCCGTGGAACTTGGCGGCTTCCGCCTCCCGGTACTGGTCCAAACGCAGCAACAGGTCCGAATCCAGGGCTGGTCCCGCGGGGGCGGAACCTGGGAAGGCTCCGCGATCGAGGGAAGTCCGGGCCGAAAGCTCGCCGGTCTCCAGCAACGCCGCCGCGAGGCGCGCCGTGGCGGGGATGCCCAGGTCCTCGCCGGCAATGACGAGCCGCGCCAGGCGCGGGTGGAGGGGCAGAGCCAGCATTCGCCGGCCGGTGGCCGAGAGCCTGCCCTCGACATTCAATGCGCCGAGATCCCGCAGCAACTGCTCCGCCGCTTGCAGGCTCGGCTTCGGCGGCGCCTCGAACCAGTCGAGGGCCGCGGGTTCGGCGATGCCCAGGCCGTGCAGCGCCAGCAACGCCTCCGCCAGGTCCGCCCGTTGCAGCTCCGGCGCGTCGAAGGCCGGGCGCGCGAGAAAGTCGCTCTCCGTGAAGAGGCGCACGGCGAGGCCCGGTCCCGTTCGGCCCGCCCGGCCCGCCCGCTGGATGCAGCGCGCCTGGCTGATGCGCAGGGTCTGCAGGCGCGAGAGGCCCGACCAGGGCGAGTGGCTGGCCTCCCGCCCCAGCCCCGAATCCACCACGGCGGCGATGCCGTCCAGGGTCACCGAACTCTCCGCCACATTGGTGGAGAAGATCACCTTGGGCCGCTCGCAGGGGGCCAGGGCCGCGCCCTGGACGTCCGAGGACAGTTCGCCGTGGAGGGGGAAGAGGGCGAGGCCCCGGGCCTGGGCGAGGCCTTCGCAGGCCCGGAGGCAGGCGCGGATCTCCGCGGCGCCGGGGAGGAAGACCAGGATGTTGCCCTGCAGTCCCTCGTCGTGGAGCTTCGCCACCGCGTCTTTCACCTGCTCCTGGACGGGCCGGTCGTCAGGGCGCGGGGCGTGGTGCAATTCGATGGGATGGGCGCGGCCCTCGCTCCGCAGGTGGGGCGCGCCCAGGAATGCCGACACGGGCCCCGGATCCAGGGTCGCGGACATGACCACCAGCTTCAGGTCCGGCCGCGCCGTGCGCTGGAGGCGGCGCAGGAGGGTGAGGGCCAGGTCCGTGTGGAGGTGGCGCTCGTGGAATTCGTCGAGGACCACCGCCGTGATGCCCCGCAGCTCCGGGTCCCCGGCGAGGCGGCGCAGCAGGAGGCCTTCCGTGACGAAGCGCAGGCGCGTGGCCTTGGAGATTTTCTGTTCGAAGCGCACGGCGTAGCCCACGCGCCCGCCCAGGAGCTCGCCCATCTCGTCGGCCACCCGCGCCGCGGCGAGGCGGGCCGCCAGGCGCCGGGGTTCCAGCACCCAGCACTCGCCGCTCCCCAGCAGGCCGCCCTCCAGCAGGGCCCGGGGCAGGCGCGTGGTCTTTCCGGCCCCGGGCTCCGCCGTCAGCACGAGGCTGGGGTCGGATTCCAGGGCCCGCAGGGCGGACGGCAGGAGGGCATCGATGGGGAGGGCTGACGGCACCGTTCCAGGATCACCGATTAGGGGCCCTTACAGGACAACCAGGGCCCTGCTGGTTGTGCTGTTAGGGCCCCTTATGCCGTTTTATGGATCTAACGAAAAGGCAGCCTCATAACGACGGCTAAACTGGTTGCGCCGATGCTCCGCCGCCACCTGGAAGACCGCATGCTGTACCTTGCCTTCCGGCGGGGCTGGCTGCGCCATGGGACCCTGGGCAAGGAGCTGGAGGAGCTGCTGGACCGGGACCCGGCCCTGGCCCTGAAACGCCTGGTGGAACTGCAGTTCCTGGATTCAGACTACGTGAAGAGCCTGGAGCGGGACGCCCGGGCGGAGATGGGGCGCTTCCTGGACATGACCCAGGACATGCCCAAGATGCCGGACCGGACCGTGGCGACGGGCTCCGGGCCCATCCGGGCCGTGCCCGCCGCCGATAGCGGGGAGTTCCGCATCTGGGCCAAGGCCGCCGGCGTGGTGGAAGGGGAGCCCTGGGGCCCCTACCGCATCCTCGGGCTCCTTGGGGAAGGCAGCGTGGGCCGGGTCTTCCGGGCCATCGATCCGGACCTGGGACGGCCCGTGGCCCTCAAGATCCTCCAGCGCCAGGACCCGACCACCCTCGAGCGCTTCCTCAACGAGGCCCGGGCCCAGGCGCGCATCGAGCACCCCTGCGTGGCCAAGGTCTACCGGGTCGGGGAGGAGGGCGGCCAGCCCTACATCGCCATGCAGTTCGTGGACGGTTCCACCCTGCGGGACGGGGCCTCCATGCTGGACCTGGAGCAGAAGGTGCGCATCGCCGCCCAGGTCTGCGAAGGGGTCCACGCCGCCCATCGCCTGGGCATCATCCACCGGGACCTCAAGCCCAGCAACATCATGCTGGAGCGGAATCCGGAAGGCGCCTGGCGGCCCATCGTGCTGGACTTCGGCCTCGCCCTCACCCGGGAGAGCAGCGGCCTCACCATGGCGGGCCACGCCGTGGGCACCCCCAAGTACATGAGCCCCGAGCAGTGGCGGGGCCTGACCCTGGACCGGCGCAGCGACGTCTATTCCCTCGGGGTGACCTTCTACGAGATCCTCTGCGGCCGGGCGCCCTTCGAAGGCGAGCATCCCCTCGAAGTGCTGCGGGCCGCGGCGGAAACGGAACCCCCCAAGCCCCGGAGCCTCAACAAGGACCTGCCCCCCGACCTGGAGACCATCCTCCTCAAGGCCCTGGAGAAGGAGCCGAACGCCCGCTACGACAGCGCCAAGGCCCTGGCCCAGGACTTCGACCGCTACCTGGAGGGCGAGCCCATCTCCGCGCGGCCGCCCTCCCGGACGGACCGGGCGCGCCGTTGGTTCCGCCGCAACAAGCTGGCGGGGGGCATCGCGGCGATCTCCCTCGTCCTCCTCGCCGGCACCGGCGGCTGGGCCACCCTGGCCCTGGTGCGCAGCCGCGCCCAGGCCCGGGCCGCGCGGGTCTTCGGGGCCGAGGGGGAGCGCATCGAGGTGCTGCTGGCCAAGGCCTACGCCCTGCCCAAGCACGACGTCTCCCGCACGGAGGACGAGGTGCGCCGCACCCTGGTGAGGCTGCGGGCGGACATGGAACGCCAGGGCCGGGAGGCGGAAGGGCCCGGCCTGCTGGCCCTGGGCCGCGCCCACCGGGCCCTCGGGGACCTGGAGGAGGCCCACCAGGAACTGTCCAAGGCCTGGGAATCGGGGTACCGCGGCCCGGAGGTCGGCGGGGAGCTCGGCCTGGTGAAGGCGGCCCTCTATCGCCGCGCCCTCGCGCCCCTGAGCGGAGTGGGCCGGGAGGAGCGGCGCCGGCTCCTGGATGAAACCCTCCGCAAGCCCGCCCAGGAGCTGCTGCGGGCGATCCCCCCCGCCTCCCTGCGCCCCTCGGAGCTGGCGGCGGCGGAGCTGGCCCTCACCGAAGGCCGCCACGAAGAGGCCCTGGGCCTGGCGGACGAGGCCTACCTCGCCCAGCCCTGGCTCTTCGAAGCCCTTTCCCTGAAGGCCGAGATCCGGATGGTGCAGGCCGACGAGGATTTCGAAGGGAAGCGGCTGGTCCAGGCGGAGGCGCACCTCCGCGAAGCCGCGGCGGACCTGGCCAAGGCCCGGGAGATCGGCCGCAGCGCGCCTTCCGTCTACCTGCTGGAGGCCCGGCGCCTGGCGGAATGGATCCGGGTCCGCACCTCCAGCGGGACGGCCGATCCGGCGGACCGCGCGCGGGCCCTGGCGGCCTGCGACGAGGCGGAAGAGCTCCGTCCCGGGAGCTGGCTCTCGCGCCTGAACCGCGCCGCGGTGCACCTCCACTGGGCGCCCTCGGAGCGCCAGTTCGGCCGGTCCCTGCGGCCGGAGCTGCAGCTGGGAGTCACGGCGGCCGAGGACGCCCTGCGCCTGGCCCCGGACTCCAACGAGGTGCTCGCGGCCCTCGCCTTCCTCTGGTGGCGCTGGGCCGCCGAGGACGAGATCGAGGGGCTGGACCCCCGCCGCGCCCTCTCCCACAGCCTCGCGGCCCTGGAACGGGGCTTGAAGCACCCGGAGGAGGCGCCCACCCTGCACCTCCGCATGGGCAACTGCTACACGACCCAGGCCCTGTTCGAACTGCGGAGCGGCGTGGATCCGGAAGCCTCCGTCGCCCAGTCGGAGGCCCACTACCGGGAGAGCGCCCGCCTCAAGCCCAGCGGCCAGCCCCTTTCGGACCTGATCTGGGTCCTGTCCATCCGGGCCCAGTCCCTGCTCTGGCGCGGCGGCGACCCGGCTCCGGTGGACGCCGCGGCGGAGCGCCTGTTCGCGGAGGCGAACCGGCTGATGCCCTCCTACTTCTTCACGAAGACCAACCTCGCGGACGTGAAGCTCGCCCTGGCGGAGTACAAGCTGTCCCGGGGCCAGGATCCCTCCGGGGAGCTGGCGCGCTGCCGAGAGCTGGGCCTCGCGGCCCTCCTGGACGCGCCCCCCCGGGCCGCCTACGTGCATCCCGTGCTGGGCCGCACGGCCCTCCTGCGGGCGGAATGGCTCCTGCGCCGGGGCGCCGATGCGGCCGCCGAGCTGCGGGAGGCCCGGAGCCGCATGGAGGAGACCGCCCGGCTCCGGCCCGGCCGCAGCGACAACCAGCGCATCCTGCTCCGGGTCCGCCTGGCGGAGCTGCGGGCCGCGCCGGCCTGGGACGGAGCCCGCTTCGAGGCCCTGGCCAGGGACATCTCGGTCCTCGCGGGCTCCGGGGACGCGGAGGCGGCCCTGCTGCTGGGGCGCCTGCAGCTCCTGGCGGCCCGCCGGGCCGCCGCTGCCCAGCGGCCCCGCCTGCAGGCCGCCGCCGAATCCTCCCTGCGGCGCTGCAAGGAACTGAATCCGAACCTCGCCTTCCTCGCCGACACCGCCCTCCGGGACGGCGGCGAGGCCTCCGTCCGCGCCGCGGCCCAGTCCACGCCCCACCTGGAGAATCCCCCCCATGGCCTCTGAGATCTTCAAGGCGAGCCGCCTCACCAAGGGCAACTTCCTCTTCCGCACCATCCTCGAGGTGACGGAGAACTCGGTGATCCGCCGCAAGCGGCGCTGGTTCGCCCTCAACGAGATGAGCATCCACCTCAGCCGCGTGGCTTCCGTGCGCATCGAGACGGGCCTCGTGTGGTCCGACATCCGCATCGAAAGCACCGGCGGCAGCGATGACATCGAAAGCCACGGCCATTCCAAGGCCGACGCGCGGCGCGTCAAGGAACTCATCGAGGCGGCCCAGACGCGCATCCTGGGCACCGCGCCCCACGGGGGAGTCTGAATGGATCCCCAGCCCAAGGACCCGCTGGGGCGGCTCGTCCAGCAGGCCGCGCCCCCCGGGGAGTTTGATCCGGACGCCGTGCGGGCGACCTCCATCCGCCTCGACCAGGACGGCGAGTGCCCCCACTGCCGCCGGCCCCTCCTCGGCCTCGGCGCCGGAGCCTGCGCCTTCTGCGAAACGCCCTTCGGGGCCTGGCTGGAGGAGCTGCCCGCCGCGGTGTCGCGCCTGCATGCGATGGCTCCGGGCTGGACGCCGGAGCGCCTGCGCCAATGGGTCCTTCCGCGGCCCGCCCAGCTGGCCTGGGCCTACGAGACCCGCGCCTGGGCGAACCTGGGCACCTGGATGGATGAGGACCTGCGGGGCGGCCTGGCCCGCCTCGAAATGAGCCGCCGGGGCCGCGGCCTCGGCACACGCTTCGAGCACGTGGAGGTCACCGCCGTCCGCCTGCAGGCCCTCGGCGACACCTCGGACTGGGCGGCCCTGCGGGTGGAGGGCCGCCGCCGCGCCGCGCCCTACGACGAGGAGGTCGACGACGGCCATGAGCTCGCGCCCTTCCTCGAGTGGTGGAGCCTGCGCCCCACGGGCCGTCCCGACCGCGGCGCGGAATCCGTCTGCGGGAGCTGCGGGGGCGGCATCGCCTTCCAGGAGGAGCGCTGCCGCCACTGCGGCGCCGCCCCGGTGCGGGAGGCGGGTCCTTGGCTGGTGGAGGGCATCCTCGTCCAGGGCCGGGAGGCGGCGGCCAGGCAGCTGCACCTGCAGGGGCGGTCGGCGTTCATGCCGCGGGTGTAGGGGAACCGTCAGAGGCTCAAGGCCCGCCGCAGCGCCTCCGGCTCGTCCACCCCGATGAGCACCCGCTCCCGCGCCCTTCCCGGCCCCAGCAGGCCCACCGGCGCGACGGGCTCCTTCAGCTTGAGCAGCATCTGGGCCGGACCCGGCGTCTGCAGCTGGATGACGCCCCGCAGGAAGGCGAGCCTCGCCCAGTCGTCCTTGAAGGCGGGCATGGCCTCCACGCCCTCGATCCCCGTCACGGGGACCGTGAGGGAGCCCAGCAGGCCGTGGTGGAAGGTGGCGAGGCCGTCCTTCACCGTGTGGGGCCGTGCCCGCATGGAAGCCCAAAGGCCCGTGATCCACAGGAAGCCGTAGAGTCCGGCGGCGTGGAGGCCGAAGCGCAGCCAGGGCGAGGAATGGCGCGTGAGCACCTCCAGGAGCAGCACATCGCCGATGGCGAGGAGGGGCAGGATGGGCAGCACCGCGCCGAGGCTCGCCTTCCCCGTGTAGCCGAAGCCCTCCGGATCCCGCCGCCGCCAGCCCCCCGCGAGGAAGCGGAGGGCCCCGCCGGCGAGCACCAGCTCCAGGGCGGTCATGCGGGCGAGGCCCGGGGGGAGGAAGGCCTGGAAGGCGGGGATCAGGGCATCCTCCGGAAGTCCGCCGGCGGCCTTCGGCCGGCGAAGCCAGGCCCGCAGGGCCAGGCCGAAGAGGACAATCTCAAGGGCCACCGCCGTGGCGGTGCGGACGAGCTGCCCGCGAGGACCCGGCTGCATCGCCAGGCCGAGGCCTTCCACGAGGATCACGGCGGGCAGCAGCAGCCGCGTGCCGGGCAGGCGGCCGCGGCGCCAGGCGGCCGCCAGCATCCCGAGGCGCAGGGCGAGGCCGGCGAGGAGCAGGCCGCCCAGCCAGAGGTGGACCGGGCGTCCCAGCCACGCGGCGCCGGGCCACCGCGCCCGCAGCAGGACGGCGGCCAGGGCGAGGAGCAGGAAGGCCGCGCCCGGGAGCTTCCCTGCCCCCGCGGCGGACTTCATTCCATCCGCCACACCCAGAGGAGGAGCAGCACGCCCAGGACCAGGCAGACCGCACCGGGGAGCAGGCCGAAGCGCAGGGCGCTGGGGATGTTCGCCAGCATGAAGATCGCGAGTCCGCGCCCATTGCGTTTCCGCGCCGCCAGGATCTCCAGGGCCGGCACGTCCGGATCCAGCCGACCCCGGCTCCGGGCCAGCTCGAGGGTCGCGAGCTGGCTGGCGAGGATGAGGCCGACCACCGGCAGGTAGACGGCGGGGGAGACCGGGTTCATGACGTAGCGGCCCAGCAGGGCCGCCGCGAAGGGGAAGAAGCTCACCAGGCTGAGGAAGAGCAGGCTCAGGGCGAGGAGGGGCACGTCCAGGCTGCCGATGAGGCGCGCCAGGCGGTGGTGCCAGACCCAGAAGACCCCCAGCAGCCCGAAGCTGAAGAAGTAGGCCGCGATGGTGGGACCGTCGTGGGCCAGCCGCTCCGCGAGCTCGGCGGCGGAGCGCGGCGATTCGAGGTGGGGCACCTTCACCTCGAGGATGAGGATGGTCATGGCGATGGCGAAGACGCCGTCCACCAGGGCCTCGAGCCGGTGCTTGGAGATGTGCAGGTTCGGCTTCGCCTCCACCTCGCCGCTCACGCGAACCTCGGAGCCCGCTTTTCCAGGAAGGCCGTCAGCCCTTCCCGGGCGTCCCCGCTCTGGATGGCCTCCGCCATCTGGCGGCCTTCCTCCTCCAGCAGGGCCAGGAGGCTCTCCGGCGTGTGGCCCGCGTTGCGCAGGGCGCTCCGCTTGATGCGGGCGAAGGCGCCGGCGGGGCCGTGGGCCAGGCGCTGGGCCATGACCTTCACGACGTCCTCCAGCACCTCGGCGTCCACGATCCGGTTCACCAGGCCCAGGGCGTGGGCGCGCTCGGCGTCGATGGGGTCGCCGGTGAGCATGAGCTCGAGGGCGATGGAAGGGTTCACCAGCTGCTGCAGCATCACGCTGCCGCCCCAGTCGGGATGGAGGGCCAGCTTCACGAAGGCCATGCTGAACTTGGCGTCGGGGGTGGCGATGCGCAGGTCCGCGGAGAGCGCCAGGCTCATCCCGGCGCCGGCGCAGGGGCCCTGGACCACCGCGACGACGGGCACGGGCAGGGTCTTCAATCCGTGGGCCACCGTGCTCCCCAGGCGCAGCAGGGCCTTCAGCTCCTCGATGCGGCCGGCCTGCAGGTTCTCCAGGATCCAGCCGATGTCGCCCCCGGCGCAGAAGGCCCGGCCCTCGCCCCGCAGCACCAGCGCCTTCACCGCCGGCGTGGCGCCGGCGCGCAGGGCCTCCAGGAAGGCGGGCTCCATGGCCGGCACCAGGGCGTTGAGCTTGTCGGGCCGGTTGAGGGTCAGGATGCCGACGCGGTCCCGGATCTCGAAGCGGGCGGCGTCCGTCAAGCCTTCACCTCCTCCAGCTGGGCGGCCTTGGCCTGGTAGACGCTGTCCTGGAGCGCCTGCACGAAGCCGTGGAAGAGGCCCCGGGCGGCCGATCCCGCCGAGTTGCCCATCTCCACCAGGTTCTCCGGGTGCCACTGGACGCCGATCGCCCAGCGGTCCGGATCCTTGGCCTCGATGGCCTCGATGAGGGGCACGCCGTTTTTCAGGGTCTCGGCGTGGAAGGCCACGGCCCGCAGGTCCGGCGCCACGGCCTTCACGGCCTGGTGGTGGCGGCTGTTCACCGGGATGGAGGCGCCCCCCATCATGTGGAAGAGCCGGGAATTGTGGGTCACCGACACCGGGTGCCGCACTTCGGGGACCTCCTCGCTGCCGTGGCGGTGGAGGCCGGGGTCGCAGCCGAAATAGTCCGGCACGTCCTGGATGAGGGAGCCGCCCAGGGCCACGTTGAGGATCTGGCCGCCCCGGCAGATGCCGAGGATGGGGATCTTGCGGTCCCAGGCGACCTTGACGAGGGGGATTTCGAACTCGTCCCGGGGGCCGTCCACCTCGGCCTTGGGATGCACGGGCTCGGCCTCGTCCCAGTTCCGGGGATGGATGTCGCCGCCGCCGGTGATCAGCATGCCCACCACGCCTTCGAAATCCGGCACCGGGTCGCCGGGGTGCACCAGCTGGATGGGGCCGTGCCAGCCCGCCACGTGGATGGCGGGGACGCAGTGCCTCGTCGCCAAGGTCTTGTTCCTGCAGCTGATGAGCAGGCGGACGCCGGAGGTGCTTGACATGGGGGGCTCCGAAGAGATCATGGACACCCTACACCCCCTCAGATGGTCTGAGAAACGGGTTTTGAGCGGCGGAAGCCCGCCGGAGGAGCCAACATGTCCGGATCGTTGAACAAAGTGATGCTCATCGGGAACCTGGGAAAGGATCCCGAACTGAAAATGACCACCTCGGGCCAGCCCGTGTGCCGCTTCAGCCTGGCCACCACGGAGACGTGGAAGAACGCCCAGGGGGAGAAGCAGAGCAAGACCGAGTGGCACAACGTGGTGGTCTGGGGCAAGCAGGCCGAGATCGCCGAGAAGTACCTCCGCAAGGGCAAGCAGATCCTGGTGGAGGGCCGCATCCAGTACCGGGAGTACACGGACCAGGCCGGCGTGAAGAAGACCGCCTGCGACATCCGCTGCGACAACTTCGTGATGCTGGGCCGCATGGACGATGGCGCCCCCCGGGGCGACTACGCCCCCCGCTCCGGCGAGCGCGCCCCCGATCGCGGGATGGACCGGGCCCCGGCAGGCCACCACGACTACGAGGACATGCCCCCGGCCCCCGCGGTGGGCGGTGGCGGCTTCGACGACGACATCCCGTTCTGAAGCCTGAAGCCTGGAGCCTGAAGCCTGAAGCCTGGAGCGGCCCGGCCGCTCCGGGCACAATGGAGGATTCGTCCCGGAGTCCGACGTGTCCGCCGCCTTCACTGAAGTCCGCCACCTGAAGTCCCACGTGGGAGAGGAAGTCTCCCTCCGGGGCTGGGTGCGCAACGTGCGCACGTCCAAGACCCGCTTCATCGACCTGCGGGACGGCTCGGGCTTCGTGCAGTGCGTCGTCGGCGCCGCGGAGGCCGATCCCGCCAGCTACGAGGCCGCGGGCCAGCTCACCCAGGAATCGGCGATCTCCCTCAAGGGCCTCGTCCAGACCCACCCCAAGACCGGCGAGCCGGAGATCCTCGTGAAGAGCCTGCAGCTCCTGGCGGGGAGCGTGGACTTCCCCATCACCCCCAAGGACCACGGCATCGAGTTCCTCATGGAGAACCGGACCCTGTGGCTGCGCAGCAAGCGGCAGTGGGCCATCATCCGCATCCGCCACACCATCTCGAAGGCCATCCGCGATTTCTTCGACGAGGACGGCTTCACCCTGCTGGACGCGCCGATCCTCACGCCCTCGGCCTGCGAGGGAACCAGCACGCTGTTCGCCACGGAGTACTTCCACGAAGGCGTCGCCTTCCTGAGCCAGAGCGGCCAGCTCTACCAGGAGCCCGGCGTGCCGGCCTTCGGCAAGACCTACTGCTTCGGGCCCACCTTCCGCGCCGAGAAGAGCAAGACCCGCCGCCATCTGACGGAATTCTGGATGGTGGAGCCGGAAATGGCCTTCGCGGGCCTGGAGGACGTCATGGTCCTCGGCGAGCGCATGGTGAAGTTCATCCTTCAGCGGGTGCTCACGGATCGCGTGGAAGAGCTGAAGATCCTGGAGCGGGACACGGCGCCCCTCGAAGCGGCCCTGAACCTCGGATTTGCCCGCATGAGCTACACGGAGAGCGTGGCGAAGCTCAAGGAGCTGGGCAGCGACATCAACTGGGGCGAGGACTTCGGCAACGACGACGAGACCATCCTCATGAACGCCATGGACCGGCCCCTCTGGGTGCACCGCTTCCCCAAGAGCTTCAAGGCCTTCTACATGGAGTACGACCGGGAGAACCCGGACCTGGCCATGGGCGCGGACCTGCTGGCCCCCGAAGGCTACGGCGAGGTCATCGGCGGCGGCGAGCGCGCCATCGACCTGCAGTACCTCCTGGACCAGATCCAGCACCACGGCCTGGACCAGAAGGACTACGAGTGGTACCTGGACGTGCGCCGCTTCGGGGGCGTGCAGCACGCGGGCTTCGGCATGGGCCTGGAGCGCGCCGTGGCGTGGATCTGCAAGCTGCCCCACGTGCGGGAGACGATCCCGTACCCCCGCATGATGGGGACGCTGCGGCCGTAGCCGGCTCCAGGCCTCAGGCTTCATTGTTGGGCGTGGCGTCGCCATTCCTTTCCTTCAGGTCCGGGGTTCAGAGCCGCGGCCTGGATTGCACAGAGGTCCCGCATCGCCGGAATGGGACGTCAGGCCTTGGGCCCGCCGAATCCAGCAATGCAGCCCGGGGCCCGAAGCCTGAACCCGCCTACAGCTGCATCACGTGCCCCGGGAGCTTGGCGATGGCCTCCCGCAGGGGCAGTTCGGCGTGTTCGTGGGGCAGGGTGACCCAGAAGGTGTAGCTGATGAAGGCGCCCCTGCAGTTGACGTGGTGCTGGGCGTCCTCGCCCTCCTGGGGCCCGAGGTGCTCCAGGATGAGGGCCAGCACCATCTCGGCCTTCAGCTCCTCCTGGCGCCCGATGACCTTGAGCGGGACACGGGCGGGGTAGTCCATGTGGGGCTTGCCGGTGATCTCGTGCATCGGTCCATCATCGCATCGCCGCTCATTGCGGACAGCTCTTGTCGGAAATCGACAAGGTGTGATTAAGATCGTTTGCGGATCAAGTCCTCCGAAACTAAGGTCGAAGCATCCCGAGGCGCCGCGACCGGCACCTCCCCGGACCAGGAACCCCGCCCATGAGCGCACCGCGACCGCTCCTCCTGCTCGGCCTCAGCGCCAGCATCCTCGTGGGGATCTTCGCGGGCTCGGGCCTCTTCACCTTCGTGTCGGCCCAGGGCACCAGCTACCTCTCCAACGATCCCGCCGTCTGCGTGAACTGCCACGTGATGCGGGAGCAGCACGACGGCTGGCGCAAGAGCCCGCACCACGCGGTCGCCACCTGCAACGACTGCCACCTGCCCCACGACAACGTGGTGCACAAGCTCTTCGTGAAGGCCAGCAACGGCTGGCACCACTCGAAGGCCTTCACGTTCATGGACTTCAAGGAGCCCATCCGCATCAAGCCCGGCAACGCGAAGGTGCTGGAGGCCAACTGCCGGCGCTGCCACGCCGAGATCACCGACGAGATCACGGCCCACGGCACCCTGGGCGTGGCCACGGATCCGAGCCTGAAGGCCGACCTCTACGGCTGCGTGAAATGCCACCAGGACGTGGGCCACGGCCCCGTCCGCTGACCCCATCCGATGACCCCTGACCCGAACGGAGTCCGACATGACCGACCAACCCGCGCCCTTCCTCTCCCGCCCCGGCGTGCGCATGGGCCTCATCGCCGGCGCCGCGGCCCTGGGCACCATCCTCGTGATGGCGCTGTACCAGAGCGTCTCCACCCGCAAGGCCGAAGCGCGGCAGACGGTGCTGCGGGTCGTGGACCTCGATGAGAGGACCGTGGACCCCGCCGAGTGGGGCAAGAACTTCCCGCGCCAGTACGACGGCTACCAGCGCACCGCCGAGAAGTACGGCACCAGGTACGGCGGCGCCGGCAGCGAAGGCCTGCCCAAGAGCCGCATCGCCGAGGATCCGCGCCTGGTGGAGATCTTCGACGGCTACGCCTTCGCCATCGACTTCAACCAGCGCCAGGGCCACGCCTACATGCTGGACGACCAGCGGGTCACCAAGCGGGTCACGGAGCGCAAGCAGCCGGGCTCCTGCCTCCACTGCCACGCGTCGAACACCGTGGCCTTCCGGGAGTTCGGGATCAAGAACGGCGCGCCGGGCACCCTGGACGAGGCCTTCACGAGCCCCAATGCCCAGGCCCAGCTCATGAAGGGCTTCGAGGAGGTCTGCAAGCTGCCCTACAACGAGGCCACCAAGCTGGTGAAGCATCCCGTGGCCTGCATCGACTGCCATGATCCGAAGACCATGGCCCTGCGGGTCACCAAGCCCGGCTTCCTCCGGGGCATCGACGCCCTGGCGAAGAGCGGCGAGCCCGTGCCCCACCTGCCTTCCATCGAGAAGTGGCGGAAGGGCGACAAGGCCCTCGCCTACGACGCCAACCGGGACGCCTCGCGCCAGGAGCTGCGGTCCATGGTCTGCGGGCAGTGCCACGTGGAGTATTACTGCGGCCCCAAGACGACCCTCTTCTTCCCCTGGAGCAAGGGCCTCAAGGTCGAACAGATCGAAGCCGCCTACAACGAGTTCAAGTTCCCCGATGGCCACCGCTTCTTCGACTGGAAGCACGCCAGGACCGGCGCCGAGGTCCTCAAGGCCCAGCATCCCGAATTCGAGATGTGGAGCCAGGGCGTCCACGCCCGCTCCGGCGTCTCCTGCGCCGACTGCCACATGCCCTACCAGCGGGAGGGCGCCATCAAGATCAGCGACCACCACGTCCGCAGCCCCCTGCTGAACATCAGCCGCGCCTGCCAGACCTGCCACCGCTTCCCCGAGGAGGAGCTGAAATCCCGCGTCGAAGCCATCCAGGAGCGCACCCACGCCCTCATGAACCGCGCCGAGGACGCCGTCGTCGCCCTCATTAGGGAGCTGGACGCCGCCAAGAAGGCCGGCGTGCCCGAGGAGAAGCTGACTGCCGTCTTCGAACTCCAGCGCAAGGCCCAGTGGCGGGTGGACTTCGTCAACGCGGAGAACTCCATGGGCTTCCACGCGCCCCAGGAGGCCGCAAGGATTCTGGGCGAGGCCATCGATTACGGCCGGCAGGGGCAGCTGGCGTTGAGGGACATGACGGGCGGCACGGCCGTGGCGAAGAAGAAGTGAGGGGCCGCCCCGGGATGAAGCCGGAATCCAGGATGGGTTGAATTTGAATTTGTAGTGGAATTTGAAGTGGAAGTTGAAGTTCCAGGAGCACCTCGATCCACGAGCGCCGCGCCCTTCGGCGCTCGCGGATCGAGGTGCCAGAGCGCGCAGCGCGAGTGGCAGACGGGTCCGGGAACGGCAGTATTGATCAGCCTCAAGGCCATCCCATCGATCGGATAGGCCTCGAGGCCGATCAGAGCCGTTCGTCCCGGCCATTTCTGCCACTCGCGCTGCGCGCTCTGGCACCCTTCCAGATCCGCGTCCGCCAAGGGCGCGGACGCGAATCTGAAAGGGTGCTCCTCTTAAAAGAACAGCCCATCCGCGCGGATTGTCCCTGCTTCGAGGCAGGCTCATGGGAGGAACCCTCCTCCCGCCCTTGCTACGCTGGAACCTTCAAGGATGCCTCCCCATGCACGATCTCCCCCCCACCAGTCCCACCCACGAATTCGTCGCCCCCTTCTTCCTGGGTTCCTGCGAACCCGAGGAGGCCGACATCGCCCTCTTCGGCGTCTGCTGGGACGGGACCTCGTCCTTCAAGGCGGGCTCGCGCTTCGCCGGCTTCGCGGTGCGGGAGGCCTCCTTCGGGATGGAGGAGTTCAGCTTCTACCAGCAGGCCACGCTGCTGGACCTCAAGTACGCGGACTACGGCGACCTCTTCCTGCCGCCGGGGCAGAAGGGCCGGGTGCTGGAGGACATCGCCTCCGCCGTGCGGGAGATCCGGGGCAAGGGCCAGTTCCCCATCGCCTTCGGGGGCGAGCACCTGCTGGCCTACCCGCTGATCATGGCCGCCCACCACGACCATCCCGACCTCGCCGTCATCCACTTCGACGCCCACGCCGACCTGCGCCCGGACCTCTGGGGGGACGAGTGGACCCACGCGACCATCCTGGGCCGCGTCGCCGACCGCATCGGCTTCGAGAACCTCTTCCAATTCGGCATCCGCAGCGGGTCGAAGGAGGAGTGGGAGATCGCCCAGGAGCACGGGACCCTGCATCCCTTCACCAAGGAGGAGATCGCCAAGGTGCTGGACAGCCTCGGCGACCGGCCCGTCTACCTCACCTGCGACATGGACGTGCTGGACCCCAGCATCTATCCCGGAACGGGCACCCCCGAGCCCGGCGGCATCGACTACGCCACCTTCATCGGTGGCCTCAAGCAGCTCAAGGGCCGCCGCCTCGTGGGCATGGACTGCCTGGAGCTCGCGCCCCACTACGATCCCACCGGCGTCTCCGCCATCGTCATGGCCAAGACCCTGCGGGAGATGATCATCCTGGCGAGCCAGCGCAAGCGCTGACCCTCAGCCCAGCAGCGCTTCGCACCCCGCCACAGCCGCAACGAGGAAGGCCATCGTCTGGTCCTTGGCGTAGCCCCCCGCCGCGGCCAGCTCCGATCCCGTCAGCACGGCCCCCGTCCACCCTTCCCGGTGCCAGTGGCCGGCGGGCAGTTCGGGGAAGGCCTTGCCGTTCGGGTAGGGCCAGGGCGTGACGTAGAAGTAGGGTTCGTCGTAGCTGCCGTCGCCGGGGCTGAGGCCGGCGCCGATGGTGCGGCCGCTTTCTTCGGCGATGGGCTCCTTCGCCACGGGCGCCCGGGAAGCCGTGATCCCGCTGTCGCCACCGTCGTCGTCGAGGACCTCCACCACCTCGTCCCCCGTCGTCCCGTCGGCCAGGACCGGCGGCACCACCAGGGCGTCGAGGCTGAAGAGCACCGCGAGGTCGAAGTGGTGGGGCCAGCAGCGCAGGGGCGAGGCGTCGGAACGGTCGGCCGCGAGGGCGGCGAGGGTCTCCGCGGCGGCCCGGTACCAGGCCGCCAGCGCTTCCAGGGGCTCGGAGGATTCGGCGGAATAGGGCGCGTCCCTGGCCATCAGGTGCCCGGGCATCTCATAGGGCATCTCCGCCTTCAGGGCCGAGGTGTCCACGCCGGAACCGCCCAGGCGGACGATCACCCACTTCAGCGCCTCTTCCTGAGTGCGGCCCTCGAGGGGCAGGCGGCCGGCGAGCCCGCCCCGGGCGTCCCGCACTTCCAGCGCCAGGTCCGCCAGGCCCAGGCCCACCCTTGCGCTGCCGGGCAGGGGTTCGCCCAGGAGGACGCCGTCCTTCCAGGCCAGGGCCATCTGACTGTCGTCGGGGCGCTTCGGGAGGAGGGACTGGCCCGCGCAGGCCGCCAGCTGCACCGCCCGGTGGAGTTCCCGCCGGGCCTGCCTCAGGGCGTCGGCGGAAACCGCGCCGAGGGACATCCAGGGATCAGAATGCATCGGCCCGCCTCCGGTTCGTGTTGGGGTGTCACGGCCTTGGACGCACCATCAACCCACCTTTGTGACCCCGCAACAGGAGATTACATGGCCGAACCTCAGTGGCATGACCTCGGCCCCGTGGAGGCCTTCGCGGGCAGGCCCCTCCAGACGGTGAAGGCGGGGCGGACGGCCCTGGCCCTGTCCTGTGTGGAGGGCCGCTTTAGCGCGGTGTCCGGTACCTGCAACCACGCCGGCGGGCCCCTGGGGGAGGGCCGGCTGGACGGCGACTACGTGGTCTGTCCGTGGCACAACTGGAAGTTCCACGCCCGCACGGGGTGCGGGGAACCGGGCTTCGAGGAGGACGCGGTGCCCGCCTATCCCGTGAAGGTGGAGGAGGGCCGCGTCTGGGTGGACCTGGGCTCCGGCACGCCGCGGTCGAGAAAGCCCCACCCGCCCCATCCTCTCGCCCGGCCCGTGGTGCGGCAGGCCGGCTCCCTGCGGGTGGTGGGCCTCTCCACCACGGTGATGGACAAGGCGAACCCGCGCTTCTCGACCTCCGACGCCCTGCTGGAGTCGGCCCTGGCGCACGCGGAGGTGCTGGGGGCCGAGACCCGGCTCATCAAGCTCAACGACCTCGCGTTCCGGGCCTGCGAGGGCTACTACTCCAAGAGCGCCCGGGCCTGCACATGGCCCTGCTCCATCACGCAGATGGACGACCAGGACCAGATGGACCAGGTCTACGAGGCCCTCGTGCACTGGGGCGACGTGATCCTGCTGGCCACGCCCATCCGCTGGGGGGCCGCCAGCTCCCTCTACTACCGCATGGCCGAGCGCATGAACTGCATCCAGAACCAGACCACCATCGCGGACAAGGTGCTCATCCGCAACAAGGTGGCGGCCTTCATCATCACCGGCGGCCAGGACAACATCCAGGCGGTGGCAGGGCAGCTGCTGGGCTTCTTCGGGGAGCTCGGCTTCCTCTTCCCCCAGTTCCCCTACATCGCCCACAGCCGGGGCTGGACCGCCGAGGACATGGAGCGCAACGTCGCCTTCGTGAAGGGGGACGTGGAACTGCACCAGGGGGCCCGGGAGCTCGCCGCCCGGGCCATGGGGCTGGCGAAGCACCTGGTGGAGGAGGCCCCGACGCCGGAGCGGATCGGACGCGGCGGGCCTGCGCACCACCGCGGTGAAGAAGGGCGATCGCTGGATCCTCAACGGCTCGAAGATGTTCATCACCCAGGGCACCGTCGGCGACGTCTTCGTCATCCTCGCCGTCACCGACGCCTCGAAGAAGCAGAAGGGCATCACCGCCTTCATCCTCGAGAAGGGCCTCAAAGGCTTCAGCCAGCGCGCCATTCACGGGAAGCTCGGC
>JBGAST010000129.1:0-1028 GCA_044229575.1 Holophagaceae bacterium | reverse complement strand
CATCGGCAGTTGGTTCAGCACCTCCTTGCAGTAGCCGTTCACGATGAGTGATACGGCCTTTTCCGTCTCGATGCCACGTTGGTTGAGGTAGAAGATCTGGTCCTCGCCGATCTTGCTCGTGGTGGCCTCGTGTTCCACCATCGCGCTGGGATTCTCGCTCTCGATGTACGGGAAGGTATGCGCGCCACAACGATCGCCGAGCAGCAGCGAATCGCACTGGCTGAAGTTGCGCGCGCCCTTCGCGCCCTTGCCGAGCTTCACCAGGCCACGGTAGCTGTTGTTGGAAAAGCCCGCGCTGATGCCCTTGCTCACGATGGTGCTCTTGGTGCCCTTGCCGATGTGGGTCATCTTGGTGCCCGTGTCGGCCTGTTGGCGGTTATTCGTCACCGCCACGCTGTAGAACTCGCCGGTGCTCTGGTCGCCCTTGAGTACGCAGCTCGGGTACTTCCAGGTGATCGCCGATCCGGTCTCCACCTGCGTCCAGCTGATCTTGCTGCGATCGCCGAGGCAAAGGCCGCGCTTCGTAACGAAATTGTAGATGCCGCCTTTGCCGTCCTTGTCGCCGGGGTACCAGTTCTGGACGGTGCTGTACTTGATCTCCGCGTCTTTCAGCGCGACCAGTTCCACCACGGCGGCGTGCAACTGGTGCTCATCGCGGATGGGGGCGGTGCATCCTTCCAGGTAGCTCACGTAAGCGCCCTCGTCGGCGATCAGCAGGGTGCGCTCGAACTGGCCGGTCATGGCCTCGTTGATGCGGAAGTAGGTGCTCAACTCCATGGGACAGCGTACTCCTGGCGGGATGTAGCAGAAGCTGCCATCGCTGAACACGGCGCTGTTGAGCGCGGCGAAGTAGTTGTCCGTGCGTGGCACCACGCTGCCGATGTACTTCTTTACCAGATCAGGATGTTCCCGTACCGCCTCGCTGAACGAGCAGAAGATGATCCCTTTTTCCTTCAATGTCTTCTGGAAAGTGGTCTTCACACTCACGCTGTCGAACACCACATCCACGGCCACACCGGCAAGGCGCT
>JBGAST010000128.1:0-1039 GCA_044229575.1 Holophagaceae bacterium | reverse complement strand
CCGACGCAGAACGTATTGCGACCTACGAGACGGTGCTCTTCAACTCCGGCAAGTATTCCGTCACCGAATCTACGTTAACCGTTTGGCCAGTCGTAGCAAGGAGCCCAAACTTCATGACCGGCGCCAGCGAGAGCTACCGCTATCGACTGAGCGGTGACACCCTGTGGGTCGAGCAGCGCTCAGATGATGTGCACTTTTGGCTCGGCGGTCGTCTCGTGTCGCCGTCCACCGCTCGCGAACTCCGGCTTGTGCTCAAGCGCATAAAATAGGTCCAGCCAAGGGCCAACATTCGTAACTACAAGGCTCCACCGAATACTCAAACGTAACGAAGCGCCGAAAGACATCTATGTTCCCCGCCTGCCTAACCCCCCGTTCAAGCGGACCCGACTGCGTCAGGCCGCTTTACTTTTTCCGTTCGGCAGAAGGCCAGTAATGGAAAGCACCAGTCGTCTTTACACGGACTTGGCATGGCTGTGGCCAATGTGGGGCGATGCCGCCGACGAGTACGCGCACTACTGCCGCCATGTCACAGGTCTGATTGAACAGCACGCAAAGCGTCCGGCAGGCACACTGCTGAACATCGGCTGCGGCGGCGGCAAGAACGTCTTCAACCTAAAAAGGACGTTCAGCGTCACCGGCGTGGATCTGAGTCTCACCATGCTCGCACAGGCCAAGCATCTGAACCCGGAGAGCACGTTTGTCCACGGGGACATGCGCACATTCCGGCTCGGCAGCACGTTCGATGCCGTCTTGATGGACGACGCAATATCGTACATGACCTGCCTCGCGGACTTTGTGGCGGCGTTCCGCACTGCGGCTGCCCACCTGAACCCCGGTGGGGTGCTGGTCGCGACTCCGGACGTGACCACTGAAACATTCCGGCAGAACAAGACCAGCGCCACGCCCGCCACGCGCACGGACACACGGGCCACACTCGATGTCGTCTTCGTCGAGAATGTGTACGATCCCGACCCCGCGGATGAACAGTATGAAACGACGATCCTCTATCTGATCCGCGAGCATGGGCAGCTTCGGATTG
>JBGAST010000127.1:0-1043 GCA_044229575.1 Holophagaceae bacterium | reverse complement strand
CGTCGAGGCGGCGCGCGAGCAGGATGAGGCGCGCCTCCAGGTTGTCGCTCAGGTCCGGCAGCTTCGCGCGCGGGTCCAGGCGCAGCTCCTTGTTGCTGAACTCGGTCCGCCCGGTGGCGAGGTAGTCGGAGACGAGCGCGTGGAAGATGCTGCCGGCCACGCCCTTGATGAGGTAGTCGCCCCCCAGGAAGATCGAGTCGTTCTCCGCGAAGTGGCGCACCGCGAGCGGCGGCCCGGCCGGCGCCGGCGCGCCCGCGCCCGGGGCGAGGACCTCCTCCTCGGGCTCCGCCGCCGACTGCATCACGTGGATCGCCGTGCCGAGCTGGCCGGCCACCGCGACCAGCGCATCCTCGTCGTCGTAGCCGAAGCGCAGGTCCTCCGCCGCCTCGACGAAGAGCACGCCGAGGAGCCGCCCGAAGGCCTCGATGGGCACGGCGAGCTGGCTTCGCGATTCCGCGAGCCCCGGCAGCGGGATCTCGGTCTCGAGGGCCAGGCCCTCGCGCAGCGCCGTCTCCCGCACCGCGCGGCCGTAGGCGTACTCGGCCTGCGCGAAGCCGATGCGGATGGGCGTGCGCTCGCGCGCCGCCACGCCGACCACGCCGTGCCCCAGCGGGATCTCCGAGCCCACGCCGGAATCGGGGTAGCCGCGGCTCGCCACGGTGTAGAGGCGCTCGCCGCCCGCGTCGCGCAGGAGCACGATCGCGTGGTCGACGGAGAAGTTCTCCGCGATGCACGCGAGCGCCGTGTCCAGGAGCCCCTGCAGGTCCGTCACGCCGCCGATCTTGCGCGCGCAGTCGCGCACGGCGGCGAGCAGGTTTCGCCGCTCGGGGGGCGGCGGCAGCACCGGCCCCGGCACCCGCTCGATGGACTCCACGCGGTAGACGTCCGAGCCCCTGAGCTTGAAGACGCCGCTCATGCCCGTGTGCGAGGCGATGCCCGCGAGCCGGGCCTTCATGCGCTCGAAGAGCGGGCCGGAGGTCTCGGTGCGCAGGTAGCGGATCACGAGCCGGTAGCGCCCGATGGCGCGCGAGTCCACCACGAGG
>JBGAST010000126.1:0-1055 GCA_044229575.1 Holophagaceae bacterium | reverse complement strand
AACAGCCAGTCTGAGTTGTCGAGCGCCGCCTTGGCTGCAGGGTTGCGGTAGTAGTCGTCCACGCCTTGCGTCGCCGACATGAAGGCGCCCTTGTACTTGCGCGCCCGGCGGTAGCCCGCCTCGATGAACTCGGCGGTCGCGCCGCCGGAGAGCAGGTCCCAGGCTTCGTCGATGATGACGATCTTCTTGCGCTCGCGGCTGAAATACATCTCGCGGGTGATGCGGTACATCATGATCAGCAACACCACGGTCTGCAGGTCCTTCTTCGCCTTCAGTTCTTCGAGTTCGAGGACGATGAAGTCGGAACTGAAGTCGATCGTTGCGTCCGACTCGAAGTACTTGCCGTAGGCGCCGTCAGCGGTATAGGGGTGCAGCATCGCCGCCAGGTCCTTCAAGCGGCGGTCATCATCGCGGCTGTCTTCGTCGAGTCGTCCGGTGGCGAGGAGATCGTGCACGTCGGACACCCGCATGGTGTTGCCCTTGGCTTTCCAGACCTTCTTGATCGCCGCACCGAGCGTCGAGTACTGGAAACCATCGAGGGGCTCGCGCGGGGAGACCATCTGGGCCAGCAGCGGTTGCAGGAGTTCCATGTCCTCGTCGATGTCCGCTACCAGGGTGAAGGGATTCAGCGACAGCGCGGCGTTCTCGGTGAACTCGATGAAGCTGCCGCCGAAGTTGCGGCAGGCCTTCTCGTAGGAGCGGCCGACGTCGATGATCCAGACCCGGGCGCCGGTGCCGAGATACGCGGCGGCGATCTCGTTCAGCAGCAGCGACTTGCCGGAACCCGAGGTGCCGGCAATCGCGACGTTGTAGTTGCCGGCGGGGTTGTCGTAGACGTCGAGCTGCATGACCTGGCCGCGGCGGCCGCCGAACAGCAGTACCGGCGTTCCGGTGCCCTGCCATTCGGCGATCAGGGGGGCCAGATGCACGGCATTGGAGGAGGTCTTGGTGGTGACCCGCTTCATGCGCTTCAGATCCTTGTGGAAGGGCACCGAGAACGTCATGGGCAGCGAGCCGATCAGCGCCTGCGTCATCATCAGGGTGTCGCTGGTGAG
>JBGAST010000125.1:0-1094 GCA_044229575.1 Holophagaceae bacterium | reverse complement strand
GGGAACAGGTCGGGATAGGTCAGCTGGGCCCAGGCGAACACCTGGTCGTTGCCGACCACGGTCGTCGTCGCCGTGGCCGGTGCCGCGCCGGGGGCCAGCGGCCGCACGCCCGGGGCCACCGAGGCGATGCCGGCGATGAACCGCTGACCGGCACCGGCGGACGGTTCACCTCCACAGGCCGCCAGCGCGGCGGCAGCGGCTTCGCTCAGGCTGCCGGTGGCGACGAGACGGTCGCGGCACATGGCGATCGGGTCGCGCGCCAGCCAGGCTTCGCGTTCGGCGGGGTCGACGTAGGCCTGGTCGTCGGGCTCGAAGTGGCCGCGGGTCCGGTAGGTCCAGGTTTCCAGCAGGTAGGGGCGGCCGCTGTCGCGCACCTGGGCCGCGGCTTCCCGGGCGGCGTCGAGGACGGCGCTGACGTCGTTGCCGTCCACCGTCCTGGCGGGAATGCCGTAGGACGCGGCCCAGTCGGCTATGTGGTCGCGGCTGGTGGCTTCGCGGCGATGGACGAAGGCCTGCCACTGGTTGTTCTCGCAGACGTAGAGGATGGGCAGGTTCCACAGCGCGGCGAGGTTGAGCGACTCGTGGAAGCTGCCCTCGCAGGCGGCGCCGTCGCCGAAGAAGCAGGCGACGATGCCTGGCTTGCCGAGCATGGTCTGCGACAGCGCGACGCCCGGGGCGAGCGACAGTTCGGCGCCGACGATGGTCGAGGTCAGGACGACGCCCAATTCCTTGACCGAGATGTGCAGCGAGCCGCTGTGGCCCCGGCAGTAGCCGTCGCTCCGGCCCATGACTTCCGCCAGCAGGCGCCCGGGGTCGGCGCCGCGCGCCAGCAGATGGCCGGCACTGCGGTGATTGGTAAGGATCAGGTCGGTGTCGACAAGGGCGTTGACGACGCCGACGGCGGCCGCTTCCTGGCCGACCGAAGTGCAGGTGCCGGGCACCTTGCCGGCGTCGCTGCCGGCGACGATGGCTTCTTCGTAGGCGCGGATGAGCAGCATCTGTTCGAGCAGTTGCCGCGGATCGCTTTCGTGTTGCTCAGGGTTCATGACTTCTCCCGTCGGTGGTTGATGGAGGAAGTCTAGACCGCCGGAAAA
>JBGAST010000124.1:0-1262 GCA_044229575.1 Holophagaceae bacterium | reverse complement strand
TGGGCCGGACGACTAAATCATGACGGAAGCTAGACACGGTTGGGTCCGGGTTGAACGGAGGGTTAGGCCGAGAACTCAGCATGATCTGGGGCCATGACGGAGTTTGACCATTGGTCGAGGCTATGAAGAAAGGTGACGCGGGGGAAGCTCCCTTGATTCGGCGTGGTCCAAGTCAGGTGAACCACAGCGACCCTCTCGGATCCATCCTTGAGAGCGAACAGAACATCATCACGGTCTTGGCGTTTCGCAAGAGCGGTTACCGGAATGCCATACAGGGGGTGGTCATTGCCGACTTCTAGGTACAGCTCGGACTGAAGTGAGGCGCGGTCCTCGCGTCGTACTTCGAGCCAGGGTTCAAGGCATTCCATGCGGCGGCCTAACGGATGAAGTTAACCGGCCCAACCGTGGGCCGAATGTTTAAAGCATGACGGAAGCGAGGCACGGTTGGGTCCGGGTTGAACGGGAGGTTAGGCCGAGGGTGGAATTGTACGGTTGTCAGAAACCCACCCGAGGAATGGGACCCACTTGAGGTGAGGGCTTAGATCGCCCGTTGCATTTGACCGATAGAAGCGGCGGCCCCGCTTATGGAATAGCTCCCCGCACTTGCACTTCCATGCGACATGGATTTGTGGAACCCGAACCGCTTCGTAGTCATCCGACTTGGTGTTGCAGATTCGACAAGTCGGAATGATTGGGACTCCAAACCAGAAGAACTTGGAAAGCCCGGATAGCAGATAGTACGCCCCCACTATTGCTGTAGGGCCAATTACTACACCGGCCATATATCCAAGAATTCCGAAGCGGGCCCCGAGAAGAAAGGAGCAGCGGGCAGAAGCTCCGAGGAGGACGAGCACTGCCAGGAGCTGCACTAACGACATGTATCGGCCTAACGAATGAAGCTCACCGGCCCCGCCTGCACCGAGGTGCTGAACGAAGCCGAGGAAGCGAGAAGCTGAGAGAGAGCGAAAGGCAGTGCAGGCGGGGTCCGAGTGCAGCGGAGGGTTAGGCGCTAGAGGCGATCTTTCATGATGATGATTTCCTTACCATTGGTTACAACAATTTTGGATGCTGAAATTACGCGGACCATTCGCATGTGATCGGGTTTGTCTGATGTAAGTGCCTCGACCTGAAAATCTGCGTACACGGCTCTGTAGTCTTCTGGCTTCCCATACGCCAGTAGCTTCAGCAGGGGTTCTGGCATGTCTGGGACTTCGTCTTGAAGTTCGCGAACTCCCAGCTTCCGTTTTGACCCCACGACCCAA
>JBGAST010000123.1:0-1288 GCA_044229575.1 Holophagaceae bacterium | reverse complement strand
GCCGGAAAGGCAGTTCGCCCTCTTGGCCGCCCTGCTGGAGATCTACCGCCAGGGCATGAAACTGGTGAAGCTGGGCGCCCCCGCCCGCCGCCTCATCCAGATGCCGCTGCTGGCCCAGGCCCGGCGCTGGAAGAGCCAGCACAAGTCGGAGGACATCGCCGCGCTGCGGGAAAAGATCGCCCGGATTCCGGCCGAGTTCGAGCGAATCGCGCTGGACTACGAGACGGGCGCGGCGGTATGAAATACGTGGGAATCGCCACCCTCTCTCCCACCTCCCCTCAAGGGGGAGGGGAGCCAGGTGTCGTGTGTACAAGCCCCTCTCCCTCGAGGGGAGAGGGGTTGGGGAGAGGGTGAGGCGCGTGGCGCCCGCCAAGGTCAAACATGAAACAGCTGAGAACTTCGCCCGCCAGCTCAGATCGGCTCAGACCGATGCCGAACACCTGCTGTGGTCACGTTTGCGGGGGCATCGACTGATGGCTTTGAAATTCCGCCGCCAGCAGCCCGTCGGCCCCTACGTGGTGGATTTCTTCTGCTCGGAGAAGAAGCTGATCGTCGAACTGGATGGTGGCCAGCATCAGGATCGCGCCGCTCATGACGAGTCACGCGACGCTTGGCTGAAAGCAGAGGGATATATCGTGCTGCGCTATTGGAACAATGAACTGATGTGCAATCTGGATGGGGTGCTGGAAGATATTTGCCGCTGCGCGGGCGTGTTGGAGCCACCCTCTCCCCAACCCCTCTCCCCTCGAGGGAGAGGGGCTAACCAACCAGTTGACCCGAACCGCCGGTGTTCTCCCTCCCCCTCGAGGGTGGAGGGCCGGGGAGAGGGTGGAGCGTCATCATGAAAAACATCGAATTCCGTACCGCGACCTCCGCCCAGGGCGGCCTCATCGTCATGGGCGGCGTGCCCGGCGTTTCCGCCGGTTCCCGCGTGTCCCTCAAGGACCACGCCGGCAACCTGCGCAACGGCCTGGTCATCCGCAGCGCCGACGACGCCGTGCTGGTGGAAGTGTTCGAGGGCACCGACGACCTGGACCTGGAACGCACCTGGGTGCGCTTTCTGGACGAGCCCTTCAAGCTGCCGGTGTCCCGCGACATCCTCGGCCGCGTGTTCAACGGCGCCGGCCTGCCCCGGGACGGCCGCCCCCCCATCATTTCCGCCGACCGCCGCGACGTGAACGGCGAGCCCCTCAACCCGGCCGCCCGGGCCTACCCGCGCGAGTTCATTCAGACCGGCATTTCCGCCATCGACGGCATGAACTCCCTGACCCGGGGCCAGAAGCTGCCC
>JBGAST010000122.1:0-1318 GCA_044229575.1 Holophagaceae bacterium | reverse complement strand
CGCCATGAGAGAGCAGGGCAGCAACTCGCTGCTGGGTCCGGGTTGAACGGGTGGTTAGGCCACGGAGGGAAATTCTCATTGGGTACTCATAGGACGGCGAACTAACTCGATAGGAGGTTCATCCTCTGGTTCAAGAACAAGACCTGCCGCAACGGTCTCAACCATGATGCCTTCGCCATACTCTTCGATGTACCAATCCTTGCCCTCGATGAAGTCGGCCCGCCAAACGTCCTGGCTGATGATGAACACAACATTCCCAGGGCTATCCCCATGCCAGAGAACTTCGTCGCCGACCTGGATTGGGGTATTGGTCCCGGGGTAATTGGGCGCTGCTGACATACGGCCTAACGGAGGAAGTTAACCGGCCCGGCGAAGCCGGGTCCGGGTTGAACGATGGGTTAGGCGGACTAAGAGTTGACCGCCTTTTGTGCCAGACATAAGAGAATTCCCAACAAGGTAAGCCACCAGGCCCAGCGTGATTCTTTCCAGTTCTTGATGAGGAAGATGAGTGCCGCCCCCGGGATGAGGAGAACAAACAGACCCCAGACCACGCTGTGTTTGAATGCGAGGAAGGCGAACCAAAGATTCCCGATGAGAATGAACGCCAGGCCTAGGTACAGGAGGAAGTGCATTCGGGCTCCTAGGTTGGTGACGCCTAACGGATGAAGTTAACCGGCCCGCGCTTGCGCGGGTCCGGGTTGAACGCTGGGTTAGGCGGAGAGACCAACTCTGAGTCTGTGATTGGAACAAAGGCCCTTAACCCGCCGTCGTCGATGGAAGCCATGATTCGAATTGTGCCTTCGGGCCGATCATCCCAGAAATACTGGATCTCGACTTGGTACTTTGTGCCGCTTCTCCCTACGATCTCGAAGGTCTCTACATGCTCAAGGGCGACTAGTTCCTTGAGCTCTGAGTATGGTTTCACTCCTTCCGTCGCAAGGACTTCGGAGAGGAGTTGCTTTGCTTCGGGAATGATCATGGCCTGAGTAGACGTCTAACGGAAAAAGTTAACCGGCCCGGCGTAGCCGGGTCTGGGTTGAACGAGAGGTTAGGCCGCGAACTGAAGTCATAACGGTGTATATGAGGTTGGTCCGTACTTTTCATAATGTTTGATACCACATTCTAATACTTTTCCGGTCTCAGGGTCATATCGAAGCACAAGGTGGACAATCACTCTCGGTTCCAGCCCTACCCAGATCATTTTGAGAAGGTACCAATCTTCATTTGGTTTCGTATCCGAGTACTTCTCGGGCTGGCCAAGCAGCAATCGAACTTCTGGGCGTGTTTTTCGTTTGAGATCCTGGGTGATTACTAAATC
>JBGAST010000121.1:0-1382 GCA_044229575.1 Holophagaceae bacterium | reverse complement strand
GTCGGTGTTTTTATACCCCACACAAGGGCGCGAAACCCGCGCCAGTGTTGGGTTTGATGGGTTTTTCAGGGCCGACTGGCTAGATTGTCCGATTCATACTTCCCGCCAATCACCGCAGGGATCTTGAGGCAGTACTTCCTACCTTCGATAAGTTCGCCGACAGATAGATGTGCTGAATTCAGTAGTGGCTTCATCTCCCAGTCCGCACGAAAGCGCTTGTCTGACCAGAGGGTATCGAACTGCACTGTGTCAGAAGCGATAACTTCGCAGGAGCACTCCTCAGGGCAAAGCCTCCAGTACTTCCCATCGGTATCTTTCAAGATGAGATTTCCGAAGTCGTTCTCATGAACGATTTCAACTGGTTGGATCCCAACCCAGCCCCATGATTCACGGACTTGCTCAAGGATGGTCATGACGCCTAACGGAGGAAGTTAACCGGCCCAACCGTGGGCCGAACGACTAGAGCATGACGGAAGCAAGGCACGGTTGGGTCCGGGTTGAACGGGTGGTTAGGCAGAGATGAAAGATGACCATAGCCTTTCCCAAGGTGGGTAATATTTATAAACAGCCTTGTAGCAAACATATAGAAGTACGGGTAAGGAGAATAAATAAATTCGAGGACTAAGTAAAAACCACAACAATGAAGAAACAAGCGCCAATGAAATCAAAACCATAAGTAAGAAAGAAAGCACTGCGAAGAACTTCTTCATGAGGCGGCCTAACGGATGAAGTTAACCGGCCCGGCGTAGCCGGGTCCGGGTTGAACGGGAGGTTAGGCCGGCGGAGCAGACCTAGAATTCCGGAGCAGAGAAATGGCGCCATAGAAGACAACCCAGATGACAAACCAGCTCAACCCAAAAGAGATGCTCTTGAGCCAACCGATATCCACTGCTTGAGCTACCTGTTCGGGGGTTCTGCCGATCCTCGGGATATTCATCGAAAGCCAAGAGAGCAATGCCGATGAAATAAAGAGTAAGCACCCGAATGCAAGGATGGCGTAAGCGTGGATTCGGGTTTGTCTCCAAAGCCGATGAAGCGCAAAGAGCAGGATCACAGGCGTGCAGATCCAAGGGATCGTCGATGCCACGGCGAGGTAGAGGAGGAAGGGGCTTGATTCGTGTGGCATTGGCGACCTAACGGATGAAGTTAACCGGCCCGAGCTTGCGCGGGTCCGGGTTGAACGGGAGGTTAGGCGCCCTTGTCATATGATCCGCAACTTGATGGGAGTGCCATCTGGATGGTCCTTGATCTGCTTCGCAATCGAACCAGACAGCCCAACAAGTTCAGCAAGCGGGACTGTGGCTAGTCGGCCTTGAGAAACCCCGTTCGACCCAATCACGCGGCTTCTGGGACGGGTTGGAAGGGTTGAATCGATTCGACGC
>JBGAST010000120.1:0-2201 GCA_044229575.1 Holophagaceae bacterium | reverse complement strand
CCGCCACCAACGCCGCCGGCAGCGTCACCGCCACCGTCACCGTGACCGTCACAGCCCCCCCGCCGCCGCCCTCCGGCTACCTCCTCCTCACCACGGCCAGGCTCCAGCAGATCCGCACCGACGCCACCGCCAACGGCCCTGCCTGGACCACCCTCCGCACCAACGTGGAGACCCATCTCGCGAGCACCTCCGAGTACGACACGGGCGCCGAGAACATGGCCATGGCCTACCTCGTCGGCGGGGACGCCCGCTACGCCACCCGGGCCTACTGGTGGAGCCAGCAGGCCATGGCGGAGGTGCTGCGCCGGGACAGCTACTACTACTTCCAATCCATGGTCCGGCCCGTGGCCATGACCCTGAACTACTGCGCCCCGGCCCTGACCCCCGCCCAGGTCCAGACCCTCAAGGACTACCTCCACGCGAGCTGCGACGAGCTCTGGTTCCACAACCAGGGCAGCGGCTGGGGCCTGAACGACCCCGCCAACAACTACCACCACTCCTTCCTCGCGGGCACCGCCTTCGCCGGCGCCGCCCTGAAGGCCGCCGGGGATTCCCGGGGCCAGGCCTGGCTGGACCTGGTGAACGACAAGCTGACCCGGACCGGCGGCGTCTTCGCCTACCTGGACCTGCTGCCCGGCGGGGACTGGGAGGAGGGCGCCAATTACGGAGAGGGCTCGAAGATGCACCTCTCCATCTGCCTGAGCGTCCTCGCCGCCGCCGGGACCAACCATTTCACGCGGCCCTTCTTCGCCGGATCCATCCGCTACGCGCTCTACGCTACCCAGCCCGGAGGCGCCTTCCTCTACCCGGGCGGAGACCTGGCCCGGGAATCCTCGATGCCCGTGTCCCCCTACACCCGCGCCTACGTCCAGCCGACGGTCTTCTGGCTCGCGGACGGTCCCGAGCGCCGGCTGGGCCAGTGGTACCTGACCCACACGGTCCCCACCTACCTCGACGGCGACCGCACCTTCAGCTACCGCACCGGGCTCTGGCTGGACGTGGCCTTCCGGCTGACGCTGCCGGAGACCTCCCCCGCGGGCGAGCCCTTGTCCTACCGGGCCGCGGGCACGGAGTGGGTGAACGCCCGCTCCGCCTGGACCGACGACGCCACCTCCCTCAGCATCAGCGGCGCGCCCCGCATCGTGCAGAGCCACCAGCACCAGGACACGGGCCACTTCGTGATGTGGAAGCGGGACTGGCTGGCGGCGGACGCCAGCACCTACAGCCATAGCGGCCTGCTCTGGGAACCCCAGGGGCAGAACCTCCTCAAGGTGCCCGGCACCGTCATGCACTTCGACGACAGCCCGGTGCCCGGCCTCCGCAAGCAGGCCGACAAGGGCGGCTTCGTCTACGTGCAGGTGGACGCCACGAGCCTCTACAAGCGCCGGGACGCCGCCAGCCAGCTGGAGAACCTTCTCAACGAGCACACCCGGGAATTCGTCTACCTCCGTCCCGACACCCTCGTGGTCTTCGACCGCGTGGACACCAAGCCCGCGGGCCTCGGCTACCAGTGGCTCATGCACTTCCCGTCGGCGCCGACCGTCAGCGGGGCCCGCTACACCCTGACCGGCAGCCAGACCGGCATCGCCCTCCAGACCCTCCTGGGCGGAAGCGGGGCCGTGGTTTCCGATGACGACCTGGAGACGGGCACCACCTCCTCCCGGGTCGCGGTGAACGCCACCGGCGCCACGAGCCGCTTCCTCCACCTGGTGCAGGTCGCCTCCGGCGCCGCGCCCGCCTCCCAGGGGCAGCTCCTCAGCGCCACCGGCCTCAAGGGCCTCCTCTGGAACGGCACCGCCGTGCTCTTCAGCGACGCGCCCCGGGGGACCGCCCCGGCCCTGCCCCTGACCTACACCCTGCCGGACACGGCCACCCACACCCACATCCTGGCCAACCTCAGCGGCGGCTACGACGTGGACATCGTCCGGGGCGCCTCCAGCACCACCCTCACCCTCCGGAGCGGTTCCACCTACACCGCGGACGCCAACGGCCTCGTCACCTTCAGCGACGGGGCCGGCCCCCAGCTCCCGGCCATCGGGAGCTTCACCGCCACCCCCGCGACCCTCAACGCCGGCCAGAGCAGCACCCTCGCCTGGTCCGTGAGCGGCGCCACGAGCCTGTCCCTCAACCAGGGCATCGGGACCGTCACCGGCACCAGCCGCGCCGTCTCCCCCGCCGCCACGACCACCTACACCCTGACC
>JBGAST010000011.1:0-90713 GCA_044229575.1 Holophagaceae bacterium | reverse complement strand
TCGTCCGGCGGGTAGCCGAAGAGGGTCTGGAAGTTGTCGTTGCGCCAGAAGGCGTGGGTGACCAGGTCCCAGTCCCAGATCACGTTGAAGGTGGCCCGGCTGGCCAGCACGAAGCGCTCGTGGCTGGCCAGGATCGCCTGCTCGGCGGCCTTGCGCTCGGTGATGTCCTGCAGGGTGCCGAGGATATGGAGCGGTTGGCCGTCCGCGTCCCGCACCAGGCCGCCGCGGCCCAGGAGGGTCCGCAGGCCCCGCTCGGGGTGGTGGATCCGGAATTCGAGTTCCCCAGGACCCTCGCCGGCCAGGCAGGCGCGGATCCACTCTTCCATTGGGTCCCGGTCCTCGGGCAGCATCAGGGCCAGCAGGAGGGCGACGGTCGGCGTCGTTTCAGGTGGCTGGCCCAGGATCTGGTAGGTCTCGGCGCTCCACGTCGCCGCCATGCCCGGGAGCTCGTGCATCCAGCTGCCCACGTGGGCGATGCGCTGGGATTCGGACAGGCGGGCTCCCTGCTCCCGCAGCGCCTCCTCCACGGCCTTGATGTCCGTGATGTCCATGCGGGCCCCGAGCAGGCGGAGGGCCCGCCCCTCCCCGTCCACCTCCACCACCCGGCCCCGCACCCGCACCCAGCGGTAGCCGCCGTCCGCGTGGCGGATCCGGGCTTCGTACTCGTAGGGTTCCAGGCTGCCGGCAAGGACCGCCTGGATCTTGGCGACCACCCCCGGGCGGTCCTCGGGGTGCATCCGCGCGATCCAGACCTTCCGGTCGAGGAAGCCCGGCTCGGGCGGGTAGCCCAGCATCGAGGAATAGGTGGGCGTGCCGTACCAGCGGTCGGTCTTCAGGTCCCAGTCCCAGACGCCGATGCCGGCGGCCTCCGTGGCCAGGGCGAGGCGCTGGGACAGCTTCTGGGCCTCCGCCTCCGCCTGGATCCGGGCGGTGATGTCGCGGAAGGACCACACCCGGCCGCGGATCGCCTTCCCCGCCCGCATGGGCGCGGAGTAGCGCTCAAAGCAGCGCCCGTCCTTGAAGTGGAGGAGGTCCAGGCTGGTGGCGTCGCTCCCGTAGAGGGCGGCGACCCGGGCCAGGAAGGCCTCCGGCTCCATCAGCTGGGCCAGGACGTGGTCCAGGAGGGCCCGGTCGTCCCGGGTCTCGAGGAGGGCGGCGGGGACCCGCCAGAGCTCGGCGAAGCGACTGTTGGCCTTGATGACCTTGCCCTGGTCGTCCACCGCCAGGATCCCGTCCCCGGTGGATTCCAGGATCACCTGGAGCTGGGCCTCGCTGTTCCGCTGGGCCTTCTCGGCGCGCAGGCGCTCGGTGATGTCCAGGGCCATGCCCCGGATGATGGGTTCGGTGACCCCCTGGGTCCGAAGGGACGTGTCGTATTCCCAGAACCGGAGCTCCCCCGTGGCGGTCCGGATCCGCATGATCCCCCGGGCGATCCCCTGGGCGCGGATGGTCTCCAGGTACTCCGGAAAGAGGTGCCGCGTGCTTGGATCCAGCAGGTCCGACAGGTTCATCTCCAGCAGCGCTTCGCGGGAGTAGCCGGTGATCCGGACCGTGGTCGCGTTCACGGACAGGAAGTTCCCTTCGAGGTCGTAGGTGGAGATGAGTTCCTGGCTGTTCTCCACCAGGTCCCGGTAGCGGTCCTCGTTCTCCTGCAGGGCCCGGTCGGCCCGCCGGGTCGCCGTGATGTCGCGGACGAAGACGGTGACGCCGTCCACGCGGCCCTCCGCCCCGCGGATGGGGTTCCAGACGAACTCGTAGTGGAGGTCCAGGCCCTCCTGCTCGTGGATTTCGGTGAAGGCCTCGCCGCCGAGGGCCCGGTCGAGGCTCAGCCGGGCCAGCTCCCGCAGGCGGGGATCGGTCATGCAGTCCAGCAGGCTCATGCCTACCTGGATCTCGGCCTGCCACACCTTGCGCATCTCGCGCCGGTGCTTCTCGTTGAAGGCCGTGTACTGGGCCTCCCGGTCCAGGGAGAAGATCCTTAGGTCGACGGGACTGTTGATCAGGGCGTTGAGCAGGGCATTCTGCTGCTCCAGGTGGCGTTCAGCCCGGCGTTGCTCGGTGATGTCGTGGCAGATCGCCATCACCAGCTGGTCCGATCCCTGTTCGAGCAGCTCCGCCGAGAGGGCGATGGTGCGCACCTCCCCGGACTTCCGGCGGAAGTCCGCCACCCGGCCTTCGACCCGGCCGGAGCGGCGCAGCTCCTCCAGGTAGGCGTCCCGCTCCGCGACCTGGTCCCACAGGTGGAGCTCCAGCACGGTGCGGCCGAGGAGCTCGTCCCGGGACCAGCCGGACAGGCGGCAGAAGCTTTCGTTGACCTCCACGACCCGGCCGTCCGCGATCCGGGTGAGGATGATGCCATCGGGGATGGCCCGGAAGATCCTGGTGGCGAGCTCCTCGGCCTCCCGCTGCCTCGCGGGGGTGCCCTCCGTGCGCGACGTCCCCTCGGCCATGGCGCTCCTCAGGCCTTCCGGCCGGCCGCGGAGGATCCGGGAAGCCTTCGGTTCCTTCGGGTCCGGATCAGAGGGTCGGACGGCATGCCGGTCCTGCTCGGGGTTTGGGGGATCCTGTGGGGCCGCCGGGTCCATCTGCCCCGGCCGCCCCTGGCACCATTGCCAGTTCTGGGGATGCGCGGCGGAACCCGCTCCCTCGGTTCCGTCAGATCAAGCTAGGACGCCTGCGGCCCGGCGGGCGCAGGATGTGATGGTGGGCACAGGGTAGGCCTAAGGCCGGCCGCCTACCAGGTAAATCCCCGCCACCCGGGTCCGCGCCCGGCCTCTCCCGGTCCGGCGGCGCCCGGACGGGCCCCAGGGTATGGTTTTCCTTCCCCTCCCGGAGGCTTTGTTGCTGCCACCCCAGGTCGTCCCCTTCCTCCTCACCCTCGCCGTCAGCTTCCTGGTGGGCATCGGCCTCCGGGACTACTACGAGACGGAAGGCAAGTTCGACACTTTCGGCACCGTGCGCACCTTCGTGTTCATCGGGATGCTGGGCTTCATGCTCTACCTGCTGCCGGGCTTCGGCCCCTACGCGTGGATGCTGGGCATGGCCTCCCTCGTGCCCTTCCTGCTGATCTACTACAGCAACAAGCTGCGCGCCCGCAAGAGCCCCGGCCTCATCGGCGTGGTCATCGCGCTGCTGACCTACACCACCGGGCCCGTGGCGGTGCACCAGCCCCACTGGTTCCTGGTGCTCTTCGCGGTCTCGGTCCTCTTCGTCCTCCATTCCAAGGGCCGCATCCGCCAGTTCACGGACCGCCTGGAAACCGGCGAGGTGGTCACGGTCTGCAAGTTCCTGGCGATCGCCGTGGTCATCCTGCCCCTCATCCCGCCGACCCTGCCGCCGCTGTACGGCATGGCGGGGCGCTTCCTCGCCATCCTGCCGGTGACGCCCCACCAGATCTGGCTGGCGGTGGTGATCACCACCACCATCTCCTACCTGGGCTACGTCCTGCAGACCTACCTCTTCCCCCGGAAGGGCATGCTGCTCACCGGGCTGATCGGCGGCGTCTACTCCAGCACCGCCACGGTGCTGGTGTTGGCCAAGCGCTCGAAGAGCCAGCCGGGGCGGGACCAGGAAGCCGCCGCCGCCATCCTCCTCGCCGTCTCTATGATGTATCTCCGCCTGCTGGTGCTCGTTGCCATCTTCCGCTTCGGCTCGGCCCTCCAGGTAGGCCCCGCCCTGCTGGCCCTCTCCGCCCTGGCGGCGGGCTACGCCACCTGGCTGGTGAAGCGCGACCAGGCCGCCACCGAGGCCCGGGTTCTGGAGGACGACCCCGCCCAGCCCGGCAACAGCGCCGCAGAGGCCGATTCGAAGCTGCGCCGCAATCCCCTCGAGCTTAATTCCGCCTTCCTCTTCGCCGTGATGTTCGTGGTGATCTCGGTCGCGACGAAGTACACCCTCCTGCACTTCAAGGAAATGGGCCTGCGCATGCTCTCCTTTCTCGTGGGCTGCTCCGACATCACGCCCTTCGTGGTCTCCATCCTCCAGGGCGACCTGGGCCTCGGCTCCCCCCAGATCCTCCAGGCCATCGTCATCGCCAGCGCCAGCAACAACCTCGTGAAGCTCATCTACACCTACGCCTTCGGCACCCGCAGGACCGCCCACCTCACCGCCGCGGCCCTGGGGGCGCTGGCGGGCCTGTCCCTGGTGTACGTCGTGCTGGCGCTCTGAGGCCCCGCCTTCAATCCCCGAGGCACAGCCCGACGCGATGCCCCCACCCCACGCCGCGGACGCGCCAGCCGCCGGGGACGGCTTCCACCGCGTCCGCGGGGCTCGGCAGGGCGTCCCAGCCCAGCGCGGCGGCGAGGCGGCGGTGGGTTTCGTCGTAGGAGACCGTCCACGCGGCGCGGTCGCTCTCGATGCCCAAGGTCCACACGCCCTCCCGCCACTCCATGGCCAGCCCGCGCACCGGCGCGCCGAAGGCTTTCGCGACGGCGGCGGCGCTCCACTCCCGGGTCCAGGGCCGCGCATGCTCCGCCTCGTGGCGCGGGCAGGCCGGCGCGGCGGCATCGCCGCGGCCCCAGAGGGCGTGGGGGGAGAGGGGCGCGCCGCCGCAGTGGGCGGTCCAGAGGGCGGGCCCCGGGCGGCGGGCGTCCGCCTCCATGGCGGCCCAGTCCGCGTCCGCCACGCCGTTGCGCGGATCCCCCGGGCCGTCCTCCTGGCGCACCGCCCGGCGGGGGGTCACCCATGCGAGGCGCGGGCCGCGGCCCACGAACCAGGCGCAGTGGGTGCTGTCGCAGACATCGGCGCCTGCGGCCCCGCGCCCGTGGCGGGGACCCTGGGCGAGGAAGCGCAGCACCGCGGAGCCCAGTTCGACGCGGCGGGCCGGAGAAGCATGCGGGAGTTCGGCGGCGAGGACGCCGGCGACGTATTCCCGCCGCGAAAGCAGGGCCGTGAGGGCGAGGTTCCCCCGGGGTGCGCGTCCCGCCAGCAGACGGCCTTCCAGGCGCCGCGCGAGACCGCGGGATGGCGCGCGGAGCTCCAACAGGCCGGGGCCGACCCGGTCCCCGACCCGCAGCGGCCTGACCGCGCCGGACCCCAGGAAGCCCTGGCCCGCGGGGACGGGCGCAGGGCCGAGGTTCCGCACTTCCAGGCGCGTCGCGCCGAGCAGGTCCAGGAGGCGCACGCGGACGGTGTCCGGGGACGCAGCTTCCACGGGTGCGCTGGACGTGGCGCCGTGGCGCGGGGCGGGCCCCAGGGCGCGCGCGTCCCGCCGGGCCTGCCAGGGCCGCAGCCGCGCGAGGGCGGGGGCCAGAGCGGCGGCGGCCGCGCGGCCCGTTCCGGGCTCCAGGCGGGCGAGGATGGCCCAGCCCGCGTCGTCCACCGCCACCAGCAGGCCCGCGGTGCGGGTGAGGTCGCCGTCCCCGGCGGGCACGGTGCCCGTCTTGGCCCACCAGCCCCGCTGGCCGAGGGCCCCCGCCGTGCCCTTCAGCGCGGCGTCGCGGAGGCCTCCCAGGACTTCGCGGCGCACGGGCTCGCCGCGGCTCCAGGGCTCCTGCACGAGGCGCGCGTAGGCCTCCAGCAGGTCCGCGGGCGCGATGGCGAGGGTGCCGTCGGGACCCGGCAGGCCGAGGGCGACGTCCGGGGAGAGGCGCTGGGCGGAGAAGCCCTCCGCGGCGAAGACGCCCTCCAGGACCGAAGGCGGCGTGTCCGCGGCGAGGACGCGGAAGTAGGCGTTGCAGGACACCGCCAGGGCGCCGGCCAGGCCCAGCTCGCCGTGGCCGGAGGGCCGCCAGCAGTCAGATCGGGGACCGCAGCGGAAGCGCGGCGTCGCCGTCTCCGGATGGGCCGCCGCCCAGGCCTTCGCCACGAAGGGCTTCTGCAGGGAGCCCGCGGCCAGGGGCGCATCCGTGGCGGCCGGCCCAGCCACCACCCGGCCCTGCTCCAGGGTCCAGGTCTGCAGGCTCGGCGACTGGGCGGAGAGCCCCATCCCGAGGCTGAGAAGCACGCCGCGGAAGGGGGCCCAGCTCACTTCCCGTCGCCCTCGAAGACCACCCGCTCCGTCCAGCCCCCGGCGGTCTTGCGCCGTTCGACGCGGAGGCCCGTGGTCTTCGGCATCCAGCCCAGGAGGCCGAGGATGCGGTCCGACAGGGGCCGCACCGTTTCCGGATTGGCCGGGCCCTCCACCTTCGCCCAGCGGGGCCCTTCGCCACGGACGGCGGCGAGGTCCACGCGGCCCCAGCGCACGAGGGCTGCGTCGGCCTTCGGGGTGGGAACGTCCTTCAGGTCCTTCTCCGCCGGAGCCGCCCACAGGAGGCCGCCGGTGCGCCGCAGGGCGAGCACCGGCAGGGCGGGACCGATGCGGATCTCCGCGCCCTCCGCGGTCTTCGTCACCGTGGCGCGGCCCGCGCGGCGGGCGGCGGTGGCGCGGCAGAGCTCGGTGAACTCCGCGTCCAGGGCTTCGGGCCAGGGGAAGGCCATGCGGCGGACGCCATCGCGGGTGACCAGGAAGCCCCAGCTCGGGATGGCCTGCCGGGCCAGCAGGGCCCGCCAGGCGGCCAGCTCGCCCTCCTCGAAGGCCGGGGCGCCAGGGGCCGTGCGGGGCCGCGTGAAGTTCACCATGTAGCGGTCCTCGCCGCCCTGGGCCGCGGCGGCGGGCAGGGCGGCCACCGCCGGCACGGGCTTCTCCGCGGGCGCGGGGATGGGCTCCAGCAGGGCGCGGCGGAAGGCGGGCCAGAAGGCCGTGCCCTCGCTCTCCCACCCCGCCGCGGCGGCGGCCGCCTCGAAGGTGAACACGCCGCCCCGGGGCTCCGTGCTCCCTTCGCGCACTTCCACGAGGTGGCCCCCTTCCTGCCGGAGGGCCGCCCGGAGGCGGCCGGTCTCGGGACCATCCGGCCACAGGAACTCCCGGCGGAAGTAGCGGTCCTTCCGCAGGGCGTCCAGGTCCAGCTCCATGGCGATGAGCCCGGGCAGCGGGGCCGCGAGGCCGCGGCCCGCCTGCTGGGCGTCGAGGGCGAGGAGCAGGGCCCGCTCGCTGGTGGCGAGGAAGACGCGCCCGCCCACCCGGGCCCAGGCGAAGCCCGCCCGGCGGTCCGGATCCTTCGACCTGTCCCCGGCGCCCGGCGCCACCAGGGCGTAGGGCACGCCGCCGTGGGTCTTCCCCGCCGCGCCGCCCAGGGGGGCCGGAAGCTGGGCCGGGACCAAGGCCAGGGGCGTCTCGATCACCATGACGGCTTCCAAATGGCCCGCCTCCAGGAGGGCGAAGCCCAGGGCCGTGGGCCGGAGCTTGCGGATTTCCTCCCAGGTCCAAGGCAGGTCCGCCGAAAGGCGGCCCCACTGGTCCTCGAGCTTGGAACCCACCTGGGACTTGCGGAAGGCGGCCACCACCGGATCCTCGTTGCCGGCGGCGCCGGTGAGGAAGGCCCGGTGGGCGCCCCGCAGCGCCGCGTCGAAGGCCGCGGCGTCGGGGATCACGACGCGCACGGGGGCTTCGGGCAGGGGCAGCGGTCCCTCCGGGGGCCGGGAGAGGGCGGGCAGCGCTGCGGCCGCGAGCAGGGCGAGGAGCGTTCGGGTGCGCGGGATCATCGGACGGCCTCCGCCTGCATCAGGGTGGCGAGCATGGTCCAGCTCAGGTCCCGCGGCCGGATCGGCGTGGGACGGCCGTTTACGAGGCGGTAGGCCTCCGGGCTCCGGCCGGGATCCGGCGGCAGCTCGGCCCGCAGGGCCTTGCCGGCGGCGGCGTTGCGGTCGGCGAGGAGGCCGGCGATGGCGCGGCCCCGCGCCTCGTCGCCGGAGCGGTGGGCGATGCGGGCGAGGTCCGCCAGGGCCAGGTTCACTTCGGCGGTCTTCAGGCGGCGCTCCGTGGCGAGGCGGAGGAAGGCCTCCGCGCCGACCCCGTCGAGGGCGATGCCGGCGGCCCGGGGCGAGGCGGGCAGCAGGGCCCGCGCCGCGCGGACCTTCATGAGGTTCCGATCCCCCTCCACGGCGTTGCCGCTGTGGGAGCGCGCCATGGTGGTGGCGAGGGCCACCCGCAGGGCCGTTTCCTCGTCCAGGGGCGCCGCGCTGCGCAGGGCGGCGCGGGCGGCCAGCACGTCGTTGGGATGGGCGCGGAGATGGGCCGGCAGGGCGCCCTCGGCCTTGGCGTTCCAGACGGCGTGGGCCGCGGTCCAGGCCGCCGGGATCCGGAGGTCGGGGGCGGCCGGGGCGCCGAGGCGGCGCCAGCCTTCGAAGGCGAGCACTTCGTCCCGCTCCCCCCAGACGGCGCGGCGGCGGGCGTCCACGAGGACGCGGGCGGCTTCGCCGTTCTGCTTGAGGCGGGCCAGGATGGCCGCCCGCGCCTGGGCGTGGCCGTAGGCGTAGGACTTCGGCCAGCGAGCCAGCCAGCGGGGCGTCTCGGCGGGCAGGGGGCCGGCGAGCACCGCGCTCAGGATGCCGAGCTGGTCGGGCTGGACTTCGCCCCGGAACCACGCGGCGTCGAGCTCCTGGCCCAGGACCGCGGCCTCCGCCGGGGGCACCAGGGTGAAGGCGAGCTTCCAGGCGGCGGTGGAAACGGCCCCCTCCTCCCGGCGCGCCTTCAGCAGCTTGCGGAAGCGCTCCTCCACCGGGGCGGCGCGCCTGGTCTCCTGGAAGGGCGCGAGCCAGGCCTGCAGCCGGTTCACGAGGGGGTCCGGGGCGCTGTAGTCCTCGGCGGCGCGGGGGGTCGCATCGCCGCCGTCCCCCTCCTCGGCGCTGCTTTCCGCCGCGGGGACGTCGCGGTAGCTGTAGCTGTAGCTGAGGCCCTGGCCCTGGCGCAATTCCGCCAGCATGGCGTCCACGAGGGCGTGGGCAGCTTCGGTCTCGCCCCGCAGGAGGCGCAGGCGCACCGCCAGGAGGGCGTTCACATCGTCGGAACCCGGCTTCAGCATCGGAAAGACGCGGGGCTGGGCGTCGGCGGGATTGAGGACTTCGTCCAGGGCGTCGAGGGCGTTGGCGCGCTCCGCCACGGGCTGCCGCTGCAGCCAGTCGGCGGCGTGGGCCCAGGCGGGCCCGAGCTTCGCCACGCCGAGGCGGGGCACCGGCGCGCTGTCCACGGCCCAGAGCTCCCGCAGCCACGCGCGGATCTGGGCCGCGCTGAGCTGGGCCTCCCGGCGGCGCCAACGGCTGGCCAGGGCGGCGCGGAAGCCCACCTCGTCGGCGGTGTAGAAGCGCGTAGCGCTGTCGGGCCGCCGGTCCCGCAGGTAGGCCAGGAAGGCCGGGCCCACGGGCTTGTCGGGATCCATCAGCTCCATGGGGGCGGGCAGGCCCCAGTCCTCCGCGTGGCTGGAAAGCCAGCGGAACTCGTCCTCGGTGAGCTGCTTCTGGCCCCGCCGCACGAAGGCGCGCAGGGCGGCCAGGGCCTTGTCCTTCTGGCCCGCGGCCACCAGCAGGCCCATGCGGCCTTCCAGCCAGGCGCGGTCGGCGGTGGGGCCCGGATGCTCGGTCTCGAGCTCGAGGGCCAGGGGCAGGTCCCCCAGGGCCCGCGCCATGCGCAGGGCGAGGAGGGTGCGGGCGGTCTCGGCGCCGCGCTGGGGCACGGCGAAGGGCAGGTAGGGGGCCGTGGGGTCGCCTTGGCGGTAGCGGGCCAGCGCTTCCAGGACGTACCAGGCCTCGCCGGGCCGGTCGCCCCAGAGGGCGCCGGGCAGGCGGCCCTCGTCGGCGCCCTGGCCGATCACGCGGTCGTCCCCGGTCTCCTGCAGCTCGCCCTTGGCGTTTGTCCGGGGCTTGAACTCCGCCCAGGTCCAGCGGGCGTCATGGCTGAGGACCTCCCCGACCGTGCGGGGACCCCGGAGCTTGGCGACGAGGGGATCCTCCGCGGCCCGGGGCTCGCCCTTCACAAGGCGGCCCACGGCTTCGGTGACCTGCTCCACGCTGCGGCGCCGGGCCACCAGGACGGGATCCTCATGGGTGGCGCCGGCGGGCCGCTCCCAGAAGCGGAACCAGGCCCGGCGGGGCTCCGGGGCCAGCAGGCCCACGAGGACGGATTCGTTCCAGCCCCGGGCCCCCAGGACCCAGAAGCGGTCCCAGAGCTGCCGCTCGCCCATGATCTCGCCCAGCTCCCGCACCTTCTCGGGCTTCCCGGAGGCCGCCCGCGCCCAGGCCTGCAGGGTGCCCGCGTGGTCCAGCCAGTGGGCCCACCAGAGGCGCGGCGACTTGTCATTGAAATGGCCCGTGCCCCGCACCTCGGCCACCAGCTCGCGCCAGCGCGGCTCCAGGAAGGCCAGCAGCTCCTCGTCCCGGTCCCGGCGCACCAGGTCCCGGACCCAGAGGCCGGAGAGGTCCGGCTCCTTGAAGTAGGGGCGCGTCACGTTGTTCTCGCTGCGCCACTGGATGATCTGGTCGCCCACCGCCAGGGCGTAGGCCAGGGGCGGCGCCGCCTGCCAGGGTCCCGGGCGCTGGGCCAGGAGGCGCAGGGCCAGGGCGGCCCGCACGCCGGGCTCCAGGCCCGAGGCGCTGGTGAAGGACCACCACCGGTTGAGGGCTACGTCATCGGGCTTCGGCGCGTTGAGAGGGAAGATGGCGCGGATGAGGAAGGCCCGCATCTCCTCCTTCTGCTCCGGGCGGCCCTGGCGTTCCAGGAGGGAGGCCGCGGTGCCGAGTTCGCTGGGCTCCAGGCCCGGCGTGCCCACGAAGCGCGGGACCTGGTTCGTGAGGAGGGCCAGCTCGCACTGGCGGGTGAAGGGCAGCTTGCTGCCCTTCAGGGCCCGGATGTCGCCCTTGGGGGAATAGAGGCCGAGGGCCTGATCCGGCAGGCCGTTCTCGAAGAGGCGGGAGGCCGCCCGCGCCTTGCGCTGGGCCAGCTCCTCCGCGGCGTCCTCCCGGCCGGCGCTCTCCTTCCTGAAGGCGGCGAGGGCGGCGGCCTCCACGGCCTGGGCCTTCGCGCCATTGCCAGCCCGGGCGTAGAGCTCGTCGCGCCAGCGGGCCACGTTCTCGTCCGCGGGACGGGGGCGGTTCCAGCCCTCCAGGTAGTCCGCGGCCTCCTGGATGCGGTCCGCCCGCACCAGCAGGTCCACGGCCTCCTGCCAGAGGTTCTCCTTCTCGGGGCGCACGGCCACCGCCGCCTTGGCGGCTTCGAGGGCGCCGTCCACGTCGTGGAAGGCGCGGCGGATGTCGCGCACCGCCACCGCCCACCGGACGTCCCGGGGGCTGCGCTCACGCTGCTTCTCGAAGAAGGCCAGCAGGTCCCGCCCCTTCCCGGCGGCCTGGGCGGAGCGCCCCGCCGCCAGCAGCCATTCCCGGTCGGTGCGGCGGTTGAGGGCTTCGATCCAGAGTGCGGGCGTGGGGCCCTTGGCCTTCTCGAGGTCCGCGGCCTTGGCCAGCTGGGCATAAAGGTCCGCGTGGAGGTCGGGGCGCAGCTTCGGCGCCTCCACCTTCGCCAGGGGCATGGGATCCCAGGCGGAGTTCTCCTTGAAGGCGAGACGGGCCTGGAGGTGGATGGCGCCGAGGCGGCGGCCGTCGTCCAGTCCCTCCTGGGCCAGGAGCAGGGTGACGGCGCGGCGGGCCTGGGCCAAGTCGGAGGCCGCGAGGGCCTCGCGGGTGAGGCGCTCGAGGAAGCCCTCCTTGTGGCCAGCGGCGGACCTGGGCAGCACCTCCTCGAGGGCGGCGCGGGCCTCCCGGGCCATGCCGGCGCGGTGGAGGAAGGCCAGCCGATCCTCCAGCAGGCCCAGGCTCCAGGGATGGCGCGCGGCGACGCGCGCCCATTCCTGGGCGGCGGCGGCGGGGCCCTTCGCGCGCTCCACGTAGCCGGCACGCTCAGCTTCGGCCTTCAGCTTCACCGAGCCTTCGGGGAGGGCGCCGATGCGCGGGTCGAGGCCCGCCCACACGGCGTCCGCGTCCGCCACGCGGCCGGCGGCCGCCAGGGCGCGGGCGCGCTCCATCTCCAGGCTGATCCGTGCCTCCTCGGTGGCGGCGAGCCGGGCCCGGCGCGCCAGGATGGCGTCCCGGTAGGCCACGATGCGGTCCGCCTTCCAGCGCGCCTCGATGAGGGAGCGGCTCCAGCTTTCCACGGCCTGGAGGAATTCCGGCGCCCCGGCCTGGGGCACCATCTCCCGGCTCTTCTCCAGCAGCACGTCCCCCAGGCGCGCCACCGCCGAGTGTTCGGCGGGACGGTTCGCGTCCCGGGCTTCGTCCTTGGCCTGGCGTCCCTTGGGGTCGTTGGGCATGTCCGTGCCATCGATCCAGTCGTCCACGTCGTAGTCCAGGCCCGGTTCGGGGGTCTCCAGGGTGGCGATGGGCAGAAAGGCGGCGAGGGCCCGCTCGTCCTCGGCGACGCCGGGGCGCAGGTCGCGGATGCGCTTCTCCACCCGGCGGAACACGCGCTCCCGGGAGAGGAGCTGGGCCAGGCGCCGCAGGGAGCGCTGGTCCCGCTCGTACCAGGTGAAGTAGCCGTCGCCGCGCTCGGGGTGGAGGGCGCCGAGATACTCGCCGATGGCGCCGTCCAGGTCCTTCACGTTCTCCCGCAGCACGCCGGTCTCGAAGGCGAAGAAGCGGGGGCGCTGGAGGGCCTTGCGGCCCTCCTCCACGACCGCGAGGGCCTCCCGGTCGTGGTTGTAGTCCCAGAGCAGGGTGGCCAGTTCGGCGATGCGTTCCGGATTGCGCGCATCGCGGCCCAGCACGTTCTTCCAGGTCTCCATGGCCGCGCCGGACTGGCCGCGGTCCTCCTCCATCTCGCCGAGCTCGGTCCACAGGGGCGCGGGATCCAGCAGGGCGGGCGCGGTGCGAGCCACCAGGGCGCGGGCCACGGCGGCGTGGGAGGTCTCCAGGCCGTTGAGGCTGCGGTGCAGGGAGAGCACCCGGTGGGCGAGGTCGCCGTCCCCGGGATAGCTCGCGGCGAGGCGGTCCGCCGCCGGGGCCGCCTTTTCGAAGCGGGACAGCCGGGACCAGCCTTCGAAGAGCAGCAGCTCCTCCACCGGCGTGCGGTCCGCGCGGTTCTCCAGGGCCGCGAGCTTCGCCTCCAGGGTGCCGCGATGCATGGCGTCGGCGAACCAGGCCTCCCGCTGGCCGGCGTCGGCGAACAGGATGGCCCAGCGGCGCTCCTCCCAGAGGGCGTCGGGGACCACCACCCGGCCGCGGCCCCGCTTCGCCTCCTCCGAGGCCATGAAGTCCGGGGTGGCGCGCTGGCGGGCTTCGATCTCCGCCCACTGCCGCTCCGTGACCAGGCGCTGGGCCTCCTTGAAGACCTGCGGGCTGTGGGGGAAGCGCTCCAGGGCCTTGAAGCGGACCCAGTCCGCCCAGGGCACCAGGCGGATGCGCCCGCCCACCGGCGGCTGTTCGGGAATGCGCACGTCGACGCCGGTGTTGGCCCGGCTGAAAAGCTCCGTGCCGCGGAAGGTGTCGGCCACCTGGGAGGCCAGGCGGCGCAGTTCCGCGTCGCGATCGCGCCGCGCGTACCAGCGGGCGGCGCGGTCCCAGATGCCGGTGCCCTCGAAGCGCTTGAGGGCCTGCTCGTAGCGGGGCCCCAGATCGTCATCCAGGTTCCAGCCTTCCAGGCGGGCCGCCAGGTTCAGCCAGAGGCCCTCCGCCTCGGGCATGCGGTCCATCTCCCCGAGGATCAGCCCGAGGGAGGCGCGATGGGTCTTGTCCCGGTCGTCGAGGCGGGCGATGGCCTCCTCCAGCAGGCTCTGGTAGCTGGGGGCGCCGCGGCCGGCGCGGTGGCGGGCCCAGGGGCGGTCCCCCTGCCCCGTGCCGAACGCATCGGACTCCTCCGGAGGCGGCGCGCCGTCCTCCTCGTCGCCTTCGGCTTCGCCGTTCGGTTCCGGGGCGGAGGCCTCCGGCGCGGCGCCTTCCATGGGCTTCGAGCCGTCGGCGGCGAAGTGCTTCAGCCGGGCCTTGTGGAGGCGGACCTCCTCCCCCAGGCCCACCGGGGTCTGGCGCGCGGCGAGGAGGGCCGCCCGCCGGGCGCCGTCCAGCACCGCGGGCGGCGCGCCGGAGTTCTCCACCAGGGGCAGCAGGTCCAGGGCCGCGCGGCCCTCGCCGCGCTGGACGTGGCGCTCCATGAGGGCCACCCGCAGGGCGGGCAGGGCCGGGTGCGTCGGCGCGCGCCGCGCCAGCACGTCGGCCAGGGCGCGGGCGGTGGCGAAGGTGCGGTCCGGCAGGGATTCGTTCTCGAGGTGGGCCAGGGCCTCCTTCCAGTCGCCGCCGGTGAGGAGGAAGGAGAGGCCGCCGGTCCAGAAGCCTGGGGTGCGGTCGAGGCTGGCCACCCAGGCGTAGGGTTCGTCGTTGTAGGTGCCCCAGGCGATGGGCCGTCCCCCGGCCCGCAGGGCCAGGCCGGCGAGGGCGGCGAGGTCCGCGACCTGCTCGTCCTGGCTACCCAGGTGGGCGGCGGCGAGGGTGGCGCGGAAGGCTTCCGGGGCCGCGTCCAGCTCCCCGTGGAGACGGGCCAGGAGCAGCCAGGCTGGACGATCGAAGCCCTGGGCGTGGCGGCGCTCCACCTGGCGCAGCAGCTCCGCCGCGGCGTCGCCGCGGCCCTGGCCCTGGTGGTAGGTGGCGAGGCGCACCAGGGCGCCGGCGTCGTAGCGGGCGTCGAGGGTGGCGCGCCAGCCCTCCGGCGCGCTGGGGGCGCCGGCGTCCGCGCGGCGGGCGTAGGCCTGCCGCAGGTCCATGGTCCAGGGCTTGGCGATCTCCGCGTCCAGCACCTGGAAGGCGCCCTTCAGGTCCTTGTGGTCCGCCAGCAGGTCCGAGCGCAGGAGGAGGCGCCGTTCGGGATCCAGGGCCTGGCTGGCGGCCAGTGCCTGATCCACCTCCGCCAGGCGGCCCGCCTTCTCCAGGCCGCGCAGCCAGGCTTCCAGGGAGGGTCCGTCCCCGGGGAACAGCTGGGACTGGGCCTTGCGCAGGGCGAGGGGATCGGCGAGATCGGGATGGCGCTCGGCCCAGCCGATGCGTTCCCGGGACAGGGCCATGCGCGCTTCGGGAGGAAGGCCCGGCAGGGCCCGCTCCGCCGCCCCGAACGCGGCGGCCATCTCTAGGTGGGCGGCGGCCCACCGCGCCGTCGCCGCCCAGGCCTGGGCGCCGGCCGCCGGGGCGGCGGCTCCTTCGGCGGAGGACCACTTCTCCATGGCGGCCAGGGCGCCGGGGCGGTCGCCCAGGGCCAGCCGGGCCTCCGCGAGGTGGCGCAGGGCGCCGGCCTCCGAGCGGCCCTCCAGCAGGCGCGCCAGTTCCGCCGTGGGGGTCGGATAGTGGACGGCGTGGCCATCCACGGTGGCGAAGCGGGTGGCGATGGCATAGACCCAGTCGGCGGGGGTCATGTCCTCCCAGGGCAGGCGCGTCGCGCCCAGGGCCCCGAGGGCGAGGAGCAGCAGGAGCGCAGGGCGGCGTTTCACGGCCTCACCTCCAGCGACGTGCGGGCGAAGCCGCGGTTCTTGGCGCCGTCCACCGCTTCGAAGACGACCTCCCGTGGCCCCGGGGGTCCCTCGGGCACCCGCAGCAGGCCGACGGAGCACTTGGCCGCCGGGTCCCAACGCAGGGGCACGGGGGCGCCGTCGCCCAGACGCGCAGTGAGGAAGACCACGTCGCCATCGGCGCGGGCCTTGATGGGGATGAGCTCCCCGGTGCGCGCGGAGGCGGGCAGTTCGGGACGGATCTCCGGGGCCTTGCCGTCCAGGATGAAGTGCTTCGTTTCCGAGACCCGGGCGCCACTGGAATCGTGGAGCAGGATGCGCACGGCGTAGCGGCCGTCCTTGAAGCCTTCGGGCACCAGGAAGCGGCCTTCCCATACGTTGGAGGCCGGGCGGCGCACCAGGTCCAGCTTCAGGCCGAAGGGGAAGAGGGCCGTGGCGGCGCGGGTGCCTTCGTCGCACTCGACGCGCAGCACCGGATCGCCGGGCTGGATGCGCCGGGGGCGCAGGAGGGAGCGGGGCGCCGCGAGGAAGGCCGTGTAGGGCGTGACGAACTTGTAGCGCTTGGACAGCGCGATGATCTCCTCGATCCACTCCCGCTTCTCGCCTTCGGCCTCGATGCGCGCCAGCAGGTCGTCCACCCGGGCGCGGGCCCAGCGCCGGGGCAGGTCCCGGGCGTCGAGGGCCTTCTCCGGGAGGGCCACCTCCAGGGACTGGGCGCCGCCCTTCAGGAGGTTCGAGGCGAGGGTGAAGCGCAGCTTGGGCTGGGGCGCGGCGTAGCGGCCCACCCAGCCCGACAGGCTGCCGGCGGCCATGGGCTGCACCAGCACGGGGTAGATGTGGCGCAGCTTCGGCTCGCCGCCGCTCACCTTGAAGGGCACTTCGTCCTCGTCCTCTGAGGCCGCCGCGGCCCTGGGCTCGGCCTTCTCCTCGGGGGTGAGCAGGCGCTTGAAGAAAAGGTCCGTCTCGATCTCCGTGGCGGTGGGCGACAGGAGTTGCTCGGAGGCGGCGCGCAGGGCCTCCCCGGCTTCCCCGGTGGTCACCGCCGTGAAGACGGGGACCGGGCCCGCGGCGGCGCGGAGGGCCTTGGAGCCCGCCACGCCCTGGCCGCCGGTGAGCACCAGGATGCGGCCCTGGTCGCCGACGGCCTTGCGCGCCGCGGCGAGGGCGGCGAGCAGGTTGGCGCCGGGGCCCAGGGGGCGGTTACGCAGGGCGTTCAGCTCCCCTTCGATCTCCGCGGCGCCGCCGCGCTTCAGCGCCGCCGCGGCGGGCTTGCGGTCGTAGGGAATGAGGGCGAACTGGTCCGCGGGCTTCAGGTCCTGGAGCACCCGCACCAGATGGGCGTAGGCGGTCTCCAGGCCGCCCCAGCGGTGCCCCAGGGAGGTGTCGAAGCAGATGGCCAGGGTCTGGGGGGGGCGGCGGGGCGCCGGGACCGGCAGGCGTCGCGCCTCCCCCTTGGAGGCGGGGCGGACGAAGGCTCCCAAAGGCGGCACCGCCTCCAGGAGGAAGAAGCCGTCCTTCTCCGGCGGGATCTCCGCCGGACGCTCCCAGGGCGCCAGGGCCAGGCCGTCCGGCAGGGCGCCTTCGGGATTGCGGAAGGCGCTGAGGCGCAGGCCCTCCGCCTGCCGGGGGCGGATGCGGAAGACGAGATCCCGGCCCAGCTTCACGGCGGTGCCGCTGAACTCGGCGCCTTCGGCGCTGGCCTTGAGGGGCAGGCCCGCGGGCATGGCTTCGAAGGTGCCGTCCTCCAGCTTCACCCGCACGGTGAGGGTGCGGGCCGTGGGGGCCTCGCCGTCCGGGGGGCGCAGCACGAGGCGGAACTCGCCGGCGCCTTCGATGAAGGGCACCTCCTCCTGGAACTGCAGCTCCAGGCGCTTGGTGGCCATGGGCGGGATGGGCGCCACGGTCACCGAGAAGAGGGCGCCCCCGGAGGGCCGGCCGCCGCCGCCGCGGCCGCCGGACTCCGCGTCCTCCTCCTCGCCCTGCTGGAGCAGGCCGGGATCGATGCGCTGGCGGGTGAGCTCCCGGTAGATGGCGCGGGCGCGCTGCTTCTCCAGGATCACGCCGGGGATGCGCACCAGGCCGTCCCAGACGGCGAAATCGCCCACGGCGGCGGAGGGGGGCAGGGCGAAGCGATAGGTGCCTTCCTGGATGGCGTTCGTGTGGTTCTCGAAGACCTGGCGCACGTTCACGCGGGCGTAGCCCCGGGCGATGCCGATGTCGATGGCCATCTCCCGCAGGCTGAGCACAGTGGCGTCGGGGCGGCCGGAACTGGTGGGGACCAGCAGCCCCGCCTGGGCGCGGAGGGCCGGCGCGCCGGCGGCGAGAAGGAGGAGGAGGGAAGCCCGGAGCGCACGGCGCATGTCAGTTCGAAGCCTCAGGAAGGGGATAGGGCAGCCGGGCCAGACCTTCATCGGTCCCGACGAAAAGGGCATCCTGGCCCGGTTGGATGGCGGTGACGTGCGACGAGGGTAGCGGAACCGGCACGGGGGTGAAACGGCGTCCGTCGGCGCTGAGGCGCCACAGGCCGCGACCGTCGGTGCCCAGGTAGATCCGGCCGCCGGCCTCCACCAGGCAGCCCGTGTTCACCTTCAGGCCCGCGGTCTCGGGATAGGCCTCGAAGGTGCCGGGGGTCCCGGGGGCGCTGCGGCCGGCGACGCGGCGGGTCACGCCGCCGCCGTAGGTGCCCACGAGGAGGTCCTCCCCGCGGAACGCGAGGGCCGTGACCCAGGGATGGGGCAGGCGGCCGTCCCCCGGAGCGGTGCGCCAGGCCACCCGCGCGCCCTGGATGGCGCCGAGGCCCGTGGGCGTGCCCACGAAGAGGGGGTCCGCGGCGCCGGGACCTTCCGCCAGGGCGAGGGCCTGGTTGCCGGGCAGGCCGTGGAAGGCCGAAAAGAGGCGCGATCCGGGGAGCAGCACGCCCTGGCCGAAGCCCAGGGCGAGGCCATCCCGGGTGGCGGCGAGGGCGAAGGCGGCCCCGGCGTCCTTGGGTTCCACGGGCTTCAGCCGGCCGGCTTCGAAGCGCGCCACGCCCCGCAGGCTGGCCACGTGGACCGCGCCGCCGGCGGTGAGGATGGCGTTCACGCCCCAGGCCTCGCTGCCGGGCACGGCCTTCCAGGTCCAGGCGGGGGTCCCGGGGGTGCCCAGGGCGAGGCCGCCATTGAAGAGGCCCACCAGCAGCCGGCCGTCCTGCACCCCCAGGGCGTTGACGTGGGCGGAGCCCGGGGGCAGGGCCGCGGGCCGGGGCCGGGCCAGGGACCAGCCGCCGGGGCCGCGGCGGTAGAGGCCCGCCTCCGTATCGGCGAAGAGGACGCCGGCGGCCAGGAAGACCTTCCGCGCTGGCGCCGGGAGAAGTTCCTCCGAAGGCCGGCCCGTGGCCTCGAAGCGCAGCAGGCGGCCTTCGGCCACGGCGAAGACCTGTGAGCCCGCCACCGCGAAGGCCCGGGCCTCTTCCGCGCCGGCGATGGGCAGGAAGGGGCCTTCCAGAGGTCCCCGGGCGAGCCCCCGGGGGCTGAGCACGATGAGCTCCCGGTCCAGGATGGCCACGCCGTCCACCCAGGGGTCCGGCGTGGCGATGGGGCGGGACCGGCCGCCATCCAGGCGCCGCAGGCCCTGCTCGCCGCCGGCGAAGCGCAGGCCGCCGGGGCCTTCGGCGATGGCGCGGACCGGCGCGCCGTCCAGGCGCTCGAGCACGTTGGCACCCCAGGCGGCGCGGTAGAGGCCCTCCCGGGCGCCGATGAGCAGCTCGCCGCCGGGGGTCTCCCGGAGGTCCCGCACGTGGAGGGTGCCGAAGCCCGAGCGCAGCTCCTCCCAGGCCTGGTCCCGCCGCAGGAAGAGCCCCCCGGCGGCGAGGGCCACGAGGGGCCGGCCCCGCCAGAGGGCGAGGGCCGAAGCATTGAGGGTGGGCAGGCCGCCGCCGAGCTCCCCGCCCCCGTCCAGGACGCCGAAGGCGCCGGCGGTGACGAGACCGTCCGCGGAAAGGCCCACTCCCGCCACCTCAGCGCCGCCCCAGCGTTCAGGCTTCAAGACCGGCGCGGGCAGGGGGTGGAAGGTGAGGGGCTGCGTCTTCCGGGTCGGGGCGTCCAGGGCCTGGCGCAGCTGTCGGGAGAGCCGCCACCAGGCGGCGCCTCCGCCGAGGAGGAGCAGGGCCGCGCCCGCCAGGAGGAGGCGCGCGCGCGTCGAGAGGTTGGGCATGGGTGAAAACGTACCGGGAAAGTTCGGAGGGGGTGGGGCAATGCCCTAAGAAGATAGCCACGGCGGACCGTGGTCGTCGCGGTCTATTCCAACCGCCCTGCCCCCTGGCCGAAGGGACGGGGCCGCTGGCCGAGCGCGCTGGAACGCGGTCCGAAGGCCGCGGGATCGCCCGCAGCCTTCCCCGGGTCCCCTGGGGCGTAGACTCCTCGGGTGAGCAATCTCGCCTCCCGCTTCTCCCAGCTCCGACAGAACGTCGGCGGTCGGGCCGTGGACGCGGTGGAGGCCCACGTGCGCGAGGGGCTGGACGCGGAGCTCTGCCGCATCAACGTCTTCGACTTCGCCGCCCGGGCCGGCCTGCCAGAGCACGAGGTGCTGGACGCCTTCGTCCACGCCTCCCGCCTCGGCCTCTTCGACATGTCCTGGAACCTCCTCTGCCCAGGCTGCGGCGGCGTGCTGGACGCCGCCGCCAACCTCCGCCTGGTGGACAAGGAGACCTACTACTGCGCCCTCTGCGCGTCGGGCTACCAGCCCACCCTGGACGAGATGGTGGAGGTGAGCTTCACGGTGAACCAGGGCCTGCGCCGCATCGCCGCCCACGCGCCGGACGAGCTGCCCTTCTGGGAGTACCAGCGCCAGATCTTCTGGAACAGCGGCGTCGCGCTGCCGGAGGGCGAGGCCTTCGAGGCCGTCAAGGCGGCGGTCTCCCTCGAATCGGAGGAGATCCCGCCGGGCGGGAAGTGCATCCTCAACGTCCAGCTCCCCGCCGAGTTCGTGATCCTCTTCGACGCGGTCACCCACACGGCCTTCTTCCTCGACTGCAAGGGCGAGCCCACCCGCGAGCGCCAGGAGCTCGCCGTCGTCTTCAGCGAGAGCCACGCGCCCACGGGCACCCGGGAGCTGCGGCCCGGCCCCCTGCGCCTCACCCTCGAGAACCGCACCGGGCGCCGGGTGCTGCCGGGCCTCTACCGCGCCAACGACGCCATGCACGAGATGCTCGGGAAGCGCCGGCGCTTCCTCACCGCCCGGGACCTCCTCAGCACCCAGAGCTTCCGGGACCTCTACCGCACGGAGACGCTGGACATGAACCAGCGCCTCAAGATCACCAGCCTCACCGTCCTCTTCACGGACCTGAAGGGCTCGACGGAACTCTACGAGCGGGTCGGCGACCTCGCCGCCTACGACCTCGTGCGGGACCACTTCCGCGTCCTGAACGACGTCGTCGCCGCCCAGTCCGGCGCCGTGGTGAAGACCATCGGCGACGCGGTCATGGCCACCTTCCCCACGCCGGAGCGGGGCCTCGGCGCGGCGCTGCGCATGCGCGAGGCCATGGCGGACCTGAACGGCGCGCGGGGTTCCGAGGACCTGCTGGTGAAGATCGGCCTCCACGAGGGTCCCTGCCTCGCCGTCACCCTCAATGAGCGCCTCGACTACTTCGGGCAGACCGTCAACATCGCCGCCCGGGTCCAGGGCCTGGCCATGGACCGCGCCATCTTCACCACCGAGCCGGTGGTGGCGCATCCCGGGACCTCCCGCCTGCTCCGCGACCGCGGCCTCGCGCCGGTGCCTCAGCGCGCGGCGCTGAAAGGGATCCGCGAGGAACTGACGGTGTACGAGATCCCCTGAGAGGGGCGATCCTCATGGGTGTGCACTCACGTTTGTCCTGACTTTCAGTTCCCTCTCGATGTCCCATTTCCTGAGCGCCCCAGCGCGAGTACCTATAAAAGCCAGATTGGGCTGAACAGGCGTCCAGAGTTCACGACTGTCGCCACTGAATACGGCCGTGTTCCAAACCTGCGGAGTACCCTCGGACGGGAGGGTCCAAATCCATCTCCGTAGCTCAAGGGACCATATCCCGAAACTTCGGTCCTTCCTTGTGGCAGAGAGGAATCGGCCATCCCGGGAGATGTCTATGTGCTTGAAGTCGCAGTTGAGCGGATCCAGGTCGGAAATGACGTACTCGACCTTTCCGCTGCCTACGTTCCACACCTTGACATGTCCCTCCGTACGCGGGTCGGAGTGGCTCGTGAAGAAATGCTGGCCATCAAAACTGAACCTCATCGAATTGATGTGCCCCTGCCCTTTATCAATCCAGTGGTCCAGCTTCCCAAACGAGGTTGCATCCAGCAGTATCGGGTCAACGTCATTCCATCCTCCCCAGGCCAGGATCACGCGCTTGCCATCGGGGCTCACCGCTAGTCCGTGCACTGGATTGCAAGGACCCATGAGTTGTTGTTCCGCGCCGCCCTTGAGGTCATTTCGCCAAATCGTGTTGTCGTCGTAATCGAGGTGCCAGAGAGAGCCATCCGGGTGGAATGCGACCCAACTACTCTTCAGCATCAATGTCCTGATTACTTTCCCACTCTCGGAATCCAGAAGCAGCGTCCCCTTTTCCGAGCCGCAATTCACTACCAGGAACCGACCATCTGGACTCCATAGCAAATCGAAGGACATCCCAGGTAAGGCTGCCTTCTTGACCTTCCCTGAGTTCACATCCAACAGCGCCAATTCATGCAGGTCGGAATTCATGGTGTTCCATGCTTCCATGGCGAGAACTTTCCCATCTGGGCTTAGGGACATGGAGGAAATGTTTCCGATGCCAGTGCCGAAGTAATTCCGGAGAGGGAGGTATGTGCGGAGGACAAACACACTGAACAGCGCCAGCACGAGCGTTGTCCAAAGAATTTGCCACTTCCGTCGCGACGACTTAGGATCACCTGCTTTCGCCATGCATCACCCTGTGCAAGTAAAACGGCAGGGGGATTCAATTCCTCCCGGTACCGGGTCATCAGTGTTTCATCAATTGACCGAGCACGAGGGGTTCTCCAGGAGCATCACCCTGCGAAACTAGTTTGATGCCGCACCCCATGGACGCCTATTTCGCCCCGGAGACGGGACGGATCTTCGCCTGCTTTCCCGGCGCGGAGGCGCGGCCCGGCCAGGCGCGCATGGCGGCTTTGGTGTTCGACGCGATCCTGGAGGGCGCCGAGCGCAGGCAGGCCTGGAAGGAGGCCGGGAGCGATCCCGAATCGCGACCCGACGCCGTCGTCCAAGCCATCGAGGCGGGCACAGGGACCGGCAAGTCCCTGGGCTACCTCGTGCCGGCCCTGGCCTCGAAGGCGCGGCCCGTGATCGTGGCCACGCGCACGAAGCAGCTCCAGCGCCAGCTCCTGGAGGAGGACGCCCCCCGGGCCATGGGCATCCTGGACCGGGATCTGAAGTGCGTGCTCGCGAAGGGCCGCGCCAACTACCTCTGCAAGGCCGCGTGGGAGGCCATGGAGGCTTCGCCGCCCAGCGAGCTCTCCATCCCTGACCACGGCCTCTGGATGGCGCTGCCGGCCTGGGCGAAGGACACGGAGCATGGGGATCGCGAAGAACTCGCCCGCCACGGCGAGGGCGAGTCCGAGCTCTGGGACAAGCTCAACGCGCGGGCGGAACGCTGCACGGGCAAGCAGTGCGCCCATTTCGAGGACTGCTTCCTCACGAAGCTGCGCCAGGAGATCCTCGAAGCGGACCTGGTGGTGGTGAACCACGCCCTGCTCCTCGCGGACCGGGTGCTGCGGGAAAGCGCCTTCGGATCCGTGCTGCCGGACGCGCCGGTGCTCATCCTCGACGAGGCCCACGACATCGAGGAGCAGCTCACGGACAGCTGCGCGGAGATCTGGACCAGCCGGGCCATGGCCCTGCTCTTCCGCGACCTGCGGGACGAGGCGGGGAAGGATCCCGGCGCCGCCCTGCTGGAAGGCGTGCTGCGGCCCTGGGAGGCGGCGTGGGACCGCCTGCTGTCCCTGATCCCGCTGGAGACTTCGGTCTTCGGCTTCGACGACCCGCGCCTGTCCCTGGGCGCCCTCGCCGACGCGGTGGGAGACTGGGTCGACGCGGGCCAGGACGCCCTCAAGGAAGTCCGGCGCATCGCAGCGTCGCGGACGGAGGCTGATCCTTCCGCCCTTGTCTGGCGCAAGCACGCGGAGCGCATCGCCCTCGCCTTCTCCCGCATGGAGCAGATCTTCGCCCAGCCCGAGGGCTGGGTCAGCACCCTGACCCGGGAAGGCCCGCACACCGTGCTCTTCAAGGCCAATCCCGTGGACGTGCGGCCCTTCTTCCACCAGCACCTGCGCCGGGGCTTCGAGACGGTGATCCTCACCTCGGCCACCCTGCGGGACGGCCGGGGCTTCAACGGCCTGCGCCTGCGCCTGGGCCTCAGCGCGGACGAAGGCGAGCGCGCCGAACTGGTGGAGAGCCCCTTCGACTTCGGGACCCAGGGCCTGCTCTTCGTGCCGCCGGGCCTGCCGGAACGCAAGCCCGGCCGCGACGGCGTGGGGGAGCCCGCCTGGATCGAAGCCAGCCTCGACGCCATGGAACGCCTGCTGAAGGCCTCCCGGGGCCGCGCCCTGCTCCTCTTCACGAGCCGGAAGATGCTGGCCCACTTCAAGCCGCGCCTCGCCTCCGGCTGTCCGGGCATCACCTTCTTCACCCAGGGGGAGGGCCATAGCCGCCACGCCCTGCTGGAGCGCTTCCGCACCACGCCCAACGCGGCCCTCCTGGGCCTCGCCAGCTTCTGGCAGGGCGTGGACCTGCCTGGGGATGCGCTCTCCCTGGTCATCGTCACCGCCCTGCCCTTCGCGCCCCCGGACGATCCGGTTCTCCAGGCCCGCATCCGCGAGGCGGACGCACAAAGACAGGGCCTGGGCTTCATCGGCATCCAGGTTCCCCAGATGACCCTCAAGCTCAAGCAGGGCCTGGGTCGCCTCATCCGCACCACCACGGATAAGGGCGTTGTGGCGATTCTTGATCCGCGTCTCATGCTGCCGACGGAAGACCGCTACGGAAAACGCTACGCCGCGCAGGTGCGGGCCGCGCTGCCACCCTTTCCCCTCACCAGGGACTGGGAAGAAGTAGAGACCTTTCTGGGGGGCCTGTAACCTCGATCCTTTCCAAGGCATCCTTGGCCCGGTTGTCGCTACGGACCATACTGGAAGTCCATGAACCGTCCCTCCCGTTCCCTTGCCGCCCGCGCCGCGATCCTCGCGGCGGGCGTCGCGACCCTCGCGGCGGGCAACGGCCCGGCCCCGGGCCGGGTGCGCCGGGCCTCGGCCAGCCCCACTCTGGGCGGCATGGGCGGCGCCTACTCCATGGCCTACGTCTACACCTACTCGGACGCCCAGGGCCGCATCGTCATCAACAACCTGCCCCCAAGCTACGCCAAGAGCCAGGGGCTGGTGCTGAAGCACGTGGGGGTGGGCCACATCCGCCTGGGCATCAGCCGGGTGGAGATGGCGCGGGTGCTGCGCAGCCCCGAACTGCTGGCCACCGTGGACGAGATCGCCACCCAGAACGGCGTGGACCCCCACCTGGCCCGGGCCATCATCCAGGCGGAAAGCGCCTTCTACGACAAGGCCCGCAGCCGCGTGGGCGCCCTGGGGCTCATGCAGCTCATGCCCGCCACCGCCCTGCGCTTCGGCGTGACGGATCCCTTCGATCCCCGGCAGAACATCATGGGCGGCACCAAGTACCTGAAGTGGCTCATGGACTATTTCGCCGGGGACGCCACCAAGGTCATCGCCGCCTACAACGCCGGCGAGCGGGCCGTGGAGAAGTACGGCGGCATCCCGCCCTACCGGGAGACCCGGGGCTACGTGCCCAAGGTCATGGACCTCTGGCAGCGCAAGCTGGTGCAGGCGGATCCCAAGGCCGCCGGCGCCATGGAACTCCTCAAGAAGGGCCGCGGCGGCTTCGTCGTGGAGGAGAAGCCCCTCAAGGAGGGCGCCACGCAGCTCGCCTCGGCAACCCTCCCCGCCGGGGACGAGGCCGCCTCCAGCGGCGGCGGCGTCGAGGTCCGCACCCCGAATCCCATCTACCAGTGGCGGGACGCCAACGGCCGCCTGCAGATCAGCGACCAGCCGCCGCCCAAGGGGACGCCCGGCGTGAAGACCTTCGGCATGCCCTGAGCGGCTAAGCTCCTGGTGAGCACCCAAGGCGCGCCATGAAGGATCTGATCCTCGCCCTCGATCAGGGCACGACGGGCACCACCGCCCTGGTGGTGGACCGGGACCTGAAGGTGCAGGGCCGGGGCTACGCCGCTTTCCTGCAGTACTTTCCCGAACCCGGCTGGGTGGAGCACGAGCCTTTCGAGATCTGGACCTCCGCGCGCGAAGCCCTGGCGGAGGCCCTGGACGGCGTGGATCCCGCGCGCCTCGCGGCCCTGGGCCTTACCAACCAGCGGGAGACCACCCTGGCCTTCGACGCCCGCACCATGGAGCCCCTCTACCGGGCCCTCGTGTGGCAGGACCGGCGCACGGCCGACTTCTGCGCCGCCATGAAGGACCAGGAACCCACGATCCGCGCCGCCACGGGCCTCCCAGTCGACCCCTACTTCAGCGCCACCAAGCTGCGCTGGCTCAAGGACCACCTGCCCACCCGGGACCTCGCCTTCGGCACCGTGGACACCTTCCTCATCCACCGCCTGAGCGGCGCCTACGTCACCGATCCAAGCAACGCCAGCCGCACCCTCCTCTTCGACCTGGAGGCCGGGGACTGGTCCCCGGACCTGGCGGCGCGCTTCGGCGTCGCGGACGTGAAGCTGCCCCGCCTCGTTCCCAGCGCTCGGATCTGCGCCCACGTCCAGGGCGTGCCCGAGCTGCCCCACCGCCTGCCCATCGCCGGCATCGCGGGCGACCAGCAGGCGGCCCTCTTCGGCCAGGGCTGTTTCGACGCGGGCCAGGCCAAGCTCACCTACGGCACCGGCAGTTTCGTGCTGATGAACACGGGTCCGCGCCCCGTGCCCAGCACCGCCGGGCTCCTCACCACCCAGGCCTGGGAACTGGCGGGCCAGCGCTGTTTCGCCCTGGAGGGCGGCGCCTTCGTGGCGGGCGCCCTGGTCCAGTGGCTGCGGGACGGCCTTGGCCTCTTCGAGGCGGCGCCGGACATCGAGACCCTGGCCCGCAGCGTCCCCGACAGCGGCGGCGTCACCGTGGTGCCCGCCCATGCGGGCCTGGGCGCTCCCCACTGGCGGCCGGAAGCCCGGGGCGCCATCCTCGGCCTCACCCGCGGCACCACCAAGGCCCACCTCGCCCGGGCGGCCCTGGAAGGCATCGCCCACAGCCAGGCGGACATCCTCGAAGCGATGGCCGCGGATCTGGGCGAACCCCTGAAGGAGTTGCGCGTGGATGGCGGCGCGGCCGCCAACGACCTCCTGCTGCAGCTCCAGGCGGACCTGCTGGGCATCCCCTTGCACCGCCCCTCCATGCTGGAGACCACCGCCCTGGGCGCCGCCATGCTGGCGGGCCTGGGGGTGGGCCTCTGGACCCTCGACGACCTGCGCCGCGCCTACCCCCTGGACCGCACCTTCCGGCCCGTGGCCGATCCGGCGGCGGTCGGCGCTTCCCGGATCCGTTGGAAGGAAGCCGTGGCGAAGGCGTAGCATCGAGGCATGCTCGAAACCCTGGGGCCCGCGGAGACCGCCCTCTCCCTCCTCTTCAACAAGCTGCATCCCCTGCTGGAGGACGCGGCCCATGCCCTGGCCGTCGGCGCGCCCCAGCGGGACTTCGAGAAGCTCCACATCAAGCTCATCGGCGCCCGGACGAAGTGCGTCGAAACCCTGGAGGCCCTGCCGGAGGACACCTGCCCCGACGCCTTGTGGGAGGTCCTGGAGGAGCTGGTGGTGGCCCTCACGCCCGTGGGCGAGAGCTTCCAGCAGGCCCTCATCCTCACCCAGCTGAGCCTCGAGGAGGCCCCCGCCCAGCTGCTGCCCTTCGTGGAGGCGGGCCGCGCGGCGGAGGCCAAGTGGGGCGGCCGCATGGCGGGCTTCCTCAAGCAGCTCGAGAATCCCGCCTTCCAGGCCGAGCGGCGCTGGGAGCGCATGGATCCGGATATCGGGGAGAGCGAGGAGGAGTAGGCCCCGAGGCCCTCAGCCGACTTCGGCGACCAGCTCGATCACGGGGCCCCCTCCGCGATCGAGCGAAGCGAGGAGCGGGAGGACGCCACTAGATGTGGCGTCCGATCGGGGGGTGGTCGGCGGAGCCGCCTCAGCCCACTTCGGCGATCAGCTCGATCTCCACCTTCCCGCCCTTCGGCAGCCCCGCCGCCTGCACCGTGCTGCGCGCGGGCTTGGCCTCCCCGAGGTGGGCGGCGTAGGCGGCGTTGAAGGCGGCGAAGTCGGCCATGTCGGCGAGGAAGACCGTGGTCTTGATGACGCGGTTCCAATCCGTGCCCGCGGCTTCCAGCACGGCGTCGAGGTTTCTCAGCACGCGGTCCGTCTGTTCCTCGATGGTGCCGTTGAGGAACTCCATGGTCTCCGGCACCAGGGCGATCTGGCCCGCGGTGAAGAGGAGGTTGCCGACGACCTTGCCCTGGCAGTAGGGGCCGATGGCGTTGGGGGCTTTGGGTGTGGCGATGGTCTGCATGGCGGGCTCCGGGCGGGGAAGGAAAACCTACTTCCAGCGCCGCTTCTTGTTCCGCCAGGCCTTCGGCGGCTTGGCGGGCAGGGGCGGCAGGGGGGAATCGAAGGGCGAGGCGGGCACGGCTTCCGGGGTGGCCTCGCCGGCGTGGGCGGCCTGCTCTTCCAGGCTGCCGCCCTCCTCGATCTGCACGATGGTCCACTGGGCGCAGCGGTGCAGGAGGGCCGCCAGGCAGAGGCTGGCCTCGATGCGGGCGTGGGGCAGCGGTCCCAGCTGGGTGAAGACCGAGGGATCGCTGGGGATGGACCTGGGAATGGCAAAGGTGGGCAGGCCGGCGCGGAGGACGTCGTAGTCCGCCTCGTCCAGGCTGTGCCAGGGCTCGGCTTCGGGCACCTTGCGCACCAGGAGGTCCGCCAGGGTGACGACCTTCTTGGGTCGGCCGCGCTTTTTGGGGGCGGGTTCCGGGGCCTCCTCCCCCAGGTGGGCCTGGAGGGCCGCCAGCACCTCCTCCTTGGTCTTGCCGCGCAGGTCGAAGAGGAGCCAGGGATCCCGGTCCAGGGCCTCGGCCATGACGTAGCAGACCGCGGCCACGTGCTTGCAGGGGTTGGCCCAGTCCGGGCAGTCGCAGTGGGTCTGCAGCTCCTTGGGCACCCGCGCGTAGAGGCTGGCGCCGGCTTCGCGGAAAGTCTCGTCCAGGCCCTGGGGCATCTCGCCGGCCAGCAGGGAGGCGGCGAATCGGCTCTCCTGGGCGATGCGGGCCAGGGCCTTGTCCCACTGGCCCTGGGTGAGGGCGGGCAGGCCGAGGGTCACCGTGTAGGTCTTGCGGCCGTGGACCCGGGCCTCGATCTGGCCCGGGCTCACGGTGAAGTGGGAGACCGCGCCCTCCTCGGCGTACTTCAGCCCGCGGGGCAGGCGGTTCTCGTAATCGTCCCCGAGCTGCTCCAGGCCCTTGATCCAGAGCCTGCCCCACCAGGTGGTGCCGAAGCGGTGGCCGGACATCATCATCATCCGATCACGCCCTTTCTTTTCGGCGCCGGGCGCGGCTTCCTTGGCGAGGCGACCCTTGCGGCGCGGGCGGCGGCGACGGCCTCCCGGTCGGGCAGGGCGGCCACGGCCCCCGCGTCCCCGTCCTCCTCGTCGAGCTCCGCGGGACCGGCCTTCGCCAGCGCCGCGCGGGCCTGGGTGAGGGTTGTGACATCGCCGTCGCCATCCACCCATTCCGCGTCGGGCTCCAGGGCCACCAGGCGGCGCAGGGCCTCGTCGTCCAGCTCCGTGAGCCAGCCCTCGCCGCTGCCCACCACCCGGTCCGCGAGGTCCCGCTTGGTCTCCAGCAGCGCGTCAATCTTCTCCTCCAGGGTGCCGATGGTGATGAGCTTGTGAACCTGCACGTTCTTCGTCTGGCCGATGCGGTAGGTGCGGTCCGTGGCCTGGTCCTCGACGGCGGGGTTCCACCAGCGGTCGAAGTGGAAGACGTGGGTGGCCGCCGTGAGGTTGAGGCCCACGCCCCCGGCCTTCAGCGACAGGAGGAAGACCGGCGGGAAGGCCGGATCCTCCTGGAAGCCGCGCACCAGCTCGTCCCGCTGCAGGCGCGTGGTGCCGCCGTGGAGGAAGGGGGGCTCGAAGCCCAGGCGCTCCTGCATGTGCATCTGGAGCCGGTCGCCCATCTCCTTGAACTGGGTGAAGACCAGGGCCTTCTCGCCGTTCTCGATGATCTCCTCCAGCATTTCCGACATGCGGTCGAGCTTGCCGCTGCGCCCGCCGTAGGGGCCCTGGGCCTTGAGGAATTGCGAGGGATGGTTGCAGATCTGCTTGAGGTGGGTGAGGAGGGCCAGGATGCGGCCCCGGCGCTCGATGCCCGACTTGGCCGCGTCCAGGTCCTGCTCCATCTGCTCCACCCTCGCCTGGTAGAGCAGGGCCTGCTCCTTGGTGAGGGTGGTGAAGACCTTCATCTCCTGCTTGTCCGGCAAGTCCTGGATGATGCTGCGGTCGGTCTTGAGGCGGCGCAGGATGAAGGGGCCGACCCGCTGGCGCAGCTCCGCGGCGGCGTCGGGGTCCCGGTACTTCTCGATGGGCGTGGCGAAGCGCTCCTGGAAGCTCGACTCGCTGCCGAAGTAGCCCGGCAAGGTGAAGGCCAGGATGCTCCAGAGCTCCTTGAGCCGGTTCTCGATGGGCGTGCCGGTGAGGGCCAGCTTGGCGTGGCCCCGGAGGCGGCGGACGGCCTTGGCCTGGATGCTGCCGGGATTCTTGATGGCCTGGGCCTCGTCCACCACCACCAGGCCCCAGGTCCGCGCGCCGAAGACCTCGTCCTCCCGGCGGATCACGCCGTAGGTGGTGAGGACGATGGTGTGGGGCTTGAACGTCTTCGGCAGCTCGTCCCGGTTGTTGCCGTGGTGCACGAAGACCGGCAGGGTCGGCGAGAACTTCTCCAGCTCCCGCTCCCAGTTGCCCAGCAGGGAGGTCGGGCAGACGAGCAGGGTGGGCGGTCCGGCCTTCGGCGTCTGCAGCTGCCGGTGCAGCAGGAGGGCGATGACCTGGATGGTCTTGCCCAGGCCCATGTCGTCGGCGAGGATGCCGCCGAGGCCCAGGCGCGCCAGGCCCTCCAGCCAGGCGAGGCCCCGGAGCTGGTAGGGGCGCAGCTGGCCCTTGAAGTTCTCCGGCTGGCGGATGGGCTTGTCGGGCAACGTGCGCAGGTCGTCCAGGGCCGCGCCGAAGTCCCCGGCCACCTCCACCTCGATAGCCTCGCTCACGCCGGGGATGCGGGCGGTGCCCGTGAGGGCGGCGGCCAGGGCCTCGCCCTTGGTCATGCTTTCGAAGCCCGCGCCGCGGCTGGCCTGGATGACGGCGGTGATCTGCTTCAGGGTTTCCGGATCCAGGGCCACCCACTTGCCCTTCCAGGCCACCAGCGGGTGCTTGAGGCTCGCCATCTGGGCGAAGTCCTCCACGCTCAGGGCGTCGTCCCCCAGCATGAGGGACCAGTCGGCGCTCACGGCGCCCTCCAGACCCTCCTGGGCCGCGCCGGTGGCCGCCGTCTCCGCCCGGGCCGCTTCGTCCCGGGCGGTGAGGGCGCGGGCGCCCAGACGCACCTTCGCGCGTAGGCGCCGCGCCCCGCCGAATTCCGCCATGCCCTCGGGCAGGTGGACGAGGAAGCCGGCCTCCTTCAGCTGGGACGCGCCCCGGGTGAGGAAGGTCCAAGCCTCCGTGGGCAGGAGCTGCAGGTCCTCCGGCGTCTGACCGGCCAACGCCCCCTGCAGGGGCGGGAAGAAGGGCAGGGCGCGGGCCAGGCCCCGGAGCAGCACCTGCCGCGCCTGGATGATGGCGGCGTCGCCCGTGGCGGATTCCGGGCCCCAGAGGCGGGAGACGGGGATGTCGTGGCCGTCGGCGGTCTCCAGGCCGATGCGCAGGCACCAGCCCTCCTCGCTCAGCTTGTCGGCCTCCTGGATGGCTTCCGAAGTGCTCCCGTGGGAAGGCACCGCCGGCGCCTCCAGCCTGAGGGAGGGCCGCAGCCACAGGGGCCGCGCGCCTTCGCTCCACTGCTCCAGCTGCTCCCCCAGGGTCCGCTCGGTCACCCCGATCATGGGGAATTCGTTCATCGGGTGGCTGAGGGCCACCATGATGCGCTCGTCCCAGGGCAGGCGGTCCCGCTTGTGGCCCCGCAGGCGGTGGATCAGTCCGAGTCGCGGATCCTCGCCGGGGCGCAGGGTGCTGGCCACGAAGCGCACCACGAAGTCCACCCCGTCCTCCAGGAAGGCCCCCAACACGTCCTCGGCCTTGGGGGGCAGGGCCAAGTCGTCGTCCACCTCCTCGGGCTCCAGGGCTCCCAGGGAGAGGCCCTTGGTGAAGACCCACTGGTCGTCGGAGGGGAAGGCCAGGACCGAGGGCGGCAGGGCCGCCGCCAGCTGCTCCATGGCTTCGCGGTCGCCGGGGCTGGTGAGGCTGATGCCCCAGTGGGCCCGCCAGGGGGAACCTTCGGTGTCGAGGCGGGGGAGAAGGGCGCCGCGGATCACCAGGGACTGGAGCTGGCGCAGGGCCATGGCCCAGAAGGCCAGGCTGCCCCCCACCAGCTCGGGGTCCGCCGGCAGGCTGGCGAGCCAGGTCCAGGCCCGCTGCCAGCGCAGGGGCACGGCGTGGGCCTCCAGGATCCGTCCATCGGGGGTGAAGATCCGGGCCTTGGCGGGAGTCAGCCGGTCCCGGCCCTGGAGGTTGCCCGGCAGGCTTCGCATGATGCGGGTCCACCCCGCGGAATCCGCGCCTTCGGGGAGGGCGATGAGGAAGCCCTTGTCCGCGGGGCGGTACTGGAGGATCGGCTTCACGGGATCCCCTGGGGCGCCGGGGCGGTAGGCTGGAGGCGCGGGGCCAGAAGCCCGCAGCCGAAAGACTGGAGCCGAGCTTGAGAATAGGGTTCGCGAGCGATCACGCGGGGTTCAGCCTGAAGGAGCGGCTCAAGACGTGGGCCGCGGAGCATGGGCATGAGGTGGTGGATTTCGGGACCAAGGGGCTGGATTCCGTGGACTATCCGGATTTCGCGCACGCGGCGGCGGCGGGGATGGATCAGTGGGAACGGCTGGTGCTGGTCTGCGGAAGCGGCATCGGCATCAGCATCGCGGCCAACCGCCATGCCGGCCTCCGTTGCGCGCTGGTGACCTCCCCCGAGCACGCCGCCCTGGCCCGGCAGCACAATGACGCCAACGCCATCGCTTTCGGCCAGCGGCTGACGGATCCGCTTAAAGCTGAATACTACCTTTCCGTCTTCCTGGAAACCCCTTTTGAAGGGGGCAGGCACCAAAAGCGGGTCGAGAAGATCGAAGGCTGAACCGGACCCCGCCCCTCCTTTTTCCGATTCCCGTCCCCCGAGGGCCTCTCTCCATGCGCGATTCCACCCATCTCCGCCCCCTCGCCTTCGACCTGGGGACCCAGATCCACGCCGACGGTTCCTGCCTGGTGCGCCTGGGGAACACCCACGTCCTCTGCTCCGCCAGCCTGGAGGAGAAGGTGCCGGGCTGGATGAAGGGCAAGGGCGTGGGCTGGATCACGGCGGAGTACGGGATGCTGCCCCGCTCCACCCACACGCGCACCGACCGGGAGGCGGCTCGGGGCAAGCAGCAGGGCCGCACGGTGGAGATCCAGCGCCTCATCGGCCGCAGCCTGCGCCAGGCCGTGGACCTGAAGGCCCTCGGCGAGCGCCAGCTCACCCTGGACTGCGACGTGCTGAACGCCGACGGCGGCACCCGCTGCGCCGCCATCACCGGCGCCTGGGTGGCCCTGGCGGTGGCCCTGCGCAAGGCCGGCCTGGAGGCGGCCCTGGTGCGCCAGGTGGCGGCGGTGAGCGTGGGCGTTGTCGAGGGCGGCGAAGGCCGGCGGGGGATGCTCCTCGACCTGGCCTACGAGGAGGACCACCTGGCGGCGGTGGACTGCAACCTGGTGGCGGCCCGTCCGGCCTCTGGGGGCGACCTGGACCTGGTGGAGTTCCAGAGCACCGGCGAAGGCCGCAGCTTCACCCGGGGGGAGGCCGTCGCCCTGGTGGATCTCGGGCTCCTGGGCTGCGCGGAGCTCATGGCCCGGCAGCGGGGGGCCCTCGGCTAAGATTGACCTGTTGGGCTCCCCCTTGGCCCGGAAAGGCATCCGGTCCATCCTCAAGCACGGAGATTTCCATGGCGCGCATCCTGCTCATCGAAGACTCGGCCGTTGACGCCAAGGCCGTGCGCACGCTCCTGGAGGGCTTCGGCCACGAAGTCTTCTGGGCCGCCGGCCCCCGCCAGTCCATGGAATTCCTCTTCCCCGCCGGCCGGCTGGACCTCGTGATCTCCGACATCCTGATGCCGGACCTGGACGGCCTATCCCTCATCAACCACCTCCAGGCCTCCCACCCGGGCCTTCCCTTCCTGGCCATCACGGCTTCTCCGGAGCTGGTGCTGGAGGCCACCGCCGAGTCCTTCGGCGTCAAGCGCGTGCTGCGCAAGCCCATCGATCCGGAAACCCTGCGGGCGGCGGTGGACGAGGCCCTCGCGACGGCCTGAACCGGGGCCCGGACCTGGCGATCCGTCAAGAACCGCGGACGGGCTGTGATGTCCGGCACGGATGCGGGGGGCGCGCGGCCTTCGGCCCTGGGACCCCGGCGGGCCCCGTGGCAGACTGGAAACGGCCCCGAACGGGCCGTTTTCCTTGCAAGGGGTCCCCATGCGCTACCTGCCCTCGGCCGACGGCGAAGACCGCGAACTCCTGGACGCCATCGGCGTTCGGTCAGCGGAGGACCTGCTTTCCGGAGTTCCGGACCGCCTGCTCTTGAAGCGCCCCCTCGATCTGCCGCCCACCTCCTCGGAGCTGGAGGTCCTGCGGGACATGGAGCGCATGGCGGGCCTCAACAAGCGCTTCCGCACCCGCTTCCTCGGCGCCGGCGCCTACGCCCACTTCTGCCCCACGGCGGTGGACCACCAGATCAGCCGGCAGGAGTGGTTCACGGCCTACACGCCCTACCAGCCCGAAATCAGCCAGGGCACCCTGCAGCACATCTTCGAGTACCAGACGCTGATCTGCGACCTGACGGGCCTGGAGGTCACCAACGCCAGCCTCTACGACGGCGGCACGGCCTGCGTGGAGGCGGCCCTCATGGCCGTCCGCGTCCAGCGCAAGCGCACGAAGGTGCTGGTGAGCGAAGGGCTCCATCCCCACTACAAGGAAGTGCTGCGCTCGGGCTTCGCCAGCCACGAGGAGCTGAGCCTGGTGGACGTGAAGCTGGTGGATGGCGTGACGGATCCCGTGGACCTGGCCGCGAAGCTCGATGACAGCGTCGCCGCCGTGCTGGTGGGCTATCCCAACTTCCTGGGCCACGTGGAGGACGTGAAGGCCCTCGCCGACCTCGCCCACGGCAAGGGCGCCCTCCTCATCTCCGTCACGCAGGAGGCCATGGCCTTCGGCTGGCTGGAGGCCCCAGGCAAGGTGGGCGCCGACATGGCCTGCGGCGAGGCCATGAGCTTCGGCAACATGACCTGCTTCGGCGGGCCCTTCCTGGGCTTCCTGGCGGTGAGGGACGCCCACAAGCGCGAGATCCCCGGGCGCGTGGTAGGCCAGACCACCGACCTCGAAGGCAGGACGGGCTACGTGCTCACCCTCACGGCGCGCGAACAGCACATCAAGCGGGACCGGGCCACCTCCAACATCTGCTCCAACCAGGGGCTCATCGCCCTGCGGGCCAACATCTGGCTGCAGCTGGCAGGGCCCGAGGGCCTGAAGGGCTTCGCCGCCCAGAACGCCGCCAAGGCCCAGTACCTGCGCTCGCGGCTGCTGGAGCTGCCGGACTGGGAGGCGGTGGATGACGGCACGCCCTTCTTCAACGAGTTCCCCCTGCGCTACACCGGCGACCTCAAGGCCATGCGGCAGGCCCTCATGGACGAGGGCATCCTGCCGGGCCTGGACCTCACGCCCCACCTGAAGGGCTACAAGCACTGCGTCCTCTGGTGCGCCACCGAGATCAACACCCGGCACCAGATCGAGCACCTCATCGAAATCCTGGCCCGCGTGGCCTCCGTGGTCGGCTGAGGCACCCATGAACCTGCGACAGCGCGAACCCCTCATCTTCGAACGCTCCGTGCCCGGCAAGATCGGTCTGGACCTCCCCAAGCTCGACGTGCCCGTGGCCAAGGACACCCGGCCCGCCCACCTGCGCCGGGAAGCCTTCGACGCCCTGCCCTCCTGCTCCGAGCCCGAGGTCATCCGCCACTTCACCAAGCTGAGCCTCTGGAACTACGGCATGGACCAGGGGATGTATCCGCTCGGCTCCTGCACCATGAAGCACAACCCGCGGCTCAACGAGCGGGTGGCCTCCCTGCCCGGCTTCGCGGATTCCCACCCCATGGCCGACGAGAGTCTGGTGCAGGGCAACCTCGCGCTGATCTTTACGCTTCAGGAATGGCTGAAGGAGATCACCGGGCTGGCCGCCGTGACGCTGCAGCCCAGCGCCGGCGCGGCTGGCGAGCTGACGGGCGTGCAGCTCATCCGCGCCTACCACGTGGCCAACGGCCGCAAGCGCACCCTCATCCTCATCCCCGACAGCGCCCACGGCACCAACCCGGCGACCGCCGCCATGGCCGGCTACGAGGTGGTGGACGTGGCCTCCGGGGCGGATGGCACCGTGAGCTTCGAGGACGTCACGGATCCCGCCACCGGCAAGGTGAAGAAGGGCCTCACCAGCCTCATCGCCGAGCATCACGACGAGATCGCCGGCCTCATGGTGACGAACCCCAACACCCTCGGCATCTTCGAGCACCGCATCGACGAGATCGCCAAGGCCATCCACGACGTGGGCGGCCTGGTCTACATGGACGGCGCCAATATGAACGCCCTCGTCGGTGTCGCGCGCCCCGGCGACTTCGGCATCGACGTGATGCACATGAACCTCCACAAGACCATGTCCACCCCCCACGGCGGCGGCGGCCCCGGCGCGGGGCCCGTGGCCTGCACCAAGGCGCTGGAGCCTTTCCTGCCCCGTCCCATCGTCGTGCGGGACACGGAGAAGATCGGCGAGGGCGAAGTGCCCAGGCACACCTACCGCTGGGACTGGGACCGGCCCCAGAGCATCGGCAAGGTGCACACGTTTTTTGGCAACTTCGGCATGCTCATCCGCGCCCTGACCTACTGCTACAGCCACGGCGGCGACGGCCTGCGCACGGCGACGCTCCGCGCCATCGTCAACGCCAACTACATCCGCAAGGAGTTGATGGGCGTGTACCACCTGCCCATCAGCAGCCCGACCATGCACGAGGTGGTCTTCAACGACGAGCTGCAGGCGAAGCACGACGTCCACACCCTGGACATCGCCAAGCGCCTCATCGACTACGGCTTCCACCCGCCCACCATTTACTTCCCCATGGTGGTCCACGGGGCGCTGATGATCGAGCCCACGGAAAGCGAATCCAAGGAAGAGCTGGATGCCTTCGTGCACGCCATGAAGGAGATCGCCAAGGAAGCCAAAGCGAACCCCGACCTCCTGCACCAGGCCCCTGTCACGGCGCCCCTGCGGCGCATGGACGAGACCACGGCGGCGCGGAAGCCCGTGCTGCGGTGGACGGCGACAGTCTAGTCCTCGAACGAATCACAACGACGAAGGGCCGCCCGGGGCGGCCCTTCGTCGTTGCCTCGCCACGTGATAGCTTGGTCCTTCTTCCCCAAACGAGGTGTTCATGCGCCCAGCCCCCGCCCTGGCCCTTCTTCTGTCGGCTGCCCTCGCCGCCGCCCCAGCCCAGGACAAGGCCAAGACCTCGACGAAGCCGGCTCCCAAGGCCGCGAAGGCCGAAGCCAGGGAGCCCGGGAAGAACCTCAAGGTCTTCAAGGGCCAGGGCCTGGACGACGAAAGCCTCGACGAGGCCATGGACTTCATGACCATCAGCCTCGGCGTGAGCTGCGCCCACTGCCACGTGAAGGACGAGAAGCAGGCCTGGGCCTTCGACAAGGATGCGCAGCCCGCCAAGGACATCGCGCGGAAGATGATCCTCATGACCCGCGCCATCAACCAGGGCCACTTCAAGGGCGAGACCACGGTCACCTGCGCGACGTGCCACAACGGCCACATCAAGCCCGAAGGCATGCCGCCCCTGCCGGTGCCCGGCGCGCCCGGGGCCGCGGCGGCGGATGCGAAGGCGGTGCTCCCCGACCTGGAGGCCGTGCTGGCGAAGTGGATCGAAGGCTCCGGCGGTCGGGAGGCCCTGGAGAAGGTGCCGGGTCGCGTTTCCAAGGCCACCGTGGACCAGGGCGGCGGACGCAGCGTGGCCCTCGAGATCGCGCAGAAGCCGGGCAAGCGCGCGGTCACTCAGACCACGCCCCGGGGCGTCGCGAAGCAGGCCTTCGACGGCACCTCAGGCTGGATGCAGCGGGGCGGCAAGACCACCCCCATGGATCCCCAGCAGTTCCCCCAGGCCCGCCTCGACGCGGACCTCGCCCCGCCCCTGCACGTGAAGGCGCACTACCCGTCGCTGACGGTGATGGGCCGCGAAAGCGTGGACGGCCGGGAGGCCATCGCCGTTGCCGCGAAGACCGCCGGGGAGTCCCGCCTCATCCTCTCCTTCGACGCCGCCACGGGCCTCCTGGTGCGCCGCCTCGCCTTCACCGCCACGCCCCTGGGCCGCATGACCGCCGAGACCACCTGGTCCGACTTCCGTCCCGTGGACGGCGTGCAGGTGCCCTTCAAGGCCGTGAACCGCAATGCCCACGGCGCCAGCGTGACCACCTTCAGCGAGATCAAGGCCGGCCCCGTGGACGATGCCGCCTTCAAGGCGCCGGTGAACTGACTTTTTTCAGCGCCGGTCAAACCGCGGCTGCATCACCAGCAGTGTCCGCGTCCCGGCGATGCCCGGCAGCTTCGCCACCTCGTCCCGCACGCGGGTGATGTCCTCCAGCCGTTCAGCTTCCACCAGCAGCACCAGGTCCGTGTCGCCGCTCACGGTGTCGGCGATGCGGATTTCGGGGAAGGCCTCCAGGGCCTTCACCGCCCGGTTGTGGTCGGGGCCCGAACCCTGCACCAGCAGGTAGGCCCGCACCCGGGGCCGGTCCCGCTCCAGGCCCAGGCGCAGGGTGTAGCCGGCGATGACGCCGCTCCCCTCGAGGCGCGCGATGCGGGACTGCACGGCGGAACGGCTCAGGCCCACCCGCGCGGCGATGGCGGCCTGGCTGAGGCGGGCGTCCGCCTGCAGCTCCGCCAGGATGCGGCGGTCCAGCTCGTCCAGGCGCGGCGGGGTCATGGAGGCATTGTGCCGCCCTTCCGGCCCTTTGCCATCTAAGCGGCGGCGGCCTTCGCGCGGATCCTGATGGAACTACTAACCGCTTAGGAGATCCCCATGCGACCCGCCCTCGTCCTTCTGCTCCCCGCCGCCGTGCTCTGCGCCCAGGCGCCGGACGCCGCCCTCACCGCGCCCCTCACCGCCGCCCAGAAGAAGACCGTGGTGGAGAACCTGGCGAAGCAGCTCGCCAAGAACTACGTCTTCCCCGACGTGGCGGCGAAAACCGGCACCGCCCTCAAGGCCAAGCTCGTCTCCGGCGGCTACGACGGCGCCAGCACCGTGAAGGCCTTCATGGACGTCCTCAGCGAGGACCTGCGCACCTTCGGCAACGACCGCCACTTCCGCGTCCGCTTCGATCCCGAATTCAAGGAGGACGAGGACGACGACAAGCCCCCCACCGCCAAGGAGCGCGACGAGATGCGCGCCATGGCGGCGCGCCGCGGGTTTGGCGTCGCCAAGGCGGAGATCCTGCCGGGCAACGTGGGCCTCCTGGACCTCCGGGGCTTCGGCCCCACCGAGGGTGTGGGCGCGGCCCTCAGCGCCGCCATGACCCTGCTCAACGGCACCGAGGCCTTCATCCTGGATCTCCGCCAGAACGGCGGCGGCAGCCCGGAGACCGTGGCCTACCTCTGCTCCTACTTCTTCGACGAGGGGGACAGCCGCCACCTCAACGACATCTACAACCGGCCCAAGGACCTGACGCGCCAGTTCTGGACCATCAACGTGCCCGGGCCCCGCTACGGCGGCACGAAGCCCGTGTGGGTGCTCACCTCGGCCCGCACCTTCAGCGGCGGCGAGGAGTGCGCCTACGACTTCCAGACCCAGAAGCGCGCCACGCTGGTCGGCGAGACCACCGGCGGCGGCGCCAATCCCGGCGGCGCCGTGGTCCTCGGGGAAGGGTTCCTGGCCTTCGTCCCCACGGGCAAGGCCATCAACCCGATCACGAAGACCAACTGGGAGCACGTGGGCGTGAAGCCCGACGTAGCCGCCCCGGCGGCGGAGGCCCTGCGCCTGGCCCACGTGGCTGCCCTGAAGCGCCTGGCGGAGAAGGAGACCGACGCCCAGGCCAAGGGGCGGCTCACCAGCCTGGCCGCCAAGGTGGAAAAGGGCGAGGTCGATCCGCCCCGCTATTCGCGCTAGCCGCCATTCCGGATCCGCAATCCGCAGTTCGCCCCGCCCTTTCCGCAATCGGAGGGCGGGGCTCAGCGTTCCGGGGCCCGCGGCGTTCCCATGTTCAGCGGTTCACGAGGAACCGCCCTTCCAAGGAGAACGCCATGCACGCCTACCTTCCCCTCCTCGCCTCCCTGCCGGCCCTGGTCGCCTCGGGGCCTTCCCCCCGCGCCTTCCTCCAGCAGCGCCTCGCAGCTCGCCTGGACCTCAGCCCCGACCAGCAGGCCCGCCTCCAGCAGGTGTTCATGGCCCACGCGCCCGCCCTGCAGGCCAAGGCGCGGGTCCTGAAGGACGCCCGCCGCGGCATGGTGGACGGCCTTCTCGACCCCGCCGCCAGCGACGAGCAGGTGCGCGCGGCCCAGGCCGGCGCCAGCGCCGCCGCGGCGGAGCTGTTGGTGGAGGCCCACCAGCTCGTGCGGGAGATCGATCCCATCCTGACCTCCGGGCAGAAGGCCCAGGCCAGGCGCACACTGGCGGAGCTGCGCCTCCACCTGGACGGCCTCCGCGCCCTGGCCCTCCGCGACTGAACCCGCCAACCTCTTTCCAGGAGCTCCCATGCGACCCCGAACGATCCTCGCCCTCCTCCTTCCGCTCCTCCTCGGGGCCGCCCCCCTCGCGGCCCAGGGCCGCAGCCGCACCACCAAGGCCGGCGGCACCCTGAGCGGGAGCACCACCCAGAAGGGGAACAAGGCCACCGCCAGCGGCAGCTGGACCAACGCCAAGGGCGGCACCGCCACCGCCCAGGGCAGCGCCGTGAAGAAGGGGGATGCGGTCACGGCCCAGGGCAGCGCCACCGGCTTCAAGGGCCGCACCGTGAGCGGCAGCGGCAGCGCGACGAAATCCGGCAACACGGTCTCGGGCCAGGGCACCGCCACGGGCCCCGGCGGCCAGACCGTCTCGGGTTCCGGCACGGCCACCAAGACGGACACCGGGGTGAGCGCGAGCGGCAGCGCCACCGGCGCCCGGGGCAGGACCCGCTCGGGCTCCGTGGACGCCAGCAACGGCAGTGCCACGGTGACCACCGGCCAGGGCCAGAGCCGCACCTTCGCGCGCCGCCGGCCCAAGGGCTGAGATGCGGCGGGACGCGGTGCTCGACGCCCTCCGGGCGCGCCTCCACCCGGCGCGTTGGGGGGCGATCCCGCTCTTCCTGCTGCTGGCCGCCCTGGTGCGCGTCGCCCTGGGCGAGTCGGTGATCCGCGCGGGGCCGCGGATGCTGGGGCTCCTGCTGGCCTTCATGGCGGGCTTCTACCTCCTGGCGCCCCTGCCCTGGCAGTGGACCGGGGACGGAGCCCCCCGCGCGGGCCTGGGGCGGGGGGCGGCCCAGGCCCTGCTCTGGAACGCCGCCTGGATCACCGCCCTGCTGGCCGCCTTCGCCCTGGCGCGGCAAGCCTGGCCCATGCCCGCCGTGCCTCCGGCGGTCCGTGTCTTCATGGAGCGCTCGGCGCTACCCCGGGAGGTGCTCTTCGGCGCCCTCACCCTGCCCCTCGCCTTTCTGGCGGGGTGGTTCCTGGCGGAGAAGGAAGCCGCCGAACTGGAGCGGGCGGAGGCCCTGGCGGCCCAGGCCCGCTCCGACGCCGCGGCGGGCGAGGCCTGGAGCGCGGCGCGGCGGGCCACGGCCGCCGCGCTGCAGGCCCAGCTCGATCCCCACGCGCTCTACAACGCCCTCGGGGGCCTTTCCGAGCTCGTGCGGGAGGATCCGGCCCGGGCGGAAGCCGCCCTTGAAACCCTCGCTGACCTCTACCGCCGCATCACCGCCCTGGGCGCCAAGGCCGCCGTGCCCCTGCGGGAAGAGCGCGCCCTGCTGGAGGACCAGGTGGCCCTGGAAACCCTTCGCCTTGGCCCCCGCCTGGCGGTGGACTGGGACTGGCCCGACAGCCTCGGCGGCCTGCTGGTGCCGCCCCTCCTCGTCCAGCCCCTGGTGGAGAACGCCGTCAAGCACGGCATCGCGCCCCGGCCCGGCGGCGGCGCCCTGCGCCTGGCCGCGGCGCTGGAGGGGGGCCGCCTGCGCATCACCATCGCCAACACCGGCCTCCCCCCGGATCCCGCGCGCCCGGACGGCAGGGGCCTCGCCAACCTCAAGGCGCGCCTGGCCCTGGTGGAGGGGGCCTCCCTGGACCTGCGCCGGGAGGGGGAATGGACCCAGGCCATCCTGAGCCTGGAGGCGCGATGCCTCCCCTGAGGGTGGTGGTGGCGGAGGACGAGCCCCTCAACCGGCGGCGGCTGGTGCGCCTCCTCACGGAGGCCGGCTGCGCGGTGACGGGCGTCTTCGAGGAGGGGGAGAGCCTGCTGGAGTGGCTGCGCGGCGGGCCCGACGTGGACGCGCTGTTCTGCGACATCCGCATGCCGGGACCCTCGGGCCTGGACGTGCTCCGCGCCCTTCCTCGCCCCCTCCCCACGATCTTCGTCACCGCCTTCGCGGACCACGCCGTGGAAGCCTTTGAAGTGGCCGCGGCGGACTTCCTGCTGAAGCCCGTTTCGGAAAAGAGGCTGCGGGCCTGTCTCGCCCGCCTCGCCCGGGCCGGCCCGGAACCACCCTCCGCCGCCCCCCCGGCGCGGCCCGCGCGCCGTTTCGCGGTGAAGGCCGGCGATGGCCTGGTTTTCGTGGACCTGGCGAAGACCACCCACTTCGAGCTGGCGGACGGCGTCGTCTGGGCCCACGCCGGCGGCCGCTTCCGCACCCCCTGGACCAGCCTCTCCGACGCCGAGGCCGCCCTGGGGGACGCCGGGCTCCTGCGCATCCACCGCCACCTCCTGGTGCGGGTGGAGGCCATCCTCGGGCTCCGTCCCGCCGAGGGGGAACGGGTCCGGGTCAGCCTGCCCGGCGGCGTGGTCCTGGAGGCCAGCCGCCCCATGACGCCGCGGCTGAAGGCCCGCCTGGGGATTTCCTAGGCACGGACGGGCCTGATCTGGGTGACACTGGAGGGTCCCCCCCGCGAGGTTTGAGTGCTTTCCTGTCTGCTGCCCGTCCTGCTCGCCCAGGCTCCCGCTTCGAAGCCCCGGTCCGCCCCCACGCCCCAGGCCGCGGTCCAGAATCTCGTCGCCACCGAGCGCGCCTTCGCCGCCATGGCCCGGGAGAAGGGCACCCGGGAAGCCTTCCTCTCGGCCCTCGCCGAGGATGGCCAGCTCTTCCGTCCGCGGCCGGAGAACGGCAAGGCCTTCCACAAGGCCAATCCCGACGACGGCGGGCTGCTGGTCTGGGAGCCGGTCTACGCCGACCTTTCCGCGGCCCAGGATCTGGGCTACACCACCGGCCCCTGGAGCTTCACCGCCCCCGGCGATGTGGATCCGAAGGTCTACGGCCATTTCGTCTCCGTCTGGAAGAAGATCGGCGGCACCTGGAAGCTCCTCCTGGACATCGGCACGCCCCACCCGAAGCTGTCCAAGACCCCCAACTTCGCCATCGCACCGGAAGCCCTCCAACCCCAGCCCATCTCCTCGCGGCCCGGCCTGAAATCCGCCCTCCGGACCCTCATGGATGCCGAGGATGCCTTCTCCGCCGCCTGCGGCAATCGGGGCGTCCGGGAGGGCTACCGGATCTGGGCCGACGAACGGATCCGCGCCTACCGCAACGGCATCGCTCCGGTCCGCACCAAGCCCGAGCTGGAGGCCCTGCTCAGCCTCGCCCCCCGGTTCTCCCTCTGGGAGGTTTCCGGCAGCGGCCTCGCCGAAAGCGGGGAGATGGGCTGGACCTACGGGCTGGCCAGCTCCCGCAAGAGCCAGAACCTGGACGAGACCCCCACGACCCAGGCCTTCCTCCGCATCTGGCGCCGCAAGCCCACCCATCCCTGGCGCGTGGTGGTGGACGTGACCATCCCCGCGCCGGACCCCAAGCCCGAGAAGGCGAAGGCCCCCCCGGAACCCTAGGCCCGGGGCCCTCCCGCAGGCCGGAAATTGATGCCGGCCCGCCCCGGGCGGCGCAGTAGCATTGGCCCCATCCCAACCCAGGACAGCCGCCCATGCGCCGCGACGACAGCGCCTCCCAGCTCCTTTTCCATGGCAACCCCCTGCCCATGTGGATCGTGGACCGGGACACGCACCGCTTCCTGGATGTCAACGACGCCGCGGTACAGGCCTACGGCCATTCCCGCGACGCCTTCCTGGGCATGGGGGCCGGAGAGATCCGCCCCCACGGGGAGGCCCCCTGCCTCCTCTGCCAGCCCGCCGGCGGCGCCCAGGTGCGCTCGGGCCCGTGGACCCACCTGCGGGCCGACGGCTCGCCCATGGAAGTCGAGGTCACCACCCAGCCGCTGGTCTTCGAGGGCCGCCCCTCCATCCTCGCCACCATCCACGACCTCACCAGCCAGCACCGCATCCAGGACGCCCTTCTGGACAGCGAGCAGCTCTTCCAGAAGCTCGTGGAGGCCTCGCCCCTGGGCGTCTACCTCGCCCAGGAGGGGCGGATCATCTACGCGAACCCCGCCCTGAAGCGCTTCACGGGCTACGGGGACGAGGATTTCGCCGCCGGCCTGCCGATCCTGGACCTCATCGCCCCGGAAGACCGGGAGCGCATCGCGGAGGCCTACCGGCAGCGTCTCGCGGGGGAGGATGGGCTGCGGCACCACACCCTCACCTGCCGCCGCAAGGACGGCAGCCTCTGCCCGGTGGAGCTGCACGCCACCACCACGCGCTACCTGGGGCGAACGACCCTCCTGGGCATGGGCTTCGACCTGAGCGAGCGGCACGCCACCCAGCTGGCGCTGGAGCGGGGCATCCTCCAGGCGCGCATCCTCGCGGAGGCCTCCCAGGCCTTCGCCGTGGCCGCCCGGGAGGAGGACCTCGCGGCGCGCCTGTTGGAAGCCGCGCGGGCCGTCGCCCCCCTGCCCCACTGGTGGCTGAGCCGCTTCGCGGGCGGGGACTGCCCCGCCGCGGGTGGTGCCGGTGCGGCGGCCGCCCTCCCCTGGCGCTTGGAGGAGCCCATCCCCGCGGTGCAGCGCTGGTTCCGCGCCGAGGGGCACGGTCGGGCCTTCCATGCGCCGGACGCCGCCCAGGTGGCGGACCTCCGGACCCGGGGGCCCGGCGGGGCCGCCCCGGGCACCTTCCTCGCGATCCCCCTCCACCACGGAGCCGAGGACTTCGGCCTGCTCATGGGCGCCAGCGCGGCCCCGGAACGGGTGGCGCTGGAGGAGGACCGCATCCATGGGATCGAAAGCCTGGCAGGAGCGGCGGGCCTGGCCCTGCAGCGGCTGCGGGCGGGCCGCGACTTGGAGGAGAGCGAAGCCCGGCTCCGGGCGGTCTTCGACGCTCTCCCCGATGGCGTGGCCGTCCATGCCGAAGGCAGGATCCTCTATGTCAACCGCGCCTTCGAGCGCATTTTCGGCTATCCGGAAGGAGGCCTGGAGGGCCGCACCCTCCTGGACGTGCTGCCGGAATCCGAGCGCCGCCGCCACCGCACCATGGGCGGCTGGTCCGTCAACGGCGCCATCGAGAGTTTCGGCCTGAAACCCGGCGGAACCGAGTTCCCCATCGAGGTCAGTTCCGTGGACCACGCCTACCAGGGCCGGCCCGCCCGGCTCTCCGTGGTGCGCGACGCTTCCGAGCGGAAGGTCATGCTGGACCTGCTGCGGGATTCGGAATCCCGCTACCGCTCCCTCTTCGAGCACAACCTCGCCGGTGTCTTCCGCACGGACACCGCCGGGCACATCTACGACTGCAACGAGGCCTGCGCCCGCATCCTGGGTTTCGGCTCGAAGCGGGAGTTCATGGCGAGGGACGTCACGGAGCTGTACTTCGACGCCGGGGACCGGGAGCAGTTCCTCGCGGACCTGCGGGCGAAGGGCTTCCTCGCGAACCACGAGCTCTGCCTGCGGCGCAGGGATGGCGGCACGGTCTGGGTGCTGGAGAACGTCACCCTCACCCAGCCCACGCCGGAGGGCCCCGCCATCATCGAGGGCACCCTCATCGACATCACCGAGCGCAAGCTGGTGGAGCGGCTCGAGCAGGAGCAGGCCGAGCTGCTGGAGATGGTGGCCCAGAACCTCCCCCTGGAGGCCGTGCTGGACCATCTCGCGCGGATGGTGGAGCACCAGCTCGGCGGCGTGCACTGCCTCGTGCTGCGCCGGCGGGAGGGCCGCCTGCACCTCGCCGCCGCGCCGAGCCTGCCGCCCAGCCTCCTGCCCCACCTCGACCCGGCCCTCCTGGAATCGGCCTGCCCCGGGGAGGCGGAAACCCCCGCCGGCGCGGCCTGGGCGCCCTACCGGCAGCTCCTCGCGGGCCACGGCCTGCACGTCTCCTCCTCCGGCGCCATCGCCTCCGCCCTCGGGGATCCCCTGGGCCTCCTCGTCCTCCACCGCGCCACGGAGGTGCGGCCGGGCAAGCCGGAGCGGGACCTGCTGGGGGCGGCCGCGCGGCTGGCGGCCCTGGCCATCGAGCACTCCCAGCTCTCCGAGCGCCTGGTGCACCAGGCCCAGTACGACGCCCTCACGGGGCTTCCCAACCGCCTGCTCTTCCAGGACCGGCTGTCCCAGGCCATGCACAATGCCCGGCGCCACGGGCAGAAGCTGGCGGTCATGTTCATCGACCTGGACGGCTTCAAGCGCGTCAACGACAGCCTGGGGCACCAGGCGGGGGACCTGCTCCTCACCCAAGTCGCCGCCCGCTTCCGGAAGGTCGTCCGCGGCACGGACACCCTGGCCCGCATGGGCGGGGACGAATTCATCGTGGTGCTCGTGAACACCCGGGACACCCGCGCCGCCGCCCGGGTCGCCCAGCAGCTCCTGCACGCCCTGAAGGAGCCCTTCGAGGTGGCCGGCCACGAGCTGGTGGTCACCGCCAGCATCGGCATCAGCTTCTTCCCCGAGGACGGCCAGGAGCAGGACACCCTCCAGCGCCACGCGGACGCGGCCATGTACAAGGCCAAGGCGTCGGGACGCAACGGGTTCCAGTGCTACACCTCGGCGCTGAACGCCCAGCTCATGGGACGAATCGAGATGGAGCAGCAGCTGCGGCAGGCCCTGGGCCGGGGGGAGCTGCAGCTCGCCTACCAGCCCCAGCACCTCGCCGACGGCTCCCTGGTGGGCTTCGAGGCCCTGCTCCGGTGGTCCCACCCCCGGTGGGGCGCCGTGGCCCCGGCGAAGTTCATCCCCCTCGCCGAGGAGTGCGGCCTCATCCTGCCCATCGGGAAGTGGGTGCTGGAGGAGGCCTGCCACCAGTGCGCCCACTGGCGGGAGGACGGCCACCCGGGCCTCCGGGTGGCGGTGAATGTCTCCGCCGTGCAGTTCGAGCAGGCGGACTGGAACCGCACCGTGGCCCGCGCCCTGGACTCCGCCCACCTGCAGGCCTCGGGGCTGGAGCTGGAGATCACCGAGGGCCTCGTGATGCAGGACGCCGCCAACACCTCCAAGCGCCTGCGGACCATGCGGGAGATGGGCGTCAGCCTCGCCATCGACGACTTCGGGACCGGCTATTCCTCCCTCGCCTACCTCCAGCGCCTCCCCATCGACACCCTCAAGATCGACCAGTCCTTCGTCCGCGGCCTCGAGCCCCGGCCCGGGGGCCGGGACAGCACCGCCATCGTGGAGACCATCGTCAACCTCGGCCGGGGCCTGGGCATGCAGGTGCTCGCGGAGGGCGTGGAGACCGGGACCCAGCTGGAGCTCCTCCGCCGCATGGGCTGCCACGCCATGCAGGGCTACCATTTCGGCCGGCCCATGACCCGGGCCGACGCCACCGGCTACCTCCGCCACGGGACCCGGCCCGGCCTCTGATCCGGGGACCATCCCGCCGGAGGCCGTCCATGGCGTCACCTTTGGAATTGAAGAAGGACGACTGATGAAGCCCCTCGCCATCGCCAAAGGGTCCGCCGTCGCGGTCGCCCTGATCCCCTTCCTGTTCCTGCTCCTGGGCCTCCAGCGCGGCACCCTGGGCCTCCGCCCCCTCGAGGCCCTCACCCGGGGCACCGGGTGGTGGGCCCTCACTCTGCTCACCGTTTCCTTGGCCATGGCGCCCCTCCGGCGTTTCGCGGGCTTCCCCTGGTCCGCACCCTTCGCCCGGCTCTTCGGTCTCCTCGCCTTCCTCTACGCCTGCCTGCACCTCCTCACCTATCTCTGGCTGGACAAGGCCTGGAACTTCGCCGCGATGCTCGACGACGTGCTGGTGCGGGCCTTCATCCTGCTGGGGTTCGGCGCCTGGCTCCTGCTCCTGCCCCTGGCCCTCACCTCCACGCGAGGCTGGCAGCGGCGCCTGAAGGGCAACTGGAAGCGGCTGCACCGGCTGGTCTACCTCGCCGTCCCCCTGGCCTCGCTGCACTTCATCCTGCGGTTCAAGACCCTTGCAGAGGCGAAGCAGGGCCTGCTCTTCGCCGCGGCGGTCGCGGCGCTCCTGCTGTTGCGCCTGCCTCTGCCCGCGCGGAGGCCCGCCGCCTAGCGGGACTTGGGGAGCGGCCAGCGCGGTCCTGGACGATCCGCTAGTCCCGCTGTCATGAACGAGGGGGACCGCCCGGTCGCTTCGCTCCCTCTGCGTCCCCCTCGTGCACCCCACGTGATGTTCGGGCGAAGCCCGGCCACCACGTCTTGTGCCGGCCACGGCCTAGGACTGGCGGCCGAGGACCTCGCGGAGCCTCTGCTGGAGGGCCTCGAGGGAGCAGGGCTTCTGGATGAAATCCCATCCGCCGGTTTCGGATTCCAGGATGTGGTCCGTGTACCCGGACATGAAGACCACCCGGAGGCCGGGGCGCAGCGCCTCCAGCCGCTGGGCGAGCTGCTTGCCGCTCATGCGGGGCATCACCACGTCGGTGAGGAGGAGGTCGATGACCATCGCCTCCTCCTTCGCCAGGGCCAGGGCCGCCTCGGGGTCGGCGGCGGACAGGACGCGGTAGCCCGCCTTGCCGAGGACTTCCGCGAAGAGGTTCCGCACGCCGTCCTCGTCCTCCACCAGGAGGATGGTCCGGAGCTGGGCCGGCGGAGCCGCCGGCGCGCCGGGCCCCTCGGCCGGCAGCGCCTCGAGGGTGGCCGGCAGCCGGATCTCGAAGAGGCTGCCCTCCCCGGGACGGCTCGTGGCGCGGATCTCCCCCCGGCTCTGGCTGACGATGCCGTAGACCGTGGCGAGGCCGAGTCCCGTGCCCTTCCCGCGCTCCTTGGTGGTGAAGAAGGGTTCGAAGATGCGGGCCAGGGTCGCCTCGTCCATCCCCTCGCCGGTGTCCTGGACGAGGATCCTCGCCGTCGGACCCTCCAGGCGGGTCTCCAGGCGGAGGGTGCCGCCTCCGGGCATGGCGTCCCGGGCGTTCACCGCCAGGTTCATGAGCACCTGCTCGATCTGGCCCGCGTCCGCGTGGATCCTCGGGCGGCTGGCGTCCAGGGCCAGCTCCAGGGCGATGTGCTCGCCGATGATGCGCCGCAGCATGGTGGCCAGGTTCTCCACCACCCCGTTCAGGTCCAGCACCTTCGGGCTCAACACCTGCTGGCGGCTGAAGGCCAGGAGCTGCTGGGTCAGGGAGGCGGCGCGCTCGGAAGCCTTCTGGACCTCCTCGATGAGGGGCCGCGCGCCCCCGTCCCCGGGCAGGGTGTCCAGGGCCAGGTTGGTGTAGCCCTGGATGACGGTGAGCAGGTTGTTGAAGTCGTGGGCGATGCCGCCGGTGAGCCGGCCGATGGCCTCCAGCTTGTCCGCCTGACGCAGCCGCTCCTCCATACCCAGGCGTTCCAGGGTCTCCTCCTTCAGGCGCTCGCCGGCTTCAAAGAGTTCGCGGGTGCGCATCTCCACCCGGCGCTCCAGCTGGGACCGGCTTTCCCGCAGCTCCTCCTCCAGGCGCTTGCGGGAGAAGAAGTCCGGGACGCTGTGGGCCTCCATGCGCTTGGCGAGGTCCGGGCTGCTGGCCATGTATTCCCGCACGCGGCCCTCGATGCGGCTGGGCGGGGCCATGATGAAGCGGCAGCACTCGTCGCCCTTGGCCCGGCAGAGGATCTCGCTGGACACGAGCTGGAGGCCGAAGCTCTCCTCGCACCAGCCCGAGCTGTAGCCCGAATTCATGATGCAGGAGGGGTGGTGGCGCGTCCGGCCCGACTGGAGCCAGGCCTCGCTCTCGAAGGAGTAGGGGTGGTCGTAGACGAGGCAGTAGTCGGGCCCCGGCACCGGATTCGATTCCGCGAAGATGTCCACGAAGGCCCAGCCCGTGTGGGCGAAGTGGACCGGCCCCGCCGAAAGCCGGGCGATGGGGTCCTCCAGGCCCATCTTGGCGTGGAAGTTCCGCGCGTCGGACTTCCCGATGGCGTGGGCCAGGTCGAAGAGGATATTGCGGGAGAACTCCTCGGCGTCCGCCTCCCGCCCCTCGCCGTAGATCTCCGCCACCATGCCGAAGAACTCCACGGAGAGGGAGGCCGCCCGCACCAGAATGTAGCGCTGGCCGAAGATCTCGATGCTGCCTTCCTCCGGACGGTCCTCCCGCTGGCTGAAGTACCGGGACACGACCTCCTCCGCCCGGCGGAAGAGGGGAGCCATGGGCTCGGGGACGCGGACGGTCTTCAGGGGGCGGTCGGACATGGCGGGGAATGGAGACTGCCATCCTTCCCCAAACCGGCGCACCAGGGGAAGCCACGAATTGCGCCCCTGGGCGGAAAGACCGGCGGCGGAGTTCCGCCGGAGCCCGGCTGGTACCATCCAACAGGCCTAAGCGGGAAGCCCATCCCGGGCGTAGCGCAAGGGTCCCAGGAACACCCATGTCCCGCCGCCTCCCCACCTCCCTGCTCGGCGCCGCCGTCTTCGCCGCCGCCGGAGGCCTCGTCCTGGGGCTCAGCTGCGACCGCACCGTGCCGGGGCCCGCATGGATGAAGGGCGCGCCCTCCCAGGCCCGCATCGCCGTCAGCACGCGGGTGGGCTGGTTCCTGGAGCACAAGGAATTCCAGACCCTCATCGCCCAGTCGCCCCTGGCGGACCAAGCCCTCGACCTCTTCCTCAAGAAGGCCCGCATCAATCCCGCCACCGAGACCGGCCGCATCACCCTCTTCGCCGCGGACCTCAGCAAGGCCCTCCCGAAGGCGGGCCAGAAGCCCGATGCCATGGAGGCCGCCGCCAGTCTCCTGCTGCAGCTTGACGGCTTCCGGGATTCCAACGCCCTCCAGGTCGCCCTCGCCGAAGCCTTCCCGCCGGAAGGCAGCATGCGCATCGATGGCCAGGACTGTCCCCTCTTCGTGATCCTCGACCTGAACCAGGCCCATTTCCGCGCCGCCAGCGATGGCAAGGGCAGGATCTGGATCGGCGAGCTGAAGGCCCTCCAGCGCCGGGCCAGCGACCAGGCCCTGGGGGCCCGCTCGCCCCTGGCCCGGGCGGGGGCCTGGATCGATCCTGGCGCGCCGGTACAGGGCTTCCTGGCGCCGGACCAGTGGCTCGACCAGGCCGCCCGCCAGATCCCCGGGGAATGGTCCCGGGAGATTCCGCGGGGCGTCACGGCCCTCGCCTGGAGCGTCGCCCCGGGCAAGGAGGACAAGGACGGCCACAAGTTGGAGCTCGCCCTGGTGGGCAGTCCGGAAGGCATCGCCCAGGCCACGCCCTGGCTCCAGCGCCTGGTGGCCCTGACCAACGCGCTCCCGAACGCCCCCTCCGTGGCCCCCGAACTGGTCCAGGAGCGGGAGCGGGTGGCCCTGCGCTGCACCCTCACCAGCAGCCAGATCGAGACCCTGGTGAGCCGGCTGGGGGTCCCCGGCATGAAGTTCAAGCCCGCAGGACCCTCCACATGATCCAGGACGGGCCGGCGCAAGGTCCGCCCGCTCCGCCCCCCCCCGAAGAGGGGAGCCCCGAGTATTGGATGGCCGAGCTCAAGGCGGGCCGGGAGGAGGCCCTGGCCCACCTCATGGCCCGCTTCGAGAAACCCGTGGCCGCCTTCCTCTACCGCCGCCTCCAGGGCGAGGGGGGGGTGGTGCAGGAACTGGTGCAGGAGGTTTTCTTGAAATGCCTGCAACACAATCACCGCTTCGAGGCCGGCCGGCCGGTCTCGGCCTGGATTTTTACCCTGGCGGCTAATGCGGCGACCGACCACCTGCGTAAACGGGGTCGGGAGCTGCCAACTCCCGAGGCCTTTGACGCACCCGATCCCCACCATCCCTCCCCCTGGGATGACGTGGACAAGAGCCGCAAGCTCAAGGCCCTCCAGGACGCCCTGGAGAACCTGACGCCCCGGCAGAAGGCCATGGTCTTGGCCTACTACGTCCACGAGCGCCCCGTGAAGCGCATCGCCGAGGACCTCGGCTGCGCCGAGGGCACCGTCAAGGCCACCCTCTTCCAAAGCCTCGCCAAACTCCGTAAAACCCTGGATTTCAGCCATGCGACCCCCTGACCCTGACCTCAACCCCCCTTCCGGCGCCTGGCCGGCCCCGGATCCCGAACGGGACGCCCTCCGCTTCGACCTCCTCGAGCGTCCCGAAGCCTGGCCGGAGGATCCCGCGGTCCAAGCCGAACTGGCCCAGCTGCTGGAGCTGTCCCTGGCCCTGCGGGCCCACGGCGCCGCCCTGGCCCCCTCGATCCAGCCCGCCCGCCGCTGGAACTCCCCCTGGCTCGCCGCCGCCGCGGCGGCCCTCCTGGCCCTCGTGCCCGGCGGCTTCGTCATCCACCGGATCGGCAGCCTCCAGACCCAGGCCCAGGACCGGGCCCGCCTCGACGGGGAGGCCCAGAAGCGGGCCCAGGCCCGCCTCTGGGCGGAATTCTTCCACCAGACGTCCACCCTCCTGAAGGATTTCGAGCGCCGGCCCCCGGTCTGCAGCAAGGATCTGGAGGACCGCAACACGGAGCGCCTGGCGGCGGTCGGCCTCCTCCAGGCCAGCCACCAGCTGGCGGCGGCGGGCGCGCCGGTGCCCGAGGCCGAGGGCGTCCGCAACGACCTCCACGCCTGGCTCAGCGAGCTGGCCCTCGAGGACGGCTGCCTGCAGCCCGCCCGGGCCGAGGAGCTGCGCCAGTGGGCCTCCACCCACAATCTGAGCGAAGAAGCGGAGCGGCTGGGCCAGCTCCTCGCCAAGGGCCGGTCCTGATGCTTCTTGTTGGGCTCCCGCCTGAGGCTGCGTTGATCCAGAAGGCTCTCCCGCCCAAGGAGGGTCCGTCGGACGCGCTGCTGCGGGAGGCCAAGAACCTGCGCTATGCCCAGCGCTGGTTCGAGGCCGCCGCCCTCTACCGGCGCTACCTTGACGAGTTCGCCGGCGCCTCCCGCCAGGCCGACGCCCGGTTCTGGCTCGCCGCCTCCCTGGAGAGCGATCAGCGGTGGGACCAGGCTGCCGCGGCCTACACGGACTTCCTGACCCGGCACCCCTCCGAGCGGATGCTGGGCAAGGAGGCCCGGCTCAACCGGGTCCGCTGCTGGGGCGTCCGGCAGTGGGACAACCCCGCCGCCTCCGCCGGCCTCGTCGCGACCCTGTCCGATCCCGTGGAGGAGGTGCAGGTGGCCGCGGCCCTGCAGCTCGCCAAGCGCCAGGACCGGCGTTCCATCGACGCCCTCCAGAAGGGCCTGCGCATGCCCTCCACCGAGGAGGCCTGCCGCCTCGCCCTCCAGGGCTTCGGCATCCAGCCCGACCTGGGGGGAACCTCCACCTCCGGCCGCTTCCTGGTCCTGAAGATCCAGGAAAAGGGCAAGCCCGACGTGGTCACCGTGCGCATCGCCATGGGCCTGGCCCGGGCCGTGGGCAGCTACCTCTCCGACGAGCAACTGCGCCAGGCCCAGGTGAAGGGGGTGGACCTGGGCCGCCTCATGGACGAAGCCCTCAAGGCCCCCAAGGGCACGGTGCTCTTCAGCCTCGAAGACTCCAAGAGCCGCATCACCGTCATCACGGAGTAGGCCCCCCCGGGGCCGTCCCTAGCATCTGGGCGATGAGCAGAGCCATCTCCAGGCTCTGGGTCTGGTTCAACCGGGGATCGCAGCCGGTCTCGTAGGCGGCGTGGAGGTCCAGCTCGCCGAGTCTCTGGCTGCCGCCGAGGCATTCGGTCACCGGCTCCCCCGTGAGCTCGAAGTGCACCGCCCCCAGCCGCGAGCCGAGGGCCCGGTGGATGTCCAGGGACTGGCGCAGCTCCGACAGGATGTGCTCGAAATCCCGGGTCTTGAGGCCCTGGGCGGTGACGAGGCCATTGCCATGCATGGGGTCGCAGCTCCAGAGCACCGGATGGCCCGCGGCCTGCACCGCCTGGATGAGCCGGGGAAGGGCCTCCCGGACCCGGGCGTGGCCCAGGCGCGGGATGAGGGTGAGGCGGCCCGCCTCCCTCGCCGGGTCAAGTGCTTCCATCAATTCCCGCACCTCGTCGGCGGCGGCGGAGGGGCCCAGCTTCACGCCGATGGGGTTGCGGATGCCCCGCAGGTACTCGATGTGGGCGCCTTCCAGCTGGCGGGTGCGCTCGCCGATCCAGAGCATGTGGGCCCCCAGGTTGTAGTGGGCGCCCCGCCCTTCGTCCAGGCGGGTGAGGCTCTCCTCGAAGGGCAGCAGCAGGGCCTCGTGGCTGGTGAAGAGCTCGCCGGTGCGCAGGTAGGCCCGCGAGGTGCCCTGGATGGCGTCGATGAAGTCGATGGATTCGCGCACCTGGTCCAGCACCCGCCGGTAGGCCTCCACCCCCAGGGTCGAACCCGGGAGCTCCCAGCGCTCCGGATGGTGCAGGTCCGCGAAACCGCCGGCCACCAGGGCCCGCAGGTGGTTCAGGGTGGCGGAGGCGTGGAAGTAGGCCTCCAGCATGCGGGCGGGATCCGGGCGCCGTGCGGCCTCCGTGGCCTCGGCCCCGTTCACCAGGTCGCCCCGGTAGCTCGGCAGGTCCCGGCCCTCCACCCGCTCCGTGTCCGCGCTGCGGGGCTTGGCGTACTGGCCGGCGATGCGGCCCACCTGGAAGACGCTGCGCCGCCCGCCGTGGGTGATGACCACGGACATCTGGAGGAGGATGCGCAGCTTGTCGGCGATGGCCTCGCCGCGGCAGTCGGCGAACTGCTCGGCGCAGTCCCCGCCCTGGAGCATGAAGCGCCGCCCGGCGGCGGCCTCGGCGATGAAGCGGCGGAGGTCTTCGACCTCCTCGGCCACCACGAGGGGCGGGAGCTGGCGCAGCCGCTGGAGGACCGATTCCAGGGCCTCGGCGTCGGCGTACACAGGCTGCTGGCGGGCCGGGCGCTCGCGCCACGAGGAAGGCGTCCACTGGGACTGGAGGGCAAGGTTGCCTGAGGTGAGCATGGGAACTCCTGAAAAGGAAAACCCCCGATCCGCCTTTTGCGAATCGGGGGTTTGGGTCTGGTCCGTGTGTGGCTTAGTTCAGAACCCCTCCGACTCACACCGGGGTGCGAAAGCCGAAGCAATAAAAGAAGGTGAGGAAGGGGTTCATGGAGATCCTGCGCGAAAGCGCGTCCTAGAAGGCTGCCGGAGAATGCCCCCGGGTTCAACCCGTTAGACTAATTTTTCATGTCCTCCTTCCGCCGCTTCTTCCGCGAGCACCTCTGGCGCTACCTGCCCCAGAACCTCGGCGGCTCCCTGCTGCTCATGCTGGCGGGGCTCTGCCAGGGGGCCCTGGTGACGGCCCTGAAGTTCGTCTTCGAGGACAACCTGGGCATGGGCGTGCCCAAGGGCGCCGACGCCTTCGCCCTGGCGGCCCGGGCCAAGGCCTGGCTCATGGCCCAGCTGCCCGAGGCCTCCAGCCTCCGGGACGGCGTCTACTTCGTGCCCGCCCTGCTGGTGGCCATCTTCGTACTGAAGGGGCTCTTCACCTACAGCGGCACCCTGGTGATGGTGCGCTCGGGCCTGCGGGCCACCCAATCCTTGAGGGAGCGCCTCTTCGGCCACCTGCTCAAGCAGGAGCCCGCCTTCTTCCAGAAGCATCCCGTGGGTGAGCTGCTCACCCGCAGCGTGAACGACGTGGCCGCCGTGCAGGGCATCGCCTCCAACCAGATGGCCGAGGCCATCCGGGAGATCACCCAGGGCCTCGCCATGCTGATCACCGTGATGTGGATGAACTGGCGCCTCAGCCTCGCGATCTTCGTGGCCGGGCCCCTGGTGGTGCTGCCCATCAAGAAGCTCAGCCAGCGCATCCGGAAGGTGAACCACGGCAACCAGGAGGCCAGTTCCCGCCTGCTGCAGCGCCTCAAGGAGGTCTTCTCCAACATCCGCGTGGTGCTGGGCTTTGCCCGGGAACCCTTCGAGATCCAGCGCTTCCATGCCCGCAACGAGGAGCTCTACCGCCTGGGCATGAAGAGCGCGCGGGCCTCGGCGCTCTCCACGCCCATCATGGAGATCGTTGGCGGCCTCCTGCTGGCGGCCCTGATCCTCTACGCCTCGAAGGGCATCCAGGCGGGGACCCTCAGCGGGCCGAACTTCTTCGCCTACCTCATGGCCGTCTATTCCTTCTACGACCCTGTGCGCCGCCTCACCAAGCTCAACAACGAGATCCAGGTGGCGGGCGCCAGCCTGGACCGGATCTACGCCCTCCTGGACCGCGCCCCGGAATTCTCCGCGCCTGCCTCCCCCAAGCCCATGCCGGCGCAGCCTTCGGTCCTGCGCTTCGAGGGGGTGCACTTCGCCTACGACGAGAAGCATCGGGTCCTCAACGGCATCGACCTGGAGGTGCGGCGGGGCGAGACCGTGGCCCTAGTGGGCGGCAGCGGGGGCGGCAAGACCACCCTGGTGAGCCTCGTGCCGCGCTTCTTCGATCCCACGGAAGGCCGCCTCACTCTCGATGGAACCGATCTTCGCGCCTTCGATCCCCGGGAGCTGCGCCAGCGCATCGGCATCGTGACCCAGGAGACCCTGCTCTTCATGGACACGGTCCACGACAACATCGCCTACGGCGTGGCCATGGACCGGCAGACCGTCGAGGCCGCGGCGAAGCAGGCCCATGCCCACGACTTCATCGCGAGGCTGCCCAAGGGCTACGACACACCCCTCGCCGAGACGGGCTCGAGCCTCAGCGGCGGCCAGCGGCAGCGCCTGGCCATCGCCCGGGCCCTGCTCCAGGATCCGCCCATCCTCATCCTCGACGAGGCCACCAGCGCCCTCGACACGGAGAGCGAGCGGGCGGTGCAGGACGCCCTGGAGACGCTCATGAAGGACCGCACGACCCTGGTGATCGCCCACCGCCTCAGCACCGTGCAGAAAGCCACCCGCATCGTGGCCCTGAAGTCCGGCCGCATCGTCGAGCAGGGCACCCACGCCGAGCTGCTGGCGGCGGGGGGCGAGTACGCGCGGCTGCACGCCCTGCAGTTCCACGAATGAGGCGGGCCCTCTTCCACTTCGATCTGCCCCCGGAGCTCGTTGCCCAGCACCCGGCGGCGCGGCGGGACGGGGCGCGGCTGCTGGTGGTGGACGCGGCGGCGGGAAGCCTTGCCCACCATTCGATCCAAGATCTGCCAGGGCTCATTCCGAACGGAACGGTTTGCGTGCCCAACGACGTGAAGGTGCGCCACGCGCGCCTATTCCTGAAGCGTTCCGGCGGCGGCGCCGGCGAAGCCCTGCTGCTCCGCGCCTTGGGCGATGGGACCTTCGAGGCCATGGTGCGTCCTGGCGCGCGGCTGAAGCCCGGCGCAGAGGCAACAGTCGTGGATCCCGTCAGCGGCGCGGCCGTCGCGGAGCTGCGCATTGAGGCGAGCCTCGACGATGGCCTGCGGGCCGTGCGCGTGGTGCAGAGCGGTGCCGACCTGGACTGGGACGCGATCGACCGCATCGGCCGCCTGCCCCTGCCGCCCTACATCACCCACGTGGCGGAAGGCGAGGACGAGGACCGCTACCAGACGGTCTTCCACGCCGCGGAGGGCGAGGCGGTGGCAGCGCCCACCGCGGGCCTGCACTTCACGCCGGAACTCATCGCGGCACTGGAAGGCAGGGGCTGCGCCTGGCGGCCCGTGCGCCTCCACGTGGGCCTCGGCACCTTCCGCCCCATGAGCGCGGAGGATACGGACGCGCACGTCATGCACGAGGAGCGCTTCGAGATCCCGGAAGCGACAGCCACGGAACTGGAAGCCGTGATCACGGGACGGACGCGTCCGCTGCTCGCCGTGGGCACGACGTCCCTGCGCACGCTGGAGGGCGCCTGGGACGGCGCGCGCCTCGCCCGGGCGGGATCCACCCGCATCTTCATCACGCCGGGCTATGCCCTGCGCACCGCGGACCACCTGCTCACCAACTTCCACCTGCCGGAGAGCACCCTCTTCGTGCTCGTGAGCGCGCTCCTCGGCCTCGACCTCGCCCACGGCGCCTACGCCGAGGCCGTGCGCGAGCAGTACCGCTTCTTCAGCTACGGCGACGCCATGCTGATCCGGAACGCGCGGCGCTAGAGGAATTCCACGAACTGGTGCAGCACGGGGATCTTGTGCCGCTTGCCCTTCGCACCCTGCAGGATGCTGGTCACGGACATGGCCAGGCACCACAGCAGCCAGATCGGCAGGAGCCAGCGCAGGCTGAGGTCGCCGAGGATGGGGAAGAGGCCGCCGAAGACCAGGGCCAGGCCCACCACCAGTTCGGAGAAGGCCAGCAGCACGCCCTGGCGCGCGTGCCAGAGCACCTCTTCGTCGTCCCGGTTCTTCAGGTAGGGGACGAAGGCCCAGGGCCCCGCATAACAGAGCACGAGGTCCCGCAGGCGCTCGCCTGTGAACAGGGGGGTCGGGGCGTCGAAGGGCACGGCGGTCTCCGACATCGAGGATAGCGTGCCCCCGGGGCCCAGGGCCGGGAGGAGGCCCGGTGGAGGATCGTCCAGGCCGATCGTCCGTCCAGACCCGGGGGCTTCAACCCCGGCCCAGGATCCTGGGCCAAAGCTCCACCCCCCACCTTGCCCGGCCCGCCCTCGGGGCGGATCCTGGTCCCTGCCCCGGAGCTTCCATGCGTCCCCTTCCCGTCGCGCTCCTTTTGGCGGCCCTCCTGCCCCTCCTCACCCTGGCCTGCGGCGGGGGCGGCGGGGGCTCCTCCTCCGGGGGCAACGGGGGCGGGGGCGGCATCCCCGGCACCACCTGCCCCACGGAAACCGTCGTCGCCAGCCCCACCTTCGCCGGCCACATCCTCCCCGCCCTCCAGAGCAGCTGCGGCTCCGCGACCACCTCCTGCCACGGGGGCTCCGCCCTGCCCAGCGGCCACGTCAGCTACGCCACCGGGGGCGGACGCACCGCCACGGACGTCTACAACGATCTGGTCAACAAGACGCCGAGCAATGCGCCCGCCGGGTATTTCCGCGTGAAGCCCAACGACGTGTCCAAGTCCTGGATCATCGAGAAGGTGACCTCCGACCAGCCGGGGGGGACCGGCTTCGGCGCGCGGATGCCCCTCTCCTCGCCCAATCTCTGCACCCCCACCGTGGACACCTGGAAGAACTGGATCAACGCCGGCTGCCCCCCCTGAACCGAGACACACCATGGCCACCTTCGACGCCCAAAAGACCACCTGGACCGCGGACGACGCCCTGCACTTCGCACGGCGGGCGGGCTTCGGCGCCACGCCCGAGCAGGCCGCGGCCCTGGCGGCCCAGTCCCTGGCCTCGGTGGTGGACGCCTGGGTGGGCGCCACGGCCGGCACGACGGCCTTCGACGCCGCGCTCCTCAAGGCCGACGTCATCAGCGATGGGGCCCGGAACATGATTCCGGCCGATCCCGCGCCCCATCCCTACCGGGTCGAAGCCTGGCGCTTCAGCCTCACCAACGCCCAGGCCCTGCTGGCCTGGCGCATGCAGCACAGCCCCAACCCCCTCCAGGAGAAGATGGCCCTCTTCTGGCACCAGCTGCTGGCCACGGGCTACGGGAAGGTGGAGAACACGGCCTTCATGCTGAGGCAGCACGCCACCTTCCGGGCCTTGGGCCGCGGCGGCTTCGGCGCCCTGCTGCTGGCGGTGAGCCAGGATCCCGCCATGCTCGTCTGGCTCGATTCCGTGCTGAACCGGGTGCGCTCCCAGACCGACGTGGCCAACGAGAACTACGCCCGGGAGATCCTCGAGCTCTACAGCCTGGGGGTGGACAACGGCTACAACCAGCAGGACATCACCAACCTGGCCCGGGCCTTCTCCGGCTGGAACTACACGCCCACGGGCTACCTGACGGATCCCAACGACGCCAACAACCGCCAGCCCGAGGACGGGGTCTTCCGCGTCTTCCGCGGCCAGGCCAACACCAGTCCAGTGGACCCCCGCTACGGCGCCAACCTCCCCAACTGGCACGCCACCGGCACCATCGCCTTCCTCGGGAAGAGCTTCGACCTCGGCGCCGCCACAAACTATGGCGAGGCCCTCGTGGGCGCCATCCTCACGGAGCGGGGCACCCAGTGCGCCCAGTTCCTGGCCAAGCGCCTCCTCACCTTCTTCGTGACCCCGGCCTTCACCGCCGCGGCCCTGGACGATCTCCAGGCCCTGATCCTGGCCAAGGGCTTCCACCTCGGCGAGGTCCTCAAGGCAATCTTCAAGTCCCAGTTCTTCTTCGACGCTGCGAACCGCTTCAACCTCTACGAGGGCCCCGTGGCCTGGACGGTGCGCATGGCGAAGCTGCTCTGCCCCGCCTTGCCCGCGGCCACGGTGCCCACCCTGCCCCTCTTCCCCGCCTGGCGCCTCGTGGCCCCGGCCTTCGACAACGCGGGGATGAAGCTACTGGATCCCGAGGGCCCCAACGGCTGGCACGAGCACGAGGGCTGGATCAACAGCAACACCGCCCGCTACCGGGGCCGCATCGCCACCGCCCTGGCCCTGAACGAGAAGTCCAGCTCCCTGCCCCTCTTTCCCACCGCGGTCGCCGACTGGTTCCCGGCCGCGCCGGCTTCCGCCCTCGCCGTCTTCGACCGCCTCGCCACCCTGCTGCAGCCCGCGCCCATTCCGAACAGCGTGCGGGACGGGTGGCTGGCGGGACTGTGGCCCGGCGCCTTCGTCTGGGACGGCAGCGCCGCCACCCAGTCCAAGGTCCGCGAACTGACCTTCCTCATTCTCGTTTCGCCCCAGGCGCAGCTTCACTAGCCCGCCAGGAGACAGGCCATGACCCGGAACCGTCCCTCCCGCCGCGACTTCCTCCAGACCCTCGGGGCCGGCGCCGCCGCGGCCGCGGGTCTCACCGCCTGCGGCGGCGGGGGGGGCGGCGGCACCGGCGGCAACGGCAGTGGCGGCGGGGGCGGCGGGGGCAATCCGCCCCCCCTCGCCGATCCCATCCTCGTCCTGGTGCAGATCCAGGGGGGCAACGACTGGCTCACCACCCTGCCCCCCAATGCCGGCGCCAACCTGGCGGCCTACACCGCCAACCGGCCGAACCTGGCGCTGCCGGGCGCCAGCCAGACGGACCTGGGCCAGGGCATCGCCCTGAACAAGGAGTTGCTGGGCTTCGACGCCCTCCACAGCGCCGGGAAAGTGGCCTGGATCCCCGGCATCGGGATGCCCAACCCCAACCTCAGCCACTTCACCGCCACGGACCTCTGGGGCCAGGGGGCGGCCAACCCCAACGGCACCGGCTGGCTGGGGCGGTGGGCGGACGCGGTCTTCGCCCCCGGCGACATCCTCCGGGGCATCGCCCTGACCGCCGACATCATGCTGATGCTGCGGGGGGCGAACCGGGACTTCGTGTCCATCCCCAGCGCCGGGGACTACGGCTTCCCCGCCTACCTCCGCTCCACGTCGGCGGTGCCGGATTCCAACCTGCTCAAGACGGGCTACCTCGCGGCCCTCAATGCCGGCATGAGCGGCAGCAGCCGGCACGCCGCCGAGGAAGGCAAGCTCTTCTACGACGCCCAGAGCACCTTCTCCACCCTCCTGACCCCCCGGACCCCGTCCGTGCCCTACCCCGGCGACGCGGCCTATCCGGTTTCCGGGATCAGCAGCCAGCTCAGCGGCCAGCTCAAGCTGGTGGCCCAGATGATCGCCAGCAACATCCCCTGCCAGGTCTTCACCACGCGCCTGGGGGGCTTCGACACCCACAGCAACCAGAACACCGACTATCCGCGGCTCATGCGGGCCCTGGGGGGCTCCCTCAAGGCCTTCTACGACGACCTGGCCGCCATCACCACCGCCAAGGGCGCCGCCCAGGACCGGGTGGTCATCGTGGCCTGGAGCGAGTTCGGCCGGCGGGTGAAAGAGAACAATGGCGGCACGGACCACGGCACCGCCGGACTCGCCTTCGCCGCCGGCAAGAACGTGAAAGGCGGCTTCTACGGCGGCGGCTACCCGAACCTCGCCGACCTGGACGCCAACGGGAACATGAAGTTCACCACCGACTTCCGCAGCCTCTACGGGACTCTCGTGGACAAGGTGCTGGGGGGCACCTCCTCCAGCGCCCTGCTGGGCGCCAGCTATCCAGCCCTGGGCTTCCTTTGAGGCCGCGTTGTTTTTTCGCCAGCCCCCTTCCCGGGGGCTTTCTTTTTCTTCAACCCTTCCGGGGACCGGGAGGTCCAACCTGAACTCACCGGCTCCACCCGCTGCGCGGCGGGATCCCGCACTACCCCCGGAGGACCCATGGCCACCTTCGACGCCCTGAAAACGTCCTGGACCTCCTCGGACGTCATGCACCTCGCGCGGAGGGCCGGCTTCGGCATCTCTCCGGAACTCGCCGCCCAGCTCGCCGCCCAGCCCGTGGGCGCCACCGTGGACGCCTGGGTGGACGGCACCGGGGCCAGCTTCACCGCCTTCAATGCGGCCCTGAGCGCCAATGCGGACCCGGTCAGCTACCCCGCCGTCCCCGCCAACAACCAGGTCCCCAACAGCCAGGGCATCCCCGCGGATCCGGCCCCCCATCCCTACCGGCTGGAGTCCTGGCGCCAGGCCCAGAACGGGCAGTCCCAGTGGGCCTGGCGCATGCAGTACTCGCCCTATCCCTTCCAGGAGCGCCTTGCCCTCTTCTGGCACAACTTCTTCGCCACGGGCTTCGAGAAGGTGCGCAGCCTCGGCCTGGTGATGAACCTCATCCAGCTCTACCGGGACCATGGCCTGGACAGCTTCGCCGACCTGCTGGTGCGGGTGAGCCAGGACCCCGCCATGAGCGTGTGGCTGGATTCGGTGCTGAACCAGATCCCCCAGCCCGCCAACAACGCCATCCCCAACGAGAACTACGCCCGGGAAGTCATGGAGCTCTACAGCCTGGGGGTGGACAACGGCTACAACCAGACCGACATCACCGAACTGGCGAAGGCCCTCACGGGCTGGAGCTTCACGGTGAAGACCGCCGACCTCGAAGTCTTCCCCCTCAACCAGATCCCCTCCCCAAAGGCCGGCACCTTCGCGGTCTACCGGGGCCAGAGCAATCCCGACGGCCACGACTACACCGGGCGCCTGCGGCCCACCCTGCCCAACATCCACTTCACGGGCACCGTCAACTTCCTCGGCCAGACCTTCAACGCGGGGGCCGCCACGGCGTACGGCGCCGACATCATCCGGGCCATTCCCACCCTGCGGGCCACCCAGTGCTCCGAGTTCCTGGCCAAGCGCATCCTCCTCGCCTTCGTGACGCCTTCCGCGAGCTCGGCGGCCCTCCAGGACCTGGCGGCCCTGATCCGCGCCCAGGCCTTCGACCTGCGGGCCATCTTCAAGGCGCTCTTCAAGTCGGCGTACTTCTACGACGCCGCCCACCGCTACACCCTGGCGGAAGGACCCATCTCCTGGATCGTGCGCGCCGCCCGGTCCCTGGCCCTGCCCTTCGCCCAGGCCTCCGCCACGGCCCCCTACCGCTACCCCGCCTGGATGCTCTTCGCCAACGTGGGCTTCGAGCAGGCGGGCATGCGCTTCCTGGATTCCGACGGGCCCAACGGCTGGGCCGAGCACCTGGGCTGGATCAACAGCAACGCCATGCGCTACCGGGGCAAGTTCGCCGCCGCCCTCGCCATCGGCGAGAACGTGCCCTACGCCGGCAACACCTACGACCTCTTCCCCAGCAGCGTGGCCACCTGGTTCCCCTCGGCGCCCACGTCCTCCCTGGAGGTCTACAACCGGCTCGTGACGCTGCTCCAGCCCGCGCCCATCCCCGCCACCGTGCGCGACGGCTGGCTCGCGGCCCTCTACCCCGGCGCCTTCGCCTGGGACGCCACGGGCCAGACCGCCGCCCGGCGCCTGGCCTACCTGATCCTCTGCTCCCCCGCCAGCCAGCTCTACTGAGGAGGCCCCCATGACCACCCGGCGATCCTTCCTGCAGACCGGCCTGGCCGGCAGCGCGGCCCTGGCGGGGCTCACCGCCTGCGGCGGCGGCAGTTCCTCCTCGGGCGGCGACAACGGCGGCGGCGGCGGGGGTGGCGGGGGCGGCAGCAACCCGCCCCCGACCGCGCCCATCCTGGTCATCGTGCAGATCGACGGGGGCAACGACTGGCTGAGCATGGCGCCCCCCACTTCCGGCGCGAACCTCGCGGCCTACCAGTCCAAGCGCACCAGCCTGCGCATCGACGCCGCCAGCACCACGGACCTGGGCAGCGGCATCGGCCTCAACAAGGACCTGACGGGCTTCGACGCCCTCCAGGCCGCCGGCCTGGTGGCCTGGATCCCCGGCATCGGCATGCCCAACCCCAACCTCAGCCACTTCACCGCCAAGGACATCTGGGGCTACGGCGCGGCCACCCCCGACGGCACCGGCTGGCTGGGGCGCTGGGCGGACAAGGTCTTCAACGCGAACGATGTCCTCAAGGGCGTCGTGGTGGAATCCATCCCCCCCATCATGCTGAAGGGCCACACCCAGTCCTTCGTCTCCATCACGGGCTCCACGGGCTTCGTCTATCCCAGCTACCTGCTCCGGCCCGACGCCCTGGCCGCCGCCAACACTTTGTCCACGGGCTGGCTCCAGAGCCTCAGCACCGCCGGCACGGATGCGGTGAGCCTAGAGGCCTACGCCGCCTGCAGCGCGTCGGGCAAGCAGTTCTACGACGCCCAGAGCCAGTTCAACACCCTCATCAAGACGCGCACGCCCTCCGTGCCCTATCCCGGGGAAGCGGCCTACCCGGTCAAGAACCTCAACGGCGGCAACCTCACCGCGGCCCTCTCCAACGAGCTGAAGCTCATCGCCCAGATGATCGCCAGCGACCTGCCCACCCAGGTCTACTACGCCCGCCTGGGGGGCTGGGACACCCACAGCAACCAGGCCAATGACCACCCCAACCTGCAGCGGGCCCTGGGGGGGGCCATCAAGGCCTTCTACGACGATCTGGCGTCCATCACCACCGCCGCCGGCCCCGCCCAGGACCGCGTGCTGATCGCCACCTGGAGCGAGTTCGGCCGGCGCGTGCAGGAGAACAACGGCGGCACGGACCACGGCACCGCGGCCCTCTCCTTCTGCGTGAGCAAGAAGCTGAAGGGCGGCCTCTACGGCAGCGGCTACCCCAACCTCGCCGACCTGGACGCCAACGGGAACATGAAGTTCACCACCGACTTCCGCAGCCTTTACGCCACCCTCCTGGAGCGCTGGCTGGGCCAGAGCGCCACGGTGACCGACCAGATCCTCGGCGCGAACTACGCCCGGCTCGGCTTCCTGTAGACCCGTCCCGGCCCTTCAGCGCAGGAGCAGCAGGGCCGCCATGGCCACCATCACGATGGCGAAGACGATGCGCAGGGCCGGGCCCTTCACCGAGGTCGCCGCCCGGGCCCCGAGGAAGGCGCCTGCCATGAAGCCCGCGGCCACGCCGCCGAGGATGGGCCAGGGCAGGCCCCGCTGGGCGGCGTAGACCAGCACCCCCGGCAGGAAGATGGGGGGCAGCATCACCGCGAGGCTGGTGGCCTGGGCCTGGTGCTGGGGCATGTCCAGCCAGGCGGACAGTAGGGGGATGATGACCAGGCCGCCGCCGATCCCCAGCAGCCCCGACGAAAGCCCCCCGATCACCCCGATGCCGAGCCCCGCCGGCCAGGGCCGGTCCACGACCTCCAGGGGCGGGCGCACTTCCCGGGCGGCCCCGCGGACCAGGAGCATGCGGAGGGCCATCAGCCCGAGCAGGCCCGCGAATCCCCAGCGGAGGGGTCCTTCCGGGATGCGGTTCGCCAGGACGCTGCCGCCGTAGACCCCCGCCAGGAAGCCCAGGACGAGGATGGCCACGAGGTTCCACAGGATGCGCACTCCCCTCTTCCGGTAGTGGAGCACCGCCGGTAGCCCGTTGGGCAGCAGCATGGCCGCCAGGGTCACGCCCTGGGCCTGGTGCTGGTTCAGGCCCAGGGCGAGGCCCAGGAGGGGCACCAGCACCACCCCGCCGCCGATGCCGAACATGCCGCTGAGGGCGCCGCCGCAGAGGCCGGACCCCAGTCCCGCGAGGGCCTGGAGCAGGGGGCTCACGGCTTCGCCCCGTCCAGGCGCAGCACAGGGTGCCGGGCGTCGAAGGTGAGCCCCTTGCGCGCGCCGAGGCCCTCCACGGTCACCAGGTTCTGCTGGGCGGCGTGGCGGTCGAAGAAGAGGGTGTGGCGGAGCTTCGCCCCCTCCGCCGCGGGCAGCGGCGCTTCCAGGGTGATGACCAGGTCGAAGGCGTCCAGCTCCTGCTTCACGGCCTTCCAATGCCGGGCGCGCCCCCCCGCGTCCAGGAGGATGATCCGATCGCGGAAGTAGGCCTCCAGCAGCGCGGGATCGAAGAGCTCGCCGTCCCGGAGGGCCAGGCGCCGGCCGGCGAAGGCCTCCAGCTCCGGCTGCACGTGGTGCTGGGTGAGGCGCAGGCGGAGGCTGGCCCTGCCGTGCCCCACCGTCAGGACGCCGTAGGTCACCGGATAGTCGTGGGCGGCGGCGATCACCGCCACCATCCCGAAGGCTGCCGCCGGGATCCTCATGGCAACGAGTATCGCGCGCAGAAGGCCCAGATCTCCTCCGAGGCGCTGAAATCCGGCGTGGGCGTGTCCGCCGCCGTGGACCAGGCCCGGCCCCCGGGCCAGGCGTGGCCCTCGCCGGGCAGGGTCCAGAGGGCGACCTCCCCATCGGCCCCCGCGTGCCGGAAGGCATCCCGGAAGAAGGGTCCCCGGAAGGTGCGGCGGGGCTTGCCTTCGCAGCCCAGGAGGGCCGCGAGGCGCAGGAACTGCTCGCGCACCGGCAGGTTCTCCACCGCCCGGCCCAGGGCGCCCCGGCCGCCCGGGTAGGGGATGTGCCGGTCGGCGGTGCCATGGATCATCAGGACGGGGATGGGCCGGGCGGGCGTGGTGCCCACGCCGTTCCAGGCTCCCGCCACCACGGCCGCCGCGGCGAAGCGGTCGGAAGCTTCCAGGGCGAGGCGCGCCGCCATGCGCCCGCCGTTGGAAAGTCCGCAGACGTAGATCCTCCGGGCCTCCACCGGCTGCGTGGCCGCCAGGTGCGCCGCCAGGGCCCCCAGGAAGCCCGCGTCATCGGCTTCTGCGTGGTCCGGGCAGCCGAGCCCCGGCCCCGCATTCCAGGCGGCGCCCGTGGCGGCCTCCTCCCGCCCCGGCCTCCCCAGGGCCGCGGGGAAGACGACCGCGAAGCCCAGGCGGTCGGCGAGCTCCGGGAAGCCGGTGATGCGGGCCATGAGCCGGGGCGTCCCCCCGGTGCCGTGGAGGGCCATCATCACCGGCACCGGCCCCGAGGCCCCCACCGGGAGGCGCAGCAGGGCCGTCCGGGGCAGGCCCTGCCATTCCAGCTCGAGGCGGACCCCCCGGTTCAGTGGGCGGGCTCCGGCTTCTTCTCGTCGGCCTTCTTCCCCTCGGTAGCGGCCTTCCGTTCCTGCATGGGATTGGGCTGGCGCGGCTGCGTGCGGCCGATGTTCAGGAACTGGGCGGGCCCGATGCGCCGGGTGTAGGTGTCGTTGCCGCGGTCGATGTCGGGGATCTCCTGGAAGGGATCCAGCTCCACGCCCACCAGCTCCTTGTCGGTGGCATAGAGCTTCGCGAAGCGGTCCTCGTTCTGCAGCCAGGCCTGGGCGGGCAGGCGCAGCAGCTCGCTGCTGCCGTCCTTGAATTCCAGCTTCGCGAGGATGGGCATGGGGAACTTCCCCACGTTCCGGAAGGTGATGCGGTAGATGTTCTTCGTGAAGCCCAGCCAGCCCTTCTCGTCGGCCCCCAGGGCCTTGGCCATGGCCTCGGTCTTCTGGCGGTCCGCATTCGTCACGGCGTAGCGGTCCCAGCCGCCGTCGGTGTAGAAATCCTGGATGCCCATGGCCTTCTCGACGCCGCCGCCGGGGATCAGGGCCTGGTCCCGCTGCCGGGAGATGTTCTGGCCCCGGCGGGCGTCGGCCTCCTTCTGCCGCGCCTTGGCCTTGGCGGGGTCCAGGTCGCTGATGCGGAACAGCTCCACATTCTCCACCGCCAGGTCCGGCGCCAGGGTCGTGTGGAACCAGCCCCGCCAGAACCAGTCCAGGTCGAGGCCCGAGGCGTCGTTCATGGAGCGGAAGAAGTCCCCGGGCTGGGGCCGCTTGAACTTCCAGCGCCTTGCGTACTCCTTGAAGGCGAAGTCGAAGAGCTCCCGGCCCATGAGGGTCTCCCGGAGCATGTTGAAGCCCGCGGCGGGCTTCTGGTAGGCGTTGGCGCCGAAGTGCCGCACCGCATCGCTCTGGGTCATGATGGGCGTCGCGTCCGGGAACTTGAGGTAGTCGGTGATGCCCTGGACGATGCTGCGGGTGGTGGGGAAGTCCGGATCCCACTCCTTCTCCGCCAGGTACTGGAGGAAGGTGTTGAAGCCCTCGTCCATCCAGGACCACTGGCGCTCGTCGCTGTTCACGATCATGGGGAAGAAGTTGTGGCCCACCTCGTGGATGACGACGCCCACGAGGCCCTGCTTGGTGCGCTCGCTGTAGGTGCCGTCCTTCTCGGGCCGGGGGCCGTTGAAGCAGAGCATCGGGTATTCCATGCCGCCGCCGCCGCCCAGGCCCAGGCAGCTGATGGCCACGGGATAGGGATAGTCGAAGGTGTAGCGCCCGTAGACCTTGAGGGTGTGGGCCACGGCGGCGGTGCTGTAGCGGTCCCAGAGGGGCATGCCCTCCTTCGTGTAGCCGCTCATGGCCAGCACGCTGCGGCCGTTCACGTCCACACCGAGGGCGTCCCAGATCTGGCGCCGGCAGGTGTTCCAGGCGAAGTCGCGCACGTTGGCGGCCTTGAACCTCCAGGTGGAGGACCCGGACTTCGACGGCCGGGATTCGGGCTTCCCGGCCTCGTCGGGGGCGACGATGAAGACGGGCTTGCTGGAGGTCCGGGCCTTGGCCAGGCGCTCCCGCTGGGCGACGGTGAGGACCTCCTGGGGGTTCTGCAGCTCGCCGGTGGCCAGGATCGTGAAGTCCCAGGGCACGGTGATCTCCACGTCCCAGTCCCCGAACTCCAGGGTGAACTCGCCCTGGCCCAGGAACTGCTGGTGCTGCCAGCCCATGTCGTCGGTGTAGGCCACGAGGCGCGGCTGCCACTGGGCCAGATTGTAGAGGCGCGCGCCGTCCTCCAGCTGCTCGAAGCCGCCCCGGCCGCCGGCCTGCTTGTAGTTGTTCACCACGTAGTCCCAGGCCACGGTGAACTTCAGCACCGCGCCGGGCTTGAGGGGCGCGGGCAGGTCCACGCGCATCATGGTGTCCACCACCGTGAACTTCAGGTCCCGGCCGGTGGCGTCCTTGACGGAGTGGATGGTGTGGCCGTCCCGGTTGTCCTTGGAGTTCAGGCTGCGCAGGAGGAAGGCGGGCACCCCGGGCTTGTCGTCCCCGGCCAGGGCGGCGAGGTTGGGCGCCGTGCGGCTGTTGGCGCCGGTGGAGGTGGCCTTGCGGATGTTCTGGTCCAGCTGCAGCCAGAGGAAGCGCAGCTCGTCGGGGGAGTTGTTGTGGTAGGTGATCTCCTCGCTGCCGCTCACCTTCTGGGTCGCGTCGTCGAGGGCCACGCGGATCTTGTAGTCCACCTGCTGCTGCCAGTAGCGGTGGCCCGGCGCCCCGCTGGCGGCCCGGTAGACGTTGGGGGTGGGCAGGCCCTCCAGCTTGCGGAAGAAGCTCTCGTTGGTCCGGCTCTTGTTCTCGGGCAGGCCCGTCCCCTGGGGGACCTGGGCCGTCAGGCCCGCGGCGAGCAGGGAGAGCAGCAGACGACGCATGGGGGCCTCCGGACAAGGGGAACATCGTAACACGATGGCAAGCGACCCCAAGGGTCGTGTTCCAATGGCAGGGATGCAGATCCAGGTTTCCGACGACATCTCCCTCGACAGCCGCCGGGCCCTCTGGATGCCCAAGGCGGGGACCCTGGTGGTGGCGGACCTCTTCTTCGGCCTGGGGGCCGCCCGGCGGAAGAAGCCCGACCTGCTCCCGGTGGCCCAGCAGAACGAGATCTGGGAGCGGCTCCTGGGCCTCGTCACCGACCTCCAGCCTCCCCGCATCGCCATCCTCGGAGACATGAAGCCCAACCAGGGCACCGTGGAGGGGGAGGAGGCGGAGGAGCTGCGGGCCATCATCCGCAAGCTCCAGGGTCACGGGAAGCGGGAGCTCATCCAGGTTGTGGGCCATCCGGAGCGGGCCTGGGGCCCGGCCCTCGAAGGCACCGGGCTGCAGCCCGTGGAGACCTGGCGGGTGGGAAACCACACCCTGATGCACCGGCGGCGGGTTTTCGTGTACCCGCGCCACGAGCCAAGGGAGGGCTACTGGATCAACGGCGGCCTCCATCCCCTCTTCACCGAGGCCCATCCCGCCCCGGATCACGGCGAGGCCTGGATCCGCCACCCCGCCTTCCTCTTCACCGGCTACGCCCTGGTGATGCCCCCCTTCGTGGGCTACGCCCAGGGCTGGGAGGTCATGCAGCCCGAGCGGCTGCCCAAGCAGGCCAGGGCCTGGAAGCTCCTGGGCTCGCACCTCGCGCCCCTGGATCTGCCGAACCTGCCTCCTCCGCCGGAACACCTGCGCGCCATCGCCCGCCCCGGCCGCCCGAAGGGGCGGGGGCCGGCCCCCGCAGACGAGGTCTGAGGCCTACTTCTTCTTCCGGTGGGACGCCGGGGCGGCTTTGGCCGCGGGCACCGCCGCCCCGCCCTTCAGGGAACCGCCGTCGTCGAACTTGAGGTCCCAGCTCAGCCGGTCCCCGACCTTCAGGCCCAGGCGCTTGAAGGTGCCCGCCGCGAACTCCACGAAATGCCGGGCGGGCCGGCTGCCGCCGTAGCTGGGGCAATCGTCGCCCCGCAGGGGGCTGCAGGGGGGGACGTTCTCCTGGATCTCCACCACGGTCCCGTCGGCGGACACCCACAGGACGTCCAGGCTGATGAGGCAGTTCTTCATCCAGATGGGATGGAGGCCGTCCTCCGGGTAGACGAAGAACATGCAGCGGTCCTTCGCCAGCTGGGCGCGGTACATCAGTCCGCGGGCGCGCTCGGATTCGGAGCGGGCCACCTCCGCCAGGAAGCCCTTGCCTTTGACGACGACGGTGCCCCCGGAGGTGGCGGCGGTCATCGCCAATCCGGAAACGGCCGACAGGGCCACGGTCGCGATCCGGCGCATGGAGACCTCCAAAGGGTCAGTGTAATTCGCTTTCCCTTGCCTGAGGCATCGCGTCATGGGGTATATTGGCCCACTACCTCGCCGGTCCCTGGAATCCGGCCTCCCCTGGAGGGAGATTGACACTGCGCCCGCTTCCGCCTTTCTCCGTCTGGGCCCTGCTCGCCCCGGCGCTGACGGCCGCCGGTCCGCAGCAGGCCACCGCGCCGCGGGCGGCGAAATCCCTTCCCGCCACGCGCCTGGAGGGAAGCCTCGCCCTCGACGGGCGCCTCGAGGAGCCCTCCTGGGCGAAGGCGGAGGCCGCCTCCGGCTTCACCGCGGAATGGCCCCTGCGGGGCGAGCCCGCCAAGCAGAAGACCGAGGTGAAGGTCCTCTACGACGATCACTTCGTCTACATCGGCGCCCGCATGCACCACGACCCGGCCCTGGAGGGGGGCACGGCGAAGATCGTGCGGCGCCTGCACCGGCGGGACCAGGACAGCCAGAGCGACTGGTTCGGCGTGGCCATCGACTCCCTCCACGATGGGCGCACGGCCTTCCTCTTCGAGGTGAACGCCGCCGGCGTACAGAAGGACCAGGTGATCTTTCAGGACACCAATTTCGATAGCAGCTGGGACGGCGTGTGGGAAAGCGCCGTGCGGGTGGACGAGCTGGGCTGGACAGCGGAGCTGAAGATCCCGCTCTCCCTGCTCCGCCTCCACAACGGCGGCGCGGGCCAGACCTGGGGCATCAACTTCAACCGCAGCGATCAGGGGACGGTGCGGGAGTTCACCCGCTGGCACGTGGTGCCCCGGAGCGAGAACGCCTTCGTGAGCCGCTTTCCCGACCTGACCGGCATCGAGGGAGTGAAGCCCCAACTCCGAAGGGAATGGCTCCCCTACCTGAGCGCGGCCCGGAAATTCGAGACCACGGAGCGCTTCGACGACCGGAAATGGGAGGCCAAGGCCGGCCTGGATGCCCGCCTGGGGATCAATTCCCACAGCCAGCTGGACCTCGCCGTGCGACCGGACTTCGGCCAAGTGGAGGTGGACCAGGTGGTGCTGAACCTCAGCACCACGGAGACTTTCTTCCCGGAGAAGCGCCCCTTCTTCCTGGAGGGCTCGGAGATCTTCCGCACCGTGGGGCCCACCCTCTTCTACAGCCGCCGCATCGGACGCGGCCTGGGCGCGCCGGACGCGGGGACGGGCGAGACCGTGCTGGAACACCCCCTGGCGGCGGAGATCGCCGCCGCGGCGAAGTACACGGTGAAGACCGAGGGCGGCCTGAACTTCGGCGCCCTGGGGGCCGGCGTGGAAAGCGAGAAGGCCCGCATCCAGGGCCCCGACGGGCGGGAGCTCCGCCGGGAGCTGTCGCCCTACACCAGCTACGGCGTGGTGCGCGCCCAGCAGCTCCTGGACACCCGGGGGAGCTACGTGGGCGGCTTCGCGTCCACGGTGCGGGAGGCGGGCCCCTCCGGCCGGGAGGCCTTCGTGGGCGCGGTGGACGGGGTGCTGAAGACCGCGGACCGCAGCGGCTCCATGGATTTCGCCCTGGTGCGCTCCCAGGCCGGCCCCAAGGACGGGGACCGTCCCGGCGGCTGGTTCGGACGCCTCTACGCCGACAAGCAGTGGGCCAGCGGCTGGTCCCTGAGCGCGCTGGTGGTGAACGTGGGCCATGACTTCCACATCAACGACCTCGGCTACCGGGCCCGCGCCGACGAGCAGTTCGTGAACGTCTGGGGCACGAAGCGGTGGGACCGCACCTGGGGCATCCTCCGCAACTGGGAGTGGGGCTTCGACGCGGGCCTCAACCGGGACCAGAAGGGCATCGTCTTCAACCGCTGGTTCAACCTCCGGGCCCGCACGGACTTCACGAATTTCGTCGCCCTCTGGGCCTCCGCCGGGGCCAACCTGCCGGCGGACGACGACCGGGAACTCCGCACCTACGGGGATCCGGTGAAGAAGTACCTTCACGTCGGCAGCGTCCCCTACGCCCAGATCGGCTTCGACACGCCGGGAAACAAGCCCTGGTACTTCCGTGCCAGCGTGAACCGCGCCTGGTTCGAGGGCGGGCCCTCCACGGACACCAACGTCTTCCAGATGGTGAAGCCCCTGCCGGCCCTGGAATTCCAGTTCGACACCAGCTACACCCTGGACGAAGGCGAGCGCCGCTGGCTGGAGACCGCGGGCACCGCCCCGTCGCCGGTGCCCGGCCAATCCGCCGGAACCCCCATCACGGGCCTGCGCCGCCTCAGCCAGCTGAACCAGGTGATCCGCGCCTCCTACGCCTTCAGCCCCAGGCTGACGGTGCAGCTCTTCGCCCAGTGGCTGGGGGTGGCCTGGGCCTTCCGGGACCTCAAGGCCTACGTGGACGACCGCACCCTCGCCCCCACCACCTCGTCGAGCCCCACCGCCTTCAGCTTCCGCGCCTCCAACATCAACCTCATCACCCGCTGGGAATTCCGCCCCGGCTCCGCCTTCTTCGTCGTCTACACCCACGGCGCCAGCACCGACGAGCTCACGAATCCCCGCGGATCCCTCAGTCCCTACGTGGACCTCAAGCGCCTGCAACACCTGAAGAGCGACGACGTGGTGCAGTTCAAGGTGAGCTGGCTGTTCCGGTAGGCCGGCTCCGGCGCCGACCCTGGCTCCGCCTCACCCCCCGATCCAACCCAGCAGGCGCTCCACATCCGCCGGGGTGTGCCAGCCGTGGAAGGCGATGCGCAGGTAGCCCTCCCGCACCGAGGTGAAGATCCCGGCCTTCAGGCCCGAGCGCATGAGCCCCAGCAGGCCGCCCTCGTCCGCCCCGCGGTGGTGCAGGGCGAGGATGGGGCCGAGGCGCCCCTCCACGCGCAGGCGTTCCAGGCGCAGGGCCTCCGATCGCCAGTCCGGCATCTCCGCCAGGCCTTCCAGGAATCGGCCCTGCAGGGCGTGGACATGGGCGGAGAGGGCGTCGAGGCCCGCATCCAGGAGCGATTCCAGGGAGGTGGCCAGGCCCAGGGCCGCCAGCACCGGCGGCCCCCCGGGCTCCAGGGCCCGGCCGTCTGCGAGCCACTCGCGCTGGAAGTCCGTGGAGGGCCGGGCGAAATTGTCGCCGTCCACCACGCCGAGCCAGGTGCCCATGGGCTGCAGCACCGCCCGCAGGGCCGGGGAGGTCCAGAGGAAGCCCGAGCCCTGGGGGGCCAGCAGGCCTTTGTGGCTGCCGGTGGCAAAGGCCGAGGCCCAGCGAAGGTCCGGCAGATGGGTGCCGGCTCCCTGGATGCCGTCCACCACGAGATGCACGCCCCGCTCCTGGCAGGCCTGGCCCAGGCGCGCCAGGTCCAGCCTGAGCCCGTCCTGGAAGCGCACCCAGGAGAGGGCCAGGACCCGCGTCTTCCGCGACAGGGCCGCCAGGATCCGGGCCTCGCTATCGGATTCGGCCCCAGGGGCCGCCGAGGCCAGGGTCTCGGCGCCGGAGCGGTGGCCGCTGAAGATGCGCACCTCCCGGAAGCTCACGCCCCGGCGCGCCAGGGCCTTCCAGGGCCAGACATTGCTCGGGAATTCCCCCAAGGGAGCCAGCACTTCGTCGCCCTCCTCCCAGGGGAAGCCCATGGCGATGGCCTGCAGTCCGGCGCTGGTGCTGGATGTCAGGCTGATGTCCTCCTCCTTCATCCCCACCAGGGCCGCGGCCCCCCGGCGGGCCCGGGCCGGAATGCCCAGGGCGTCGCCCTTCCAGTCCATCTCCCAGGGCCGCAGCTCCTTTTCCAGGAGGGTCCGCACCGCGGCGGCCGTGGTCCGCGGCACCGGCCCTTCCGCGCAGTGCAGGCAGTAGACCTTGTCCTGCAGGTCGAAGGCCTCCGCGGCGAAGGGGGGCATGGACGGATCCCAGGGATGGGCGAAGCGCGTGGCCTCGGGGCCGACGCCCAGGGTGCGGGATCCGGCCTCCGGGCTCATCTGGTCGTCCACGGCGCCCTCCGAGATGTCGATCAGGGGATCAAGCCCCTGATTCTGCCATCAGACGGCTCAGCCGACTTCGGAATCCAGGAGGGCCCGCAGGCTCGCCGGGAAGCGGTCCTCCATCAGCGCCCGCACCGCCCGGGCGTACTCCTGGATCTCCCATTGGGCGTGCGCCTCGCTGCGCAGCCGGATGAAGTGGGCCACGGCCTGGAGGCTGGTGGTCCAGTAGACCTCCGAGTAGAGGCCCAGGGGCAGCACGCAGCGGGCCTGCTCCCGGCAGACGCCAAGCTCCAGCATCCGCTTGTACTGGGCCACCGAATTCCGGCAGGCGTCCAGGTAGGCCTCCATCGCGGGTCCCCGGTTGCCGTCCTCGATCTCCCCCTCGCTGCCCTGCTTGTTCACCTTCGCCTGCTGACGGAAGGAGGCCGGCACGAAGTACTCGTCGTCGGGGAACTCCACGTAGCGCCCCGAGATTTCGTTCCAGGAGCAGCCCACCTGGTGCTTCATCCACTGGCGGAACACGAAGATGGGCGCCTTCACGTGGAACTGCAGGTAGGCGTGGCGGAAAGGCGAGGTGTGCTCGTGCTTCGCGAGGTAGGCGATGAGCTTGGCGTCGCCCTCCTCGAAGGTCTCCTTGCGCTTGCCGAAGGACACCCGCGCCGCGTTCACCACCGACAGGTCGCTGCCCATGGCGTCCACCAGGCGGACGAAGCCCTTGTCGAGGACGGTGATCTCCTGGTCGGCCATGGGAACCCCCTGCCTTTGAGCTTCGCCCATGGCCTGCGAGAATGGAAAGCACCTTTGTGACCCGGAGCCTTCCATGAAGTTCTTTGTCGATACCGCCTCCATCGCCGACATCAAGCGCATCCACGCCCTGGGTATCCTGGACGGGGTCACCACGAACCCCAGCCTCGTCGCCAAGGAGACCGGCAAGCCCTTCGAGGCCATCATCGAGGAGATCTGCGGGATCGTGGACGGGCCCATCAGCGCCGAGGTGATCTCCCTGGAGGCCCCCGGGATGATCGAGGAGGGCCGCAAGCTGGCCAAGATCCACAAGAACGTGGTGGTGAAGGTGCCCCTCACCGCGGAAGGCCTCAAGGCCGCCCACGCCTTCAAGGCCGAGGGCATCAAGACCAACGTGACGCTCTGCTTCAGCGCCACCCAAGGGCTCATGGCCGCCAAGGCCGGAGCGACGATGGTCTCGCCCTTCGTGGGCCGCCTGGACGACGTGAACCACGTGGGCATGGAGTTGATCCAGGACCTGGTGCAGATTTTCGAGAACTACGGCCTGGAGACCGAGGTGCTGGCCGCCAGCATCCGCGGCCCCCGGCACGTGACGGACGCGGCCCTGGCGGGGGCGCACATCGCCACCATCCCGCCCAAGGTCTTTGACCAGATGCTCGCCCACCCCCTGACGGACCGGGGGATCGAAGGCTTCCTCAGCGATTGGAAAAAGGGCGGAAGGTGAACCGCCGCGCCGCCAGCCTGCTGGCCCTTCCCCTCCTCCTGGCCGGCCTGCTCGCCTGCCAGCAGCCCGCCACCACGCCCGCCGCGGCCTCGGTGGCGGCGCTGGTCCCCAAGGCCGGCTGCATCTTCTGCAAGATCGTCGCCGGAACCTCGCCCTCGAAGAAGGTCTACGAGGACGACCGCGTCCTGGCCTTCTGGGACATCGCGCCCCGGGCCAAGGTGCACGTGCTGGTGATCCCCAAGCAGCACGTGGAGAGCATGCGGGAGCTGGAGCAGCTCCCCATGGAGACCCGCGCCGCCCTGCTGAGCGCCTGCCTCAAGGTGGCCCAGGACCAGGGCCTGACGGAGGCCGGCTTCCGCATCATCACCAACGCCGGCAAGAACGCCAACCAGTCGGTCTTCCACCTGCACTTCCACGTGGTGGGCGGGGAGAAGCTCCCCGAGGACGCGGTGCGGCTGAAGCCCAAAGAGCCGAGCTGAGCGGCGCCGTTCGGTGCGGGTCCTGCGCCGTTGAGGACCTCCGCGTGCGGTCTTGATCCAGTTGGCCCCGGATGGGGCCGATCCTGTGGATTCCCTGAAGGAGGCCCCTTGCGCGGCTATCGATCCATCCTGTCCCTGCTCGTCACCGCGGGCCTGCACGCGCAGGACCCGGCCGCCGGCGAACCTCCGCGGGTGGCACCCGTGCCCGGCGCCGCGCCCCAGGCCCGCTTCACCTTCGCGCCTGCCCTCTACACCCTGCGCGCCACGGACAAATCCGGGGGCAGCCTGGTGTTCCTGGACGAGGCCGGCCGGGAGGTCACCGTGGACAAGGATGCCCAGACCTCTGGCGGGGGTGGTCTCTTCTCTTCGGTTCCCTTCCACGCCTCGTTCTACGGGGCCTTCACGGCCGCCCCGGAACTCGGCTCGGTCATCTTCGCCAAGTACGGAAAGGTGAAGGCGCCGTTCTCCTTCAGCATCGGCGGTTCTTCGGGGGCCACAGGAGCCGGCTTCGGGTACCAGGCGGCCTTCGGCTCCCACAAGCTCCTGGGAATCTGGTCCTGGAACCGCAGCAAGGCCACCTCCGAACTGCTGTGGGACGGGAAGGACCTGGAAGCCCGGCTGAAGGCCTGGGTGAAGACCAAGGATGGTGCGGCCTTCCAGGGCGCGGACCTCGACGACGAGCTGGAGGCCAACCGGCCCACCTACCTGTTTCCCCTCGATGGCGGTCGCTTCGCGTTCTTCACCGGGAGTTCCATCCTGGAGCTGGATCCCGGAACGAAAGGGGTGCGCTTCCTGTTCTGGGACGGGGGGAACAGCAACCTCGCCGGCGGTCCAGGGTTCAGCCAGTCCTGGTCCTCCGCCAGCGGCTTCAGCACGGGGCGCAGCTTCGGCCTCGGGATCACGGAGAAGACCGCAGCCTTCATCGCGTGGCAGGAGGCCGACGGCGCCATCCATGCGCTCCGCCCCGGCATGGCCCTGACCCTGAGCCCCCAGGGAACCCTGGAGGCAAGGCCCCTGCCCGAAGGCTTCCGCCTTTCCGCCCTCCCGGGCGGCCTCACCATCGCCGCCGGAGCCAAGGGGCTGCACATCGCGCCCGCGGATCCCAAGGCCGCCCCCCTGCGGGTCGACGCTCCGTCCAGCCTCATCCTGCCCTCCTCCGTGGGTGGCCAGTTCTTCCTCTACAAGCACTACGCCACCAAGAACGACACCCTCGCCAAGGTGCTGGCCGACGGGAAGGTGGCCTGGACCGCGGATCTCGGCGACTGCAAGTTCGGCATGCTGCTCGCCGAAAGCGGGGATCAGGTGCGGGTGCTGATCCGGGCCACGAAGACGCGCTCCCTGGTCCGATACACCCTTTCGGCCGCCGACGGGAAGCAGCTGAAGGCGGACCTCTGGGGCCCCGACGCGGCGCCCGCTGCGGCCGCGCTACCGGCCCCGGCCTCCCTGGCCCTGGCCGAGGACGCCCTGATGATTCCGGTGCAGGACGGCTTCCTGGCCTGGTGCCCCGCCAAGGGCGAAGCCACCGCATCCGGCGAGGCCTGGGCGCCCCCCTCCGCGGCGGAGGTGGCCGCCCTCCACCAGGAGACCCGCGCCTCGGGCACCTGGATCCACATCGACGGCGAGCTGCGCATGCGGCCCCTCCTCGGCCGGGCCCAGGCGGACCAGATGGTGCTCCTGCAGAAGGGCCGGACCGTTCCGCTCCTCAACTGGATCAACAGCGGCATCTGCCTGGGCAGCAATCCCGGGGACCGGAACTACTTCACCGCCCAGGGCAAGTCCCACCCCTTCTTCTGGCGGGATTTCGGTTCCGTGGTGCCGCCCCTGGCCTCAAGGTGGGCCCAGGAGGCGCTGGGAGCTCCAGCCCCGGCGCCGGCACCGCTGCCGACGCCTGCACCGGCACCGGCCGCTCCGGCCGCGGGACCCGGCAAACCCTAGCCGGAACGCTACACTTGGCGGTCGGCCCCCCAGCCGGCCGCTTTTTCTATCCGGAGCCCGACATGTCCCTGGAGCACAAGATCGAGACCCTCAAGGCCAGGCACGCCGCGGCCCTGGCCGGGGGCGGCGAGGCCCGGGTCGCGAAGCAGCACGAGGGCGGCAAGCTGACGGCCCGGGAGCGCGTGGCGGCCTTCCTGGACGAGGGCAGCTTCGAGGAGATGGATGCGCTGATGGTGCACCGCACGCCCGGCGTGGAGAAGATCCCCGGGGACGGCGTGGTGACGGGCTTCGGGCGGGTGGACGGGCGCTCGGTGGCCATCTTCGCCCAGGACTTCACGGTCTTCGGCGGCTCGCTGTCCGAGGTCTACGCCCAGAAGATCTGCAAGGTGATGGACCTGGCCATGAAGGTGGGCTGTCCCGTCGTGGGCCTCAACGACAGCGGCGGCGCGCGCATCCAGGAAGGCGTCGTGAGCCTGGGCGGCTACGCGGACATCTTCCTGCGCAACACCCTGGCCTCCGGCGTCGTGCCCCAGATCTCGCTCATCATGGGCCCCTGCGCCGGCGGCGCGGTGTACAGCCCCGCCATCACGGACTTCATCACCATGGTGCAGGGCACGAGCTACATGTTCGTCACGGGCCCGGACGTCATCAAGGCCGTGACCCACGAGGAGGTCACGAAGGAGGAGCTGGGCGGCGCCCTCACCCACGCGGCCCGGTCCGGCGTGGCCCACTTCGTGGCGCCGAGCGACCTCGCCGCCCTGGCCCACGCCCGGGAGCTGCTCTCCTTCCTGCCCAGCAACAACCTGGGCGAGGCCCCGCGCAAGGCGCCGAAGGGCGCCATGCCCCTGGAGAACCCGGAGCTGGATTCGGTGGTCCCCGACGATCCCGGCAAGCCCTACGACATCCGCAACATCGTGAAGGGCGTGGTGGACGACGCCCACTTCTTCGAGGTGCACGAGCGCTTCGCGCCCAACCTCGTCGTGGGCTTCGCCCGCATCGACGGTCGCAGCCTGGGCATTGTGGCCAACCAGCCCGCCTTCCTCGCCGGCGTCCTGGACATCTCGGCGTCCGAGAAGGGCGCGCGCTTCGTGCGCTTCTGCGACGCCTTCAACATCCCGCTCATCACCTTCGAGGACGTGCCGGGCTTCCTCCCCGGCGTCACCCAGGAGCATGGCGGCATCATCCGCCACGGGGCGAAGCTGCTCTACGCCTTCTGCGAGGCCACGGTCCCGAAGATCACCGTCATCACCCGCAAGGCCTACGGCGGCGCCTACTGCGTGATGGCCAGCAAGCACATCCGGACGGACTTCAACTTCGCCTACCCCACCGCCGAGATCGCCGTCATGGGCGCCGAGGGCGCGGTGAACGTCCTCCACGGCAAGGCCGTCGCCGCGAGCCCGGACCCGGCGGCGAAACGCGCCGAGCTCATCGCGGACTACAACGAGAAGTTCGCCAACCCTTACATCGCCGCCGAATTCGGCTTCGTGGACGAAGTGATCCTGCCCCGGGAGACGCGGAAGAAGCTCATCAAGGCCCTCGCCTTCCTGGACACCAAGCGGGAGTCAACGCCGCCCAAGAAGCACGGCAACATTCCGCTCTGAGCGGACCCTCATACTGGAGGCCACTTGCGCCGGATCCTGCTGTCTTGCCTGCTCTCCCTGCCCTTGGCCGCCGGGGATAACCCAACCATCGAGAGCCTCCTCCTCAAGCACCGGAAGCTATCGGGGACGGCCCCGGAAATCCTGGCGGAGCGTGCCCGGCTGCGATTCCTGTCCGGCGATGTGAAGGGAGGCGAGGAGGATCTCTCAAGCGCGCTGTTCGTCGGGGAGACCCGCGGGGAGGTGCTCAGGTTGGCCGCCCTTGCCAGACTCACGGCCGGACAGCTGGAAAAAGCCACGGCCCTGCATGAACAGATGATCAAGGTTGCGCCAAAGGCGGATGACGCCTTCTCCCACGCCGCGGTGGACTTGGTCCAGGCGGAACTGCCCGAGAAGGCCGATGCCATGATGGAGCGGGCCTTCCAACTGGATCCTCGGGATTGGGAGGAGATCCTGCACTTCGCCTTTGCCGCCGCGCGAGCCCGGCAGACCGCCCTTTCCGTCAAATGGTATGGACGGATCCAGGCAATGGACCGGAGCGATTCGAAACAGGTGGCACGGCCTTTCCTCGAGTTCCTGCTGGGTGCAGGCATGGTCGAAGAGGCCGGCGCGCTCGTCGAGCGGATGCTAGTTGCCCAGCCCCGGGAATGGGAATTGGCCTTGGGCGTGGCGCAGGCGGCCACCCAGGTGGGCAACAAGGCCCTGGCAGCGCATTGGTCCCAGCGGGCCCTCGAGCTGGGAGAGGATCAGCCCACGCTGCTCCTGGAGTTGGCCCTCCTCCAACAAGGGAAAGTCAAGGCCTACAGGCGATGATGCCTTCCATGGGGCAGGGTACGTTGTGAATGGACAGGCCTGCCTGAATTCACAGCGCTAAGATTCCATCGAACGGAGCCCCCCATGCGCCACGCCTTCGCCCTTGCCGCCCTCTTCACCACCCTGGCTCCCCTCGCCGCCAACGACCTCTCCATCCTCAAGAGCAGCCTGGCCGTCCTCCGGAAGGGCGGACCCAAGGCCCTCGCGGAGGCGAAACCCGGGAGCACGGCGGACACCACGGCGATGAAGGTGGAGCTGGGGCAGTCCCGGTGGGAGACGCGGCTCGCGGCGGCGGAGTGGCTGCTGCTCGCGCACATCCAGCGGGCTTCCCAGAACCCGGCGGTGGATCCCGCCCAGGCCGTGGATCTCAACCGCGCCTGGCTCCTGGTGGATTCGGCCCAGAAGGGCTCCAAGGAGATGGTGAACTCCTCCGGCAAGCTGAACCTTTACCGCGGCCCCGACGCCTCCCGGCGGATGGCCAGCGCCCAGGCCCTTTCCGACGCCATCCAGGTCCAGGAAGTGCCCAAGGAGTACAAGCAGGCCCTCCTGGGCATCGCCATCGAGATCGCCGTGCGCCTGCGCGACGCCGGGAAGATGGCCCGGGCCACAGCCGGACTGAAGGACATCGCTGAACTCGCCACCGACCGGGACCGGACCTATGCCCTCATGGCCTGCATGCACGGCGGCCGCTTCGCCATGGCGGGCAGGCTCCTCCCGGCCCTCCAGGCCCAGGGCCGCATCCTGCCCGCCCTGCACGGGGCGGCGGTGGCGGATCCGGAGGCCGTGGACTACTCCGCCCTGGCGGACTGGGTCGCCGCCCAGAACCCCGAGGAGGCCGCGCCCGGCGTGGATGCCCGCAGCCCCATCACCGCCCTGCGCCTGCGCCTGAGGGAGGTCCGACACGCCGACCCCGCCCAGGCCCAGCGCATCAAGGCCGGCTTCCCGGAAGGCTGGCAGGCCTCGGGGCCCTTCGAGTCGCCCCTGATCCGGCAAGGCGCCCTGGCCCACTGGCAGAAGCCCGGGGCCACGCCGATCCCCATGATGGGCGCCTGGACGGACACGGGCATCACCCTCACCGGCTACCTCCTGGGGCAAGCGGGGCGGCGGGTGGAATCCCTGGACCTGAAACCCGATCCCGCCCGCCCCGGCGCCTGGACCGGCACCCTCACCGCCGTCCAGGGCGGCGCCACCCTCATCCTCGACGCGGAGCTGGAGCTGGGCCGCTGAGCCGCCGTTGAGGTGCCGCGGAATCTTCGTCCCTGCGCGGGCCCACCTTCTGGCCGGACCCGGGGACGGCGGCGCTACACTGCCCCATCCATTCCGGAGAACGCCATGCGCCGTGCCCTGCTCCTCGCCGCCTTCGGCCCGCTTCTACTGGCCCAGGCCCCCATCACCACCTTCACCGAGGATTTCTTCAACGGCGACCGGCGGAAGATCCTGCGGGCCATGGGGGACGCCACCCGGGAGCTGAAGCCCCGGGACGCGAAGTACCTGGCGGAGTGCGGCCGCGCCTACCTCGCCGCCACCGACAAGACCCGGGCCTCCGAGACCTTCAGGCTGGCGGAGGCCCTGGAGCCCAAGGACGGCAAGGTCCTGCGGCTGATCGCCCAGGCCTGGTTGAAGCACGGGTACCGCACGGAGGCCCTAGAGGCCTACGAGCTGGTGCTGACCCGGGACCCCGGCAACAAGGACGCCACCATGGACTGCGCCATCGACCTGGCGGAATCGGGCATGGTCGCCCAGTCCGAGAAGTTCATGAACCACTTCCTGGCCATGGAGGGCAGCAAGTGGGAAGCCTTCGTGGCCTTCGGCAAGGCCCTGCTGGTGAGCGGCCAGCGGAAGAAGGCCTCCCCGTGGTTCGCCCGCGCCATCGCCGTGAAGCCCAAGGAGGAGAAGGTCTACATGGAGATCGCCCGCGCCTTCGCCGAAACCCAGTCCGTGATCTGAAGGCGCCGTGGACTCCCTGGCCGGCCGCCTCCTGGCCGATGAGGAGGGCCGCATCCGGAGCGGCTGGAAGGCCCTGGGCTTCGCCCTCCTCCACAACCTGCTGGCCTCCCTCGCGGCCCTCGTCCATCCTGCGCACCCCGCGGCCGCGCCGGACTGGCTGCCCCACGAATGGTTCAGCGCCGCGGTGGTGCTGCTGGCGGCCTGGATCTGCCTCCGGGCGGAAGGGACCGGCTTCGCCTCCATGGGCCTGGGGTGGAGCCGCCGCTGGGCCGCCCAGGCCGCCGGAGGCGTCGCGCTCGGCGTCGCCCTGATGGCGCTGACGGCTGTGGTGGGCCGGGCCTTCGGCGCCTTCCACTGGGTGCGCACCCCGGGCGGCGGCTCCGGCGGCCTCCTGCTGGGACTCTGGCTCTACGCCGCCGTCGCCTTCAATGAGGAGCTCCTCTTCCGCGGCTACGCCTTCTTCCGCCTCAAGGACGGCGCGGGGGCCCTGCCCGCCATCCTGGTCACCAGCGCCCTCTTCGCGGCCGCCCACTGGGACAACCCGGGCATGAGCGGGGTGACGCGGGTCTGGGCCATCGTCAACATCGGCCTCGCGGGCCTGCTCCTGGGCCTCTGCGCCTGGCGTTCCGGCGGGCTCGCCCTCCCCATGGGGCTGCACCTAGGCTGGAACTGGACCCAGGGCAGCCTGCTGGGCTTCGGCGTCAGCGGCACCGAAGCGAAGGGCTACCTCACACCGGTTTTCGACGGGCGACCCGACTGGCTGTCCGGGAACGCCTTCGGCCTGGAGGCCAGCCTCCCCTGCGCCCTGCTCTGCGCCGCGGCCTGCGTGGCGATGGGCTGCTGGCCCCGGAGGATCGCCCCGGCCACGCCCGCCTCCCAGGGAGAAGCCGCATGAGCCGTTCCATCCTCCTCACCGGCGCCTCCCGGGGCATCGGCCGGGCCTGCGCCCTGCACCTCGCCCGCCGGGAGGGCGCCCGCCTCCACCTGCTGGGACGGGACGAGGGCGCCCTCCGGGATCTGGTGGAGGAGATCCGCGCCGAAGGCGGCCACGCCACCGCCCACCTGGCGTCGGTGACCGACCGCCCGCGCCTGCGGGAGATCGCCGCGGAATGCGGCCCTCTGGACGCCCTGGTCGCGGCCGCGGGCATCTCCGGACTTACGCCGGTGGACGCCGACTGCGATGCCTTCTTCGACGAGATCCTGGCGACGGATCTCACGGGCTGCTGGAACACCGTGCGAGCCTTCCGGCCCAACCTCCAGGGCCGGCCCACCCGCATCGTGCTGGTCGCCTCCGTCCTCGGCCGCTTCGGCGTCCCGGGCTACGGCGCCTACTGCGCCGCCAAGCACGGTCTCCTGGGCCTCACCAAGGCCCTGGCCCTGGAGCTGCTGCCCGAAGGCATCACCGTGAATGCGGTGGCCCCGGGCTGGGTGGACACGGCCATGGCCCAAACGGGGCTCCGGGGCATGGCGGAGGCCCTGGGCATCACCCAGGCCGAGGCCCGCGCTCGGGCGGAGGCCGCGGTCCCCGCGGGCCGCTTCTTCCGACCCGAGGAGATCGCCCACGGCATCGCCTGGCTCCTGGATCCCGCCAACACCATGCAGGTGGGCCAGTGCCTGAACCTGGACGGAGGCGTGGTGCAGGTTTGATGGCGGGATGAGCCAGGTCTGAAGGCGACCCGGAGAATCTAAACGGAAGGCCCCGCGACCCGTCTCCCTTTCGGGAGACCCGATGTCAAACGTGTTCCTCAATCCGGACCGGAAGCTGCGCAACGGCTGGTGGGTGCTCCTCTTCCTGGGCGTGCAGGCCGCCGTGGGGGCGTCCGCGCTCTTCGCCGCCAGGGCCCTACGGCAGTCCGGCGTGCCGGCCCTCTGGCAGCATCCCCTCACCTTCCTGGCCACCCTCGCGGCCACCTGGATCTGCCTGGCCCTGCGGCGGGAGCCCCTGGCCTCCGTGGGGTTCCGGCTGGACCGGCGCTGGGCCCGGGACTTCGCCTGGGGCGGCCTGCTGGGCGCCGGAGTGATCCTGGTGGCCGCGGCCCTGGTGTGGGCCGTGGGCGGGGTCCGCTTTGTCCTGGATCCGGCCCGCAGCGGCGCGGCCCTGCTGTCCGGGCTGTACCTCTTCCTCTCCGTCGCCCTCTTCGAGGAAACGCTTTTCCGGGGCTTCCTCTTCCAGCGCCTGCGGGACGGCCTGGGCGTTCCGGCCACCCAGACCCTTCTGGCCCTGTTCTTCGCCGTCGCCCACTGGGGCAACCCCGGCATGCAGGGTGCCACGAAGGTCTGGGCCACCCTGGACATCGCCCTCGCCGCGGTCTTCCTGGGCCTCGCCTACCTGCGCACGGGGAGCCTGGCGCTGCCCGTGGGCATCCACCTGGGCTGGAACTGGACCCAGGGCAACCTGCTGGGCTTCGGCGTCAGCGGCACCACGGACCAGGTAGGGTGGCTGAAGCCCGTCTTCAGGGGCCTGCCGGACTGGATCACCGGCGGCGCCTTCGGCCTCGAGGCCAGCGCCTTCGGGGTGCTCGCGGTGCTGGCGGGGATCGCCTTCCTCGCCCGGGGAAAGGCCTTCAGCGCCGTTCCTTCCACTGCCCCGGCACCGGGAAAGCCGGATCCAGAATCAGCCTGAACTCCGGCGTGGGCTCGAAGCCCATGGCCCGGTACAGCTTCTCGGCGTCCTTGCTGGCGTGCAGGTCCACGATGCCCACGCCGCGGCGCTTGGCCTCCTCCAGCAGCCATTCGGTCAGGCGGCGCGCCAGCCCCCGGCCGCGGAATTCCGGCTCCGTGTAGACGTTGAAGAGGTAGCCCCGCACCGCCTGGGGAGACAGAGGGCTCGGCAGCGCCTCCTTGAACTGGAGCAGGGCGGCCCCCGCCACGATCCCCTCCGCGGTGGCCACCACCCCGGCCACCTCGCCGGTGCTGAGCCAGGTGCGCAGCCGGTCCGCGAAGACCGCGGCCATGCGCGCGCGCCCCGCCTCGTCGCCGTAGTCCATGTCCCGGAACATGGCCACGCGGTGGGCCACATGCAGGTCCAGGTCTGACAGGGTGGAGGGGCGCAGCTGGAAGTCCATCCCCCATGATCCACGGGGAAGGCGGCAAAGGGCTATCCTGAGTCATGCATTACGCGGCGCTGGCGTCGGGAAGCCAAGGCAACTGCCACGCCCTCTTCGACGGGGAGCGCACCCTGCTCATCGACGCGGGGATCTCCCTGAAGCAGGTGAAGGCCCGGATGGCCGCCGTGGGCCTGGACCCCGGCGCGGTGGCCGCCGTCGCGCTGACCCACGAGCACAGCGACCACATCGGGGCCGTGGGCGTGATGCTGCGGCGGACGCCCTGGGCCTTCCTGGCCACCCCGGAGACCCGGGCCGTGGTGGAGGCCATCCACGGCATCGAGATCCCGCCGGAACGCTGGATCCCCCTGCGGGCGGGGCACGCGGTGGACTGGTGCGGGTGGCGGATCCACCCCTTCGCCCTGCCCCACGACGCCTCGGATCCCGTGGCCTACCGCGTGGAAGCCCCGGGCTTCGCCGCGGCGGTGGTCACGGACCTGGGCCACGGCACCGCCCTGGTGGCGGACCACTGCCAGGACCTGGACCTCCTGGTCCTCGAAGCCAACCATGACGTGGCCATGCTCCGGGAAGGCGCCTACCCGCCCGCCCTGAAGGCCCGCATCCTCAGCCGGGTGGGCCACCTCAGCAACGACGCCATGGCCTGCCTGCTGGCGTCGGTGCTCTCGCCCCGGCTGAAGGACGTCGTCTTGGCCCACCTGAGCGAACAGAACAACCATCCCGATCTGGCCCGCTTCGCCGCCGAAGAGGTGCTCCGCGGCCACGGCGCGCGGCTGCGCCTCGCCCTGCAGCGGGAGCCCCTGGCGGTAGCCTGAACCCTGGGCTTCGACCCGCCGGGAACCCTTCCGGCCCCCCCGCGCATCCGTCTTCCACCAGGAGATCCATGAAAACCCTGCCCCTGCTCGGCCTTGCCGCCGCCCTTCCCCTCGCGGCCCAGGGCACCCTGGACAGCCCCGCCTTCGGGGGTTCCCGGGTCTTCAGCGAGGGAGTCCATTCCTTCGGCAATCCCGCCCGCTTCGACCGCTGCCTGCCGGGCTACTACTTCGGCTACCAGGACGGGGACCTCAAGGCCAAGGGGAACGCCGCGGCCCTGGAGGACGTGGCCCGGGGGGCGGACCTGCCCGCGGCCCTGGCCGCCCTGGAAGCCGCGCCCTGGGCCAGCCGCACCACCGGCTACGGCCTGGTGCTCACCCAGTCCGGCCTGCACGGGTCGGTGTCCCGGGAGCAATGGAACGGGCTGGCGGCCTCGGTGGACCGGGACCCCGCCCATCTGGGGGCGAACCTGGGGCTGAACCGCACCAGCGCGGACGTGATCCGCGCCAACGTGGACCGGGTGGTCCTGGGGGCCGGCAGCGCCGAGGGCAGCAGCGGCTATGGCTTCGCCCTGCGGATCGAGCGCTGGTCCTTCGGCCGGCGCACCGCGGCCCTGAACCCGGGGGCGGGCCAGGATTCCCTCGCGCAGGCCCCAAGCCTGCTGGACGTCGCCGAGACTCCATCCACCAGCACCGACGTGAACCTCAATGGCGGCTACGTGATGGCCCTGGGCCAGGGCCTGCGCTTCGGCCTCCTGGGCGACCATCTCATTCCCAAGACCCTCGCGGGCCTCGACCTGAAGGCGCAGGTCCGGGCCGGTTTCCAGCTGGACCTGAGCTCCAGCGCCCAGGTCTCCGTGGAGGGCGACCTCAACGAGGCGATCCGCTTGCCCGTCTCCCTGCCCCAGAAGTCCCTCAGCGCCTCCCTGCGCCTGGCCTTCGGGCCCGCCCTGGGCCTCACCCTCGGCGCCGAGAAGCGCACCCTCGGCGGCGCCTCCACCACCACCGCGGGGGCCACCGTCTACTGGAAGCTGCCCACCCTTTCCGTGGGCTTCGGCTTCCGCTTCTCCGACGACGCCCCCCTCAAGGGCCTGCTGGTGCGCGTGAATTCATGAACCGGTCCGGGCTCCTGCTCCTCCCCTGCCTGGCGGCGCCCGCCCAGCAGCCCGCGTCGCCGCCTCCCCTCCAGGAGGTCGTGGCGCGCTTCGACGCCGCCCAGGCGAAGGTGAACACCCTCCAGGCTCCTTTTACCCTCACCATCCGCCGGGCCATGCTCAAGACCCCCACCGTGACGAAGGGCACCCTCTACCTTCAGGGCTCGGACTTCGCCCACTTCACCTTCGCGCCCCCGGAAGACCTGATCCTGCACCTCACCCCCAAGGCCCTCCTGAGCTACAGCCCGGGCGCCCGGGAAGGCGAGCTCCTGAAGATCGGCGCCATCAAGAACGCGAATCGGAAGTTCCTCGGCCTGGGGCAGAAGCTCACCTTCCTGGCGGATTACTTCCAGATCGGCCTCGGCGATTCCCGGGAGATGGGCGGCACCTGGTTCATCACCCTGATGCCGAGGACCCTGGCGGTGAAGAAGCGGATGCAGGCCCTGTACATATGGGTGGACCGGGATTCGTACCTGCCGCGGCAGGTCCAATGGATCGAACGCAGCGGCGATTCCTGGCTGCTGGAATTGGGCGCCATGCAGACCAACCAGCCTTTGCCCGCCGCCATCACGGCCTTCAAGGTTCCCGAAGGCGTCCCCCTGAAGTCCGAATTCAGCTTCTTCGCCACCCGGAAGAAGTGAATCTCAAGGGCCTGGCTGTATTTCGGTAAACCGGGATTACACTGGGGATCCGAATCCTGAACCGGAGCCTTCGATGATCGTCGTCTGCCCCTCCTGCGCGGCCCGCTTCCAGTACGACGAGGCGCGGTTCGAGGGCGTCCGCGCCAAGCGCTTCCGCTGCCCGAAGTGCAGCTACGTCTTCGAAGTGATGAACCCCCTCGTGCAGGGCGAAGTGCCGCGGGAACGCACGGCCCGCATGGATCCCAGCCAGATCCCCACTCGCGATCCCGACGCCCCCATCATCGTCTCGGGCCAGATCCCCGGCCGCCCCGGCGACATCAAGATGTCCCAGAGCCTGGTCCCCGTGCGGGAAAGCCAGCCCCTCACGGCCCTTCCCCCGCCCTCGGCGCCGAACCGGGATGACGGAGAGACCACCGCCAAGCGGGACCGGCAGGCCATGCTCGCCGAGGCGGGCATGGGCAAGATGCCGCCCGGGATGAAGTTCAGCCTCGCCTTCCTCAGCGGTCCCCACGCCTCCACCGTGAAGGTGCTGGACAAGCCCAAGATCATCATCGGCCGGGAGGGCGCCGACATCTCCACCATGGACCCGGAGACCTCCCGCCTCCACTCCAGCCTCGAGATCCATACCGACGGGGTGGTGTACCTCACGGACCTGGACAGCACCAACGGGACCTTCGTGGACGGCATTCCCATCACCGGCCCCGTGCAGATCGGGGATCGCCAGGAGTTCACCTGCGGCAAGAGCACCTTCATGCTCCTGGTCCGCAAGGACGACCTGTACGGCATGGAGTGAGGCCCATGGCCCACCCAGATCCCTACGCCAGCTACCTCAGCCAGGCCCGCGCGCTCTTCGAGGCCGGGGAGGTTCTGAAGGCGGGGCAGATCTGGCAGGCCATTCTCAAGAAGGACCCCGCCCACGCGGAATCCAAGGCCGGGCTCTACCGCGTGCGGCTGTGGCTGGAAGCCCAGCAGGCGCCCCCCAAGCCCCCGCCTTCACCGCCGCCGCCGCCCACCGCGGTCGCACCGCCACCGGCGCCGCCATCCCCGCCCGCCCCGGATCCCTTCGCGGCCCTGCCGCCGCTGCCGTCCCCCGCTCCAGCCCTGGCCCGGGATCCCTTCAGCGCCCTGCCACCCCTGCCCGCAGCGCCTGCCCCTGCTCCCACTCCCGCCCCGGCCCCGGCCCCGGCCCCGGAAACCGAACTCCCCCAGCTCCATTCCATCAACCTGGAGGCCCACCTTCCCGCCGCGGCGGCCAAGGAGATCAAGCGCACCCAGCGCTCCGTGGCAGGCAAGCCCCCGATGCCGGAACCCACCCCTCCGGATGCCGACGCCCCCCTCGCGGCCCCGCCCATGGCCGCCCGACCTGCCGCCGACGAGGACGAGGTGGAACGGTACCTTCGGGAAGGATGCACGCTCTACGATATGGGGGAGGTCCAGGGAGCCATCCAGAAGTGGGAGGCCCTACTCGCTCGGCAGCCCGGCCACGCGATGGCCATCGGCTACCTGAACGAGGCCCGCCGGGACCTCGGGCTCGCGCCCCTGCCGACGGCCCCGCCGGTCGCCGCCACCTGGGGCTCCACGGCCCCGGCCCTGCAAGAGGATCCCGACCGGCTTGTGAAGGAAGCCATCCAGCTGGAAGAGATGGGCCTGCCGGAAGAAGCCCTCGCCAAACTGCGCCGGGTCCTCGAACTGGATCCCGAGCATCCGGACGCCAGGTCCTATCTGGACATGTACGCCCGCACCCAGGCCGGCGCGCCGATGGTGGCGTAGTATTGCTCGGCCTCGGGGCCATCGGCGGTGCCCGGCCGGCTCAACCAGGCCGCGCTGCCGTTGGGGAATGCGGCGTTGGCCGAGACAGTCAGAAACGCCAGGGTGAACGCCAGACCC
>JBGAST010000119.1:0-2216 GCA_044229575.1 Holophagaceae bacterium | reverse complement strand
CAACGCCCCCAAGACCCGTCGGGGGGATCTCTACCTCCTGGGGCGGCACCGCCTGCTCTGCGGGGATGCCACCGAGAGGCGGGACGTGGATCTCCTCATGGGCGGCAAGGTGGCCGACCTGGTGGTCACCGATCCACCCTACGGCGTGGCCTACAAGTCGGAGGCCGCGGGGCTCAAGGCCGACGGCCTGGCCTCGATCCTGAACGACGCACTGGAGGGCGAGGAGTTCCAGGCCTTCCTGGACAAGACCATGGAGCAGTACGCCCGCATCACCGCCCGCCACGCCGCGTTCTACGTGTTCTACCCCTCGCGCTACCACATCGCCTTCGAGGTGGCGATGCGCAAGGCCGGGCTGGACATCCGGGCCCAGATCATCTGGGCGAAGAACGCCGCGTCCTTCGGATTCAGCCAGTACCACTGGAAGCACGAGCCCATCCTGCATGGCGCGAAGGCGGGGCAGGTGCCCCTGGTCTACGTGCCGGCCCACGAGTCGGCCTTCTACGCCTTCCAGGCGGGGAACGCACCTGTCTGGGAGGGCGACCGCTCGCAGACCACCGTGTGGACCGTGGCCCGGGAAACCAACATGGTGCACCCCACCCAGAAGCCCATCGACCTCCTGCGCCGGCCGCTCCGGAACAGCTCCAAGGTGAAAGGCCTGGTCGTGGACTTCTTCGGGGGCTCGGGCTCGACGCTCGTAGCCGCCGAGGACACCGGCCGGACCTGCTACCTGCTCGAGCTGGACCCCCGCTTCTGCGATGTGATCGTGGGGCGCTTCGAGGACCTGACGGGCCAGAAGGCCGTCCTCGTCCGGGGCGGGAAGGAGGTCCGCCGGTGATCGATCTGCTCCTCCACGCCCTCGCCATCTTCGCCGAAGGCATGGCCGCCGGGGTGGTCCTCACCCTCTGGGTTCTCCGGCGCCGCGACCGGCGCCGCTGGGAGACCTGGGCCGAGTCCTATCGCCAAGGCCAAAAGGAGGATCCATGAAGGATCCCGGTCTGCTTCTGCTCGAGAGCCTCTTCGCCCGCCTGGGGGCCGCGCTGGCGTTCATAGTCATCCACGGCCTGGCCTGCTTCGCCGACTGGGTTTCCCGGCGCCGGCGTGCCCGCCGGGCGCAGCACAGGGGGCGGTGATGTGGCCCTGGGCGCACGCGCATCCCTTCCTCTTCACCATCTTGGCCCTGGCCGGGCTATCGGGCTCTGCGGCCGTCTGCCTCGGGCTGTTCGAAGCCCTGGCCGAGTTCGCCCGGCCCCTGGCCGTCATCGTCCGCTGGATCACCCGTGGGCGGGGGAGGGGGCATTGACCCGCGGCCGCGCCTCGAACCGCCACCACCGGACCCGGGTGGTCGCCGCCCGCCGCCGGCTGGCCCTGACCGCCCTGCACTGGGACTACCCCGTCCCGGGCCGCCTGGCGAAGTGGAACCTCACCTGCCCCTGCGAAATGTGCACGGGGGCCCGCCAGGCCCGCGCCGCGGTCAAGGCCGCCCGCCGGGAGGCCCGCCGCCTCGCCCAGGAGACCCCCTGATGCCCTTCCTCCGCCCCCCCCTCTGCCCCGAGTGCGACGAGCCCATGCACCGGGCGCTATCCGGGGTGTTCCCCATCTGGGTCTGCCTGGAGGACCGCTGCCTCGACGAATGGGGCCTGATCACCGGCGGCTTCTGGGCGCCCCTGGCCGCCTGGGTGGACGTCAACCTCAACCCCTGCCCCCCCACGGACGAGGACGGGTCCCAGGGCTTCGCCGTCATGGCCTACCGCGGGTCCTACTTCATCGCGCTCTGGCGGCTGCTGCGGGGCCACATCAAGGAGGAACCTTGAACAGCCCAGTCCTCGCCTCACCCTCGGAAACCAAGGCCGTCCTCCTGATCCTGCTGGGCTGCTGGGCCTACCTGGCCATCGTCCACTGGCTCCGGCGCCGCCTCGCCACACGGATCTCCAAGCGCAGCTGGCTGGACGACGCCCTCCCCACCGACGAGACCCCGGACCATCGGAGGCGCCCATGAACCGGATCCTCGCGCTGCTGGTGGCGCAGGAGGCGCCCGCAGGGCGCCGACCACCCCCAGCCCCCGTGCTTCGCCCCTGCCCTGGGGGATTCCTGCTCGGCCACTACCTCCTCATGGCCATCCCACCCGACTGAACCCTGGCGCCCCCCTGCCCCCCGCCCCCCCCCCCCCCCCCCAGGCGGGTGTGCCCCCGGCGCCCGCCCGGGCGGGGGGCCCGCGC
>JBGAST010000118.1:0-2373 GCA_044229575.1 Holophagaceae bacterium | reverse complement strand
CCATGCTCCTGGCTGGCGTCACGCCCATCGCCCCGAACCCGGCCACGGGGGCTGCGACCATCGTCCAGGCCATCACCACCTACCAGGGCGGCCCCAACGTCATGTTCCGGAAGCTCCAGGGCCTCCGGATCCAGCACACCATCCTCTACGGCTGGCAGCGCATCCTGAACGACTTCGTGGGCGAGCCTCTGGATCTGGAGACCGCCGAGAAGATCAAGGCCCGGGCCGCCGCGTTCCTCGACGACTCGATCCGCGGCCCCCAGAACCCCGGCGGCTTCCTCACCCGCGGCTTCGCGGATGGCCAGGAACTTCCGGCCTGGGAGGACCTCACCGTCGAAGGGGACGGCATCGACGCCTGGAACATCCAGGTCAATGCCCACCCTGTGGGCGAGGGCGACTACATCCTCGTCCGGACCAAGCTCACCCCGCAGCGGATCTCGCTGTAAGCCAACCCCGACCATCCCAAGGCCTGAAGGAGACTCACCATGGCGAACGTCCTTGAAGCAAAGGTCCTCGGGGGCCACACCGCGAAAATCCTGATCGACGGGAAGGAGGTCGGGTACATGCAGGGCGTCACCTGGCAGCGAAACCTCGGCCTGCAGCCCGTCAGGGTCATCGGGACCGTGGAGCACCAGGAGCACCAGCAGACCGACTACGCCCTCACTGGCGAGATCCAGCGCCACTACGTCCGCGACATGCTCATCGAGAATTCGAAGCTCGGGGCCAGGACGGCCGCCGAGACCATCCGGACCGGGACCTTCGATCTCATGATCCTGGACGATGTCACGAAAAAGCCAATCCAGACACCTTCCAGGCGCTCCGGACCCGCTAACCACGAGGTAGCCCATGCCGTTCGAAGACCCCACCCTGGCCGCCGCAGCCGGCCTCGAGCCCCGTCTCTCCGATTTCCAGGAAGACGACATCCTCAAGGCTCCGTCCTTCACCTACCCGTTCAACAGCATCGCCTTCCCGGTGCTGAACGGCCCCGTGGTGCTCAGGTACCCTACGGTCCTCGACAGCGTGGAGATCGCGCGGAAGTCGCGTCTCCTGGGAGGAACGTATGTGGCCGAGGTCTTGGCCACGGCCATGGTCCTGACCGACAAGGCCCCGTCTTCCTGGTACACCCGGCGCCAGAAGGACGATCCTCTCGTCCTGCGCGTCGAGCAGCTCCCCGACGTCGAGGAGCTGACCAACCTCTTCATTGCCTTCAACGCATGGAGGGACTCTTTTCGACGCACAGGCCCTGGAAAGCCTGTGGAAGGAGCCAACCCCTAGGCTCGCCCTGATCTGGGGCGGGGCCAGGGCCCTGGGCCTCCACCCATGGCACCCGGGCGTCCTCAACCGCACCGAACACCAGCTGACGTGGGCCATCCTCCAGACGAAACGCGAACAGAAGGAGGACCCCTTGGAGTCCCGGGAGAAGCTGAGGCGGGCAAGGTTGGAAGAGGCCGCCCTCGAGCTGATCGTCTGGGCGGATGAGCACGTGACCCAGTGGCGGGGCGGCGCATGATCCCCGAGGCCTTCGACTCCCTCCTCACCGGCACGCTGGGCACCCGGCTGTGCTGGCAGAAGGCCCACCGCTGCCCGTGCACCGACGAATACGGCCAGTCGGATCGGGAGTGCCCGATCTGCCTTGGGCGCGGCCGGTACTGGGACACGCCCTCCGACGAGTTCAGGGCTGGCGTGGTGGGTCTGACAGGGCGGGCCCTGGAGTCCATGCAGCTCCGCTTCGGGCCTGGCGTCACCGGCGACGGCACCATCAGCCTCCCCTCGACCTCGCCGGCCTACGCTGACGTTGGCGAGGGCGACCGCTTCAGCAACCTCGACGCCTTCGACACCCTGGAGTGGACGCTCGCCAAGGGGACGCTTGTCCTCCTGCCCGTCGGCGCCGACATCGTGGGCGCCTACATCCGGTCCTCCGGGCAGCTCCATGCCGTACCCCCTCCTGTGCCAAGCGACGACCGGGTTTCCGTGGCTGTGACGACGGTCATAACCATGCTGGCGCCGCGCCGCTACGAGGTGGTGAAGGCCATCCCCCAGACCCGCAATTGGGTACCGGGCCTTCCGAAGAAGGTCCTGGTCCAGATGCTCGATCTGTCCACGAGGTGATGCATGGGCCTGGAACGAAACATGGACGGTGGCCCTGTCATCAAGGGCTTCGTCGAGCGCCTGCAGGATCAGTTGAAGGGTGCCTTCTCGGGGCGTGACTACGGGTCCGCCCGCGGGAGCCTCGAGGTCGAGGTCTCGGTGAAGGACGAGAAGCTCAAGGCCGCCGTCGCCGCCAAGACGTCGACGCCCGCTCCGGCGCCCGCCGATAAGAAGAAGTGACCGGCGGCCAGAATCGGCCCCCGCTTCCTCCGACAAACAGAGCCG
>JBGAST010000117.1:0-2378 GCA_044229575.1 Holophagaceae bacterium | reverse complement strand
AACGTGAAGATGACGGGCCCCACGGGCACCGGCTTCGACTACGACCTCTACTTCTACAACGCGGCGGGCACCCAGCTCGCGAGTGGCACCGGCAGCACCACCACGGAGAACGTGAGCTGGACCAACGGGGCCACCGCCACCACGGTCACCGTCGCCGTGAAGCGCTACGCCGGCAGCAGCACCACGACCCCCTACAACCTCGCCCTCACCCGCTGAGGCCAAGCACCGCCGCAAAAGGGCCGCCGACAGGCGGCCCTTTTGTCCGGAGAACCTGGCCTGCGCCGGCTAGTGGACCAGTTTCCCCCCCAGGGGCCGGCCGCCGAGGAGGTGAAAGTGCAGATGGAAAACCGTCTGGCCGGCGTCGGCGCCGCAGTTGGAGATCAGCCGCCACCCCCCCTCCGCGACGCCGTGGGCCCGGGCCAGCCCGGCGGCGACGCCGGGAAGGCGCGCCAGGGCCGGCTGGACCTCCGGCGTCAGATCATTGAGGCTGGTGCAGTGGATCCGGGGAATGAGCAGCAGGTGCACCGGCGCCTGGGGAGAGATGTCCTTGAAGGCGATGATGTCATCGTCTTCATGGACCACCGCCGCGGGGATCTCCTTCGCCGCGATCTTGCAGAACAGGCAGTCGGACACAGGACCTCCTTTGTTTCACATCATCTTGCATCAGCCCGAGATTCCGCAGAACACCGGCAGCATCGGCCGCCTCTGCGTGAACAACGAGTGCCGGCTCCACCTCGTCCATCCCCTGGGCTTCGAGACCAGCGACTACTACCTGCGCCGGGCGGGCCTCGACTACTGGGAGCGCCTGAACCCCACCCACTACCTGGACTGGCAGGATTTCCTGGACCGCCGGCCCACGGAGCGGCTGTGGCTCTTCAGCACCAAGGGCGAACGGCGGCACACGGACGTGGCGTGGCAGGACGGCGATGGCCTCGTCTTCGGGCGCGAGACGAAGGGCCTGCCCCCGGCCCTGGTGGAGGCCCACCAGGACCGCCTGGTGCGCATTCCCATGCTCGGCGGCTTCCACCGCAGCCTCAACCTGGCCCAGGCCGCGGCCATTGGGCTTTACGAGGCCCTGAGGCAGACTCAAGGCTGGTAACGGAGTCCCCATGAGCAGCGCCCCCATCCGCATCGTCATCGCCAAGCCCGGCCTGGACGGCCACGACCGCGGGGCGAAGGTCATCGCGCGCGCCCTCCGGGACGCGGGCATGGAGGTGATCTACACGGGCCTGCGGCAGACCCCGGCCCAGATCGCCGCAGCCGTGGTCCAGGAGGACGCCGCGGTGCTGGGACTCTCCATCCTCAGCGGGGCCCACAACCAGCTCTTTCCCGAGATCCTTCGCCTGCTGCGGGAGCAGGGGGCCGAGGACGTGGTGGTCTTCGCCGGCGGGATCATTCCCGACGAGGACATTCCCGGCCTGAAGGCCCAGGGCGTCCGGGAAGTCTTCCAGCCGGGCACCAGCACCGAGGACGTGGTGCGCTTCATCCGCGAGGCCGCCCGGCCCGCCTGAGCTCGAAGCCCCTACCGGAGCCAGCGGGTGCCCTTGGGAGCGTCGAAGCGGAAGGCGGCGGGGGGAGGGGCCGGGACCACCCGGGGCTCCAGGAGCCGGAGTTCCTGCTCGGCGCCGGTGCCGTCCTTCCAGCGCAGCCGCGTGGCCGCATGGCCCCGGCCTTCCACCCGCACCTCCGGGAGCCCGGGGCGCCGGGGCCGGAGCCGCACGGCGGCCGCCCCCTCGGCCTCCAGGAGGTAGCTTTCCGGCAGGGCCGAAGGAGCCACCAGGAGGTTCAAGAGGGGCAGGTCCAGCACGGCGGCCCGCAGCTCGAGCCGCTGGGCGGTGCGGGCCTCGGGATCGAAGTGGACAAGGGCCTGGCCATCGGAGACCAGGAGGAGGCCCGAATCGTAGGCCACCCGCAGCCGCCCACCCTTCGCCGTCTGGAGGCGGCCCTTCCGCTCCATGCGTCCGAAGACCTCGCTCTCCGAGGTCTGGATGAACCGGCAGTCCAGGCCCGGCAGGGAGGCCATGGCCTTCCACCAACCCGGCAGGGCCGTACGGGCCGGGGCGGCGGCCGGTGGCCGGGCCAGAGCGAAGGCCGGCGGCCGGGGCGGGGGGACCGCCTGGGCCGGCATCAGCCCCGCTTGATCTCGAGGGTGAGCTTGGCGGGCACGCCCTTGTTGGGGACATTCCGCTTCAGGGTGCTGGTGCCGATGAGCTCGCCGGACTGTTTCACCTGCACCACCACCTCGATCTCGCCCTCGGCTTCGGCGGGCAGTTCCACATCGGTCAACACGAGATCATGGCTGGCCGTCGCGCGCAGGCTCAGATTGTCCCAGGTCTCTTCAATTTGTAGACCTGGCGTACCGGCTGGGACGAGGAAGT
>JBGAST010000116.1:0-2405 GCA_044229575.1 Holophagaceae bacterium | reverse complement strand
CCAAGGCCTCCTTGGCGCGGTTGGCGCGCAACAGGGCGCGGGCATGCAGATAGGCCAGCGGCCGGTAGGCGGCATGTCGCGCCAGCCCGTCGCGAGCCAAGCGGACTGCCTCCTCGGCCTGGCCGCGGGCCTCGTGCTCCTCATCGCGTGCATCAACGTGGCCAACCAGCTCCTGGCGCGCGCCACCGGTCGCCTGCGGGACATGGCGGTGCGGTCGGCCCTGGGCGGCGACCGGCTCCAGGTCCTCGCCCCCTCCCTGGCCGAGTGCCTGGTGGTCTCCCTCCTCGGGGCCGCCGCAGGCCTGTCGGTGGCCGTCTTCTCCCTCGACCTGCTCCGGCCCCTGGTGCCCGCGGACCTCGCCCAGGCGCGCTCCCTGGGGCTCCACTTTCCGACCCTGGCCCTGACCCTGGGGACGGCCCTGTTGACCGCCCTGCTGTGCGGCAGCGCCCCCGGCCTCCTCCTCCTGCGCCTCAACCTGGCCCAGCACCTCAAGGAGGGTTCCAAGAGCACCGAATCCCGGGGCCGCCGGCGCCTCCGCGACGGCCTCGTGGTGGCCCAGATGGCCCTGGCCCTCATGCTGGCCGCGGGCTTCAGCGCCACCTTCTTCAGCATCCAGCGCCTGGTCAAGGTTCCCCTCGGGATCCGGCCCGAGGGCGTCTCCACCTTCAGCATCCAGACCTCCCCGGCGGTCCACCGCGACGAGGCAGGCCGGCTGCGGGCGACGGAGGAGATCCTCGCGGCGGTGAGGGGCGTCCCCGGGGTGCAGGACGCCGGCTGGATCGACTACATGCCGCCCATCCAGAATGGACGGAATTCCACCTTCCAGCTCCGCGGGCAGGAGCCCCGGGAGACCGACATCGCCGAGGTGCGCGCCGTGAGCGCAGCCTCCCTGGCCATCCTGGGCGTGCCCCTGGTGAAGGGATCCTGGTTCCAGCCCTCGGACCACACCACAAAGCCCACGGCCGTCCTCATCAACGCCAGCCTCGCGGACCAGTACTTCCCGGGCCGGGATCCCATCGGCCAGGAGGTGGGCTTCGGCAGCCAATGGTTCCGCGTCCAGGGCGTGGTGGGGGACGTCCGGCACTCGGGGCCCCGGCACAAGGGCCTCCTGAACACCGTCTACTTCCCCGGCGTGGAGACCTTCAGCCCCAATCCGGTGTGGATCGTCCTGAAATCCCCCCTCCAGGGCGAGGGCCTCCTGGCCTCCCTGCGCGCCGCGGTGCGCCGCGTGGACCCGGACCTGCCCATCGCGCGGGTGCAGCCCCTTTCGGAGATCGCCGGCCGCAGCGTGCGCAACGAGCGCGTGATCACCCTGCTCCTCGGCCTGTTCGCCGCCATCGCCGCGCTGCTCGCCCTCCTCGGCATCCACGGGTCCCTGGCCTATTCCGTGGCCCAGCGCACCCAGGAGATCGGCATCCGCATGGCCCTCGGGGCCCCGTCGGGCCGGGTGGTCCTCGACATCGTCCGGGAGGGCCTGAGCCTCGCGTCCGTGGGGTTGGCCCTGGGCTGCGCCGGCGCCTTCGCCTTCTCCGGCACCCTGCGCAGCCTGGTGTTCGAAGTCAACCCCACGGACCCCGGGCTCCTCGCCGCCGCCTCCGCCGTCCTCCTGGCCACCGCGGCCCTGGCCTGCCTCTTCCCCGCCCTCCGCGCGGCCCGGGTGGATCCCGCCGTGGCCCTGCGGTCCGAATGAACCCCGACTCCGGAGCTCCCATGGGCGCCTTCCTCACCGACCTGACCCACGCCATTCGCGGCCTGCTGCGCTCCCCGGGCTTCACCGCCACCGCCGTGCTCACCCTGGCCCTCGGCATCGGCGCCAACACCGCCATCTTCAGCTTCGTGGACCGCATGATGCTGCGGCCCCTCGCCCTGCCCGATCCGGGCCGGCTGATGGTGGTGACGGAGTACTCGCCCAGCCCCACGGGCTCCCGGGACAATCTCTCCTGGCCCGACTACGAGGACCTCCAGCGGGAGACCACCCAGTTCACGGGGCTCGCCGCCATCCGGAACACCGGCCTCAACCTCACCGGGGACGGGGAGCCCGAGCAGGTGCGCGGCGCCATGGTCACCTGGAACTTCTTCGACGTGCTGCAAGTGGCGCCGAAGGCGGGCCGGTCCTTCACCCGGGAGGAAGGGGTTCCCGACGGCCCGCGCGCCGCCCTGCTCACCGACGCTCTGTGGAAGCGGCGCTTCGGCGCCGACCCGGCCCTGGTGGGGCGCTCCATCCGCGTGAACGGCCAGGACACCCCGGTCGCAGGCATTCTCCCTCCGGATTTTGAGTTTCCCTACCAGCTCCGGGGCGCCGAGATGTTCGTCCCCATGGCCCTGTCGAAGGACCAGCGGGGCGCCCGGGGCTCCCACTTCCTGGGCGGCGTGGGCCGCCTGAAGCCCGGGGCCACCCTCGCCTC
>JBGAST010000115.1:0-2462 GCA_044229575.1 Holophagaceae bacterium | reverse complement strand
CGTCGTCGGAGAGGAGGCGGGCCAATTCCGCATCGTCGAGGGCAAGGTACATGGCAGGATCTCCCAAAGAACCGTGGCGGAGGAATAATGCTAACGGACTAGACCCGTTTCAGGCGAGGAGCGCCACCGCCTTGATTTGCGCCCATACCTGCATGCCCGGCGCCACGCCGAGTTGATCGCGGGAACGCCGGGTGATGCGCGCCAGCAGCGGCGTGCCCCCTGCATCCAGGCGCACCATCACGTGGGCAGGGCTGTCCCCCGCCCCCACCTCGACCACCGTGGCGGGCAGGATATTGGTGATGCTCGAATCCACCGGCCGGCTGCGGGCCAAGCTCACGTCCCGGGCCCGAACCTGCAGGCGCATGCGGGAGCCCAGGGGCACCAGGCCATGGGGAACCTGCACCTGTCCGCCGGGAAACCCGAGCTCCAGCAAGCCATAATGGCCGTCGTAGCGCCGCACCGCCGCCTCCACCACCACCCCGGCCCGATCGGCCAGGGCGGTCGGCAGATCGAGGCGGGGCAGCACCTCCCCCAGCGCCCCGCTCGCCAGGACCCGACCGCGGGCGAAGAGCACCAGATGGTCCGCCAGGCGCGCCACTTCGTCCGGCGAGTGGGTGACATAGACGACCGGGATCTCCAGTTCATCGTGGAGGCGCTGCAGGTAGGGCAGGATTTCCCGTTTGCGCCCCAGATCGAGGGCCGCGAGGGGTTCATCCATGAGGAGCAGACGGGGGGCGGCCAGGAGCGCCCGGGCGATGGCCACCCGCTGCCGCTCGCCGCCGGACAGGGTGGCCGGACGCCGGGAGAGCAGGGGCGTGATGTCGAGTAATTCCGCCACCTCCGCCAGCCCGCCGCGCTGGCCGGAGCCCCGCCCGCGGCGACCGCTGCGCTTCTGGCCATATTCAAGGTTGCCCTGCACGCTAAGGTGATCGAAGACGCTCGCCTCCTGGAACACATAGCCAATGGGGCGCCGATGGGGCGGCAGGAATTCCCCCTGGGCGTCGTCCTGCCAGACTTCCCCCGCCACCTCCAGGCGCCCCCGGGCCCGCCGTTCCAGCCCGGCGATGGCCCGCAGGCAAGTGGTCTTGCCGCAACCGGAGGGGCCAAAAAGCGCGCTCACGCCCCGGCCAGGGAGGTCGAGATCCACATCCAGATCAAAGCCTGGATACCCCACCTGGAACCTTGCCCGTATCGGCGCGCTCATCGCCCCTCCTCCCGCCGTCCGGTGAGGATGTGAAGGGCCAGGAGGACGACAAAGGCAAAGACCACCATGCCCCCGGCCAGCCAGTGGGCGGAGGCGTAATCCAGGGCTTCCACGTGGTCATAGATCTGCACCGACACCACGCGGGTCTTCTCCGGGATGTTGCCGCCGATCATGAGCACCACACCGAATTCCCCCACGGTATGGGCAAACCCCAGCACGATGGCCGTGAGGAACCCGGGCCGGGCCAGGGGCACCGCCACCGTAATGAAGCAATCCCACGGCCCCGCCCCGAGGGTCGCCGCCGCCTCCAGGGGTCGGCGACCCAAGGCGGCGAACGCCCCCTGGATGGGCTGCACCACAAAGGGCAGGGACTAAAGCACCGAGGCCACCACCAGACCGGCAAAGGTAAAAGGCAGGGTGCCCAGCCCGAGGGACTGAGGGAGCTGCCCCACTGGCCCGCGAGGCCCGAGGAGCAGCAGGAGATAGAAGCCCAGAACGGTGGGCGGAAGCACCAGCGGCAGCGCCACCACTGCCGACACGACCCCCTTCCAGCGGGAGCGCGTGTGGGCCAGCCACCAGGCCACCGGCGTGCCCACCAGGAGCAGCAGCAGCGTGACGACGGTGGCGAGCTTCAGGGTCAGCCAGACGGCGGCAAGATCTCCAGGGCTCATGGGCGGGCTCCCCTTGCGTGGGCGAATCGGCCGGTCAGTGGCGGGAGAAGAAGTCCCGCAACTTGCACAGGGTGGTGGTCACATCGAAACGCGGGTCGGGGAGCGCCTCGCCGGCCAGGATCTTCGCCAGCGCGGCGGAGGGGTCCGCCTCGCCGGTGAGCAGAACCTGCGCGCCCCGCTTGGCGAGATGGCGGACGAATCCATCCCCGGCACTCCCCGCCACCACCACCTCCACCCCGTCCAGGGGGTGGGGACCTTCGTCCTGAAAATGGTGGAAGACCTGCTCCTTGGTCAGTTCGACCCGTTCCCCGACGGGCAGCGGCAGGCCGGGCTCGCAGTCGAAGACCAGCCAATGGCGCGCCTGGCCGGCGTGACCCGCCACCCGGAGGTAGTCCTGGGTGGGAATGGCGATTTTCATGGCAGTCCTCCGGTTAGATATCGTAGCCATAGGCCTGGATGATGCTCCGCGCCTTGTGGCCCTGCAGGTAGCGCAGCAGGGCGCTGGCGGCGGGATTGCCCTGTCCCGTCGCAAGGAGCACCGCGTCCTGGCGAATGGGCGCGTGAAGACTAGCCGGCACGATCCAGGC
>JBGAST010000114.1:0-2636 GCA_044229575.1 Holophagaceae bacterium | reverse complement strand
GGCCGCAGACCACCAGATCGAAAGCGGGCTGGGCCCAGACCTCCCGCAGCGCCGCGGCGAGGAAGGACAGCTTGCCCCCGAGGCCGCGGGTGTTCCAGCGCAGCCCCGCGGGCAAGCGGACCGGTGAATGGGGCATGATGCGGGGCAGGGCGACCACTTCGGCGTTCCGCGGATCCGCGCAGAGAGCTTGCAGCAGGTCCTGGTTGAACTGGGCGATGCCGCCATGCCCGCCATAGGCGTCGGTGAGGAGCACCAGGATGCGGCGCCGGGGGGGAAGGGGTTCCTGGGGGCGGGGTGGCGCGGAGAGGCCCATCACCCACAGGGCCCAGCCCCCCAGCCCGCGGCGCGGGACGCCCATCACCCGCGGATCCTGGGACCACTCCCGCACCGGCGTGGCGAAGCCCGTCTTGGGCCTGCCCAGGACCTCCCCGGGCAGCTCGGGCACCGCCACCGCCGCCATGGCGCGCTTGCCGGGGGGGCGCGGGCCCGCCAGCAGGGGCGCGAGGGCGCGGAAGAGGCCGACGTCCACGAAGGGGGTGCGGATCTCCACGCCGTGGGCGAGGCCCGCCCAGTCGGCGTCGCGGAGGAGCTGGTTCCGCATGTACCAGCTCAGCTCGAGGGCGGCGATGCGGGTGCGGTCCCGGCGCAGGCCCTGGACGGTGGCATCCAGGCGATCGAGGGTCCGCAGGGCGGCGAGGCCCTCCCGGGCCCATTCCGAGCCCAGGAGGCCCGGCAGCTCCCAGGGCATGAAGAGGGCCCGGCGCAAGAGGTAGGCGCCGGCGATGGTGCCGCCGTACTCCAGGAGGCCCGCGCGCTTCGGCGGGCCGCCTTCGCCCTGGAGGGGGACGAGGGCCTGGCGCAGGCCGCGGCCCAGGGCGGGGAAGGCCCGCGTGACCGCCAGGGCCCGGGCGAGGCGCGGCACCTGGCGGAAGCGGCGGTAGCCGCCGAAGAGCTCGTCGCCCCCCACGCCCGACAGGGCCACCTTGATGCCGGCCTCCTTCGCGGCCTGGCTCACGAAGTAGGTGTTGATGCCATCGATGCTGGGCTGGTCCATGGCCTCCAGGGCCCGGTCCAGGTGGGCGAGGAAGTCGGCCTTCGCGATCCAGCGGGTTTCGTGGCGGGTGTCGTAGCGGGTGGCGGTGCGCCCCGCCAGCCCGGTCTCGTCCTGGGGGCCGCCGCGGAATTCCTGGAAGCCCAGGGTGAGGGTGTGGAGGTCCGTCGCGCCGTCCTCGCGGACGAGGGCCGCCAGGGTGGAGGAGTCGAGGCCCGCGGAAAGGAAGAGGGCCACGGGCACGTCGGAAACGAGGTGGTGCCGCACGGAATCCCGCAGGGCGTCGTGGAGCCGGGCGGTGGCCTCGCCGCCCCGCAGGCCGGCCCCGAGGTCCTGGGCCGCGGCTTCGGCCTCCTGGAATTCCCGGTTCAGGTCGAAGTACGCTTCCGGCGCCTGGGCCCCGCCGCCGTCGATCCACTGGGTGCAGCCCGCGGGCAGCTCGCGGATGCCCTTATACAGCGTGTGGGGCTCGGGCACGGCGCCCCAGAGGAAGAAGCCCGCGTGGCCGGCGGGGTCCGGCGCGGTGTCCACGCCGCCCCCCGCCAGCAGGGCCTTCACCTGGGAGGCGAAGCGCAGGGTCTTCCCGTCGTCGGCGAGGTAGAGGGGCTTGATGCCGAAGGGGTCGCGGGCCAGCAGCAGGCCCCGGCGCTCCGAGTCCCAGAGGGCGAAGGCGAACATGCCCCGCAGATCCTCCACCAGGGCGGCGCCCTTCTCGCGGTAGAGGGCCAGCACCACTTCCGTATCGCTGGCGGAGCGGAAGACGTGGCCCCGGGCTTCGAGTCCGGCCCGCAGCTCCCTGAAGTTGTAGATCTCGCCGTTGAAGACGAGGGCCAGCTTCCCGTCGGCGCTGCGCATGGGCTGGGCGCCGGCCTCGCTGAGATCCAGGATGGAGAGGCGCCGGTGGGCGAGGCCGAGGCGGCCGTCCTCGGCGATCCAGGTGCCAGAGCCGTCGGGACCCCGCGCCGCCATCGCTTCCCGCACCCGGAGGAGGGCCTCCGCATCCACCGGCGGTGCGGCGGGATGGTACGCGTAGATGCCCGTGATGCCGCACATTCAGGGGGCGGAGCGGAGGGACGGGAGCGGGTCGGCGGGGGGGGTGGGCATGCAGCGTTCAGCATAGCGGGGGGGATGGCAAGGGCGGATGGCAAGGACATCCCCCAGGCATCGCGGGCGGCGTGGCCTGGAGGCGGGATGGAGCGGGTTCCTAGCGCGCTTCGCTTGCTCGCATCCTTCCAAAGCATGGCCCGCAAAGGGCGCGGACCATGCTTTGAAAGGATGCCTTTTGAAGGTCAACGGCGAGGTCAAGGTCAACGGCAAGGTCTAGGTCAACGGCAAGGAAGTGAACACGCTGTAACTGAATGAAAGATGCAGAAAACTGCTTTTAAAACAGGCACCTTCGTCAATCGCAGCCGCTTTCTGGCTGAGATTGACGGAGGTGCGGCCAAGCGATGGCGCGGCAGGTCGCGTCCGCACACTCCCAACCTGCCTCGATCATCAACAACGGCACGACCCCTGGTTTGACCTCCGAACGCGCAGCAGGGGCCCTCCCAAGGAAAGAAACCCGTGGAGCTTCCACTCCCGCTCC
>JBGAST010000113.1:0-2665 GCA_044229575.1 Holophagaceae bacterium | reverse complement strand
CAGCGCTCCCGCTCGTACGCCAGGCGCAGGTTCTGCCCGGTCAACTGGCAGTACACCCCGTGCGCGTGAACGATGTCGGCCGCCGACACACTCACGACCGGACCGATCGAGGGTTTCATGCGGATTGGGAGTACGGCGTGGATTCGAGCCCAGGCACGCAGGGCACTTGTTGCAAGGCGCACTGGACGTCTTCGGGCGTGATGGATTGGCGGGCACTCGCGGCGGCCTGGAGCCACGCACTGCGGGCCAGGAGTTGCAGGCTGCGGGGCAGCCCGCCACCGGCCTTGGCGAGTTGTTCGGCGGCGGCCGGGTCCAGTGCCCGTGTCGGGAGCCCGACGGCCTCGAGGGCCTTGAACAGATAGCGCTGGGATTCCTCCAGGGTCCAGGCCCCCAGCGTGGCGTGGGCACTCAAGCGTGAGTAGAGTGCGCGGTGATGGCGCAGGCGCAGGCTGTCCAGGAGGTAGTCGTCGCCGATGAGGATCAGGGCGAAGGTGGGTTCGGTGGGCAGGTTGAGGCCCAGCAGGAGGCGGATCTCCTCCAGGGCGGCGTGGCTGTAGAGCTGGGCCTCGTCGAGGACGACCACCAGCTTGCGTTGATCGAGCTGGCCCAGGGCGGTCTCGATGCGCTGGAGATTGCCCTCGCGGCGAAAGCTCTGGGACTGCCCGAGCTTGTGGGCCAGGGCGGCCAGGAGACCACAGCCGCTCAAGCTGGACTGGGTCAGGCCGACGGGCAGGAAGATCCGGGTATCGAGCTTCCAGAGCCACTGGCTGGCGAGGGCGGACTTGCCGACGCCATTGGAGCCGGTGAGCAGGAGCACACTCTGGAAGGCGGCCGCCTGCTCGAGATGACGCCGCACGCCCTGGAGGGCGGGTGTGTCGAACCAGTGCAGGGCGCTGAAGGGGACGGCATTGGCCCCCCAGGCGCGGGCCCACTGGAGGAGTTCAGCGTTTTTCATAGTCGGGGCGGAGCCGGCCGTTGAGTTGACGGTCCACCAGCCGGGCCAGCCCGAAGGCCTGGCCGCGGTAATCGACCTCGACGCGCTGGCGGGTCCAGGGATCGAAGCGCAGGCGCACCTCCAGTCCGCGCAGGCTCAGGTCGACCTCGTAGAGGTCGTTCTCCAGGCGGACGGTGCCGTCCTTGCGCACGCGCCGGGTGGCCTGGGCGTGGAAGAGCCGTTCGAGGTCCAGCTCCGGGGCGAGGCTCTTGACCAGCGAGAGCCCCTGGGCGAAGCGCTCGTCCGGGCGCAGGCCGGTGGTGCTGTGGACCCGGGCATGATACTCGGCGAGCCAGTCGGCGAGCTTCTGGTTGAGTTCGTCGAGGGAACTGGCGGCCTGGCCCGGGATCTGGAGACGGGCCTGGAAGTCCATCTGCACGGTCTGGATGAAGCGCTCGACCTTGCCGCGGGCCCAGGCGTGGTAGGGCCGGGAGTGGAGCAGGCGGATGCCCAGCTGGGCACAGACCAGGCGGGTGTGGTCGTTGACGAAGGGCCCGCCGTTGTCGACGTAGAGGGCCTTCGGCACGCCCCGCCGCCGGAGGGCCTCCTTGAGGATGGCGTGGAAGTGGCGGGTGTCGGCGGCCGTGCCGTACCTCGAACAAGGCGACAGACGCGAGTGATCGTCGAGGATGACGCACAGCTGGGTGGCCAGTGGCTTGGCCGACCCGGCAACGGTGAGGAATGGCCCCGGGGAGAAGTCGGCCATCCAGAGCTCGTTGGGCGCGGCGCTCTCCCAGGCCTTGGTGGGAGTGCTGAGACTCTGGCGGATGAGGAAACGCCGGGAGCGGGCATTGAGTTCGTGCCGCTCGAGGAGCCGGTGGACGGTGCTCAAGGAGGCGAAGTTGGCATCGGCAGCCTTCCATTGGCGGTAGAAGACCTTGATGGGAATGCCCGGGCGGGCGCGCACGGCATCGAGGATCTGCTGTTGTTGAGCCGGGGAGATGCGCCGGGGCTGTTCGCGGTCGGAACGGACCTTGGGCTTGAGGGCGGCGAAGTCGCCGCGTTTGTAGGCATAGAACCAGTCTTCGAGGGTGCGCGTGGCGACGGGGCCACGGACGTCCTGGAGGGTTTGGTGGGCGATGGTGCCGAGGGCCAGCGACAGGGGTGCGCCCTGAGTCACCAGTTCCTGCACTTTGGTGATCAGTTGGAAGCGCCGCAGGGCGATGGCCTCGGCATTGGGGGTGTCTGGAATGGTATTCATGACGGCGCGAAGGCTCGCCGACACCCGCCCAGGTCCGCCCAGCGGACAGTTTTGTGGGACCGGGCCATTGGAGGCCCTTCCCGGCGTTCCACCCTGGAGAACGTGCGATTTTCAGTCTGGGTTGGGACGGAGGCAGCGGTAATGGCCGAGCAGGCTGGAGTTGTGCCTTTGGGCGAGGAAGCGGAGGATGCCGCCGACCGAGCCCTTGGCCCGTATCAAGTGTCGCCAGAGCTCTTCGCACGAACTGGTGGCGGCATCGATGAGTTGACCAAAAGCACGGTGGAGCCAATCGCGCCTTTGACCGAGGCGGATCCAGGCTCGCTTGAAGCCCTCGGCTTCGAGTTCGCCAGGCGGGGGATCCGGCCCTGAGCCGGTCCCCGCCCGGCGATGGAAGTCGGCACCGAGCCGGGACTCCGACCAAGGGCGGTAAGGCAGCCGATCGGGTGGAAGAACCGAGGTGGTCCGCAGGC
>JBGAST010000112.1:0-2769 GCA_044229575.1 Holophagaceae bacterium | reverse complement strand
GCGCCATCACCAGGACGGCCCCAAGGGTGTCGCCTTCCACGCCGGGCCCCAGACCTTCGAGGCGACCCACGGGCGTGAAGTCGACCTTTGGCGCCGGTTCATGAACACCCTCAAGGAGGCCAAGCATGGCTGACCGAAAGTGCAAACTCTGCGGTGCCCCTGCACGGCAGACCTGGACCCGATGTTGGCAGGACGGCGACGATGCGCTGCCGCGCAAATCGTGGACCTGCGACGAATGCGGGATCAACTATGTGCCAGGCATTTCCATACTTATTGGAGCCCCCAATGGCTGACCCCTACACCCACACCGGCATCAAGGCCACCGTCGAGGCCGCCCTGTCCCGGGCCTTCGCGGAGGGCCAGGCCTCTGGAGCCGGCGATGCAGAGGCCATCGTCCGCCGGGCCCGGGAACTGGCCGTCGAGGTCCGTACCTACCTACCGCCCTGCAACGGGCACCAGACCCTCTGCCCGCGGTGCCAGCTGCTCCACCACCTGGAGCCCATGGAGGCGCTGCTGGGCATTGGGCCACGGGAAGCGCTGCCATCGGCCTTCCTGCACATCACAGCCGCCCCAGCCGGCCCCAACCCATTCGAGGGGAAGGTCCAGGCCGCCATCGAGCAGCAGGCCCGGGAGGACGAAGTCCTGGTCCACCGCTTCCGGTCCTTCGCCATGGTCATGCCGGAGGATGTCGAATTGGTCATCCAGGAATGCGGGGACGGGCACCGTGCGAAGTGGTGCCGGGTGAGGGGGTGGAACCGCTATTGGTGGACCGGCCTCGACGAGGATGGGCTTCCGATCTGCAGGTGGACGCCGGTCAGCACCGGCCACGGCTGGTGGACTGGATGTGGTTTGCGTAGGGCCTCACGGTTCGATGGCCCGACCTGCCCGTGCGGGCGCCGCATCGTTATGGGGGAATCATGAGCCGCCTCAGCATCATCCCCTCCACCAAGCCTATCCTGCCGGGAATCTACGTCTTCACCGGCACCATCGGGAGCGTCCACATCAACTGGCCAGCCATGCTGCGCGCCGAGGGCGTGCCCTTCCGTGGCCGCCCCCTCACCCTCCACGGGAGGCTGAACCGGCGGGGGCGCAAGGCGCTCCGAATGGCGATCAAGCAGCGACGGAAGACCGTGCTCATGACCATCGCGACGCCAATCATCAACCAGAATCTCACCGGCGCCATGCGCATCGAGACCAGCGAAGCACTCCGCGAGGGGTGGTTAAAGCGGCTCCAGGCCAATCCCACGCCGATGGAACCATCGCCCCAACCCGCGACCAGCCCCAGGGCACCATTCGAGGTCAAGCCCAGTGAAGCCGTGCCCGAAGGCGAGGCCTGGGTCATCCAGGACGGCAAGCGGATCGGGCGCGTCACGGGCATTCGCCCGTCGGAGGAACCATGAGCTGGTGCATGGACTGCAAGTCAGACCCCTGCGCCTGCGACATGTTCCCCAGCGAGGCCCAGGAGAACGCCAGGCGCGAAAGCCTGAAGGCCATGCTGGACGCCCTGCGCCCCCACCTCACCGCCTGGGCCCAGAACCACCTGGAGGCCCTCCTGAACGACCTGGGGCCCTTCCTGGCGCAACGGCCGCCCATCTTCCCGGTCTCCGAGACGGCGCGGGTGGAGCAGGCCATGGCCGCCGTAAAAACCCTATGGGCCGAGGCTCATGTTCCGCCCGACGGCCTGACCCCCATCGTTTACGACGCCGGCCAGGACCGCAGGCTCTTCGAGGCCAACGGATGGGACTGGGACCAGCGGGGGAAGATGGGGGACGGCTTCACGGCTGGGCGCATCAAGGTCCAGGCCATCCTGGACAAGGCTTGCGCCATCGTGGCGTGGACCGTCTTTGACGGAACCGGATGGCTCTCGCGGAACACGGGGGGGCCGATCACCTTCTGCATGGGCCGAGAATTCGCCGAACGCTGCCCAACCCTCGAGGCCGCCAAGGCCCTGCTGGACGAGTACCTGAACCAGCCCATCAACCCGTACCTGTGGGTGCGGGAAGGAGACAAGCCGTGAGCCAAGGGATCAGCTGCTTCGAGACGCCGTTCTGCTCGAACCCAGAGTGCGAACTCCACCACTTCCCAGCCGACAGCAAGACGGCCACTGTCCGGAAGCAGGATCGGATCCGCGGCGGGACGCGGGAGGTCGGGCGCCACGAATTCATGATCAGGCCGCCAGGTATCTGGCCATACCGGATCCAGCTGTGCGAAGGGTGCGCCAGCGCCGTCGGGATGGTCCTGCAGACCGATGGAGTGGCGGACCCATTGCTTCCCAACATCGCGGCATGCCTGAAGGACCCCGCCCTCCGAACGGCCCTCGAGCACCGGGCCAGGATGCTCTGGAACGCCCGGCAGAAGGCGGCCCGCGGCGAGGTCGCGCCGGGGCGGATCATCCAGTCCGGGGAACCCGCGCCATGAGCGACATCCACACCCCCAGGGCTCATGCCCGCCACACGGACGGCGTGCCATGTGGATGCGTCACCGACCTGTCCCGCCCCGCCGTGCTTTGCCAGTGGTGCTGGGCCGCCTACGTCCCCGAGGAGATCGTGGAGTTCCCCGTCTGGCGCTGCTACGACTGCGGAGGCGGGGTCGACACAAACCCGCGTGCATGGGGCCCGATCCCCGCCTGACTTGGGGATCCCAACACGAAGGCCCCCTCGCGTGGGCCTTTTCCGTGGTCGGCGGCGCCGGATTCGAACCGGCGACCCTCTGCTCCCAAAGCAGATGCGCTACCAGGCTGCGCCAGCCGCCGAATGGAGCCGCGGGGAG
>JBGAST010000111.1:0-2783 GCA_044229575.1 Holophagaceae bacterium | reverse complement strand
CGCCAGGCTCGAGGACGGCGCCGGCCACGGGGACGTGGCGGACGCCGTAGCCGGCGGCGGTGGAGCTGTCGGCCAGCTGGATGTCGTCGGCGGACAGGGGGGCATCGTAGGCGGGGGCCTCGCCATCCTCTGGCCACATGGAGAGCGCGACGCTCAGGATGTCGTCGTCGCAGAGGGTGAGCGCGATGAACAGGTCTTGGTAGCTCACGGCCTGGGCGATCCCGAGGGAAGCGAAGTAGGCGTCCGAGGCCGCCGTTAGCTTGGTCTGGATGGCCGTCCACCGCTGTCGGGCCGCGGGCACGACCCGCACGGAGGCGCGCAGCTTGATGCCCCTCCGGATCACGGGATAGAAGAGCACCGGGATCCCCGCCGCCTTCCAGCCCGGAACGCGCCGGCCCGTGCCGTCGATGTAGCCGTAGACCGCCGCCCGCACCGCCGCCAGGACGTCGGGCAGGATCTCCACGCCGCCGATGCCGTCGTCCACGTAGAGGTAGGCCACGCCGGCCGGAGGTGAGCCCGCCGGGATCGGATCCAGCTCCCAGGGCTCAACGCACTTCGAAGCCGCCACCAGGCCGGTGCTCTCAGCAGCGAACTCCAGGGCGTCCACGGTGCCCCGAACCAGGGAGCGGATGAACCGGACGAACCGGGCGCGCCTGGCGTCGTCGCCTTCGATGGGCGCACCGTACCGGGTGGAGAACTCGTTGGTGACGCCGTCCACGCCGACGATGGGGAAGACAAGGGCGCGGATGGCGCCTGCTGCCACGTTGCCGTCCGGGCCCGCCTCGGAGGCGACGACGGGCACCGCCCCGGAGGTCAGCTCGTCGGCCAGGATCGTCGCGTCGGTCGTGGTGAGGAAGACTTGCCCCTCGACCGAGACCACCTTGGTCCCGGCGGGGATATCGACGTCCAGGCCCGGCTCCTGCACGGCGATGAACTCCACGGACCCAGTGGCCGCCACGGCAGGGAGGAGGGCGAACCCGAAGGCCCGGAAGGCGCTCTCGCGGATCGACCAGCTGATGGCCTGGGCGGCCCGGACCTCCAGCTCCTCGATGAGCACCGCCACGGCCTCGATGTGGGACCGCTCCAGGCTGCCCACGTAGAGGTCCGTCGGGATCACGCCGTCGGCGGCGTCCGGGTTGGACTGAATCCAGTTGATGGCCTCGTTCGTGAGGCCTTCCCACCGGCGAATCTCGAAGCCTGCCATATCACCCCTCCGGAGACGTCACACCCGTGGAAATTTCAACCTCCCCGAGCGGGGTGAACACGACGCCCTGGACGATGATGGCGTCCACGTCCACGTCCACGGCGAGCTTCAGGATCTCGAGCACCCGAGGGTCGTCCAGCAGGGTCCGGGCAGCTTCATCCCGGCACCCGAGGACATCGGCGAGGCCCATGGCCCTGCCCACGTAGGCGTGGAGGCCAGAGCCGTACTCGGGATGCGTCGGCAGGTAGCCGCGCGGCGTGCGCAGCCGGCGCTCCAAGGCGTTCTTCAGGTTCATGATGCCGCCAATGAGGGCGCCGGGCGCACCACCGGGATCCACGTCCCGCCCGATGGGATCCCCGGGCAGGCGGCCGCCAGGCTGCGGGACGGGAATCGTCACCCGGTCGCCAGGCAGGAGCACCATCCCAGGATTCGGGACGTCCACGAAGCGAGGCATCAGGGCACCTCCGTGAAGGGCCAGCGGAGGCCCCCACCTTCAGCCATGCCCTGCCACTTCGCCATGCCCCCTGCCTGGGAGGCCGCCATGGTCTGCAGGGTCCCCGTGCCCAGGAACACGGCTTCAGGAGCCCGGGAAGGCACCGCCGTCAGCCCCAGGGTGGTGTCCCAGCGCATGACGTCCCCCGCCAGGTTGCGGGCATCCAGGGCCGTCCCGCGGACCTGGGAGAGCAGGCTGTCCCCGAAGGTCTGGGGGTTCACCGCGGCGAGGATCCCGGCGGCATTCAGCGCGATCTGGGAGGCCGTGTCGCGGACGCCCTGGACCACGCCCAGCGCGTCGTTCCGCAAGCCCTCCAGGGAGCCCCGCAGCTCCCCCATGTTGTTGGCGAGGCCCTGGGCTAGGGAGGCGATATCCCCCAGGCTCCGGCTGGTGAGGGGACCGATGGACGCCAGCGCCTTCGCCTGCAGGTCCTTCGCGGAGCCCAGCAGCCCGGCCACGCCGGTGGGCTTGGCGGCGTCGGTGGCCTTGGACTTGGGCTTCATTGGCCCCAGGTCCCAGAAGGACATGGAATAGGCCCAGTCGAGGGGCCGGCCCGCCGACCGCTCGTGGGACGGCAGGGTGATGGGCATGATCCACCGGGTGCGGTTCTGCCACTCCGTCCAGGAGCCGTCCCGAATGGAGAAGGCGAGGCGCAGGCCTTCCTTCCCGTCGGCGTACCGCTTCTGGTTGGTGGCGATCCAGTCCTCGAACCACCGCTCGAGCGCCTGGACGGTCAGGAAGCCAGCGCTTTCCCGAACGGCCTTGGGATCCTTGCCGAAGAGCCTGGCCAGGTCAGCGTTGGGGATGCCCACGCCGTGCTGGCCGCGGATGGTGCACCGCCCGAGCCCCTGCCCGCCGTCGTAGACCACGACGTCGCCCGCCAGGTCCAGGCTGACCTCGGTGCGGTAGGAGGGCTCGTAGCTGTAGGCCGTGGGCGGAAGGCGGAACGCCAGGGTGCCCTTCGAGACGGTGAGCATCTCGCCGGAGAGGTCCGCGGCCTTGGCGGGGCCAGCGTCGTCCCAGACCTCGAAGCGGTAGAAGGGGTTTCCGCTGGTCGCGCTCTTGGACCCGCCCCCGAGCTTCGAC
>JBGAST010000110.1:0-2864 GCA_044229575.1 Holophagaceae bacterium | reverse complement strand
GCCTCGGCGAGGTGGAGGGCGTTGTCCAGGAACTCGGGATGCTGTCCACCCGGCTCCGGACCCCGAAGGACGAATACGTGGTCGTCCCCAACTCGGTGGCCACCGCGCAGGGGGTCACCAACTATTCCGCCGCCGGCCGGGCCGGTCACCCGATCCTGCTGCACAGCTCCATCACGATCGGGTACGATGTGCCCCGGGCCCGCGTCGAGTCCCTCCTCCTCGACGCGGCCCGCCGGATGGAGGGAGCGCCCGAAGCGCCGGCGCCCTTCGTCCTGGTGCGCGCGCTCAATGACTGGTATGTGGAATACCAGGTGAATGTGGCGCTGGATCCGGCCCGGGCCGCCGCGCTCCCGAAGTACTACAGCGCGCTCCACGCCGCCATCTACGACGCCTTTGCCGAGGCCGGGGTCGAGATCATGTCGCCAAGCTACTTCGCGCTCCGCGACGGCAATGCCCGGACGGTGCCGGGCCCCGCGGGCGCCCCGCCGGCTCCGCCCGGGAGGCCGGGATGACGACGCTGCTGGTGTCCAACCGTCTCCCCGTCACGCTGCACCGATCGGCTGACGGTCCCACGCTCACCGACAGCCTGGGCGGGGTGGCCACCGGGCTCGCGGGCAAGCACGCGGCGGGCGACGGTCGCTGGATCGGATGGCCGGGGCTGACCACCTCGTTCAGCCCGGAGGACCTGGCGTCGGTCCAGCGCCAGCTCGCGGCCCGTCGCCTGGTCCCGGTCAGGCTGGACCGCGCCGAGATGCGCGGCTTCTACCAGGGCGAATCGAACAGCGTCATCTGGCCGCTCTTCCACTACCTGGTCCAGCAGGTGCCGCTCTTCCCGCGCTACTGGGGAGCCTACGAGTCGGTGAGTCGGCGTTTCGCGGAGGTCATCGCCGCCGAAGCCGCGCCCGCGGACCAGGTCTGGGTCCACGACTACCAGCTCATGCGGGTGCCGGCCCTCCTGCGGGAGCTCCGCCCCGAGCTCACCATCGGCTTCTTCCTCCACATCCCGTTCCCTGCCTACGAGGTCTTCCGCCTCCTGCCGAAGCGCCGCCTGCTGCTCCAGGGCGTGCTGGGCGCCGACCTCATCGGGTTTCACGCGGCGGCCTATGCCGAACACTTCTCCGAGTGCGTGACCCGGTTGCTGGGGGTGGAGACCGTCGAGGAGGGCCGGTTCGACTACCAGGGGCGCAGCCCCAGGACCGGCGTGTTCCCCATGGGGATCTCCCTCGCCCGGTTCGAGGCGAGCGCCCCCGAGGGCCCCTTCGGCGGCGAGCGCCGCGCCGCCGACGTCGCCGGGGCGGGAAAGACCCTGGTGGCGATCGACCGGCTGGACTACACCAAGGGGATTCCCCGGCGGCTGCTCGCCTACGAGGAGCTGCTGCGCCAGCACCCCGAACTGCGCGAGCGCGTGACCCTGGTCCAGGTGGCCGTGCCGTCCCGCACCGGCGTGAAGGCGTACCGGCGGTTTCGCCGGCACGTGGATGCGATGGTGGGCCGCATCAACGGCACCTTTGGCACGCCCTCCTGGACCCCCGTGAACTACCTGTACCAGGGCTTCACGCAGCAGGAGCTGCTGACGCTCTACCGCATGGCCGACGTCATGCTGGTGACCCCCGTGCGTGACGGGATGAACCTGGTGGCGAAGGAGTTCATCGCCAGCCGGGTGGATGGCGACGGCGTGCTGGTGCTGAGCGAATTCACCGGGGCCGCCGATGACCTGGTCGAGGCGGTGCAGGTGAACCCCTACGACATCGAGGAGGCGGCCGAGGCGTACCATCGTGCGCTGGTCATGCGGCGGCTGGAGCGGCGGATGCGGATGCGGGCCCTGCGCGCCCGGGTGCGGGCCAACCCCGTCGAGCGCTGGGCCGAGTCCTTTCTCGCCGCCTTGCGCGCCAGCGTCTCGCTCCCGCGCGAACTGGCCCGGGGCCGCTCGGGCGAGGACCAGGTAGTGCAGGCGCTGGGGCGGGTGCTCGCAGCAGAGTCCCTGCTCCTGCTGCTCGACTACGACGGCACCCTGACTCCCTTCGCCTCCCGCCCCGAACAGGCCACCCCCGACGGGGACCTGCTGGATCTGCTGGCCGCGCTCGCGGCCCGCCCCCGCACCGAAGTGCATCTCGTCAGCGGGCGCCAGCGCGAGGTCCTCGATGCCTGGTTCCTTGGCCTGGAGATCGGGCTGCACGCCGAGCACGGCTCCTGGTCCCGCCCGCCCGGGGCCGCCGAGTGGGAGCGGCATCAGGCCGTTCGCACCGTCCCCTACGACGACCTGCTGCACCTGCTCAAGGGCTACACGGAACGGACCCCGGGTGCGCTCATCGAGCGGAAGTCCGCCGGCCTGGCCTGGCACTTCCGGCTCGCCCACCACGACGTCGGAGCCGCTGCCGCCGCCGCCCTCGTCGAGGAAGTCGGCCGACGCTTCCCGCCCGAGGTGGTCGAAGTGCTCCACGGCCAGAAGGTGGTGGAGTTTCGTCCGGCCGGCATCAACAAGGGCCTGATCGTGACGCGATTGCGCACCACCACCACCGGGAAGCCGCTCATCGTCGCCATTGGAGATGACACCACGGATGAGGACATGTTCGCCGCCCTGCTGCCGGAGGAGATTGGCGTCCATGTCGGCCCGGGGCCCAGCGGCGCCCCCCTGCGGCTGGCGGATGTCTCGGCGTGCCGGGCGTTGCTGCGGCGGCTGGTGGTGGAGGAGTGATGTCCCGTCCTCCCGAGCGCAGCGAGGGATCAACTCTCCCGTGCTCCGTGCCCGGATGAGTAGATCCCTCGCTCGCTTCGCTCCCTCGGGATGAGGTGGCGGTTGCTTGCCTGTCGCGGGCCGCCGTTCCATTCTCCCGTCCTGCCGTCCTGCCGTCCTGCCGTCCTGC
>JBGAST010000010.1:74334-96441 GCA_044229575.1 Holophagaceae bacterium | reverse complement strand
GTGCCCAAGGTCCTTGTAGTCTCCCCCCACTTTCCGCCGGTGAACGCGGCGGACCTGCAGCGGGTGCGCATGCTGCTGCCCTTCCTCCGGGAGAACGGCTGGGAGGCGGAGGTGCTGGCGGTGGATCCGGACCAGGTGGCCTCCCCCCGGGATCCCTGGCTGGCGGAGGGGCTGCCGGCCCACGTGCCCGTGCACCGCGTGCGGGCCCTGGGCCTGGGCTGGGCCTGGGTGCCGGGCCTGGGCAACCTGGGCCTGCGGGCCCTGGGCGCCCTGCGCCGGGCGGGGGACCGGCTGCTGGAGAAGGGCGGCTTCGACCTGGTGTACTTCTCCACCACGGTTTTCGAGGTGCATGGCCTCGGCCCGCGCTGGACGCGGCGCTTCGGCGTGCCCTTCGTCATGGACTACCAGGACCCCTGGGTGAACGACTACTACCGGGAGCACCCCGGCGTGGTGCCCCCCGGAGGGCGACTCAAGCACGGCTTCGCGGAGGCCCTGCACCGCTGGATGGAACCGCGGGTCCTGCGGTCCTGCGCGGGCCTCACCGCCGTCTCCCCGGGCTATCCCGACCAGGTCGCCCGGCGCTATCCGGACCTGAAGCTGCCGCCTTGCCTCGTGCAGCCCTTCCCCGGGGCGGCGCGGGATTTCGAGCGGCTGGAGGGAACCATCGCTCCGGCGGCGGACGGCCTGCGCCACTGGGTTTACGTGGGCCGCGGCGGGCCCGACATGGCTCCGGCCCTGCGGGGCCTCTTCCTGGCCCTGCGGGACCATGCGCCGGCGGGACTCCTGGAGACCCTGCGCCTGCACTTCGTGGGCACCTCCTACGCGGCTCCGGGGCTGGGGGAAGCCACTCTCGCCCCCCTCGCCGCGGAATTCGGGCTGGCCCACCTGGTGGAGGAGCAGCCGGGGCGCATCCCCTACGCGGAAACCCTGGCGCGCCTGCGGGCCGCGGACGCCCTCCTGGTGCCCGGTTCCGACGATCCCGCCTACACCGCCTCCAAGATCTACCCCTACCTCCTGGCCCGCCGCCCCCTCCTGGCGATCTTCCACCGGGACAGCTCGGTGGTGGACCTGATGGAGCGGGTGGGCGGCGGCGTCTGCGTGCCCTTCGCCTCCGGCGAGCCCGCAGAGGCCCTGGCGGCGCGCATCGGAGCGCAGTGGCTGCAGGCGAAGGCCTTTGATCAGGTCCGCCCCCTGGACGAAGCGGCCTTCCGGCCCTTCACCGATGCGGAATGCGCCCGGCAACTCGGCGGCTTCCTGCGGGACTGCGTGGGATCCTGAGGGATGGACCCGACGAACCCCAGGCCGACCGTGAAGCGCGTGCGCCTCGCCATCGTGGTGTCCCACCCCATCCAGTACTACGCCCCCTGGTTCAGGCATCTCGCCGCCCAACCCGAACTTGAGCTGAAGGTCTTCTACCTATGGGATTTCGGTGTGCAGCCGCGCTTCGATCCGAATTTCGGGCAGGTCCTCCAGTGGGACATCCCCCTGCTGGAGGGCTATGACCACGCCTTCATCCCCAATCGCAGCGCCGATCCCGGGACCCACCACTTCCGCGGGCTGGACAACCCCGGGCTGGTGCCGGCCCTCGAGGCCTGGCAGCCCGATTCGATTCTGCTCTTCGGCTACACCTACCTCAGCCACCTGCGGGTGGTCCTGTCCCGGCGGCTGAAGGGGATCCCCCTGCTGCTGCGGGGCGATTCTCATGATCTGGCGCGGTCGAGAGGGTGGAAGCAGGCCATCAAACGGCGCTTCCGGGCGCTGATCTTCAAGCGCTTCGCCGGGTTTCTCGCCGTCGGCAAAGCCAACGCGGACTACTACCGGAATTCCGGCGTCCCCGAGGAACGGATCCACTTCGTGCCGCACTGCGTGGACAACGACCGGTTCCAGGCCGCGGCTCCGCAGGCCGTCCTCGACGCGAAGGCCTGGCGCAGGGAGTTGGGCATCGCCGAGGAGGTCCTGGTGGTGCTCTTCGCGGGAAAGTTCGAGACCAAGAAGCGGCCCATGGATCTGCTGGTGGCTTTTACCGCGGCCTGTGAAGGCCTGGCAGCGGGTGGCGCCCCTGATCCCGTGCTGCTGTTCGTCGGGTCAGGTGAATGGGAGGAACGCCTTCGCGCACAGGCAGGAGACCGCGTCGGCCAGACGGTCATTTTCGCCCCATTCCAGAACCAGAGCCGGATGCCGATGGTCTATGCGACGGGAAACCTGTTCGTGCTGCCTTCTTGTTCCGAGTCCGAGACGTGGGGCCTGGCCGTGAACGAGGCCATGAACCTGGGCAGACCCGTCATCGTGAGCACCCACGTGGGCTGTGGCCCGGACCTTGTGGTCCACGGGGAGACCGGGTGGATTTTCAAAGCAGGCGACATCGACGGCCTCGGGGATGTGTTGATGCAGGCCCTAAGTGTTGGACGCGAAGGCTTGGTGCACCTGGGTGAGAAGGCCCATGCTCGGGTGGATGGCTACGCTTATAGCACCGCGACCCATGAGCTATTGGCTACTCTCGTGGGGAGTCTGGCTCAAAGTTTTGCATTCGATGCACCCGTGAAGGATCCCAATGCCTGATCGAGCTGGCGAGCACCAAGGGGTCGAGTGGAAGGCACTCAACGGATTCCTGATCGCGATGGCCGTCCTTGGCTTGGCGAGCTCGAATGCCCTGTTGACGACGGCTTCCTTCCTTGTGCTCCTCATGGTCGTCAAGCTGCTGCGGAGGCCCGGGGAACCTCCGGTGCTGCTCTTCGCCATGACCTACCACTGGATGCAGGCCTGCGTGCTCACCCTGAGCGCTGACCTGCAGGGGAAGCGACTGGATCAAATGGACGTGAGCCAAGCGGTGATTCCCGCGGCCTGGCTTACCCTGCTCGGCGTACTTGTCGTGACGCTTGGAATCAGAGTTGTAGTAGGAAGGTCCTCACTAAGTAATGCCCAGAAATCCGTAGATGCATTGGCGACAAAACTGTCTGTAAGGAAGTTATTCCAGGCGAGTATACTCGCCATTATCTTTGCAGAGTTGTTAACAGTCATAAGCGTTTTTATTCCTGGACTCAGGCAACCAATTCTGGCATTTACAACTTTGCATTGGGTCGTCGTGTTTATTTTTACCTACACTGTTCTGCATCAACGAAACGGGTTCGGATTATTGATTTTTCTCACTTTGATAGAAATCATCATCGGGATGCTAGGATATTTCAGTGGATTCAGAAATATTTTGATTCTATTATTATTAGCAGTATTGACGACACCTAGGGCATTACGTGGGATGAGGTTTCCGGTTGCAATAGCAGCGATCATTTCGGTTGTGTCCCTTGCACTTGTATGGACTGCCATAAAAAAAGAATATCGATCTTTTCTGAACATGGGGACTGGAAATCAGGTAGTTCTCGTTTCCAGGGAAGATCGGTTAAAAAAATTATCAGAACTCATAGCTGACGTGACCCCTGAAAAATTGAGTGAATCAATCAGTACGTTAGCGGATCGAATGACATATGTACATTTTTTTGGTGAAAGTATTAAAGTTGTGCCTGATATAATCCCCCATGAAAATGGTTTATTGTGGCGTGAAGCCATAGAAAATGCCTTGGTTCCAAGAGCATTCTACCCGGGCAAGAAGGTTCTTAACGATTCAGAAAGGACATCCTATTACACGGGTGGTTTTGTTTCCGGATATCAAGAGGGAACTTCAATCAGCTTGGGATATATGGCGGAGAGTTATATTGATTTTGGTCCTTTCTTTATGTTTTTACCTATATTTTTATGGGGACTTTTTTGTGGTTATGTTTATATAACCATCATAAAAGCAAATTCACATAGACTATTTGGATATTCATCTGCAACTGTGTTGATTTTTTTGAACGCTACCCTTCTTGAAGCTTCGAACGTTAAGATGGTAGGTGGAATGGCTCTAGGCTTTATAGCTCTCTACATTTTCTCTCGCTATTATTCTTCATCCTTGGCTCAGCAGCTTTCGTCACCAGACTGGAAAGCAAGGATTAAACATAAAAAAATATTACATTCAACCGAATTCAGAGATATTTAATTAATTTATTCCACTATACATCCACTAAAATTATAAATTTGGTTGTATTACCTTTCTTCCAGCCATTCTTGGAATCCAATGAATCCGTCCTTGGGAAAGCATACACGGGTCCGGCTCCCGGATCGTTTCTCCATCGAAGCTGAGGGGGAGGAGATCCGAATCCACTGCGGTTCCGCAACACAGGTTCTCCCCATGAGGTTTCTGGGAGTGCTCGTGATGTTCCGGGAAGCCCACACCCTCTCGGAGGGTTGGCAGTTCCTTCAAAACGATTCGCCGGGGTCTCGTGGCCTAATCGACGGATTCTCCCAGCTGACCCAGCTCTGCGAAGCCGGCATTCTCGTCCCCGCGGACGGATCCCCCGCCCCGAACATCGACCCCAACGCCCATGCCTTCGGCCCCACCGCCCAGATCCGCATGCTGGAGGACCGCGTCCGGACGGCTCGCTTCCTGCAGGCGATCCGCCGTACGGTGCGGGAGGGGGACGTCGTGGTGGACATCGGCACGGGCACCGGCGTGCTGGCGGTGGCGGCGGCGAAGGCGGGGGCGCGGCGGGTCTATGCCATCGAGGGCCGACCCATTGCCGAGGCGGCGCAGCACTTTTTCGACGGGTCGGGGTTCGGGGACCGCATCACCCTGCTGCGGGGGTTCTCGGCGGACCTCAGCCTCCCCGAAAAGGCCGACGTGCTGGTCTCCGAGATCATCGGGAACGAGCCCCTGGGCGAACGGATCCTGGAGACCACCCGGGATGCCGTGGCCCGCCTCCTCAGGCCCGGCGCCCGCCTGATTCCTTCGGGCCTGCGGATCCTGGCGACCCCAGTTGAGGTGCCCGACAAGGTGCGCCAGGGTGCCTTCTTCACTCCGGAAGTGCTGGCGCGCTGGGAGCGCTGGTACGGCCTGCCCTTCCCCGCCCTGCTGCACGACGGAGCGGAAGCCAGCTCCAATTGCCGTCGGCTCTTCCTGAACCCGTGGAAGGCGCGCCCCTGGCCCACCCTGTCGGCCCCCGCGGAGCTGCACGCCTTCGACCTTGCCCGGCTTCCGGACCAGGACCCCGCCACCGAATGTCCCATCGCCTGTACCCGGGCCGGGACCCTGGGCGGCTTCCTGGTCCATTTCGAAGCCACCCTCGGCGAGGGCGTCCAGATCACCACCGAGGCCTCCCGCATCGTCCGCCGCAACCACTGGCGGAGCCCCCTGTGGCTGCTGCACCGGCCGCGAACCGTGGTACCCGGGGAGCAGCTCCGCGTCCGTTCGGAGTACCGGAACGGCCGCGCCAGCCTCGCCCTGCTCTGACGCCGCCACCGCCCTCACCTGCTGCCCAGACGCCTCCGCCCCGGTCAGAATCCTCCATGCGGCTGTTCAACCTCTTGTCCTTCGTCTGGCGCCACCCCCTCAATGCCTCCGGGCGGATGGCCGCCCTGGGACGGGTCCTGCGCTGGCAGGTGCATTCGCGGCTGACCTCGAAACCCATCCCCCTGCCCTTCGTCGAAGGCACCCGCCTCCATGCCCTGCGCGGCATGACCGGCGCGACGGGCAACTGGTACTGCGGGTTGCACGAAGTCGAGGAGATGGGCTTCGTCCTCCACCTGCTGCGGCCGGACGAGCTCTTCGTGGACGTCGGGGCGAACATCGGCAGCTACACCATCCTCGCCGCTGGCGCGGTGGGCGCCCGCGTCATCGCCTTCGAACCGATCCCGGAAGCCTTCGCCCACCTGGAGCGGAACATCTCAATGAACGGCCTCGGCGCCAAGGTCCGAGCCTGCCGCATGGGCCTCTCCGACGCGGCGTCCACCCTCCGCTTCACCTCCGGGCTGGACACGGTCAACCACGTCCTCGCCGAAGGCGAAGACGGGCCCTCCCTCGACGTTCCGGTGGCGCGCCTGGACGACGTGCTGGTGGGCGGCCCACCGGTGCTCATCAAGATCGACGTGGAGGGCCACGAACGCGCCGTGCTCCTCGGCGCCGGGAAAACCCTGGCGGCGCCGGAGCTGCTCGCGGTGATCCTGGAGACCAACGGCAGCGGCGCGCGCTATGGCGTTTCCGACGACGCCCTGCGGGAGATCATGGCCGAGCACGGGTTCCACCCCTACGGCTACGACCCCTTCCGGCGCCGCCTCGTGCCGGCCGCCCCCAGCCATGGCAATACGGTCTTTCTCCGGGACGCAGCCGCCGTCCAGGCCCGGGTGAGCGCCTCCCGGCGCTACAGGCTGATCAACGGAACGCTCTGAGCGGAGCCTCGCAGGGTCAGGCCGGCGGTTCCATCCTCAACACATGCTTCCCCACCAGCCGCCCCACCCGCAGCGGCGCGTACAGGAAGAAGAGCCCCCGAGGCAGGGGCCAGCGGACCCACTCTTCATGGGAGGGGGCGAACACCACGTCCCAGGCGAAGCGTAGCTTGGACCGCAGACCCTCGCGCTGGGCGAGGTCCAAGCGTAGGCGCGTCCAGGGGCCGGGCATCCAGGGCCCGGGATCGAAGAGGTGGGCGATGATGCGCTCGGCCTGCCGGCGTACGGCGGGGGCATGGGCCGCCCAGCGGGCGACGTCGGCGGGCAGGGGCGCCTCCAGCAGGCCGGCGGCCAGGTCCAGGCCGAGCGCTAACCGCCGGGATGCGCCCAATTCCGCCGCGCGGGCGCGGATCCAGGGCCAGTCGAAGCCCGGCTCCTGCCCCAGCAGCGCCGCCACGTCCGCGAGCCACGCCAGGCGGCTCCAGTGGTGCTTGCTGCCGTGGATGCAGAGCAGCAGTAAGAGTTCCGAGGGCGTGAAGGCGCGCACCTGCCGGTCCCCGAACCCGACCCTCGGCCGAGCCTCCCACCAGGCGGCCGTGCCGGCCTCCACCGGATGGTCGGGGTCCGACTTCCAGTGCAGTTCCACGGCGATGGCGCGGGCCGGATGGACCAGCAGAACGTGGTATTGGGTTCGCGCCCGGAGCATGGCCGCCTCCTGGGCGGGCGCAAGGGCGTGCTCGGGCAGATAGCCCAGGTCTCGGAGGGCGGCGCGGGCCGCGGCGACGTCACTGGGGCGGAGCAGGAGGTCCAGGTCGGCAAATTCCCGGGCGGCGAAGTCGCCGTAGGCCTGCAGGGCGAGCATGGGGCCCTTGAAGGGCAGCGCCGGGATCCCCTGCCCCTCCAGGACCGCCAGGATCTCGCCCAGCGCCGCGGCCATCCCTGCGTTGCGCTGGCGGAGCCACTCCCGGTGGGCCCACAGGTCCACCTGGACGTTCCGGGGCGGACCGATGCCGGGGGCATCCTCCAGGAGGCGTCGGAGCTGGGGCAGAAGTCCATGCCTCCGGGCAAGGCTCAGCAACCTTGGCCACTCGTCCACCCCCAGCCCATCCCCCCAACCCTCCCTCCGTGAACCCGGGCCTGGCCCGAACCGCGCGACGGCCAGGAGGAGGGGCACCTCCGGACCGGCACCCTTCAGCGGGGCTCGGCCGGGCATCGGGGGCTCCTCCACGTCAGGTTCCAATCCGCCTCACTCGGCATGGACGCGGTTCGTTCGGAGGAGGCCCGTCGCCAGCTCCTGGAGTTCCCGCTCCAGGTCCTCGGCCTTTCCTTGATGGTCCGGGAGGGCCCCACCGCCGGTTTCGGGGGCGAGCCCATGGGGAGGACCCACGCTCCTGGATGCCATGTCCACGCCTCGCCTCCATCCTGGCCATGGTGGCCCGGTACCCCTCCCGGGCGGAAGGCAGAGCCTCGAACCGGCGGGGGAAGTCCAGGGAATGGTAGATCGGTTCCCGGACCGCGGGGGAGAGTGCCGGGAGGGAAGGCCACCGCCGGGACCCGGCGGGTCAGGGTGCCGAGCCGATGCCCCCCCAGGACTTGCAGCTTCAGGGGATGGCCCGGGGTCCGGGCGCCACGGCCCCTTGGGGCCACCCGTTCCCCGGGAAGCGAACGGAGAGGCCGCTCACGCCCCGCGCCGGGGCCCGGACACACAGGCGGCCACCGCGCCAAGCACTCCGGGCAGCGCCTCGTACCGTCGCGGATACGCCAGTCGCAAGACCTCCACCTGACGAACCATCCGGGAGAGGGCCTCGAAGTGCGCGGCCAGCACATCCCGGGCGTCGCGGTCGAGGACGGTGATGAGGCGCAGGAGGGCCCGCAGCGCCTCGGCGGGAGGGACCGGCTGGATTCGGGTGTCGGCCTCATCATCGCCCAGCAGGAAGAGGGCGGCGAGGGGACGGGGCTCGGTGCAGTGAGGCAGGACCGCGCCAGCCAGGAGACGGCCCTTGGGGGTGTAGTCCAGGGGGGGCGCGAGGGTTTCGGGCGGGATGGCCAAGGCCTCAAGGCTGTCCTCCCAGAGGCGCAGGGACGGGTCCGCAGGCTCGACGCGGATGGCGCTGTCCTCGACGTCCAGGAGCAGCCCGTCATCGCAGAGGAAGCCCGCCCCCTGCCGGGCGAAGGCCGCCGCCAGGGTGGACTTCCCGTGGCCGGAGGGGCCCCCGAAGGCGATGCCCCGCCCTCCGAGATCCACAGCGCTCGCATGCAGGACCAGCCGGCCCTGGCGGCTCAGGGCCAAGGGACGGACCTGGTTGCGGTACAGGTGCAAGAGGGTGGCCTCGGAGGCCCCGGGCACCGGCCAGGCCTGGATGTCCCAGCCATCGGCGGCGAGATGGAAATCCGCGCGCCCTGGATAGCGGAGCAGGTAGCCGCCGCCCGTCCGGTGGTATTCCAGCCATGGGGAGCCGTCCGCTGCCAGGATGCAGTCATAGGGCTGGGAGAACAGCGGATCCTGGACCCGCGGGGTTCCCAGCTCCAGCCCTGTCATAGGACCTCGGACTTCCCGCCGGTCCTGCCCAGGTCGGGGTCCCGCTCAGCGATCACGCTTCGGCACCGACTGGCCCTTGGAGCCTCCGTCGAAGTACGTGCCGCTGAAGTCCCCGGTGACGCGGCGGATGTCCTCAGAGGTGAGCACAGGAGGATGCCAGGGGAGCTTCGCTCCGCGCCCGATGGGCTCGGCTGCTTCCATGCGCATCGTGGGGCCTCCAGAACTCATTGACCAGAGTATGAGCCACAAGCGCCGGGCAACCAACCTAAAAACCGCTCAAGAAGCGGCCGACAGCCAGTCCCCGGGCCAGGTTGCCGCCCACCGCCCCGTAGGCCTGCCACGCGTTCTCTGGGGCCAGACCCTCCAGCACCCGGATCATGCCCGGGAGGTCGAGGCACCGGGCCGCCAGTGGATGCCCGCCCAACGCGTCCAGGCGGGCACGGATCGCGTCCCGCTCCCCCAGGGCCCACCAGCCCACCTCGGCGGACTGGCGTCCGGCCCGGCGGCCGAAGAGCACCTCCGGCGGAAGGAGATCCTTGAAGGCTCGGCGGAGGAGCCAGCGGGCCTCTCCCTTGCGGCGGTACTGGAGCTCGGGGCAGCGCAGGCAGAATTCCGCCAGCCGCCGGTCCGCGGTCGGGTCGCGTACTTCCATCCCGAAGGCTTCCCCCAGCTCGTGCCAGACCGCCCCGACCGCGTTCCGCCCGGGGTCCAGGAGGTCCAGGTTGGCCCTCGCCGCCGGGTGCTCGAACGCAGGGTCGTGGCCGGCCTCCGCCATCCGCTCCCGCAGCCGCAGCTCCCGGGCCAGCCCCGGATTCAGGGCCGCATACGCGGACCAGGGCTCCGGCCCGCGGCTTGAGGCCCTCAAGGCGCGCCGGATGGGATCCGCCAGGGGGCGGGCCACCTGCCATTCCAGGGAAGCGGCCCAGCCCGCCTCGGCCCCCCGCAGGCTCCGCCAGGCCAAGCCGAGGCGTCCCTGCCGGAGGGCAGGCCAGACGAGCGAGGCGTTCCCCGCGTGGGACACGGTGGCATTCCCCTGCTGCCCCGTGAGCAGGATGCGGATGCCGCGCCGCCGGGCCTCCTCCAGGGCCGCCAGCAGCCACGGGTAGTTCGCGGCGGCGTGGCCGGGCTGGAGGTGGAGATCCACCTGCCGGTCCAGGGACCGGAGAAGGCCAGCCCCGGAGCCGGCCACCAGCACGTGGGGGCCAGCCCCGGTCCGCCGGGCCGTGGCGGCCGCGGTAGGGCCCTCATCGAAGCACAGCCCCTCGGGCTCGATTCCACCAGGAGCCTCCCCGGGAACGGCCGTGATTGCCGTCAGGGATCGACCGTCGGCCTGGAGGCAGGGCCCGGCCAATGCCGCCACGGAACCCGAGTCCAGCCCGCCGCTGAGCAGGAGACCCACGGGCCCATCACCGGCGAGCCGGCGGCGCACCGCGCCCCGGTAGGCCTCGAGGAAGGCTTCGACGTAGGCTTCATCCGCGAGGCCCTCGAAGGTCGGCAGAGCTTCGGGGAACCAGTAGCGGTAGGTGCGGACCGCCCTTCCCTCCGCCTCCAGGCCATGACCGGGGGGAAGGGCGGAGATCGCTTCATAGGCCGTCCGCACGCCGTCCCCGGACCAGGCGGCCAGGACCTGGGCCACCCGGAAGAGGTCGGGGCGCCGGGGCACCCAGAGCAGCGCGAGGAGGGCCCCGAGGCTGGAGGCGAAGGCGAGTCGAGGGCCCTCCGCATGCCAGTAGAGGGCGGTGTTCCCGTGGTGGTCCCGGAGGAGGGCGAGATTCCGGGTCCTGGCGTCCCAGACGGCGAAGGCCCAGTCCCCGTCGAGGCGGGCGGGGCAGTCCTTGCCCCAGCGGAAATAGGCCTCCAGGAAGAGCTGGGCCTCCGAAGGCGGCACGGATTCGTCCCGGGACCACCCGAGGTCATGCAGGAGCTCCGCGCGGTTGTCCAGCCGGCCCGCCGCCACGGCGAGGCGGCCGTCCTGGAGGAAGGTCGACCCGCCGCGGTGGCCGAAGCCGGCCCCACCCCCCGGAGCCTGGGTGAACCTGCTTCCCTCGCAGGGCTGGGCCCGGGCCATGGCCTCGAGGTGCTCGACCAGGACGGGGGCGCCGTCCAGGTCCACCACGCCGAAGAGGCTGCTCATGGGAGGGGTCCGCGGGGCGCGAAGCTGCAGAGCATCTCGTGATCCTGCCCCCCGTCTCCGCCCGTAACGAAGTGAGGGCCGCACCGCAACCACGCGTGGGCCGAGAACCCGCCCCTGCCCTCCTTCCGAACGCCGAGGTAGAGGGTGGAAGGCAGGCCCCGGCGCTGGAGCATGAGGCCGGCCGCTAGCGCCTGGGCCAGGCACCGGCTGTCCCAGGGCACCCAGCCCGCCGCGGCCTGCACCGCCCAGCCGACGTCTAGGACCTCACGGACAGCTCCCTCCGCGAGGTCCGTGGAGGTCTCCGCCCCCAGGTCCCCGTGCCGCGCCGAAAGGATCCGGAAGGGGAGCACCGCCATCCGGAGCCGGGACCGCAACAAGGCCCCCAGGGCATCCCGGAAGAGCCGCCGCCGGGGCTCCGGCAGGGCTCGGTAGCGCTGGACCGCGGCCCAGGCGCTCATCAGTCCATGGCTTCCACGAGGCCCTCCCGGGTCAGGGCCTCCAGGAAGGGCGCCACGTCCTGCCGGCACCGCTCCACCGGGACATCGTGGGACTCCGCCAGGGCCGCGACGAGGTCCTCGAGGGTCCGGGGCGTCTCAAGGAGCTGCCACACGCTCAGCGCCGTGCCCTCCAGCCCGTAGTAGCGACCGGTGTCGAAGCTCATGAGCACGGTCTCGCCCGGGAAGTCCGCGCGCAGGGGGGCACGGGCCTGGCGGTATCGCTGGGGGGACGGGGCGCGGTTCATGCGCAAGCAGTCTACCGCGCAGCGCGGGAGGGGCTCCCGGGGCCCCCGCGCGCAGGGAGCCCCGGGAAGGCCGGCGGGGTTCAGCGCGAGAAGGTCACCTTGTAGCGGGGGCCGTCGCTGAGGTCCGGCTCCACCACCAGCTTTCCGCCGTCGAAGGGTGGAATGGCCGGGGTGTTCGCGGGGGTATCCTCCAGGGAGCCGGGACCGCGCATGGGAACCACGGACAGGAAGTTGAGGGCCGTGAACTTGTCCCAACGGACCGTGGGGCTCGTCCGCACGTCCACGCCGACGGCGTAGGTGCCGGGCTGGGTAGTGACCGGCAGGGTCCAGGCGTTGCCGCCGCCGTAGTCCTGCATCATCGTCCAGCCCAGGTTCGCGTCGATGTAGAGCCAGAACTGGTAGTCGTAGGCCGAAGGCGGCGCCGGCGTGGCCGTTCCCTGGACGAGGGAGCCCGACCCGACGGCGGTGAAGCTCACCGGCCAGGACCCACCCGTCCGGGAGACGGGGAAGGTGGTGCTGGGCGTCAGGGTGACGGCGGTGGCGGGCGTGTACCGCCGCAGCACCGTGAGCTTCGCGGTGCCGCTCGTGGCGGGCCCGACCCCATTGCTGACGGTGCAGGAGTAGAGGTTCCCGTTCATGGCGTCGGAGGTGGGGTTCACGGTGAGGGTGGACGAGGCGGTCCCGGTGGTGGTGTTGACAGGGATCGAGGCGTTGGTCCAGGAGTAGCCGCCGCTGCCGTTGGTGAGGTTCACGCCGTTGAGCCGCCACTGGAAGGTCAGCGTGTTGGTGGTGCCATCCCCGCCGCCGCCGGCGGTGACCGTGAAGGTTGCGGCATTGGGCGCAGTGGCGGTGGTGTCCGCGGGATTCTGGGTGATGTTGGCGGGGGTCGAGTTGATGGAGTGGACTTCGGCGATGTTGGACGTGACGCTGCAGCTCGCGTTGCTCACCACGCAGGTGTACTGGCCCCCGGCGCCTCCGCCGGAGGGCACGCTGATGGTCAGGGTCGAGGTGGTGACCCCGGCGTACATGCCGCCGTTGGCCAGGTTCGAGCCGCCGATGCGCCACTGGTAGCCCGTCGCGTTGCTGGCGACCACATTGAGGATGATCGTCTGCGGTGCGCCGTTGTTGTACCAGATGTTGGCGGGCTGCACCGAGATCACGGGCGGGGGCGAGCTGGTGGTCATGGTGGCCACGCTGCTGACGGTGGTCCCCGCGCAGTTGGTCGCGACCAGGGTGTAGTCGCCGACGCTGAGGGCGCAGCTCGGGCTCGAGACGGTGAGGGTGGCCGCGGTGGCGCCGCTGATGGTCTCGGTGCCGCCGTTGGCGAGGTTCACGCCATTGCGCCGCCACTGGTACGTGACGGCCGGGTAGGTGTTCGAGACCGTGGCGCTGAGGGAGAAGGCGACGCCGGAGGTGAAGACGCCGCCGGAAGGCTGGCTGGAGTAGGACGGGGCGGTGTAGACCGGCGTGGGGCCCACCTGCCAGACGCCGCGGCCGAAGATCGCTGCGCGAAGGAAGTTCCCATTGGGATGGATGTAGAGGTCCGTGACCAGCCCCTGGGGCAGACCCGAGCCGAACAAGGCCCAGCTCGCGCCGCTGTTGGTGGTGCGATAGACCCCCAGCCAGGTCGCGGCGTAGAGCGTGTTTGGGTCGCCGGGATCCACGACGATCTTCACCACGGGCAGGTCAGGCAGGCCGGTTTCCGCGGCGGCCCAGGTCGCGCCGCCGTCCGTGGTGCGGGCCACGTGGATGGAGTTGGGGGCCGTGGAGACCGACGCCGCAAAAAGGATGTTGTTGTCCACCCAGGCGACGTTGGAATTATTGCCCTTCCACGTACGACTCCCGGAGGCCGGCACCAGGGCGGTGAGGTTGCGGGTGGTCACGCTGCCGAAGGCGTTGGTGGTGATAACCACGTTCCCGCCCTTGGAGGCGGTCGCCAGTCGGTTCCCATTGGTGGGATGGGCCCCGATGCCGTGGCTCACGGCCGCCACAGCAGTTGCGGCGGTGAGCTGTCTCAGGGAGGTCCAGTTGCCGCCGCCGGTGGTGCGGTAAACCCGCCGGTTGTTGGTGCCATCCCCGTAGGTATAGAAGACCGTCCCCGTCGGATCGGCCCCGGGGGGTGCGGCGATGATCGGGGTGACGAGGTAGTACCTGGTACTGTCCCTCGGCGTGTTCAGGCCGCCCGTGAACGCTGCCCATTCCGTAGCGTCGTCGGGGGGGTTCGTGGTGCAGCGGTAGATGTTGTTGTAGCCCAGGGAACTGAAGGAATAGGTGTCCGTGGCCTGGCTCCAGCCGACGCCGAAACCATCGTAGTTCCCAAGGGCGCCCACGGTCGTGCCGGAGCGCGTCTGGTTGAACAGGGTCGTTGCACCCACGCGCTTGACGGTGGCGTTGTCCTCGGTGCCCATGAGGATGCTATCGGCGGCACAGGTCGAGAGGGGACCCGAGGCCAAGGCCCACACCATGTGGGAGACGAGGCCGACGTTCTTGGTGTCGTCCCAGGTCGCGCCCCCATCATCGGAGTAGAAGAAGCCCCCATTGGTCCCCAGGAAGACCCGGTGTGTGGCCCCCAGATCCAGCTTGGCGGCGCACTGGAAGCCGCCGTGCGCGTAGGGCAGGCTGAACTTTCCGAACCAGTTGGTCTGGAGGTTCCACTTCGTCGCGGGCGTGCCGCCCGTGGCGCCGCCGTTGGTGTTCTTGGCCGAGCTGAGGTCCCCGCCGATGTAGAGGGTATTGCGCGTGAGGTCCTGGGGGTCCACCAGCAGCATCTGGTCGTAGTACCCATTGCCATGCATGTAGTTGTTGTTCGCCTGATCGGCGTTGGTGGTGGCGGGCGCGGTCCCGGCTGTGGTGGTGGTAGACGACCAGTTGTTGCCGCCGTTGACAGACTTGTAGAGATCCAGCTGGGCTGTGTCGCCGGTGGCGGCGGCGAAGCAGTAGACCGTGGCCTCCCCCGGCACGTTGCTGAGCGTCATTCGCCCTGCGCCAGCGAGGGGGGCCGTGATGGCCACCCAGGTCGCCCCGCCGGTGGTGCTGCGCATGATGACGCCGGTACCTCCGCCGACGCTCGTGTCCTCGGCTGCGGCGATCCATGTAAGGGGACCCACCCGGGCGAGGCTCCAGACCCGCTTCCCGTTGAAGCTGGCGTCGTCCACGATGGCGAACGAGGCCCCGCCATCCGTGGACCGGAAGAGCCCGGTGTCGGTGCCGACCAGCACCGTGGTGGTGCCTTCGGTGGCCGCGGTGTCGTCCACCTTCACATCCAGCACCTGGGTGGCCGTGTAGGTGATCGAGGCGATGGTGCCGCTGAGCTGAATCGGTGAGGACCAGGTCTGCCCGGCATCCAGGGAGCGGACCATGAATCCTCCGACACCCATGTCGAAGGGATCTCCGAGGCCCACATGCAGCACCGCTCCTGCACCGGACTTGGCCTTGCCGAAGGCGGCCGAACCGCCCCGGGTGCTGCCGACCTGGTCCGTGAGGCTCCGCCAGGTGGGGGGTGTGTCCTGGAAGTTGGAGGTCTTCCAGAGCCCGCCTCCGGCAGTCAGAATGTAGACGGTGTTCGCATCGGCAGGATCGGGCAGGATCACGCGTACCCGTCCACTGTTCTGCTTGGCGAGGGTCAGGCCGGAATTCTGGATTTTGATGGACCCGGTGGGACCCAGATTCGTCCAGGTCGTGGCTCCCAGGGCCACGGGGAGCGGAATCCCCTCCGGAAGCATGCGCGGAGGCTCCCCCTGGGGATGGAAATGGTCGGGATAGAGGAGACGCTGCTTCGCCGCTTCGTCCATGGAACGCCGCATGAATTCCGGGGAGAGGTCCCCGCCAATCTGCAAGCGCCACCAGGCATTCCGGGCCGCTGGACCGCTATCGGACACGCTGCCCCACCCCTGGGGCCAGGCGCCCTGGCCCAGGAGCGGAGCGCAGCACGCGAGCAGCAGCGCGAGGGGGCTGAAGGTCTTCAGGACGGCGAGCTTGAAGAGGGAGCGCGGATTGGACATGGGTTCCTCGCGAGGAGCTGGAGCGGTGGTGCGGGCACTGCACTGAAAAGAATCCCTCCCGGGGGGGAGGGCTGGATCAGGAGTCAAGGAGGGAAGTCGGAAGTGCGGGTACCGCGGTCGAAGTCGATGGCATGGAGCGCTCCGGAAGCGCGTCGGAATGGGCCAAAGGGGGATCTGGCGACGATCCTGGGGGAACGAAGGGCGGGCCTTGATAAGCCTACAGGAATCTAGGGTTCTTCCCCGGGGGGGGCAAGGAAATTTCCCGCGTGAAATTTCACATTTCACCAATCCACGGCGACCTCACGCGTGGATCTCGATTTTTGCCCTCGATCCAGGCTCCACCGAGGCTTGGAGGATTCCGCGAAAGGAGGAGCAGCGGGGTGCGCGAGGTCCCGCGTTTCCCGCTGCCTCGGCCCAAACCCTTTCGTCTTGACGTCCCTCCGAGGACCAGTAATCTGCCAATCAGATCCGGCAAATCCGATGCTTCCTTCATTAACGCTGCACCGTGAAGGAAACCTGGGATGATCCCCCTCCAGGAGCGGTCATGGCACGCACACCCCTCGTCCTCACGGTCCTCGCACTGGCGGGGCTTTCGCTGGCGGCCCAGGGCAAGGCGAAGCCCAAGGCCGCGCCGGTGCTGGAGGATTTCCGCTTCGGCATCCAGGTCGGGCTGGCCAGCGGCACCACGGATTCGGTGAAGTACCTGACGGACAAGAAGCAGGGCTACGTGGTGGGCGTGCAGGGCACCTGGGCCGTCCTGAGCCCCAGCCACCTTCTGCGGGCCCGCCTCGACCTCACGAACTTCCCCAGCGCCACGGTGGCGAGCCTCAACGGCACGGGCCGCCGGGAGGACAACACCATCAAGGCCATGGCCCTGGGCCTCGACTACATGTTCTTCACCCGCGGCCTGCCGGAGGGCTTCTACCTCACCGGCGGCGGTGCCCTGACCCAGTGGAAGCAGGACAACAACAGCGGCGACAGCAAGACCCACAACGCCGTGGGCGTCGCCCTCGGCCTGGGCTGGCAGTTCAACCGGACCTTCGGCCTCGAGATGCGCACCAACTGGGCCCGCTGGCAGACCAACTTCCGCCCCGGCACCATCCACAACGCCGGCACCGCGAACCTGGAAGCGTCCTTCCGGTTTTGATCAGATCCGGCCGCTGCCCTTCAGGTCCAGGTAGCGGTTGACCAGGCTGGTCGCAAGGCGGCCGGGCACCACGTCCAGGGTCTGCACCCCGAGGCCCTTCAGCCGATCGAAGGCCGCCCGGCGGTGCCGCAGGTACTCGTGGAGGGCGCCCACCCGCAGTGCCCCCTGGAAGTCGTGGACGGGCCCGGCCTGCTTAGGATCGAGGGCGGCGTCCAGCTCCCCTTCCCGCAGGGAGGCCAGCAGGACGAGGTGGCGCTTCTGGAGCAGCTTCAGGGCCGGCGCCAGGGTCTGGTCGTCCTCGTCCCGGACGTTGGAGACCACCACCACCAGGCTGCGCTTCGGCAGGCGCACCATCGTCTCCCGGGCCGCCTCCAGGTAGTCCGGCGCGCGGGTGGTGGCGTCCAGGTCGTAGAGCTCGTTCAGGAGCCGGTTCAGGGTGGGCACGGACTTCCGGGGCCGGAGAAAGCGCTTCTCCCCGGCGAAGGAGAGCAGGCCCACCGCGTCCCCCTGGCGCAGGGCCACGTAGCTCAGGAGCAGCACGGCGTTCAGCGCGTGGTCGAAGTGGGAGAGGCCGTCGCCGCCCTCCAGTTCCAGGGCCCGCATGCGCCGGCCGCAGTCCAGGAGGAAGAAGACCTGCTGGTCCCGCTCGTCCTGGTATTCCCGGCTGATGAGCTTGCGCATGCGGCTGGTGGCCTTCCAGTCCACCTGGCGGGAGGAATCCCCCACCCGGTACTCCCGGAGCTGGTGGAACTCCAGGCCTTCGCCCCGGCGGCGCTTTTTCAGCACACCCAGCTGGGACAGGCGCGCGTCCGTGGCCAGGAGGGCGTATTTCGCCACCGCGGCGAAATTGGGATAGACCTTCACCTCCTGGCGGGCCCCCAGGCGCAGGTCCCGGGTCCAGAGGCCGAAGGGCGAGGCCAGGAAGGCCTGGACCTGCCCGAAGGCGTGGCGGCCCCGGCGCAGGGGCCGCACCTGGTAGCGCAGCTCCGCCCACGCGCCGGCCGGCAGCGCCAGCCGGCGGGGGAGGCCCGCGGTGTCGAAGGCGTCGGGATGGTGGTCGTGGACCTGCAGCGCCATGGCCCGGCGGGACGGGTTGCGCAGGCGCAGCTTCACCTCGCTCCAGGCCCCCAGGGGCAGGGAGCCCGCCACCCGGCGGCCGGCCTCGGGGAGCTCCAGGCGCAGGGCCAGGAAAGCGTCCGCCAGGGCCGCCAGGGCCGTGAGGGCCCCCAGGGCCCACCACGCCGGGATCAGCCCCGGCCAGCGCACCGCCAGCACTCCCAGGGCGAGCCAGGGGGCGCAGGCGAGGAGGAGGCGGCGGGAGGGATGCATCTCGGGTCTTGGGTTGAAATCAGGAACGCGGCGCCTGCACCTTTTCGAGGACGCCCTCCAGCAGGCCGTCCACGGTGTGGCCTTCCAGCTCGACTTCGGGGCTCGGCGTCAGGCGGTGCCGCAGGGCGGGCTTGGCCATGGCCTTCACGTCGTCGGGGGTGACGAAGTCCCGGCCCGCCAGCAGGGCGGCGGCGCGGGCCGTGCGCACGAGGGCGATGGCGCCCCGGGGGCCCGCGCCGAGGGCGACGCCGGGCCAGCCCCGGGTGGCCCGGACGATCTGCACGGCGTAGGCCAGCACCGCGTCGTCCACCGTCAGGGAGGCCGCCGCGCGCTGGGCGCCGAGGATGTCCGCCGGGGTGGCCACGGCGGCCACCGCCTGCACCTGCAGGTCGTCCCCCACCCGGCCTTCGGTGACCTGCCGCACGAGGCGGGCCTCTTCGGCCTCGCCGGGGTACTCGATGAAGACCTTCAGGAGGAAGCGGTCCAGCTGGGCTTCCGGCAGGGGGTAGGTGCCTTCGCTTTCGATGGGGTTCTGGGTGGCCAGCACCATGAAGGGCGCGTCCACGATCAGGCTCTGGCCCTCGAGGCTGACCTGGCGCTCCTGCATCACCTCCAGCAGGGCGCTCTGGGTCTTGGCCGGAGCGCGGTTGATCTCGTCGGCCAGCAGGAGGTTCGTGAAGACCGGGCCGCGGCGGATGCTGAAGGTGCCGCTCTGCATCTCGAAGAGGCTGTGGCCCATGACGTCGCTGGGCATGAGGTCCGGGGTGAACTGGATGCGGGCGTGCTTCCCGTGGAAGGTCCGCGCCAGGGCCCGCACCAGCAGCGTCTTGCCCAGGCCGGGCACGCCCTCCAACAGCACGTGGCCGCCGGCGAGGAAGGCCACGATCACCTGCCGCACCACGGCCTCCTGGCCCACCAGGGCCTTGGCGATCTCCTCCTTCATGCGGGCGGCGAGGGCGTGGGCCTGGGCCAGCTCCATCGGTGCATCCATGCTGTTCATAGGCTTCTCCTGAGGCTTTCAAGGGTGCGCAGCGCGTCCCGGAAGGAGGCCGCGTCGGGGGGATGGTCGTCGAAGAGGGCGCGGCGCACTTCGGGTTCGGGCAGATCCGCGAAGTCCGCGAGGCGGCTGCTGAGGTGCGGCAGGGGCAGGCGCGCCCAGGCGGGATGGGCCCGCTCGATGCGCTTCATGAGGGCGGCGCGGGCGGCGCGGATCATGCGGCCCCCCTGCCCCTCGGTCCAGAGGAGGCGGCCGCTGGCGTCCACGTGCTCCAGCAGGCTGCGCCGGGCCAGCTCCGGGGCGGGCAGCACCGGGCCCAGGCGCGCGAAGCCGCGCCACAGGATCAGGGCGACGAGGCCCGCCAGGGCCAGGAGGGCGGGCCACGCGTTCGCCTTGAGCCAGTCCAGGAGGTTGGCCGTGCGCTCGCCGCGCACCAGCCAGGTGCGGCCCTCCAAGGGGCGGTCCTGCAGGGTCCAGGCCAGGAACTCGGCGTGGTCCAGCTTCACGAGCTGGTCGTTCTTCCATGCGTCCAGGTCCACGAAGACGCGCACCCGGCCGGCGCCCACGGGATAGTCGAGGCCCACCGGGCCGCGGGGGGAGCCCAGGAGTCTGGCCCCGGAGCGGCCCGCGTCCGCGAGGCGCCAGCGGGGCGAGACCTGCACGGTGAAGGGGGCGCCGTCGTCGAGGCGGAGCTGCAGCTCCCAGAGCTCCCGGCGGCGGCGTTCCGCCTGGGCCGCCTTCGCCTCCTCGTCGGCGTCCTTGTTAGCACTTTCGCCCCCGGACTTCCAGGGGACGTGGATCACGTCGGCCCCCAGCCGCTCGAGGAGGTGGTCCCGCAGGGCCAGGGCGCGGTGCCCGGCCTTGTGTTCGCCCTTTCGAGCCTCCCCGTCGGCGTCCCCGTGCATCCCCTGGGTGGCGTCCACCTCCACCACCACCTGGCCGCCGGAGCGGGCGAAGGCCAGCAGGCGCTCCGCCTCCTGGGGGGTGAAACCCCGCTCCCGGTCCACCATCACCACGGTATCGGCGGGCTGGAGGCCGTCGGCCTCCGCCGGCAGGCCGACGCGGCCCACGGGGTGGCGGCCCAGCTTCCCGAGAAGGAATTCCGCCGCAAGAAGGGGGTTGCGCCAGGCTTCGGGCCTGAAGCCCGTGTGCACCTTCTCCACCCGGAAGGTGGTGTGGCGGTAGACGTACCCGATCCCGAGGCCCAGCAGGGCCAGGGCGGCGAGCAGGGCGGCCAGGCGCTTCACGGCTTCGCCTCCGCCAGCCGGAAATGCCTCGGCCAGCCCTCGCAGAGGCCGCGGGCCTCCTCGGGGGAGGGTGCCTCATGGCGGTAGGCGAGGTGCAGCCAGGCCCCCGTGAGGTCCCCGAAGTAGGCCGCGGCCTCCCGGCCCAGGGCCTGGCCGGCGAGGCGCAGGGCATCGCCTTCGGTGCTGCCGGCGTGGAGGGACACTGCGTGGGCGTGCACGAGGCTCGCCAGGGAGCCGCGGTAGAGGAGGGCCAGGGCGGCCCGGGCCTCGCCGGCCAGCCAGAGCTTCCAGGCGGCCGCCCCCACGTCGTCCGGCAGGCTTTCCGGGCGGATGTCGAGGCCGAAGAGGGTGTCCAGGGGCGCGGCCCGTCGGCGGGGGTGGAGGAAGGCGCCCAGCTGGTCCCGGAAGCGCCAGGCGAGCCCCGCGAGGACCGCGAAAAGGGCCGCGATGGCCGCCCCCTTGAAGAAGGGCGCGAGGAGCTCGCCGAGCCAGCCCAGGTCCAGGGGCTTGCGCTCCTTCGCCTTCCGGTCCTTCCGCAGCCATTCGGGGACGCGGACCTCCTTCAGCTCGCCGAACTCCTTGCGCCGCATCACCTCGATGGCCGCGCGCTTGGCCTCGCCTGCGGGCCGGGTGCCGGCGGTGGGGGTGAGGGGATCGTCCGGACGCTTCTCGACCTTGGGCGCGGCGGCCTTGGCCGGCTCCTCCGCCCCCAGGGACGCCGGGAGGCCGAGGAGCAGGAGCAGCAGCAGCGCCGGGGCCAGGCGCCGGGCCAGGCGGCGGAAGGCCAGCTCGATGTCCCAGCCCTCCAGGGCCGTGCGGCGGTTGAGGTAGAGGGCGAAGCCCCCGGCCACGAAGAAGGGCTCCACCACGGAGGTGGCGAGGACGTGGAGGGCCAGCAGGCAGCGGGGTCCGCCAAGACTGCTTTCGTTCTCGAAGAGCCACTCCAGGAAGTGGAGGTGACTGGGCAGGAGGATGGCGAGGAGGGCCACCAGGGCGGCGAGGACCACCAGCTCGAGCATGAGGCAGATGAACAGGAGGGCCGCCGCCGCGCCGCCGCCGCTGCGGGCCAGGACGGTCCAGCGGGCGCGGAAGGCCCTGCCCTTCAGGCCCTCGAGCTGGTGCACCGGCGCCGCCATGGCCCGGGCCGGGGCGAGGCGGCGCCAGGTCAGGCTCGCGAGGAGGCCGGTCTTCGGACCGCGCCCCAGCTCCTTCACGGTTTCGAGGGGGCCCGGCACCTGGCTGAAGGTGGCCCGGGCCAGCACGTGGAGGGGCACGCGGTCCAGGAGGGGCTTCATCCAGCGCCATGCGAAAAGGCCCCAGAAGGGCGCCTTCCAGAAGGCGAGCAGGAGGAGGGCCCCCAGGGGCAGGGCGAGGAGGAGCCAGGGCACCAGCACGGCCCGGGCGTGGGCCCGGAGCAGGGCGAAGCCCAGATCCACCGCCTCGAAGGCGCGGCGGGGGCGCACGGCCACGGAAAGGTCCTCAACCTTCATGGCAGGCCCGGACTGGAGGACCGCGGGCTTTCCTGCGGCGCGGCGGGTCCCCGCTCCACCGCGCTGCGCGCGTTCCGTGACCCGCCTGCGCCTCGGCCCATGAAGATGAAGTAGCCCGCCACCACCAGCGCCATGAACACGCCGAAGCCGATCTTCAGGGGAAAGGGGAGCGTGGCGTTGGAGGACCAGAAGGCCTCCACGAAGGCGGCCAGGAGGGTCATGGCGGCGG
>JBGAST010000010.1:0-74324 GCA_044229575.1 Holophagaceae bacterium | reverse complement strand
GGTGCCGTAGAGGATGCGGACGGAGACCTGGGCGGCCTCCTTCAGGGCTTCGAGGCGCGTGCGTCGCCCCGGCGCGAGGAGGGCGAAGCCCAGCTTCATGCCCGCCACCCCGGCGAAGACGGCGCCGGTGAGCTCCAGGGCGCTGTGCCCCGCCACGAAGCCGTAGAAGGTCCGGGCGAGCCCGGCGTTGACCAGGTGGGCCTCCACGGTGCCGAAGGTGAGGCCGCTGTAGACCAGGAAGAGCATGGTGCCGAGGCCCAGGAAGATGCCCCAGGCGAAGCACCGGAAGTCGAGGCCGATGTTGTTGCGGATGTAGAACCCGAACATGGCCACGTCCGTGTCCGCCTCACGCTCGGGGCCGATGCTGTCGTGCTGCGGGCCGTACATGTCCTCGAAGCGCGCCAGCTGGCTGGGATCCATCACCAGGTAGGCGGCCTCGGGGCGGTGCCGCACCCAGAGGCCCATGGCGGCGTAGGGGCCGTAGAGGAGGAGGCTGGAGAGCAGCACCAGGCGCCATTCCCGGCGGATGAGCCGCGGGAAGTCGAAGCGGATGTAGCGCAGCCACGCGGACTGGAGGCGCGCCCGGGAACCGTGGAGGCGCTGGTGGGCGCGGAGCACCAGGCCGTTGAGGCGGTCCTGGAGCGCCAGGCTGTAGCCCCGCTCCCGGGCCAGCGCGAGCTGGGCGCAGACCTGGCGGTAGAGGTGGGGGATGTCCCGGTCGTCCAGCAGCGCGCGGGGCCCGTTGAGCCAGGCCTCCAGGGCCCGCCAATTGGGCTCGAAGCGGGCGGTGAAGTCCTCCTGCTTCACACGGCCTCCCGGGTCCCGTCGGGGCCGGCCTGGGGCCGGTCCTCCCGGCGCCCCAGCAAACCCCGGGCGAAGGCCAGGAGGCGGTTGACGCCGGCGGCTCCGGCCTCCCCCGTCAGCGGCGCCGCCAGGGCCGCCAGCTCCTCCGCCCGCTGGGGGCTGAAGGTGGGCACGCGCTCGGCGAAGGCCACCACGGCGCGCTGCTCGTCCAGGGTGAGGCGCGCGAGGGGCAGCTCGATCTCGCCCCGGGGTAGGCGCCGGGGCGGCGGCGGCGGTTCCGCGTGGACGACCACGGTGCCCGCCGCGAGGTCCCCCAGGCGCTTGAAGTCCCGGTTGAGGAGCATGGAGAGGAGGCCGAAGCCGTAGAAGAGGGGCAGGAAATCCGCGCTGAGGAGGAAGTTCCGCGCCAGGCTCGCGGACCAGGACACCGGCGCGCCGTCGTCCATGAGCACCCGCAGTCCCGCCACCCGCTTGCCCGGCGTGCGCCCGCCCCCCAGCACCTCGAAGAGCACCGGATAGAACCACTCGGTGACGAAAAGCAGGATGGAGAAGACGCCCAGTCCCATCTTCCCGAGGAACGCGCAGGCGATGCCGAGGACGATGTAAAGCACCAGCCGCAGCAGGAAGTCCCACAGCCACGCCTGGGCCCGAATCACCGGCCCGGCGGGCGCGAGATCCAGGGTCACGCCTTCCGGCGTCTCGATGGCGCGGGTGGTGTCGAGCATCAGGGTTTGACCATGATGAGGCCGGCGAGCTGGTCGCGGAGGGTGCGGCGGCCGGCGCGGTGGGAGGTCAAGGTGTCGAAGAGGTGCAGCAGGGGGCCTGCGGCGAGGGATCCCAGGACCGCGGTGGGCCGGGAGAGGAAGAGGAGGCCCGCGAGCATGGGCCCCACCAGCAGCAGAAAGCCGGGCAGCCACCACAGCAGCACGATCCGCAGGAGCCCGGTCCGTCCCCCGTCGGGCCGGACGAAGCGGCAGCCGAGGATCCGCATCGGAAGGGTCGCCGAAGCGCGATGAATCCGGGCCAGGGCGTAGGGGAGGTAGACCAGGAACACCAGGAGTGGAACCACGGTCCCGAAGGCGCCGACGATGGCCGTGCTCTGGTGAGGCGGGTACCGCGAGCCGAGGGCCGCGCCGGCCATCGCCAGGATCATCCAGAAGAGCACGGGCATCAGGAAACCGAGGGTCAGGAGCACGAGACGCTGCAGCGCCGCGGGCCGGGGGAGGGTCGAGGGATCCAGCGGTTCCTGGGCCTCCGTGAGCACCGCTTCCGGCGGTGCGAACGGGTTCCCGGCTGCAGGGACCTCCTCCCGCGGGCTCATGCCTTCACCACGGCCAACCCGCCCAGCTCATCGAGCCAGGTCCGCCCTGGACCCCGCCCCGCGCTCAGCGCATTCCCGCAGAGCAACACGAGCCCGGCGAAACGCAGCACCCCGTCCAGGGGTCCGCCCAGGCGCAGGGCGCTCGCGGCGAGGAAGGGACCCGCGGCGAGGAGCGCGGTGGGCAGGCCGTGGAGGAGCAGGATGCGCCAGGTCTCCGCGGGGGTTCCGCCGGGTTTGGTGAAGCGCAGGCCGAAGATGCGGAAGGGCAGCGTCTGCCCGGTGCGGGCCAGACGCCGCAGTGCGTAGGGGGCGTAGAAGAGCAGAAACGCCGCGCCGGCCACGTAGTCCATGGGCTCCCAGGCCGTCAGGGTCGCAGAGATGCCCACGGTGGTGGCGATGAGCTCCCCGGCGATGCTGCTGGCGAGGCTGAAGCCGAACGCCAGGGCCAAGCCCACGATGCAGGCCATGAGGCGGTGCACCGCCGGCGCGGGCCGGGCCTCGCCCTCCTCGCCCTCCCGCGGCGCGCCGGAAAGCGGGGCCCCGGGAGGCGCGAAGGGATTGTCGGTGTCGTGGGCCATTGCAGGAAATCCCGATTCTATCGGCTTTCCAGGGATGTCCAGCGAAGGCGCGGAAGGTTCCGGAATCCCCGGCCACGGTAGACTGTCGGTTTTCTTCGCCAGGTCTCCATGCCCGTCCGCATTCCCACCAGCCCTTCCGATCCCAGGCCCATCGCCCTCCTCGCCATCGGGGGGAACGCGCTGCTCCGGGAGGGCGAGAAGGGCCTGCAGGAAGAACAGCTGGAGAACGCCCGGGACTGCGCGGAGATGCTGGCGCGGGTCGTCGGCCAGGGCTACGCGCTCTGCGTGGTGCACGGCAACGGCCCCCAGGTGGGCAACCTGCTCATCCAGCAGGACGCTGCCTTCAACCTCATCCCCCCCTACACCCTCGACATCTGCGGCGCCATGACCCAGGGCAGCATGGGCTACATGCTGGAGCGCATGCTCATCAACCGCCTGCGCTTCGAGCGCCTGGACGCGCCGGTGACGAGCCTCCTCACCGAAGTCGTCGTGGACAAGCACGATCCGGGCTTCGAACACCCGACGAAGCCCGTGGGCCCCTTCTACCCCGAATTCCGGGCCATGGAGCTCATGAAGTCGAAGAAGTGGAAGATGAAGGAGGACAGCGGCCGCGGCTGGCGGAAGGTCGTCCCCTCGCCGCGCCCCCTGGAGATCGTCCAGCTCGGCGCCATCCGCGCCCTGCTGGACAAGGGCCACTGCGTCATCGCCGGCGGCGGCGGCGGCATCCCCGTCATCCGCGACGCCTCGGGCTACCTCGTGGGCGTCGAGGCCGTCATCGACAAGGACCGCCTCAGCGCCCTGCTGGCGGCCCAGCTCGGTGCCCAGCTCTACATCATCCTCACCGGCGTCGCCAAAGTCGCCCTGGATTTCGGCAAGCCCGAACAGCGCTGGGTGGACCGCCTCACCGCCGCCGAAGCCGCGCGCCACCTGAAGGACGGTCAGTTCCCGCCGGGCTCCATGGGACCGAAAATCGAGAGCGCGCTGGGGTTCCTGGAGGCCGGCGGCCAGGAGGTGCTCATCACGACGGCCGAGGAGTTGAAGCACGGCGATCCCGACACGCTGGGCACCCGGATCGTGCGGGATTGATTCCCGGCCGCTGCTCCTCTGGGTTGACCTGGCCGTTGACCTTGACCCTGCCGTTGACCTTCAAAAGGTGCCTTTGTTCGTGGTGATCCGCTTTCTGGATCACCACGAACGAAGGCGCAACGCGAGCGCAGCGAGCCAGGATGGTGCGAGCACAATGCCGGTCCGAGAACAGAGGCCGAGTGAAGGAAGAGCCTGCCCCGGTGTGCCACTCCCCTCGGTTCCAGTTGGCCGACGACCCACTCCCCCTTGGCTCGCTCCGCTCGCGTTGCGCCCTTTCTTGTCGTGATCCAAAGTGCGGATCACGACAAGAAAGGGCACCTTTCCAAGGTCAACTTCAACTTCAAGTGCAGGGCCTGTGCCGTTGACCTTGACCTTGACCTTGCCGTTGACCTTGACCTTGAAGTCAAAGCAGGACGGCCACCTCCGCGGCTGACGGGGCAGGCTCGACCCTCAACTCCCCTCCACCAGCGGGAACCGGATGCGGAAGGTCGTTCCCTTCCCGGGTGCACTGTCCACTTCGATCCGTGCGCCGTGGGCGTCCACCAGGGCCTTCACGATGCTCAAGCCGAGGCCCCAGCCCTGGCCCACGTCGGTGATCTCCACCTGGGTGAAGGGGCGGAAGAGGCGCTCCACCTGCTCCGGATCGAGGCCCCGCCCCGTGTCCCAGATCTCCAGCACCCAGGCGCCGTCCGCCGGGCGGGAGCGCACGCCCACGGCGCCCCCGGGGCTCGTGACCTTCAAGGCGTTGCCGAAGAGGTTGAGGAGCACCTGCTGGACCGCGAGGGCGTCCGCCAGGACCCGGCCCTCCGTGGGCTGCACGTCCCACGTGAAGGCCAGCCCCGCGCCTTCGGCCTTGAGGCGCAGGCCCTCCTCCATGCCCTCCACCAGCCTCCGGGGGTCCGAGGGCACCATGTGCAGCGTCTGGTCCACCGCCTCGCTCCGGGACTGGTCCAGGAGGCGGCGCAGGAGGCCTTCCAGCCGGGCGGACTCCCGGCCCATGAGCTCCAGCTGGTGGGGCGGCGCCTCTCCGCGGTCCTGGGCCTCCAGGCTCATCTGGTCCGACAGCAGGTTCATGGTGGTGATGGGGGAGCGCAGGTCGTGGATCACCATGCGGGTGAAGGCGACCTTCGCGTTCAGGGCCTCCTTCACCTGGGCGTGGGCCGCCTCCAGCTCCCGATTGCGCTGGTCGAGGGAGCGGGTGCGCTCCTCCACCCGGCTCTCCAGGATCCGGGCCGCCGCCTTCAGCCGCAGGGTGCGCCACTGGACCACCACCAGCACCGCGGCGAGGACCAGGAGGGCCAGGGCGGCCCGCCCCGCGGGATGCTCGTGCCAGGTGGGCCGCACCCGGAGCCCGATGGACTGGCCTTCGACCCAGTGGAGGCCGTCCAAACTCGCCCGGACGCGGAACGCGTAGGTCCCCGCGTTCAGCCGCCCGAAGCGCATGCTGTGCACCTCGCCGGTGCGCTGCCATTCGTCCGAAAGCCCGTCCATGCGCACTTCGTAGAGGGGCGGACGGCTGGTGATGGGCAGGCCCACCTCGAAATCGAATTCGATGAAATCCGGCCGGGGGGGCAGGTCCAGAGACCTGGGCAGGAGGGCGCGGCCCTTGGGCCAGAGCACCTCCAGGACCTGGGGCGCCGGCAGCTCCGGAACCCGCAGGGGCTCCCGGGTGTCCAGGATGCACAGGCCGTTGATCATCCCGAACCAGAGCCGGCCCCGCTCGTCGAGGCGCACCGCGCCCTGGTTGGTCTCATCGGAAAGCAGCCCCAGGCCCTGGTTCAGGTTCAGGAGCCGGCCCGAGGGCTCCAGCACGCTGACGCCCTTGCCGTGGCCCAGCACGAGGCGGTCGCCGCCCCCCTCGCCGACGAAGTAGATGTGGGCGTCCGGAAGGCCCTGGTCGACGCCGGTGAAGGTCCAGCTCCCGCCGGCCTGCCGGTAGAAGCCCTGCACCGTGCCGACGCAAAGGGCGCCCTTCCCGTCCCGGTGCAGGGCCACCACCCGCGTATCCCGGAAGGGGGAATCCGGAAAGATGCGCCGCAGTTCGGTGCCATCGAAGCGGTACATCCCCTTGGAGCTGCCCACCAGCACACCGTCCGTCTCCGCCAGCAGGACGTAGGCGTCGCTGATGCCCGCCTCCTTGGGAAGGTTGAAGTTGCGGCCGGGGGATCCGGACGCGTCCAGCTCTGAAAGGCCGAGTTCCGTGCCCACGAGGTTTCGGCCCTGCCACTGGATAACCTCGTAGATCCGCGCGTCCCCCAGCAGCCTGCCGGGGGTGACCCGCCCGTTCCGCCACCGGGCCAGCCCCTTGGCCGTGCCCAGCCACATCCCGCCCGCCCCGTCCGGCGTGATGCACCAGACTTCGTTGTCCGGGAGGCCGTCCTTCATCGTCCATTTGGTGGTGACGCCCTTGCCCTCCTCGAACAGGAAGAGACCCCGGCTGGTGCCCAGGAGGAGGCCGCCCCCGGGCCGCGGCTCCATGGCGAGCACCGCCCCCAGTTCGAAGATCCCGGTGCCCCGCAGGGCCCGCAGGGTCGGCAGCACCAGGGCGTGCAGGCCCTCCCCGTCGGTGCCCACCCACAGGATGCCGTTGCGGTCCCGGTAGCCGATGTTGACCTGCTCCTCCGGCAACCCGTCCGCGTGGGTGAGGATGCGGGGCGCCCCCTGGGCCGGGCGGAGGTAGAGGCCTCCGGACCCGAGGCTCACCGCCATGCCGCCGTTTCCATCGAAGCTCAGGTCCTGGATCTTGGGAACACCCGTCAGGCCTTCCAGGGGCACGGCGACCCAGCCGGAGGCCTCCCGGCGGAACAGCCCTGGCCGGGTGAGGGCCCAGACCCGCTGGGCGGGATCCACCACCAGCTTCCAGACATCCGGCTGCGCGGCCGGCAGCCGGTCCTCCCGCAGGGTCCGCCCGTCCCATAAGCCCACGAGCCCCTTGCGGCCGCCGAGCCAGACCCCCGAGTCCGCGCGGACCATGGCCAGGACCGGCTCCCGGCCCCAGCTCCCCAGCTCCACCCGCTCGAAGGCGCGGCCGTTCCACCGGTGCAGGCCGTCGCTGGCGCCCACCACCACGGCGCCGGAGGGCTCCAGGGCGAGGGCGTAGCAGTTCCGGTCGCCCATCCCATCGGCGGCGGTGAAGGTGCGCACCTGGCTCCCTTCGATGCGGGCCAGGCCCGCGTCGGACTGGGCCACCCAGATGGCGCCGCTGGGGTCCTGGAGGAGGGCCCGCACCCGGCCGACCCCGAGCCCCTGGGCGATGCCGAAGGACTTGAACCCGGAGGCGCCCAGGCGCGCCACGCCCCCGTGGGTGCCCACCCAGAGGAAGCCCTGCCGGTCCTCCAGGAGCACCCGCACCTGGCTCTGGGGCAGGCCGTCCCGTCCGTCGAAACGCCGGAAGGCCAGGGTCTGCCCGTGCAGCGCCGCGGCCAGCAGCAGGCCCGCGCAGAGCCCGGCCCAGGAGGGAAGCCTGCCAGGAAGCCGCTTCAGGAGGTCGAGCATGGGGTGGGTGGGGGTTCGGCCCTCCGAGAGTATTCACCTCGAAGGATTAAGGAAATGGTCCGGCGCGGGTTTCTCCGGCCCACCGCGATCCGCGCCCCGTCGTAGGATGGTCCGAACCTTCCGGGGATTCCTGATGTACGCCTTCGCCATCCTGCGCTACCGCAAACCCCTCGAGGAGGTTCTCGAAGTCGTGGACGAGCATCGCGCCTACCTGCGCGGCCTGCGGCAGCGGGGCCTCCTCCTCGCCTCGGGCCCCTTCGAGCCCCGGAACGGGGGCGGCCTGCTGTTGCGGGTCCCCGACGAAGGCGCAGCCGCGGCCCTGGATGCGATCCGGGACGGCGACCCCTTCACGAGGACCGGCTGCGCCCAGTACGAGCTCCTGCCCTGGGCGCCGGTGATCGGGAAGGAGGGCCTGGACGGACTGTGAGTTCCTCCGGGACCGCCGCATTCCCACGCGTCGAGGGCCGGGTCGCCGTTTACCCTGGAACCATGGCCTTGCAGAAGTGGAGCTTCACCGTCGCGCCCGAGGAGGGCGGCCTGCGGCTGGACCAGCTCATCTCCGCCCGCACGGGGCTCAGCCGCCGCAAGGCCCGGGAAGCGCTGCAGCTGGGCGGGGTGCAGGTGGCCCGGGCCCGGGTCCGCGTCGCGGGCCGGCTGCTGAAGCCCGGCACCGAAGTCCGGGTGGCCTTCGACGAGGACCTCGGCGGCCTGCCGGACCTCGTCCTGGAGATCCTCCACGAGGATCCCTGGCTCCTGGCGGTGAACAAGCCCGCGGGCCTGCCGACCCAGGGCACCTGGGCCTCGGACCGCCATGACGTGCTGGCCCTGCTGCGCCGCCAGCGCCCGGACTTGACGGTCTTCATGCAGCACCGCCTGGACCAGGGCACCTCGGGCCTGCTGCTCCTCTCCAAGGACGCGGCGGTGAACGCCTCCCTCACCCGGCAGTTCACGGAGCACAGCCTGCGCAAGACCTACCTCGCCCGGGTGGCAGAGCCCCTCGAGGCCTGCGGGGTGGAGCTGCCCATCGGCCGCCTGCGGGGCGCGGATCCGGGCCGCTACGGGTGCGAGGGGGACCTGCTGGAACCGAAGGCCGCGCGCACCGCCTTCCGGCCCGCGACGGCGGCGGAGACCGCGGGCCTGCGCCCGGGGGCCTGGGTGGTGGCGGAACCCGCCACCGGGCGGACCCACCAGATCCGCGTGCACCTGGCGCACCTCGGCCATCCCGTCCACGGCGACCGGCTCTACGGCGGCGCCGCAGATGCCCAGATGTGGCTCCACGCCTGGAAGCTGGAGCTGGACCATCCGGCCACCGGCGCGCGGATCGAGCTGGTGGCCCCGCCGAACCGCTTCCGGGAGCCTGCTCCATGAAGGTGTTCCGCCAGCTCGGCAGTTGCGGTTCGATCCTCGTCTTCGGCCCCATCCTCTGGCTCGGCGCCTGCTGGGGCAGCCGGGCCCTGTCCCAGCACGCCTACGACACCCAGATCACGCCGATCACCCGGACCCACCGGGTCGCGACCGGGACCCTCCCCGCGGGGGGGACCCCCGTCCGGGACCGCCGGGTGCTGGCGGAGCTGGGCAAGTACGTCCGCATCTGGGGCCTCGAGCCCGGCGCCTGCGCCGAGTTCCCCGACGCGACGCGCTTCCCCTTCAGCTTCAATCCCTTCCGGCCCAAGGCCCTCTTCGTGCGGCTGAAGCAGAAGCAGGCCTTCCTGCTGTCCCAGCACCACCGGGTCCTGCGCCAGGGCGAGGCCTGGCTCATCGAGCCCGACCCCCTCGCCGCCCTCGGCGGACGCCGCTTCCGGGTCGAGACGAAGGGCACCGTTCTGAAGCAGGCCTGGGAAGATCCGAAGTGATGAAGCTGCCCCTCCTCTTCAATCCCCGTTCCGGCCTTCGCGCCAAGGATCCGGACGGTCTCCTGCGGGCGCTGCCGGCTTCCATCCGGGAGCGGGTGGAGCCGAAGGTCTTCGAGGCGCCCTACGATTTCGCGCCCCACATCGCCCGGGCCCGGGAGGCCGGCGGCCCGCTGCTGGTCTGGGGGGGCGACGGCACCCTCCACCACGCCGCCAAGGCCCTGCTGGACGCGGGCTGCCCGGTGCCCCTCGCCGCCATTCCCGGCGGCAGCGGCAACGGCCTGGTGCGCGGCCTCCGCACCCCCCTGGAACCCGCGGGGGCGGTGCAGCGGTTGCTCCAGGGCCGGGAGCTGGCCCTGGACGTGGGCCTGCTGGATGGCGCCCCCTTCTTCAACCTCTGCGGCGCCGGGTTCGAAGCCGCCGTGGCCCATGCCTTCGAGGGGGGGCGGAGCCGGGGGTTCTCCGGCTATGCGAAGACCTCCCTCCGCCTCTACCGCAGCCAGCCCGAGATGGGCCTGGAATGGACCGCGGAACAGCCCGAGGGGAGCCCCGTCTCGTCCCGGCGGGACCGCCTGCGCGCCGCCTGGTCCGGCCCCGAACCCGCCCTGCCGGCCCGGGCCTGGAGCCTCTGCTTCGCGGTGCTGCCCCAGTACGGGTCGGGTTTCTGGATCGCCCCCCAGGCCGATCCCTGCGACGGGATCCTGAGCTGGGTGCGCCTCGCGCGACCGGGGCTCCTTGATCTCCTCACCGGCCTCCCGGCCCTGTTCCGGGAAGGTGGCACCACGCGTCTCCGCGTGGAGGGACGCATCCTCCGCGCCTCGGTCCGGCTGGACCGGGCCCAGCCCTGGCACATGGATGGGGAGGCGGTCGCCCCCCGGGACCGGGCCGAGCTGGCCACCCGGCCCAAGGCCCTCAGGATGATGGTCACGGAAGCCTGCCCTTGGGCCTAGCGGCCGTTGCAGAGCGGCCAGCGCATTCCTGGACGGTCTGCTACGGCCGCTTGTGCCGGCCACGGCCTAGCGGGCGTTGCAGAGCGGCCAGCGCATTCCTGGACGGTCTGCTACGGCCGCTTGTGCCGGCCACGGCCTAGCGGCCGTTGCAGAGCGGCCAGCGCATTCCTGGACGGTCTCTGCTACGGCCGCTTGTGCCGGCCACGGCCTAGCGGGCTTCGCGGATCGGCGCGCCGCCGTGGCCATGGCCCGTCGAAGGCGCCGCGAGGTCGACCCGGGCGTCCAGGGCCAAGCCCATCGCCATCAGGCCCAGGGCCACCACCACCAGGAGGGTCCTGGAAAGGGCGCGGGGTGAAGGGAAGCGGGCTCGCATGGGATGGATCCATCCACTTCCGTGCCAAAAAAAACCGGGCCCGAGGGCCCGGTTGCGGGAGGGGGTTGGTCTTCAGCGGGAGGTCGGGGCGGGGCTCGGCTCCGGGGCGGTCTTCTCCTTCGCCTCCTCCGGCTTCGGGAGCGTGGTGCCGTGCTTCGCCCAGATGCCCACGGTCTCGGGGAGGGTCTTCGGGTCGATGGCCTTGGAATCCCAGTTCCGCTTGACGCTGATGGTGTAGGGATACTTGGTGCTGCTCATCCAGCCCGGATCGTCGGCGATGACGAAGACCTCCTGGGAGGAGTTCTTCGGGTTCTTGAAGGTCACGATGGGATCGCCCTTGGGGATGATGTTCTGCAGCATGCCCTCCTGCAGGGTGCCCCACTTGTTGACCATCACCAGCCGGAACCAGCCCTGGGCCGGGTGTGTCAGCCGGACCTCCAGCTCCCCATGGGCGGGCACCACGAAGCCGTAGGCCTTCCAGCCGCTGGGGAAGTAGGAGACGTCGTTCAGGGTGTCCACGTCCCCCGCCACGGGGACCACCGGAATGAAGCCGCTCCGGGACATCGCCTGGATCTCCTTCATGAGATCGCGCTTGTGCCAGTACCCGTAGTCGGGGTAGGCCATGCAGCGTTCCAGCGGCCGGGGCGGAATGATCCGGCGGGATTCCATGGGCCGGGCGATCTCCCGGTGGAAGGTCGTGCTTCCGCCCGCGGGGGCCACGTAGACCCTCCGGGCTCCCGCAGGGGCCATGGGCATGGGGCGCCGTCCGCCGCCCCCTGAATCCGAATCCTGCGCCACGAGGCTTGCGGCCGCGGCGATTCCGAGCAGCAGCGGAAGGGATCGTGAAGGGGTCATGGGAACTCCTTGGGGTGGTTGGATTGTGCCGTGAAGTAATCCAGGACCATGCCAAAGATGGAGGCCGCCCGTCCCGGGGGCAAGGGGCCGGTATCCTGAACGTTTGGGGACCGGCCATGTTCGGCAAGATCCAGCGCATCCATTTCGTGGGCATCGGCGGCATCGGCATGTCGGGCATCGCCGAAGTGCTGGTGAACCTGGGCTACCAGGTCAGCGGCTCGGACCTGCGGGAGGGGGCGGTCACCGACCGCCTGAAGGCCATGGGGGCCTCCATCCGCCTGGGCCACGATGCAGGCTGCATCGAGGGCGCCCAGGCCGTGGTGATTTCCAGCGCGGTCAAGGCGGACAATCCCGAAGTGCTGGCCGCCCACGCCGCCAAGATCCCCGTCATCCCCCGGGGCGAGATGCTCAGCGAGCTCATGCGCATGAAGCAGGGCGTGGCGGTGGCGGGCTCCCACGGCAAGACCACCACCACGAGCATGATCGCCCAGGTGCTGAGCGACGCGGGCCTGGACCCCACCATCGTCATCGGCGGGAAGCTGAACATCCTCGGCAGCAACGCCAAGCTGGGGAAGGGCCAGCTCCTGGTGGCGGAGGCCGACGAGAGCGACGGGAGCTTCCTGCTCCTGAACCCGACCCTCGCGGTGATCACCAACATCGACCGGGAGCACCTGGACCACTACAAGGATCTCGACGAGATCTGCGACGCCTTCCAGGCCTTCGCCAACAAGGTCCCATTCTACGGCGCGGTCTTCCTGTGCATGGACGACGCCCACGCCTCCAACCTGCGGCCCCGCATCAACCGCCGCGTCGTCACCTACGGGACCAACCCCCAGGTGGAGATCCGGGCCAAGGGCATCCGCCAGCACGGCTTCCGGACCACCTTCCACGTGCACGCCGACGGCGCGGACCTGGGGGCCTTCTCCCTGGGGGTCCCCGGGCACCACATGGTGCTGAACGCCCTCGCCGCCATCGGCGTGGCCCTCGAGCTCAACGTCCCCGTCGAATCCGTCCGGACCAGCCTGGCGGCCTTCACCGGCGCCGAACGCCGCTTCACGAACCGGGGCGAGAAGGATGGCGTGCTGGTGGTGGACGACTACGGCCACCACCCCACGGAGATCGCGGCCACCCTCAAGGCCGCGCGCAAGGGCTTCCCGGAGCGGCGCCTCGTGGTGGCCTTCCAGCCCCACCGCTACACCCGCACCCAGGCCCTGATGGAGGAGTTCGGCCGCGCCTTCTTCGAGGCGGACGTAGTCTTCCTCACGGACATCTACGCCGCTTCGGAGCATCCCCTCCCCGGGGTGAGCGGCGAGGTCCTGGCCGAAACCCTGCGGCAGCACGGCCAGCGGGACGTCCGCTTCGTGGCGGACGTGGAGGAGTTGCCGAAGGCGCTGAAGGGGGCGACCCTGCCCGGCGATCTGGTGATCACCTTCGGGGCGGGCAGCATCACCCACGCGGGGCCGGCCTTCCTCGCCCTGTAGAGGCCATCAAGACTCGCGTTACGATGGCTCTTTCCCCGGAGCCCCCGTGACGTCGCTGCCCGCCCTCGCGGCCCTGATCTGCGCGCTGCCCGCCGCCGCCGCGACCCCCGCGGGATTCCCCGACGCCACCTGGTTCCCCTCCAGCGCCTACCGCGCCGGCGTCCCGAAACCGGACCTGGGCAGGGCCTACACGCCCCACAGCGCCCTGGTGGCCTACGCGAAGGCCCTGGCGGAGGCGGCGAAGGACCGGGCCCGCCTCGAGATCCTGAACGTCACGGAAGAGGGCCGGCCCCAGCCCTTCCTCATCCTCACCAGCCCGGCGAACCTGGCCCGCCTGGAGGCGCTGAAGGCCGCCAACGGGAAGCTCGCCGATCCCAGGACCTGCTCGTCCGCGGAGGCCGAGGCCATCGCCAAGGCCAATCCCGCCTTCGTGTGGCTCGGGTACTCCGTCCACGGCTACGAGGCCAGCGGCAGCGAGGCGGCCCTCGCCGTGGCCTACCACTTCGCCGCCAGCGAAGCTGCCGATGTGCTGGCCCAGCTGGACAAGGTGGTGCTGCTCCTGGACCTGACCCAGAACCCCGACGGGCGGGACCGCCACGCCCAGGCGGTGGGCGAAGTCGTGCAGGGCCAGAACCCGAGCGACGGCCAGGACGCCCAGAACCAGGCCCGCTGGCCGGGGGGACGCTTCAACCACCGCCTCTTCGACCTGAACCGGGACTGGGCCTGGCAGACCCAGGGGGAGAGCCGGGCCAAGGCCGCGGCCTTCCTGGCCTGGAACCCCCAGGTGCTGGCGGACCACCACGAGATGGAGCCCGAAGGCAGCTACTACTTCCCGCCCAGCATGCAGCCGGTGCACGAAGCCATCCCGCGCCCCTTCGGGTCCACCTGGCAGGTGGCTTTCGGACGGGGCCTTGCAAGGGCCTTCGACGCCGAGGGGCTGGCCTACTACTCCAAGGAGCGCTTCGACCTCTTCTACCCGAGCTACGGCGACAGCTGGCCCAGCCTCCATGGCGCCGTGGGCATGACCTTCGAGATGGCCAGCCCCGGCGGCCTCTCCTACACCCGCAAGGACGGCGAGAACCTCACCCTCGCGACCCGCATCCACCGCCACTTCACCGCCAGCCTGGCCACCGTGCGCACCGCGGCGGAGAACCGCCACGCCCTCCTCTCCGACTTCCACAGGGTGCGGCGGGAGCGCCTGGAGCTGGGCGACCGGGCGGGGTCCTTCATCATCGCCGCGGAGCCCGACCCCGGCCGCAGCGCCGCCCTCGTGGACCTGCTGCGCCGCAACGGCGTCGAGGTGCTGCGCACCACCGAAGCCCTGTCCACCGCGGGGCTCGAAGCCGTCGCTCCCGGCAAGGTGCCCGACACCGTGAAGGCCGGCGCCTACCTGGTGCCCCTGGACCAGCCCCACGGGCCGACGGCCATCGCCCTGCTGGAGCGCGAGGCCCGCATGGGGCCCAAGCCCAGCTACGACGTCACGGCCTGGAGCCTGCCCCTGACCTTCCACGTGCAGGCCTTCCTCGCGAGGACGCGGCCCCGGACGGGAACGGCGCCCATCGCTCCGGAGGCCCCGGCGGCCCTGGCCGAAGCCCGCTGGGCCTACGTCCTGCCTTCGGGCTTCGAGGGCCGGGAGCGCACCCTCGCCGCCCTGCTCAGGGAAGGCTTCAAGGGCACCGTGTCCTCCGAGCCCTTCACGATCCAGGGGCAGGCCTACGGCGCCGGCTCGGTCATCTTCCCCCCCCGGCAGAACGATCTGGCCAAACTGCGAGCCAGGCTGCAGGAGCTGGGATCGAAGCACGGCCATCCCATGGCCGCCGCCAACTCGGCCCTGGTGGAGAGCGGCCCGGACCTCGGCTCCTTCAAGGTGGGTCCCCTGAAGCTCCCGAAGATCGCGGTGCTGATGGATCGGCCCGCCAATGCGACCAGCCTGGGCGCCGTGATGCACGTCCTGCGGGAGACGGGCCTGCCCTTCGCCCAGGTGCGCGCGGACCGCTTCGGCGGCGCCCTCCTGCACCGGTACACGCACCTCGTCCTGGTGGACGATGGCAGCGGCGGCAATGGCTGGAAGGGCGTCCTCGGCGAGGGCGGCATCGCCAAGCTCAAGTCGTGGTGCGCCGAGGGCGGCATGCTCGTGGGCCTGCAGGGCGGCGCCGTCTTCGCGAGCCGCGCAGGGCTGACGGACACCGGCTTCCGCCACCTCTCCCGCGCCGCCGAGGAGGCGCGCCTGAAAGAGAAGGATCCCAAGAAGGAGCCCGAGAAGCGCGACCCTGCGGAGCTCGTCCAGCCCTGGTCCAAGCGCGAGGACCGGGCCCTCCAGGAAAGCATCCCCGGCGCTCTGCTGAAGGTGGACGTGGATACGAGCCATCCCCTGGCCTGGGGGCTGAACGGCTCTGAAGGCGCCGTGCTCAACACCAGCGACACCATCCTGGAGCTCAGTGCTGGCGGCGAGAATCCCATCCACTACCCCGGTCCGGCGGCGAAGAAGGAGGCCGAGAAGAAGGAGGGCGGCTCGAAGGATGCAGAGAAGCCCGCCCCCGGCCCCGACCTCAAGCTCTCCGGCCTGCTGCCCAAGGCCCTCGAAGTCAAGCTCCACCACACCGCCTACGCCCTGCGGGAGCGCAAGGGACGAGGCGGCCTCATCCTCTTCGCCGGCGATCCCGTGTTCCGGGGCATGTCGCCGTACACCACCCGGGCCTTCCTGAACGCGCTGTTCTTCGGGGCCTACACGAGTTTCCCGGATGATGACGACTGAGAGGCGGACAGGTCGGGGCCCTCACCCCTCCTTCAGCCACCGCGCCGCGGGCCGCGCGAAGTAGGTGAAGATCAGGTCCGCGCCGGCGCGGCGGATGCCCAGCAGGGATTCCAGGACGGTGCGGCGCTCGTCGAGCCAGCCGTTCATGGCCGCGGCCTTGAGCATCGCGTACTCGCCGCTCACCTGGTAGGCGGCGACGGGCAGGGCCGTGTTGTCTCGCACGAGGCGGATGACGTCGAGGAAGGGGCAGGCGGGTTTCACCATGACGATGTCGGCGCCCTCCAGCTCGTCCTGCTCGAGTTCCCGCAGGGCCTCCCGGGCGTTGGCGGGGTCCATCTGGTAGGTCTTCTTGTCGCCGAATTTCGGGGCCGAATCCAGGGCGTCCCGGAAGGGGTTGTAGAAGGCGCTGGCGTACTTCACGCAGTAGGACAGCAGGCTCACGTCCGTGTAGCCGCGGTGGTCCAGGGCGCCGCGGATGGCGCCGATGCGGCCATCCATCATGTCGCTGGGCGAGATCACGTCGGCGCCGGCCTCCGCGTGGCAGAGGGCCTGCATGACCAGGAGCTGCACGGTCTCGTCGTTGAGGATCTTCCCGCCCTTCACGAGGCCGTCGTGGCCGTCGCTGTTGTAGGGGTCCAGGGCCACGTCGGTGATGACGAGGCTTTCCGGGAATTCCTTCTTCATGGCGCGGATGGCCGCGGGCACCAGGCCTTCGGGATTCCACGCCTCCTTCGCGTCCGGCGTCTTCTGGCTTTCGGGGATGGCGGGGAAGAGGTCGAAGGCCCGCACGCCCTCCTTCAGGGCGCCCTCGGCTTCCTTCAGCATGGAAGCCAGGGTGAGGCGCGAGCAGCCGGGCATGGAGGCGATGGGCTGGTCCTCCTTGCCGGGATGGATGAAGAGGGGCAGCACGAAGTGCTCGGGGCCGATGAAGGTCTCCCGGGCGAAATCGCGCACGACGGCGCTCTTGCGGTTGCGGCGGGGGCGGATGGGGAGGTCGAGGGACATGGAGGCTCTCCGCCCACCAGACTAGTTCACCCGCCGTGCCGTTTCAGCGCTTCTCCCCGGGATCCCCGTCACGATGCCGGCCGGGGGCCTCTCGGAATGCCGATGAAAGGCTAGGGCTTCGCGCCCTGGGCCTCCAGGGCCGGCCTCAGACGCAGGGCCCACTCCCCGCCGGCCTCCACGATCCGATAGGCCTGCCCGGTGTTCACCACCTGGGAGCCCGGACCGAACTGGTGCTCGAAGCCATACCAGAAGGAGCCCGAGGTGTAGGACAGCTCGAATTCCCCCTGGGGGACAAGCCCCTGGAAGGACTTCCCGCCCTTGAGGTAGAGGGACAGCACCGTCCGACCCGTCCGCGCCTCCTTCAGGGTCAGGAGGTAGTCCTCCCCTGGATCCGTATCGACGCGCCAAGGCACCGTGGGTTCGAAGGTGCTCTCGGTCCGCATCCAACCGTGATCGGGAGGGGGGACCTGGGCGAGGCCCGGGTAGGGAAGCCTGGGGTTGTGCCCCGGGGCTGCAACGCTTTCCGATGGCCCCGGTGGCGGACTGTTCGGGGTGGATGAGCCCAGCACCGGGGGGGTCGGACCCGCCGGCGCCTCCACCGGCGCGGAGGCGAGGGATCCAAGCCAGACCAGGATGCCCGCGAGGGCCAGGACCACGGTTCCAACCACCGCCAGCGTGGGAAGTCCGGACTTCGAGGGGAAGGGTTGGCCAGGTCTTCCGGAGCGCCGGGCCTGGGAGAGCGCGAGGAACCCCTCCGGGTCGAGGCCCATCCGCGTCCGGCATCCGGCGAGTTCCTGCGCGGCGCTCAAGGCCCAGTCGTAGCGGGCCTTCCGGAGGGGTTCTTGCAGGACGAACGCGGCGGCTCGCCGGGCCGGGGGCGGCAGCGGAGAAGCGGCGATCGCCGCCGCGATCCGCTCCGGGTCCTCCACGATCCGGTCGAAGCCGAGATCCTGGTAGAGGTTCCTCATGGCCTTCCGCCCTCCAGGAGGAAGTCATAGGCGTCCTTGATGCGGCGGAAGGCTTCGGTGGCCTCGGCGGCGGCATCGGGCCCCAGCTCGGAATAGCGATCGGGATGATGGACCTTGCTGACCCGCCGGAAGGCCTTCCGGATGTCCTCCTCGGAGGCGCCTTCCTCCAGGCCGAGGAGGGCCAGCGCCTTGATCCGGGCGATGCGGGGATCTCCAGCCGCCTTGGGGGCCGTCGGAGGCGGGGCCGGACCCGGTCCCGCGTCATCCCATCCGGTCCCCCGGACAGCTCCAGGCTGGAGCCGCTCCTGCCAGGCTTCCGGCTCGCTCGGATCCCACGGATCCGGGAGGGCGGCCCCGGTTCGCTCCTGGAAGAGCGCGCCCAGTTGGATGGTTTCGAGGCCAAGGGCTTCGGCGACCATGCGCAGGGCCAGGTTCTGGGCCAGGGGCAGGGTGCCGCTGCCGATGGCCAGTTCCAGGGCGCCCTGCATCGCGAGTTCGCGCACGGGGCGGGAGGCGCTCCTGAGCCTCGAAAGGGAGGATTCGAAGGAAGCCAGGTCCGGACGACGGGAAAGCGTTGGGACATCTGGTCCCGGATCCAGGTCGAAGCCTTCCACCACGCGTCGCACCCGCGCCGTGGCCTGGGCCGCCGCAAGGAGTTCCCACCGGGTCATGGCGGCCACCAGCGCCACCAGGGCCCGCACGTCGTCCGGCGCCATGGCCTTCGGGCCGTCTGCGGATTGAGGGGATTCGCGGGTCATGGGCGGGGAGTTGCTGGGCGGCGTGTGACGGTGGGCAAAAGTGGCCCCCACCAAGGCGCGCGGAGGCGGGCAGCCGGTTTTTTCGGCGGGTTTCGGGATAGCCTTCGATCATGTCATCAGGCCGTGTTGGGCCTGTCGGGCCCACCCACGTCTGCAGGGACAGCATATGAGCAACGAATCATTCGAGCATGAATCGGGACCCGAGTTTGCCCCGACGGAAACCGGGGTTGAGCGGCCGGTGAAAATCCTCCTGGGCGAAATCCCCGAGCCGCGGACGCCCCCCGCGCCGCCGACGGTCCCCGCCCGGATCGAGCTCCCGCCCCTGCCGGCCCTGGAGCCGCCGGCGGAGCCCGGCGCGCCCACCCGCCTCGACAAGGCCAGGGCCTTCGTGGGACGGGGCTACTTCGATCCCTTCGACGCCTTCGGGCGGCGGGTCGACTGGAGGAGGTTCGTCCGGGCCCAGGGCTTCCTCTTCCTGGCCTCGCTGCTGGCGCCCTTCGTCATGCTCCTCCTGACCGGCGTCCTGATGGCGGCCATGGTCCTGGTGGGAGCCTCCCTTTCCTCCGCCACGACGCCCAACCCGGTGCATGAGCTCGCGGTCTATCCGCTGCTCTTCGTGATCGCCAAGGGCTACTGGCTCGCCTACCTCGCTCTGCCGGTCACCGTGTTCGCCCTCGGCTGGCTGTGGTCCGCCCTCACCGCCTGGAGCCTGAGCCGCCATTCCGATCCGCGGGTGATGGACTTCCGGAAGGCGTTGAGCATCCTGGCCATGCTCGGGGCGATGCTCGCCCCCTTCACGCTGTTCCCCTTCCTGCGGCTCGTCGCCCTTGTGTTCCTGGTCTGGTACACCTTCAAGCGCATGAACGAGACCTTCGACATCCCGTGGGGCAGCTTGTTCGCGCGGGGCGGTTTCTCCATCCTCGCGCTCACCTTCGCGTATTCGTGGGTGGAACGGAGCGTCGAATCGCGCTTCCATGGCTCCGCGGAACTGGCGGCGAACATCGAGGCCTTCCAGCGGCGAGGGAAGAAACTCGAATGGCCCTTCTCCAGGCCTCTCCCCGTGGTGAATCCGAACCAGGGCCTGCTTGCGGATCTGGGCAGCTTCAGCCCGGAGGTGCGGGAGAAGGCCATGACGAAGGCCCTGGCCCTCGTGAAGAGCAATGGGGACGCACCTGACCTCCGGTTCCGGCTGGCCGTCCGGATGGCGGAGATGGGGAATCCCGAGGCCATGGTCCTCGCCTCCCGGTGCCTCCAGGCCGGCACCGGCACCCCGGTGGACCTTGGCGCCGCCCTGGGCTGGATGCAGAAGGCGGCCCAGGCGAATCCCAAGCAGGTGGACATCGGCATGGAGGAGGCCAAGCTGCTCTTCCTCAACAAGCGCCCGCTGGAGGGCAAACGCCGGCTGGTCGCCCTGGTGAGGGACAACATCCAGAACCTGAGCAGGGTTTCCCAGTTCATCCAGAAGGAGGGCCTCGGCACCACCGACAACGCATGCCAGAACGCCCTCGAGTCCCTCTACAAGTACGGGAACTCCGACAGCGATGCCTTCGAATCGAACTCCGAAGGGCGGTACCGCTCGTCCCGGGGCGGCAACTACCGCCAGGAAGCCGTGGCCCGGAGGATCGCCACCCTGGAGCAGGACGGGAATCCCTGGTTCTACCGGGCCCTGGCGGCCGAATACGGCAAGCTCACGCCGGCGGACGCCGATGTCTACGGGGAGGAGGCCTCCTCGGCGGCCGAGCTCGCGAAGCGGATCGAGAGCGGCGACCCCGCGGCCCTGGAGCTGGAAGCCGACCGCAGCTACCAGCAGGGTGACGTGGCCCGGGCCCGGGAGCTCTGGCTGAAGGCCACCCTGTCCCTGAAGCAGGACGACCGCTGGGCCAATGGCCCCTATTACCTGAAGCTGGCAGAAAGCTACGATCCCGCGACCGCCAAGAAGGAGCCCCGGACTCAGGACGCCATCAAGTACTACCTGGCCTATCTCCTGGTTTCCGCGGGCCAGGCCGAACCCAGCCCGAGGGTCCTGGAAGCGCTGAAGCGGATGGGGATCGCCGTGAATCCGAGCGCCCAGGACCAGCCCTTCCTGAACCTCTGCATGAAGCACGACATCCCGGAGGCCTGGGCCGCCATGGGGGGCCGCTACCTCACGGGGGACGGGGTCACCACCACTCGGAACTCCGGAAAGGCCATGGAGTGCTTCCTGAAGGCGCAGAGCCTCGGCTACCAGGGGCCCCAGGTCTTCCGGAGCCTGGCGGAGCTCGATCCGGCCCACGCCGCCCGCTGGGCGGCCCTCGCCCAGAAGCGCTGACCTCCAGGGGCCGGGCGCCCCGAGGTTCCGGCCTGCCGGGGTCACGGATCGGCCGCCGGTACCCCTACACTGGTGGCATGGGCAAACGCTTCACCCTCGCCATCACCGGCGCCTCGGGCTCGGCCTTCGGCGTGGCCGCCCTGCGCCGCCTCGCCGCGAATCCGGAGGTGGACGAAGTCACCCTGCTCCTTTCGGTCACCGGGAAACGCTGCCTGCTGGATGAGACTGGTCTGGGGGTGAAGGACCTCTGCGCCCTGGATCCGAAGGTCCGGCACCACGACGAACGGGATCTTGGCGCCGCCATCTCCTCGGGCTCCCACCGCCAGGACGGCATGGTGCTCGTGCCCTGCAGCGCCGGGGCCCTGGGCCGCATCGCCGCCGGCGTCAGCGAGGGCCTCGTGAGCCGGGCGGCGGACGTCTGCCTGAAGGAGCGCAGGCCCCTGGTGCTCTGCCTGCGGGAGACGCCCCTGAACCGCATCCACCTGGAGAACCTCCTGCGGGTCCACGACGCCGGCGCCGTCGTCATGCCCCTGATGCCGGGCTTCTACACGCGGCCGGACAGTTTCGAGGCCCTCTTCGACACCTTCGCGACGCGCATCCTGGACCAGCTCGGCCTGCAGGAACCCGATCCGAGGCGCTGGAAGAGCTGACTGCCCTCCCGGAGTTCCGGCTAGGATGAAACCGTCCCACCCGAGGTGCCCATGCTCCGCCGAACCCTGCCCGCCCTGCTGGTCGCCGCGGCCGCCCTTCCGGCCCTCGCCCAGCCGGTGATCCTGAACGAACGCACCATCACGGCCCAGGAATGGACCCGCCTGCGCAACGTGGTGGAGAGCTTCCGCAGCGAGGAGGCCACCCGCAAGCTCTACCGGGAATCCCCGGGCCTCCAGGAGGCCTTCCCGGCGGAGACCTACTTCATGGCCTACATCCTGAAGTGGCGGCCCCGGATCGAAGCCCTGGCCAAGGAGCGGGCCAAGGCGACCAACGTGGCCCTCACCCTCAAGGAACTGGACGAAGGGGACGAGTGGTTCATGACCTTCCACCACGCCAAACCCAAGCACGCCATCACCATGGTGAAGACGACCTGGAGGGACGGCCAGATCAAGAACGTCTCCTTCATGCGGGGCTTCACGGAAGTCAGCCGCGGACGCAAGTGAGCCGGCCCGGTCCGCAACCCGGTCCCGCCACCCCCCTGCCCCCCTGCCGCCCGCCCTGGTGGGCGCGGGGGAGCCACTCCCAGACCATCTTCGGGAACTACCTGCCCTTCGCAAAGGCAGGCCAGGCCTTCCGGGAGGTGCAGGTCGAACTCGCGGGCGGGGACCGGCTGGCGGGCCGGGAGTACGCCGGGGAGTCGGACACGGTGGTCTGCTTCTTCCACGGCCTGGCCGGCAGCAACGACGCCCACTACATGCACCGGGGCGTCGCCATCGCCCGGGGCCTGGGACACTGGGCCTGGAGCATGAACCACCGGGGCTGCGGGGATGGCGCGGGCCTGGCGGCGGGGACCTACCACAGCGGCCGCGCGGACGACCTCGGCGCGGTCTTCGCCGAGGTCCGGCGGCAGCATCCCGGGAAGCGGATCGCCGCGGTCGGGTTTTCCCTCAGCGGCAACGCCCTGCTCCTCAACCTGGGGGAAGGCATAGGCCGCTTCGAGAAGCCCGACGTGGCCATCGCCGTGAACCCGCCCGTGAACCTGGAGCGCGGCGCCCACCTGCTGAAGCGCGGCTTCAACCGGGTCTATGACCTGCGCTTCGTCCTGCGCTGCCGCCGGTCGATCCGGGACCGGGTCCGCGCGGGCCTCATCCCCGACCAGTACCGGGTGCAGTGGTGGCGGCCCCTCCACGACTTCGACGACGCCTACACCGCCCCCGCGTCGGGCTTCCGGGACCGGGAGGACTACTACGCCCGCTGCAGCGCGGCCCCGCACCTCCACCGCATCGACCGGCCCACGGTGATCCTCATGGCCAAGGATGATCCCTTCATCGACTGGCGGGACCACGCGGCCGCGGCGAAGTCCGCCTTCGTCCACCTGCACCTCGAGGACTCCGGCGGCCACATGGGCTACGTGGACGGGAACGTGCCCGGGCACCACTGGCTGGACCGGGCCCTCGCGCACTACCTCGCCGAACTCCTGGCCTAGCGGGCCTTGGGAAGCGGCCAGCGCCCTTCTGGACGGTCCCTTAGGCCCCGCGTGTGCCGGACGCGGCCTAGGTTTCGGCCCTGTCCTTCAAGGCCCCCACCAGCCCCGGGAACACGAAGCGGTGCAGGGGCAGCACCGAGTACCAGTAGGCGTAGCCCAGGACGCCCCGGGGCTCGAAGAAGGCGGTCTGCTCCACCCGGGCGCCGCCGGGGTCGGGCCGCACCTCGAACTGCAGCCAGGCCCGGCCCGGCAGCTTCATCTCCGCCCGCAGGCGCAGCAGGTGCGGCGCCTCCAGGGCCTCCACCCGCCAGAAGTCCAGGGGATCCCCCACCCGCAGCTCCCGGGGATGGCGGCGGCCCCTGCGCATGCCCACGCCGCCGGCCAGGCGGTCCAGGAAGCCGCGGAGCTGCCACAGGGCGTTGCCCGCGGGCCAGCCCTCCTCGCCGCCCAGGGCGCAGATGGCCTCGAAGACCTTCTCCGGGGAGGCGCTCACCCGGCGCCGGCGCCGGTCCAGGAGCATGCCCTCGTGGGCGCCCAGCCGGTCCGCCTCCGGCTGGCCGGTGCTGAAGCTGGCGAGGCTCGAAGCCCAGGTGGTCTCCACGTCCTCGGTGGCCATGCGGGCCAGGGCCCGCTCCACCGCCTCGTCGTAGCCCGTGGGCCGGACCTGGAAGGTGTCCAGGGCCCGGGTGTCCCGCACCACCACCTCCGTCTGGAGGCTTTCCACCAGCGGGTGGGCGATGCGGAAGGGGATGGGGGTCACCAGGTCCACCCAGCGACTGCTCAGCTCGGGCTTGGGCACCGGGAAGCTGATGATGAGCCGGCGCAGGCCGCGGAAGCGGGCGTAGCGCAGCATCATCTCCCGGTAGCTGAGGATGTCGAGGCCGCCGATCTCGTAGATGCCGCGCGCGGTCGGATGGTCCAGGGCTTCCACCAGGTATTCCAGCACCGAGCGCACGCCGATGGGCTGGCAGCGCGTGTTCACCCAGGTGGGCGTGACCATCACCGGCAGGCGCTCCGTCAGGTGGCGGATCATCTCGAAGCTGGCGCTGCCCGAGCCCACGATCACCGCCGCGCGGAACTCGATGACGGGCACGCCGGACTCCGCCAGGGCGCGGCCCACCTCCTGGCGGCTGATGAGGTGCTTGCTGTGCACGGTCTCCGGATCCCCGAGGCCGCCCAGGTAGATGATGCGCTGCACCCCGGCCTCCGCCGCGGCCTTCCCGAAGGCCAGGGCCATGGCGTGGTCCCGCTCCCGGAAGGCCTGGCCCATGGCCATGGAATGGACCAGGTAGTAGGCCACCTCCACGCCAGCCAGGACGCCGGGCAGGGCTTCCGCCTCCGAGAGGTCGGCCTGGACCACGTCCACGTCCGGCCACGGGTGCCCCTCCAGGCGGCTGGCGTTGCGGGCCACGCAGCGCACCCCGTGGCCCAGGGCGAAGAGCCGGGGCACCAGGCGCCCGCCGATGTAGCCCGTGGCGCCGGTGACCAGGACCCGCACGATGCCCTCCCGTCTCAGCCCGCCGGCGCCTCCGCGGCTTCAGGCCCGGGCCCGGGCTCGGGCGCGGCGCCCTGCACCTTGGTGAACTGGCCGGACATGATGGGCACCGCCACCTTCACCAGGAGGGTGAAGACCAGGAAGCCGATGCCGTAGATCCCCGCGGAGACGAACCACTCCACCCAGGTGGGCTGGTACTCGTAGATCTCCCCAAGGGTGTCGGGCGTCATACCGGGGATCACCAGGCCCATCCCCTTCTCGATGTACACGCCGCTGTAGATCAGGACGCAGCCGATGTTCAGGAGGGTCATGTTCCGCCGCCACTTGGGCACCAGGAAGATGAAGAAGGAGATCACGCTGCAGGCGAGGCCGCCCCAGGCGTAGGGCACGAGGGCGCGGTGCTCGCCGATGCCCGCCCAGAAGTACTGGGTGTAGAGCAGGTGCTCGGTGGCGGAGTAGTACTCCTTGAAGAGCTCCGCCCCCAGCAGGAAGAGGTTCAGGAACATGGTGTAGGCCATCAGCTCGGCCACCTTCTGGATGGCCTCGTCCTTGATCTGCAGCCCGGTCCGCTTGCGGAGCACCTGGAAGAGCACCAGGAGCACGGCGGGGCCGGAGCAGAAGGCCGACGCGATGAAGCGCGGCGCCAGGATCGAGGCGTTCCAGTAGGGCCGCGCCGCCATGCCGTTGTACAGGAAGGCTGTGACCGTGTGGATGGAGACGGCCATGGGGATCGAGAAGAGCACGAGGGGGACGACGATCTTCTTGTTGTAGGGGTGGCCGTAGAAGCCCTTGTAGAGGATGTGCGCCACCACGGCGAAGTTCACGCCCAGGTAGATGTTCAGCACCAGGGCGTCCCAGGCCATCACCGACATGGGGAAGTTGGGGCTGCCCAGGAAGGGCATGATGTGCAGGAAGCGGTCGGGCCGCCCCATGTCCACCAGGACGAAGAGCAGGCACATGATGATGGCGGAGATGGCGAGCAGCTCGCCGAGGATCACGACCTCCTTGATGGGGCCCCAGTCATAGACGTAGGCGGGGATCACCAGAAGCACCGCCGCCGCGGCGATGCCCACCAGGAAGGTGAAGTTGCCCACGTAGAAGGCCCAGGACACCTGGTCCCTCAGGTTGGTGGCGATGAGCCCCTGCCGCGCCTGGAAGGTGTAGGCGAAGAGCCCGAGGGCGATGAGGGCGAGGAGCGAGCCCACCCAGATCCGGTAGGTGCGGTCGCCCTTCAGGACGATCTGCCCGCAGCCCTTGAGGAATCGCAGGAATTCCATGGTTCCCCCCTAGGTCGCGTAGAAGTAGAAGAAGCTCGGATGGGTGGCCAGGTCCTCTTTCAGGATGAAGACCCGCTTGGTGTCCATGGCCTGGCGGATCTCGCTTTCCGGATCCAGGAGGTTGCCGAATTTGCGGGCGCCCACGGGGCAGATCTCGACACAGGCCGGGTACAGCCCCTGCCGCGTGCGCTGGACGCAGAAGGTGCACTTCTCCACGACGCCCTTGGGCCGGGGCCGGTTGCCGAGCATGTGGGTCCTGGGGTTCAGCTCCGCGGCGGGCAGGTCCGGCTCCGCCCAGTTGAAGTGCCGCGCGCCGTAGGGGCATGCGGACATGCAGCAGCGGCAGCCGATGCACCAGTCGTAGTCGATGGCCACGATGCCGTCCTTCTCCTTCCAGGTGGCGCCCACGGGACAGGTCTTGACGCAGGGCGGGTCGTCGCACTGCTGGCACTGGACGGGCATGTAGAACTTGCCCGGCCGCGGCACCTGCTCGGCGTCGTAGTAGATGTCCGAATGGTTGACGTCCACGCCGTGGGCCTTGTCCATTTCCAGGACGCGGATCCACTGGATCTGGGGGTTCTTCCGGGACTGGTTGTTCTCCTCCACGCAGGCGTACACGCAGCGGCGGCAGCCGACGCAGCGGGACAGGTCGAGGCCGTAGCCGAACTTCACGCCGTCCATGGGTCCCGCCGTGCCGACGCTCACGGCCTTGCCGAACTTCCGGCCGTACTTGCCCTCCAGCTCCGCGACGTAGCGCCGGACCTGGGCGGGGTTGAGCTCCCGGAAGGACTTGCGGAAGAAGGACTCCAGGCTGCACCCCGTGCTCGCGGCGGCGGCGCCGGCGGCCAGGAACTGCACCACGGTGCGGCGGCTCGGGTCGGGGGCCTGCTCACCGGGGCAGGGACAGGACGGGTCGTGGCTCATCGCTTCATCTCGCTGGGCCGCACGGGCGGCGGAAGGGGTTTGATGGGCTTGAAGCGGGGCGTGTGGGGGTTGTGGCAGTTCACGCAGAGCAGGTAGGTCCGCTCGCCGTTCCATTGCCCCACCCGCTTGCCGTGGACGCCCCGCTTCCAGTCCCGGTACTTGTCGCCGTGGCACTGGCCGCACAGCCGGTAGGACTCGGTGAAGGGGATGAGGGCGCCGCCGGTGAGGTGGAGCATGTCCCGGTTCTTGCCGTCGTGGCAGTCCAGGCACCAGCGGTTCTCGTTGTCGTGGTTGAACTCACCCTGCACGTCGTCGTGGAACTCGAGGGTGCGCTTGTTGGCCTTGAAGTCCCCGGTGTGGCAGCTGGTGCAGGGGAAAATGCCCTCGGTGAAGGGGGGCGGCTTGGCCTCCACCAGCCTCACCTTCGCCGGCGCGGCGGGCGGGGCGGCGGCGGGCTTGGCGTCATGGGCCCCCTGCCCCCGGGCCGCGGTGCCTAGCAGGGCCACGACGAGAACCCCCGTAAACCACGGCCTTATGGTCATCGCGGACTCCGATCGGATGTCCGTGAAGGGTCGGACGTCCCTCCGGTGTCCGGGATCACATGTGGGGACTTGGGGAGCGCCTCCTCAGCGGGCGAAGGGGTCCAGGGCGCGCAGGGACTCCACCTGGCTGGGCAGGACCTGGAGAATCCCGTCCACGTCGGCGTCCGAGGTGTGATGGCCGAGGCTGACGCGGATGGTCCCCCTGGCGAAGTCCGGGGGCACCCCCATGGCCCGCAGCACGTGGCTGGGCTCCTTCTGGCCGGTGCTGCAGGCGCTGCCGGTGCTCACGCAGTAGCCGGCCTCGTTGAGGCGGAGGAGCAGGCCCTCGCCCTCCAGGCCTTTGAAGCTCATGAGCGAGGTGTTCGGCAGCCGTGGCTCAGCGGCTCCCTCGAACCGGAGCTCCGGGATCGCCGCGTGGCAGGCCACTTCCAGGCGGTCCCGCAGGTCCCGCACCCGCGCCATGGCCGGCAGCCGTTCCGCCGCGAGCCGGGCCGCCCGGCCCAGGCCGACGAGGCCCGGGACGTTCTCCGTGCCGCCCCGGCGGCCCCGCTCCTGCCCGCCGCCCACCAGGAAGGGCTTGAGGCGCAAGCCGCGGCGGATGTAGAGGGCGCCCACCCCCTTGGGCCCATGGAACTTGTGGGCGCTGAGGTTAAGGAGGTCCACGCCCCAGGCCTGGACGTCCACGGGAAGCTTGCCGATGGCCTGGGTGGCGTCGCAGTGCAGGAGCACGCCCCGGGCCTTGGCGATGCGGGCGATGTCGGCGATGGGAAAGAGGACGCCGGTCTCGTTGTTGGCGGCCATGGCGGAGACCAGGGCCGTATCGGGGCGGATCGCCGCCTCGAGTTCCGCCAGGTCCAGGCGTCCCTGCCCGTCCACCCCCAGCACCGTGACTTCGGCGCCCTGCTGCCTCAGCCAGGCGGTGATGGCGTGCACCGCGGAATGTTCCACCGCCGTGGTGATGAAGTGGCGCTTGGCCGGAAAGCCTTCGAAGACCCCCCGGAAGGCGTGGTTCAGGCCCTCGGTGCCGCAACCGTTGAAGACGATTTCCGCCGGCGCGGCGTTCAGCAGGGCCGCCACCTCCTCCCGGGCGTGGACCACGGCCCCGTCGCTGAGGTGCCCGTAGGCATGGGCCGAGCCCGCGTTGCCGAAGCGCTCGGCGAACCACGGCAGCATGGCCTCCACGACCTCGGGCGCGCAGGGAGTGGTGGCGTTGAAATCGAGGTAGACGGGCGGCGGCATGGATCCAGTTTACGGACTGTCCAGGAATCCCAGGCCCCGAAGGGCCTTCCGGTCAAAAGCTGTCACACCGCCGGGCGCGCCGACGCCTCAAGCTGTACCTGGAGGCATCATGGAGCATCCCCTCACCGCCAAGCTCGCCGTCCTGGCCCTGGCGGCGGCCGGATTCACCGCCTTCGCCACCCTGTCCCGCCCCGCCCTGGAGAAGACCATGCTGCTTGGCGACTCCCCAAAGACCGCCCTTCCCGCCCCCGGCGCCGCCCTGCCCGGCCGCGCCGCGAAGATGCCCCTAACCGAGCCTCACCGGGTCTTCCACAACGCCGTGGACGGCACCTTCCCCGGGACCGAGGAGGCCTTCTTCGGCCTGGGCTGCTTCTGGGGAGCCGAGCGCCTCTTCTGGCGCCTGCCCGGCGTCGTCAGCACCGCCGTGGGCTACCAGGGCGGGAGCACGCCCAATCCGACCTACGAGGAGGTCTGCACGGGACGAACTGGCCATGCCGAAATGGTCCGCGTCGTTTACGACCCCAGGAAGACCAGCTTCGAGGCGCTGCTGAAGGCCTTCTGGGAGGCCCACGATCCCACCCAGGGCATGCGCCAGGGCAACGACGTGGGCACCCAGTACCGGTCGGCGATCTATACGACCCGGGACAGCCAGCTCAAGGCTGCGGAAGCCACCCGCAGGACCTTCGAGGCCGCCCTCGCGCAAAAGGGCTACGGCGCCGTCACCACCGAGGTGAAGGCCGCCCCGCCCTTCTACTTCGCCGAGACCTACCACCAGCAGTACCTGGACCGCCATCCCAACGGCTACTGCGGCCTGAAGGGCACCGGCGCGGTGTGCGTCATCGGGGGCCGCTAGGGGCCTTCCAGGCTACAACTCCGACCCTCCTGCCCCGAGGAGGAAGGCCGAAGCCTCCCGCCAGAGGGGATTGGCCGCCCCGCCGTCCCAGTCGTTGTGGCCGGCCCCCGGCGCGGTCCAGAGGCGCTTGGGCCCGGCGTAGCCATCGAAGAGTCGCCGCCCCAGGCGGGCGGGGATGACCTCGTCGCCCTCCGCGACCATCACCGCCAGGGGGCCGTGCCAGGCCTGGAGGGCCGAAGCGGCCTCGAAGCGGTCCTTGACCAGGATGGACGGCAGGAAGGGATAGTGGGCGGAGGCCACGTCCCGCATGCGGTTGAGGGGCGTCAGGAGGAAGAGGCCCTGGACCCGCTCCGGCCGTTTCGCCGCGCAGAGGGCCGCCACGCCGCTGCCCAGGGATTCGCCCACCAGCACCGTGGGCAGCCCGCCTTCCCGGTCCAGCAGGTCCAGGGCCTCCAGCCCCGCGGCCACCAGGGAGGCTTCCGAGGGCTCGCCGGGCCGGGAGCCGTAGCCCGGATACTCGAGGATGAGCACCTCCCAGCGCCGGGCCACCGCCGCGTCCTGGAGGCCCAGGACGTAGCCCATGCGGTCCAGGGCGTTCCCGGCGTTGCCGCAAAATACCAGGGCCCGGGCCTCGGCGGAGCCCTGGGCCGGCGCCCGCCACCCGATGAAGGCGCCGCGTCCGTCCCGCCAGGGGACCAAGCCCAGGGCCAGCCCCCGGCGGAGGCAGGCCGGTTCGGCCATGCGGGTGGGGAAGTACATCATTCCCCGCTGGGCGAGGAAGACGTATGCGCAGAGCAGTAGGTAGAGCAGGCCGGCCAGTGCCACGATCCTGAGGGGGTGCATCCGCATGGTCTCCGCGCGCCTTCCAGGAACGATGGAGGCGTTCCCTGCATCCAACGGTACACGGCAGAGCCCTGCGAGGCTTGTGCGGTTCCCGGGAGGATCCACCATGAACAGACGCGCCCTGCTGGCCCTGGCCGCCCTCTCCGTGCTGGCCTTCGCCCTCTTCGCCACCCCCTTCAAGGCAGCCCCCGCCAACGCATCCGCCTCACCTGGAGGACCCGTGTCCGAGCCCCAGAACCCCTCCTTCAAGCCCCTGAACAAGCCCAAGGAGAGCTGGAAGGGCAAGGTCTCCCCCGAGGCCTACGCCGTGCTTTTCGAGGAGGCCACCGAACGCGCGGGCTCCTGCGCCCTGCTCCAGGAGAAGCGCGAGGGCACCTTCATCTGCGCCGCCTGCTACCTGCCCCTCTTCGTGAACCGCAGCAAGTTCGAGAGCGGCACCGGCTGGCCCTCCTTCAACGATCCCATCCCCGGCCGCCTGGGCTTCACCACCGACTTCAAGATCGGCTATCCGAGGAAGGAGTACCACTGCGCCCGCTGCGGCGGGCACCAGGGCCACGTCTTCGACGACGGGCCCGCGCCCACGGGGCTGCGCTACTGCAACAACGGGGTGGCCTTGAGATTCATTCCCAAGGGCGAGACGCTGCCGGCGCTGCGGGACTGAAGGTTCGGCGGTCCGCGGCCCCGCTTCCCGGGTCAGCTGCCGGCGGAATCCTTGGCCGCCGGCAGGATCTCGGCGAAATCCTCCGCCCGCGAAAGGCTTTCCAGGACCCGCCTCAGCGGCTCCGGCGGCAGGGCCAGGCGCCGGGCCTCAAGATCCATCCAGCCACCGGCGCTGGTCACCCGGGCCACCAGCTTCCCCTCCTCCGTGAGGAAGCCGTTGCGGATGCTGAAGCGGGAGCCGTCGGCGTTCAGGCCGGCCAGCTCGATGCCCACGATCACCGGCTGGAGCAGGCGCAGCTCGCGGAAGTACTCCACCTCGTCCTTCAGGACCACGGGCCCGAAGCGCAGACGCTCGAACTCCCGCATCTCGAAGCCGCAGGAGCGGAAGAACATCATGCGCACCGTCGCCGCCAGGTCCAGGTAGGCGGTGTTCCGCATGTGGCCGTTGAAGTCGAGGTCGCCCCAGCCGACTTCGAAGCGGTGGGTGAAGGGCGTGGTCATCGGTGCCTCCTCAGGCCTTGAGATCCAGCAGGGTCGGTGGCCGGTCCTCCAGGATGTCCTCCATCCGCACCCGGACGCCGGCCCTCGTCGCGCCGTGGGTGAGGATGTAGAAGCGGTCCTCCGCGTCGGCCTGGAAGACCGCGTCCGCCACGTCCGCGGGATCCAGGCCCGCCGAGGTGGCATGGAGCACCGACAGGGCCACGGAGGCGGACACCGCGTCCAGGGCTGGGGGGTCGCGGCGTTCCGCGGGCTCCCGGTGCCGCTCCGACTGGGCGATGCGGGTGTTCACCCAGGCGGGACAGAGCACGGAGACCCTCAGCTTCGAGCCCCGCAGGGCCAGATCGTGGTGCAGGACTTCCGACAGGGCCACCACCGCGTGCTTGCTCACGCTGTAGGCGGCGAAGCCCGGCGGGCTCAGCAGTCCCGCCGCCGACGCCGTGTTCACGATGCGCCCCGCCTCCCCCTCCGCCAGCATGCGGGGCACGAAGGCCTGGAGGCCGTGGATGACGCCGTGGAGGTTCACCCCGAGCACCCAGGACCAGTCCTCGGCGGAGACCTCCCAGGCGGGTTTGCAAAGGGCCACGCCGGCGTTGTTGCACAGGAGGCGCACCGCGCCGAAGCGCGTGAAGGCCGCGTCCGCCAGGGCCGCCACGGCATCGGCCTTCGCCACGTCCACCACCCGCGCCAGCACCTCCACCCCCTCGGCCTGGAGCTCGTTGGCGGCGGCGCCGAGGTCGGCGGCATCGATGTCCGCCAGCACCAGGTTCATCCCCTCCCGGGCCGCCCGCCGCGCCAGGGCCAGGCCGATGCCCGAGCCGGCTCCCGTGATGACGGCGGTCTTGCCGCGCAGGCCGGACATGGCGGACCTCACGCGAGGAGATAGCCGCCGTCCACCGGCAGGCAGGCGCCGGTGGTGTAGGAGGCGGCGGGGGAGACGAGGTAGAGGGCCGCGCCGGCCATCTCGCCGGGCTGGGCGACGCGGCCCATGGGCACGTGGGGCAGGACGGCCTTCAGGATGGCGGGGTCCCGCACCAGGGCCGAGGCGAATTTCGTGTCGGTGATGCCCGGCAGCAGGGCGTTCACCCGCACCCCCATGGGCGCGCACTCCTTGGCGAAGGCCTGGGTCATGGAGATCACCGCGGCCTTGGTGATGGAATAGATCCCCTGGTGCAGCCCCGGGAGCACGCCGTTCACGGACGCGATGTTGAGGATGGCCCCGCCGCCGCCCCGGGCCATGAGCTTGGCGCCCTTGGCGCACATGGTGAAGTAGCCGCGGATGTTGATGTCCACCGTCTTCTGGAAGGCCTCCGCCGGCGTGTCCACGATGGGCCCGAAATGGGGGTTGGTGGCGGCGTTGTTCACCAGGATGTCCAGGCGGCCGTGCCGGGCGTCCAGGGCGCGGAAGAGGCCCTCGATGTGCTCGGGCTCGCCGATGTGGCAGACCAGGGCCTCCGCGGAGCCGCCGGCGGCGCGGATGGAGGCCGCCACCGCCTCGCAGCCCTCCAGCTTCCGGCTCGAGACGATGACATGGGCGCCCTGGACGGCGAGGAGGCGCGCGATGGCTTCGCCGATCCCGCGGCTGGCGCCGGTGACCAGGGCGAGCTTCCCGGAGAGGTCGAAGGGAGAGGAGGTCATGGCCGCTCCGATTCGGCGCCGCCGGCCATGAGCTTGAGGCAGCGCCCTTCCAGCACGTGGGTGAGCTGGGCGAAGGTGGCGAAGTCGGGGTTCGTGGTCTCCCCCCGGGCGTAGCGGAAGTAGATCTGCTGGGCGATGGCGGCGAGGCGGAAATACCCGAAGGCCAGGTAGAAGGAGAAGCCCGGCAGGTCCTGCCCCGTGCGGTCCCCGTAGTAGCGGATCACCTCGTCCCGGCTGAGCATGCCCTTCAGGTGCGTGGGCTGCCGGCGCAGGCTCCGGAAGGCCGGGTCGTCGTCCGCCTGCACCCAGTAGGCGAGGGTGTTGCCGAGGTCCATGAGGGGATCGCCCAGGGTGGCCATCTCCCAGTCCAGGACGCCGATGACCTTGAGGGGATCCTCGGGATCCAGCACCACGTTGTCGAAGCGGTAGTCGTTGTGGATGAGGCGGGTGGCGGAATCCCGGGCCGGCATGCGGGCCGCGAGCCAGGCCAGGACGCCTTCGAAGTCCGCGGCGTCGGAGGTGCGGGCGGCGCGGTAGCGGGCGGTCCAGCCCTCCACCTGGCGGCGGACGTAGCCTTCCCCCTTGCCCAGGGATTCCAGGCCCGCGGCCTTCCAATCCACTTCGTGGAGGGCGATGAGCTGATCGAGGACGTTGAGGCAGAGCTGCCGCACGCCCTCCCGGCCCAGCACCAGCCCTTCGGGCAGATCCCGCCGCAGGATGATGCCCCGCAGCCGCTCCATGACGTAGAAGGGCACCCCCAGCACGGCGACGTCCTCGCAGACCGCGAGGATCTTGGGCACCAGGGGATAGACCGGCCGCAGGGCCGCCATGATGCGGGCCTCCCGCAGCATGTCGTGGGCCGAGGCCGCCTTCTGGCCCCGGGGCGGGCAGCGCAGGATCAGCTCCCGGTCCGAATAGCGCAGGAGGTAGGTCAGGTTCGACGCGCCACCGGGGAACTGGCGGATGTTGGGGGCACCCGCCAGGCCCGGCAGAGCGGCCTTGAGGAAGGCGTCCGCCCTGTCCACGTCGAAGGCGTCGTCGGCGCGCAGGGGCCCGGGCTCGTCCAGGAAGGCGAGGCTCATGGCTTCATCCCCTCGGCAGGCCGAGCCGCGCCGCATGCTTGCGCAGCTCCAGCTTGGCGATGAGCGCCCGGTGCACCTCGTCGGGCCCGTCGGCGATGCGGAGAATCCGGGCGTAGGCGAAGAAGGCGGTGAGGGGGAAGTCGTCGCTGAGGCCGGCGCCGCCGTGGATCTGGATGGCCTGGTCGATGATGGTCTGGGCCACGTTGGGCGCCACCACCTTGATCTGGGAGATCTCGCTCATGGCGCCCTTCACGCCCACGGTGTCCATCATCCAGGCGGCCTTCAGGGTGAGCAGTCGCGCCTGTTCGATGGCCATGCGGGCGTTGGCGATGATGTCGCCGTTGCCCCCCAGCAGCGCCAGGGGCTTGCCGAAGGCGACGCGGGTGAGGGCCCGCTCGCAGAGCAGCTCGAGGGCCCGCTCCGCAGCGCCGATGACCCGCATGCAGTGGTGGATGCGCCCCGGACCCAGGCGGCCCTGGGCGATCTCGAAGCCCCGGCCCGGGCCGCCGACGATGTTCTCGACCGGCACGCGCACGTCCGTGAAGCTCACCTCGCCGTGGCCGTAAGGCTCGTCGAAGTTCCCGAAGACCGGCACGTTGCGCTCGACCACCATGCCCTTCGTCCCCACGGGCACCAGCACCATGGAATGCCGGGCGTGCTTTTCCGCAGCGGGATCCGTCACCCCCATGAAAATCGTGATGGCGCAGTCCGGATGGCCGATGCCGCTGCTCCACCACTTGCGGCCATTGAGCACGACCTCGTCCCCCTTCACCTCCGCCGTCGCCGCCATGTTGGTGGCGTCGCTGGAGGCCACCGCGGGCTCGGTCATGCAGAAGGCCGAGCGGATGCTGCCGTCCAGGAGGGGCCCCAGCCACCGCGCCTTCTGGGCCTCGGAGCCGTACTTCACGAGGACTTCCATGTTCCCGGTGTCCGGCGCGTTGCAGTTGAAGATCTCCGGCGCAATGAGGGAGCGGCCCATGAGCTCCGCCAGGGGCGCGTAGTCCAGGTTGGAGAGGCCCGCCCCGTACTCCGGATCGTGGAGGAAGAGGTTCCACAGGCCCGCGGCCTTCGCCTTGGCCTTCAGTCCGGCCATCAGGGGCGGAACCTGCCAGGGGCCGGGGCCTCCGCCGAGGGACTGGAAGTAGGCCCGCTCCGCCGGGAGCACGTGCTCGTCCAGGAAGGCCGACAGTCGGCTCGAAAAGTCGCGGGCCTTGGGGGAAGGCGCGAAGTCCATGGGAGTCCTCGGGATGAGAGGAAGGATAGACCCCGGAACGCACCGGGACCTAGCGTTGGCTCAGGATTTCGGCGGGGCGGGCTTGCGCTCCCACAGGACGTTGACGATCTTCCACTGGCCATTGGCCTTCACCAGGTGCAGGTAGTCGATCCAGTCCGCCATGGTGGCTTTCGCCGTGGCGGCGTTTCCGTAGACGTCGAAGATCTGCACGTCCTTCTGCCGGCGCTCGGCGGGTGTATGCTTGCCGAAACCGGCGCGGGTTCCGAGAATCAGGGTCAGGGCGCCCATGTGATCGAGCTTGCCCCGGCCCTTGTCGTCCACGTTGAGGATGCGCTTGGCCAGTTCCGGGTGGAGGGCCCGCTCCATGCGGGCGGCATCCCCGTCGTACCAGCCTTCCATGTAGTCCAACGCGGCGGCGGTGATGGCGGCGCGGTCGGCCCCGCCCTGGGGGACAGCCGACCCCGGAGCGGCCGGCGCCTGGGCCAGGAGGGCGGCGGGTAGGAGGGTGGCGGCGAAGCAGAAGAGGGCAGATCGGCGAAGGCCGGGCATGGAGCCTCCAGGTGGGATGAGCTGGGGATGATCCAGTCGCCGCCATGTTCCCCTGAAAAGCGGTGCCCCGGGGCTGGCACACCGAATCCCGTGGCCTGCCGTAGGCTGGAGGGGTGGATGCCCCGCTCCCGGAACGCCTGCGCCCCGCCTCCCTCGACGAGGTGGTGGGCCAGGCCCATCTCCTCGGTCCCAGCGGCCCCCTGCGCCGCATCGCGGCCGGGGGCCGCCTGCCCTCCATGGTGCTGTGGGGCCCGCCGGGCACGGGCAAGACGACCCTGGCGCGCATCCTCGCCAACGCCACGGGCCACGGCTTCATGGAGTTCAGCGGGGTCACGGGGTCCGCGGCGGAGCTGAAGAAGTTCCTCCTGGACCAGGCCAAGCTGCCCCTCTTCCGGGCCGCGGCGCCGGTGCTCTTCCTGGACGAGATCCACCGCTTCAACCGCGCCCAGCAGGACATCCTCCTGCCCTTCCTGGAGCGGGGGGAGGCCATCCTCATCGGGGCCACCACGGAGAACCCGGCCTTCTACCTGAACCCGGCCCTGCGCAGCCGGTGCCAGGTCTTCGCGCTGAAGGGGCTGGAGGTGGCGGACATCGCCAACGTGCTGCGCCGCGCGGAAGCCAGGGAGAAGCAGGAGCCGGCGGACGACGAGGTCATCTCCTGGCTGTCGGATTGGGCCGGGGGCGATCTGCGGGCGGCCCTCACGGGGCTCGAGACCTGGTGGGACCTGGCGGACACCTCCCGGAATCTGGAAACCCTGCAAGCGGCCCTGGGCGGCCGCGTCCTCTTCGACCGCGCCGACGGCCACTACGATCTGGCCTCGGCCTTCCAGAAGTCCCTCCGGGGCAGCGATGCCGACGCCGCCCTCTACTACCTCAGCCGCATGATCCGCGGCGGCGAGGATCCCCGCTTCATCGCCCGGCGCCTCATGGTCACGGCGGCCGAAGACGTTGGCAACGCGGATCCCCAGGCCTTCATCCTGGCGGAAACCGCCAGCCGCGCCGTGGAGCGCATCGGCTGGCCCGAAGCCCGCATCCCCCTGGCCCAGGCCGTGATCTACGTGGCCAACGCCCCCAAGAGCAACGCGACGATTTCCGCCATCGACGCCGCCCTCGCCGCCGATGACGCGCCGGTGCCGGACGCGCTGCGGGACGCCAACACGTCCACCTCCAGGGCCGCGGGCCGGGGCGCGGGCTACCACTACAGCCACGCGGACTACGGGAAGGCCCAGGACTTCCTGCCCGAGAAGCTGCGCGGCGAACGGTTCTACGCGCCCATGCGGCCCCAGGAACGGGGCTGGCGGGACGCCGTCGAACCGGACGCGGCGCGGTTGGAGGCGCTGTGGTCGGCGTGGATCGAGGCGAACCCCGAAGGCGGTGAGGTTCCCCTGATCGAGTGGGCCACCGAACTGGGCTGCAGCCGGGAAGGCCTGGGGCGGGCGATCCAGAAACTGGCCAGCGGGGGCTTCACGGTGGAGCGTGCCCTGCGGATCCACCGAATCTAGAAAACCATTCGCCGCGCCGCCGCACTTCCTGGATCAGCCAGCCCGATGTAAGCTCCTGGCCCGCCCCGGAGGCCCCATGCGCCGTTCCGCCTTTCTCCTGCCAACCCTGCTCTGCGCCGGCCTGGTGGCCGCGCCCTCCCCGAAGGCGCCCCGGCCCCTCATCCAGGTGGCCCTGCTCCTGGACACCAGCAACAGCATGGACGGCCTCATCGGCCAGGCGAAGAGCCAGCTCTGGACCTTCGTGAACGAGTTCGCGCCCCTGAAGCGGGACGGCCAGGCGCCGGAGCTGCGGGTGGCCCTCTACGAGTACGGCAAGTCCAGCATCCCGAGCGGGGAGGGCTACATCCGCATGGTGCTGCCCTTCACCACGGACCTGGACCGGGTCAGCCAGGAGCTCTTCGCCCTCACCACCCGGGGCGGCGACGAGTACTGCGGCCAGGTCATCCAGTCCGCCACCAACGGGCTCGGCTGGAGCCCCGCCCCGAAGGACCTGAAGGTGATCTTCATCGCCGGCAACGAGCCCTTCACCCAGGGCAAGGTGGACTACCACGGCGCCTGCGCCATGGCCCTGGAGAAGGGCATCCTGGTGAACACCATCTTCTGCGGCCCCACCCAGGAGGGCGTGGACACCAAGTGGGCGGACGGCGCGCGCCTGGGGGGCGGCTCCTTCATGGCCATCGACCAGAACCGCCAGGCCATCCACATCCCCTGCCCCCTGGACGGCGAGATCGAGAAGCTGGGCCTGGAGCTCAACAAGACCTACATCCCCATCGGCGCCGCGGGCACGGCGGGCTTCGCCAACCAGGCCGCCCAGGACGCCAACGCCTCCGGCGCCGGGGCAGGCTCCGTGAACCAGCGGATGATGGCCAAGGCCTCGGGCTTCTACCGCGCCGACGACTGGGACCTGGTGGACGCGGAGAGGGCGGGCCGGAAGAAGCTGGAAAGCGTGGACAAGAAGGACCTCCCCCAGGAGATGCAGGCCATGACCCCGGCCCAGGCCCGGGCCCACGTGGATGCCAAGGCCAAGGCGCGCGCGGAGCTGCAGGCCCGGATCCAGAAGCTCAGCGCCGAGCGGGAGAAGTTCGTCGCCGCCAGGCGCGCCGAGCTGGCCGCGAAGGAGGGCGCGAAGACCCTGGACGCCGCCATGGTGGAGACCCTGCGAGGCCAGGCCAAGGCGAAGGGGTTCCTCAAGTAGCCCGGGACGGGCCCCCGGGGATCAGCGCAGCTCCTGGGGCAGGCCGCTCTCGGGACTCAGCGCCTCCCAGCGCGGCCGGAGGGAATAGGACAGGAGCTTGCCGTCCCTGAGAACGCCCTGGTACCAGTCCTCCCGCAGCGACATGAACAGGTAGTGGGGAGCCTGCCCCGGCGCGACGAAGCGCAGCACGACGAGGTCGTGGCTCCGGGAGGTGATCATGGTGCCCTTCACCCAGCGGCGCAGGGCCACCGGCAGGGTGACGGCGTCCATCCGGAGGCCTCCCGCGCCGTTCCGGACGAGGGGGCGGAACCCGTCGAAGGTCTCCCGCCCCTGCCGGGGCCAACCCTGGCGGGGTCCGGTCCAGGCGTAGATTTGGACCCCATCCGGCAGGGCCTCGGCCTGGATCACCAGGCCGAAGCGCGGGCCTTCCATCCGGGCCGGGGTCACCCACAACCCGTAGGCCCCCAGTCCCAGCAGCAGCAGGGCGGACCAGAGGACGTAGAACCCGCGGCGCTGATGGTGGATGGAGGGCGGGGCAGAGTCCGGCACGGGGTTCCTGGGAATCCTCCAGTGTGACCGCATCAGCCCAGATGGCCCATGCGGCCATCCTGGTAGTCCCGGATCGCAGCCTCGATCTCCTCGGCGGTGTTCATCACGAAGGGCCCGTAGTGGGCGATGGGCTCCTTCAAGGGGAGGCCCGCCAGCACCATGAAGCTGACGCCGCCGGGGCTGGCGGCCCGGAGGCCCGCGCCCTCCCCCAGCAGGGCCACGGAGCCTTCGGGCACGTCGCGGCCGCCGATTTCCAGATGGCCATGCAGGGCCGCCACCGCGGCGGTCCAGTCCGCCGGCAGGGCGTGCTCGAAGGCGCCGCCGGGCGCCAGTTCCACATGGGCGTAGGCGATGTCGGCCGGTGTCCGCGCCGGGCCCTGCACCCCGAGCCAGGTCCCCGCCAGGCCCCGAAGGCGGCCCCCTTCGAAGGCCTGCCAGGGCATGGATTCCGGCTGGAGGTCCTCGTAGCCGGGCTCACGCCCTTTCTCGGCCTTCGGCAGGTTGATCCAGAGCTGGACGCCCTCGATGGGCCCGCCCTCGGCCTGCTGCTCGGGCACGGGCATCTCCTCGTGGACGATGCCGCTGCCGGCGGTCATGAGCTGGGCCCCGCCGGGGCGCAGGGTGCCGTGGCCCCCGGTGCTGTCCCGGTGCCGGAAGGCGCCCTGGATAAGGTAGGTGAGGGTCTGGAAGCCCCGGTGGGGATGGGGCGGGAAGCCCGCGTCGCTGCCCGGCGGAATCTGCAGCGGGCCGAAGTGGTCCATGAGGAGGAAGGGGTCCATGGCCCGGAAGGCGTCGCTGCCGTGCTGGCCGCGGCCGGGCACCAGGCGGCGCAGGGGCACGCCATTGCCGTCCTTCGTGGGATTGCCGGGGACGATGGATCGGATCTCACGCAGCTGCATGACTCACCCCAGATCGAAGAGCAGGATCTCGCCGACCTCGAAGGCTGTCACCTCCAGAGCCGCCTCCTCCTCGAGGGCGAGGCCATCGCCGGCGTGGAGTTCGACGCCGTTGGCCTTCACCGAACCGCGAGCCACGTGGAGCCAGCCGCCGCGGCCCGCTTCGAAGGCGTGCTTCACGGACGCACCTGGATCGAGGCGCGCAACCGACACGGAGACGTCCTGGCTCATCTGCACGGAGTTTTCGCGACCGTCCTGGCTGGCGATCAGGCCCAGCTTGTTGCGCAGGGCGGCGTCCTCGAAGGCCAGCTGCTGGTAGCGGGGCGGGAGGCCCTTCCGGTCGGGGATAACCCAGATCTGGAGAAAGTGCACCGGCTCCGTGGCCGACGCGTTGAACTCGCTGTGCTGGATGCCGGTGCCGGCGCTCATGGCCTGGGCCTCGCCGGGGCGGATGACGCCCGAACTTCCCAGGGAGTCCTTGTGGGCCAGTCCGCCTTCGAGAACCCAGGTAAGGATTTCCATGTCCCGGTGGCCGTGGGTGCCGAAGCCCTGGCCGGGCCGCACGCGGTCCTCGTTGAGGACCCGCAGGGCGCGGAAGTTGTGGTGCCCCTCCTCGAAGTAGTCCCCGAAGGAGAAGGTGTGGCGGGTGTCCAACCATCCGAAATCGAAATGGCCGCGCGCCTCGGAGGGGCGGAGGGTGAGCATGGCGGACTCCTGCGTGGCCCTGGTTCGGAGCCGTCCTCAAAATTAGATGTTGCAACATCTATTGTCAATTCCTGGCCCGGGTCACACCTCCAAGGGCTTACCTTGTCTTTGTTTCCAGCCTTCAGGGAGGTCGCCATGGTGAAGCGGGTGCTCGTGGGCGTGGATTTCTCGGCCGCCAGCCGTCTGGCCCTGGCCCGGGCCCACGAATGGGCCCAGCACACGAAGGCCCCCCTGGTCGCCGTGCACGTCCTGCAACCCCCGGCGCCGATGCTGCCCGAGGCCCAGATCGCCCTGCCCGACCCGGGCTGGCTCAAGGAGCTGGAGGATCACGCCAAGGCCCAGCTGGAGCACTGGACCGCGAACCTGGACAACACCAGCTCCTACGTCGTCTGGGGCAGCCCCGCCGAGGAGTTGGTGAAGGAGGCCGGTCCCGAAACCCTCCTGGTGATCGCCCAGCGCGGCCACAGCGCCCTGGAGCGGCTCCTCTTCGGCAGCACCGCGGCGAAGGTGGTGAAGCACGCGCCGTGTGATGTGCTGGTGGTGCGGGCGGACGGGGCGAAGTAGGCTCTCGTCCCCCCTCAGCCCTGGTCCAGCCGTAAACTCAAATCCGCCGCCACCGCCGAATGGGTCAGCGCGCCGACGCTGATGAAGTCCACCCCCGTCTCGGCCACCGGCCTTGCACGCTCGAGGCTCATGTTGCCGCTGGCCTCGAGGAAGATCTTCCTTCCCGACGCGTCCCGCATCCCCACGGCCTTCCGCGTGGTCTCGAGATCCATGTTGTCCAGCAGCACGCCGTCCACGTCCGCCAGGGCGAGGCACTGCTCGAGCTGATCGAGGCGCTCCACTTCGACCTCGATGCGCACGAGGTTCGGCGCGGCGGCGCGGGCGGCTTCGACGGCCTGGCGGATGCCGCCGGCGGCGGCGAGGTGGTTCTCCTTGAGCAGGACGCCGTCGCCCAGGGTGAGCCGGTGGTTCACGCCGCCGCCGCAGCGCACGGCGTACTTCTCGAGGAACTTGAGGCCCGGCGTCGTCTTCCGGGTGTCCAGCACCCGGCAGCCCGTGCCCGCAAGGGCGTCCACGAAGGCCCGGGTCAGCGTCGCCGTGCCGCTGAGGCGCTGGAGCAGGTTCAGCATCACCCGTTCGGCGAGGAGAATGCCGTGGCTGGGGCCTTCGAGATCGAGCACCACGGTGCCGCTGGGCACCCGCTGGCCGTCCGCGGCCCGGGGCACCGCGAGGATGGCGGGATCGGCGAGGGTGAGGACCTCCAGGGCCACCGGCAGGCCCGCCAGGACGAGGCCGGACTTCGCCACCACGCGGCCGGTCATCGGCCGCGCGGGCACCGCCGCGGTGGTCCAGTCCTGGGTGCCCCAGTCCTCCCGGAGCCAGCCCTGGAGGGCGTCGCGGTAGGTGAGGGGGTGGGGCGGGTGGTGCATCGGGGCAGTGTGCCATACGATGGTCGCCATGCATCCTTTCCAGACCGAGTGGATCGAGCTCGAGGCTCGCGACGGCACCCGTTTCGACGCCTACGTGGCCAGGCCCTCGGACGTGGAGAAGGCCCCGCTCCTCCTGGTCTTCCAGGAGATCTTCGGCGTCAACGACCACATCCAGGACCTGGTGGAGCGCTTCGCCCACCAGGGCTTCACGGTGGTGGCGCCGGACCTCTTCCACCGCTCGGCCCCCCGCTTCACCACCCCCTACGCCGATGCCCAGCCCGGCCGCGACCACGCGGCCCGGCTGACCCTGGAGGGCCTTGAAGCCGACTGCCTCGCCCTCCAGGCCTGGGCGGAAGGCGACCGCCGGACCCAGGGGCTGCCCATGGGCGCCACCGGGTACTGCATGGGGGGCCGCATCGCCTTCCTCGCCCACACCTTCCTGCCCCTGGCCTGCGCCGTGACCTACTACGGCGGGCAGATCCACACCTTGCTGGACCGGATCCCCCTGCTCCGGGGCCAGCACCTCTTCCTCTGGGGCGGTGCGGACGGGATGATCCCCCCCGAGCAGCGGCAGCTGATCCAGGAGGCCCTCCAGGAGCACAAGCGCACCTACATGTCCGTGGAGTTCGGCGGCGCCGACCACGGCTTCTTCTGCGACCAGCGCCCCACCTACCATCCCGAAGCCGCCCACCTGGCCTGGGAGATGACCCTGCGCTTCCTGAAGACGCACCTGGGCCTGCTGGAAGAGGAGTAGCCCCCCGGGGCCCGGAGTCCGGATTCGTGGTTTATTGGTTCATTCCGGAGTTCCCATGAGCGTCCTGTCCATCGAGACCGCCCAGCGCGTCGCCTGGGTCACCATCCAGCGGCCGGAGAAACTGAACGCCCTCAACCAGGAGGTGCTGAAGGAGCTGGACTGCGCCTTCGCGGGCCTGGAGCACGACGAAAACGTGGGCGTGGTGGTCCTCACCGGCGCCGGCGAGAAGGCCTTCGTGGCGGGTGCCGACATCGCGGAACTGAAGGAGCTGGATTCCGCCTCCGCCCGGGTGCTGGCCCTGAGAGGACAGGCCGTCTTCCAGCGCATCGAGGATCTCCCGAAGCCCGTGATCGCCGCGGTGAACGGCTTCGCCCTGGGGGGCGGCTGCGAGCTGGCCCTGGCCTGCCACCTCCGTGTGGCCTCCGAGAACGCCCGCTTCGGGCTTCCCGAGGTCTCCCTGGGCATCATCCCCGGCTACGGCGGCACCCAGCGCCTGCCCCGCCTCGTGGGCAAGGGCGTGGCCCTGGACATGATCCTGAGCGGCGAGATGGTCGGCGCCGCGGACGCCCTGCGGATGGGCCTCGTGAGCCGGGTCTTTCCCGCAGCGGAGCTGAGGGCGGGCGTGGAGAAGCTGGCGAACACGATCCTCTCCCGGGGGCCCCTGGCCCTGCGCAGCGCCCTCACGGCGGTGCACCAGGGCCTGGAGATGCCCCAGGACCAGGCTCTGCAGTTCGAGGCGGCCCTCTTCGGCCTGCTGGCCGCCAGCCAGGACATGAAGGAAGGCATGGGCGCCTTCCTGGAGAAGCGGCCCGCGGCCTTCAAGGGACTCTAGGACGCCATGCCCAAGACCACCCTGCTGGATCAGTCCTCCATCCTGATCAAGGAACGCTCCGGCCTGCTGGCGCAGACCGACAGCTGCGACCTCCTGGACGGCACCTACCTGAAGCCCATCGGCACCGTGGCCCACGAGTCCTCCGCCCTCTCCAACGGCCTACGCCCGCTGCTGGGCAAGGCCATGGTCACCACGGTCCTGAACGTCTACGATCCAGGCGTCTCCCTGCCCCTCCTCAGCGTGCGCAAGAAGGCCTTCCTGCGGGGCGGCCGCCTCGAGATCCTTGGCGCCAGCAGCCTGCTCTACGCCACCGCCCGCATCGAGACCTGGTCCCTGGGGGCGGGCTTCGACTTCCTTGACGGCTTCGGCCACCGCCTGGGCGCCATGAAGGGGGACTGGAAGAGCGGCACCTTCACCTTCACTCTCGCCGGCGGAGCCGTGCTTGGCGTCATCACCCGCCCCGGCACCTCCCACAGCGCTCCCATCACCGTGTCCCTCCATCCCGAATGCACGCACCCGCGGGGCATGGCGCTGCTGCTGGGGGCCGCGCTGGGCCTCGACCTGGCGGCCAGGGGGAAGAAACGGTAGGCGCGCCCCGCCTTCAGTTCGATTCCTTGGTCACGAAGCTCCCGCCCCAGATGGCCTGGCCATCCCAGGCCTGGAAGGCCTTGGCGAAGGCGTCCATGTCCTTGCGGGAGACGGGGCCCGTGGGGGTGACGAAGTAGACGACGGTGACGCGGATGGGCTCCTCCGCCCGCTGGCCCTGGAAGCCGCTCCCGACGAAGTACGGACCTTCCGCTTCGCCGTGGCCGATGGCCACCTTGGTGAAGCCGGCTTCGTCCTTGGCCTTCTGGTCCGCTTCCATGGGCTTGGCGGATTCAGCCTGGGCGATGGCCACGGGAGGAGGCGCGGGCTGAGGCGACTGCACCGGCGCCACGCCCCCGGCCATGGCCGTCATCGGCTGGCCGAAGGCCCGGCTCAGGGGCGGCGTGCCCAGGTTGCTGGTCCGGAGGCCCGACACATTGCGCTTGAGGGGGATCTGGATGAGGTAGTAGCGCTGGACGTCCACGTCCATGCCCTGGGCCTTCAGCTCCCGTTCCAGGCGCAGCAGGTCCTGGCGGTCCTCGGCGCGGCTGGCGGTGAAGGGGGCCTTCTGGCCCTTGATGTTGGCGTAGAGCAGCTGGTGCGTTCCCGGGCCCACGATGGCGTCCGAGCTGCCCTCGATGACGTCGGTGATGACAAAGTTGGTGGAGCCGTAGGGGAAGATGCTGAAGTTGAAGGCCGCGCGTGGGGGTGTGCCGGGCTTCCAGGCACCCCGCATGTTGCGGGCCGGCACGGGCACCACGGCGAACTGGTTCGACACGATGACGTTGCGGTCCCGGTGCTGGCTGGCGAGGCCCAGCTCCCGCAGGCGCTCGGGCAGCGTGCGCTCCACGGTGCGGTTCCCCTGCTTCAGGTGCACCTTGATCTTGTCCGCGGGCACCATCAGCACCTTGTCCCGGAAGTTGGAATCCCGGCGCACGGAGAGGGCGAGCTGGGCGCTGGCGGGATCCCGCTCGTCCCGGCGCACCCAGATGCCCACGTCGCTGATGCGGTCCCCCCAGACGCTGTTCTGGTAGCGGCCGATGTCCTCCCAGGAGATCTTCACCGGGTGGAAGCGCTTCTCCGCCAGGAGGGCCATGAAGGCCGGCTGGTGCCAGAGGTTCACCGTCTCGTCGTAGTAGCGGGTCCATTCCGGGGGCGGCGCGGGGGGCACGCGGACGTCCGGCGGGGGCCCGGCCTTCATCAATTCCGCGATGGCCCCCCGCAGGTTCCTCACCGTGTTGGAGCCCGGCCCCGTCTCCAGGCCCAGATCCTGGGCGATCTGCACCAGGGCGAAGTCCACCTTGGAATTGCCCAGCCCATGGGCCCGGGCCTCCTTCACCGCCAGCACCACGTCCGCGCGGATGCCCGAAGCCTCGGCGAGATTGATGCGGAGGCCCTGGCGGGAAAAGGCGCTGCGGATTTGCGCCACCGTCGGATCGCCGGCGGAGGCCTGGACGATGCCGTTCTGGGCGACAGGCGGCGCCGCGGACAGGGAGGCACCACCGAGGAGGGCCAGGCCGAGGGAGGTGGGGAGCAGAGGGTTCATGGCGGTGTCCCTTGGGGAGCTTGTCCAGGAGTGTCGCGGACCGGGCCTTCCAGGGGAAGGGGCCCTGGCTCCTTGGACAGGGGGCCCGGAACCGAAGTTCCCGTCCCCCGGGGATTCACCGCAGCACGAAGCGCAGGGTGAGGTTGAAGGCCGCGGGAACGGCCTCGCCATTGATGCGGGCCGGCGTGAAGCGCCACAGGCGTGCGCAGCGCAGAGCCTCGGGCCGAAGCGGCTCGGGCCCCGAGACAACCTTCACATCGGCGGGGGCGCCCGTGGTGTCGATGGTCATGCGCACGACCACGTCGCCATGGATCTTGATGATGCGCGCCATGGCGGGATAGACGGGCTCGGCCTGGTGGAGGATCTGCACCTGGGCCATGGAGATCTCCACTGGTGTGCCCGTCCCCATGCCATCGCCGAAGCTTTGCCTTCCACGGGAGGGAGGAACCAGCACGTTGGAAGGTATTCCCCTGTTGCCATCCGGACCGACTGTGCTGAAACCTCTCTGATCGGTGGTTGGCAGCGTCTGGGGAAGTACATCGGAGATGGTTTCCGTTGCCCTTGGCTGAGAGAGGCTTTCGTCGTGGACCGTTGAGGGGATCACCGCGGGCGCGACCGGCAGGTTGGGCTCCGGTCTGGGCGTGAGCACGGCCTCTGCGGTCTCGACCAGATCGATGGGCGGAAGGGTCTTCAACTTCGCCTGGAGAGCTTCTTTGTGCTGCATGGTGAGGATCGCCACCGCCGCCAGGGACTCGTAGCAGAGGAGGCTGATGAGCAGGCTCAGGCGCCGGTCGCGCCGGGGTTCGGCGATGGCGTGGATCTGCAGGCCGGGGTGAAAGGCCGGGTCGTGGGCAAAGGCAGGCCGGAGGCCGCCCTGGGCGTGGGCAAGTGTGGACATGGTTCGCTCCGTTGGGTTCGGGGTGGGAGCGGTCCTCGGGCCGCCGCGCTGGAACCCCGGCCAAGGATTCCGGACGGGGGACGGCGGTTCGCGATACCCCGGACCCCCTCGCGGCGCAGGGCGGGATCGGAAGTGCTTCCAGTCCCGCCGCTGATGAGTTGTCCCAAAGATCGCGTTGGGCAAGCATTGGCATCGCTCCCCGCAGCGTCAACCCCTCGGATCCAGAAGTTACTCCGCCCCGACATATCTCCCGCCGCGGTGACGCAGCGGTGATCGTAGACACCTCGCAGCTCCCTTTCGTCATGGGCGCCCATGACGGAGGGCCGGCGAAAGCTTACGCCGTCATCCGGTGCAGGACGCGGTAGCTGCCCAGGTCCCCCAGCTCCTTCAGCAGCCGGGCCCGCAGCAGGGCGGACACGGCGCGGGCGGCCTCGGTGTCCAGGGCGGGGGCGGCTTCCGCGGCGCTGGCGCGGAGGCGGGCCAGGTGCTCCTTCACGCCCGCGGGCAGGACGTCCCGGGGTTCCACCGCGGCGCAGCTGGCGCACAGCCAGCCCCACTCCTCCGACAGGGCCGCGAAGGGCCCGGAGCCGCCGCAGCGGCCGCAGGCCCTGGCGGAGGGCAGCAGGCCCAGGCAGTGCAGGAGCCAGTGCTCCGCCCAGGCGAGGATCGCGGTGGCCCGGTCCGGATCGGCCTTGAGGGCGCGGCCGCAGGCGCTGAGGAGGCGGTAGAGGCGTTCGTCCTCCACGCCCTCCTTCGCCACGCGGTCGAAGAGGTCCGCCAGGCAGGCCATGACCAGGCTGGCGTCCAGATGCCCGAGGGCCAGGGGGCTCTGGAGGAGTTCGCAGCGGGTGATGCGCCGGATCTCCGAAAGCTCCTTGCCGAAGAAGGTCGCCTTCACGAGGCTGATGGGCTCGAAGGCGCTCACCCACTTGGCGGAGGGTTTCTTCGCGCCCTTGGCGAGGCCCGTGATGCGTTCTCCGTGCTCCGTGAGGAAGGAGACCACCAGCCCGCCCTCCTGGAAGGGCGTGGGGCGCAGGACAATGGCGTGGAGGGTGGTGAGCATGGCCCGCCTGTGACGAAGTTCTCAAGGCTCAGGGCCTCAGCTTAAACCGGCGGGGGACCGGACCCCTCTGTAGCTGTGACCGGGAAGAGCCCCCCGGAACCTGGAGAACGCCATGAACCGCACCCTCATCACCGCCGCCCTGCTCTTCGCCCTTCCGGCGGCCTCCCTTGCCGCCCCGCGGGTGCCGGAAGACCAGCCCAAGCCCCCGACCCCGCCTTCCCAGCAGGAACGCCAGCACCGCCGCCTGGAGCGCGCCGCCGAATTCCTGAAGCTGTCCGAAGCCCAGAGGGCCTCCATCAAGGCCATCCACGAGAAGAACCGGGACGCCGCGAAGGTCCGCCGCGAATCCGCCCAGGCCGCCGCCAAGGCCTTCCACGAAGCGGCCCGGGATCCCAAGGTCACCACGGACCAGCTGCGGCGCCTGCACCAGGCCATGGCCGACGCGCGCTTCGAAGCCTTCTCCTCGCACCGCGCCATGCAGCTCGAAGTCCGCAGCCTGCTGACGCCGGAGCAGCGGGAGCAGGCCGCGACCCTGCGGGGCATGGCCCTGGAGCGCCGGCGAGAGCGGCTGATGCGCGATCACCGCGGTCCCGGCATGGGACCAGGCATGGGACGGGGCATGCGGGAAGGCCGGGGCCCCGGCGGTGAAGGCCGTCCGGGCTTCGAGGGCTGAGCGGCTTCCGGCCTCGGTCCGCTGAGGCCGCCCGGGCCAAGTACAGTGGGGGATGGAGGCTTCCTTGCGCTTCATCCCCCGCTTTTTCATTGCCATCGTCCTTTGCGCCGCCGCGCTCCAGGCCCAGGAGGTCCGCCGCTACCGCCAGTGGCTGGCGGGCCAGGAAGTGGGCGGCATGGAGGAGACGGAGACCCGGGCGGGCGGGGAGACCCGCCTCCAGAGCCGGGAATGGACCCGCCTGGACCGCCTGGGCATGGTCCTGGAGCAGGAGTCGAGGCAGACGGCGGTGAAGGCGGCGGATGGCAGCCTGCGCTTCACCTGGTCCCTCACCCTGAGCAAGGAGCCCTTCGAAGGCGAGGCCTCCTGGTCGCCAGAGCGACCGGCGGTGTTGGAGGTCCGGGCCAAGGGGGCCGCGCCCCGGCAGGAACCCGTCAAGGCCGCCGACGTCCTCTGGCCCGGCGACCAGGAGGCCCGGTTGAAGCTGGCGGCCCGCACCCACACCCCGGTGAAATTCCGCAGTTACGGCTTCTCGACCCAGGGCTGGGGGGAGCTGGACCTGAAACCGGAAGGGCCGGAGCCGCTGCCGGGCTTTCCCGACGCGGTCCGCTTCAAGGGCACCCAGAGCGAGGGCGGGTTCAAGGTGCAGGCCACGATGTGGATCTCCCCGAAGGCGGGAAGCCTGAGGGTGCGCGGCTCCCTCATGGGGCTGGATCTCCTGCTGCAGCGGGCCGAACTGCCGGCCCCGGGGGCCGCCAAGGCCGGGGCCGGCTTCTTCAGCAGCACCCTCAAGCCCCTGCCGGAGCACCCCTTCCTGATGTGGCTGCCCCAGGTGGTGGTGCGCTGGGAGGGCAAGGGAACCGTGCCGGCCCTGCCGGAGGATCCCCAGCAGCACGCCCTCGGCCGGGGGCGCCTGCGGCTCCGGGCGCCGGAAGGGCCCTCCGCCAGCGAGGCCGCCCAGCTCCCGGTGAAGGGGACCCCCTTCCGGGAGGACCTGCCCTTCCTTGCCGCCACCTCCCTGGTCCAGCACCAGGACGCGGCCTTCGAGGAACTGGTGCAGCGCATGGACGTGCCCTGGGGCGCCACCCGCTGGCAGATCGCCCAGGCCGTGACCCGCTTCGTGAACCGCTGGATCAAGCAGAAGGACTACACCGTGGGCTTCGCTTCCGCCCTGGAGGTCTGCCGGGATGCCCGGGGCGACTGCACCGAGCACGGCGTCCTGGCGGTGGCCCTGCTCCGAAGGATGGGCGTGCCCGCCCGGGGCGTGACGGGCTGGGTGGCCCTAGAGAAGACCCTCGGCCTCCACTTCTGGGTGGAGGTGAAGCTCGGCCAGCGCTGGCTTCCCCTCGATCCGACCTTCGACCAGGCGCCCGCCTCCGCCTTCCGGATGAAGCTGGGCACCACGGACCTGGCGGACCTCGCCAGCGTGGGCTGGGACGGCGCGGCCCTCTCCTTCGGCGAGGGTGCCTGGGTGCCCGAAGGCGCGCCCTGGAGCCGGGACGTGCGGGTGGAGGGGGCCACGGCCTTCTTCGCCGGCGGCTACCTGCGCCTGCCCGGGGCGGCCTGGTCCATCGAGAAGGGCCTGCTCCGCCTGGCCTTCCGCGGCCAGTGGCACCTCAGCACCACCATCCGGCCGCCGGAATCGACGCAGCTGGCCCGCTATGCCGGCGCCAGGGGGCGGGCCTGCCTCTGGGATTCCGCCGCCCGGGCCGCCTTCCTGGACCTCGACGGACGGCACTGGCTGCGCCTGGAGGCCCTCGACGCCGAGGCTTCGGAGGGCGGCGCCGTGGCCATCCTGGACGCCCTGGACGCGGGAGCCTGAGGTGGCCGTCGCCCTCTCCCTGGTCAAGGTCACCAAGCGCTACGGCGCGAACCCCATCCTCGACGGCCTGACCTTCGGCCTCCAGGCCGGGGAGAAGGTCGGGCTGATCGGCCGCAACGGCGCCGGCAAGAGCACCCTCTTCAAGCTGTTGGCGGGGGTCGAGACCCCCGACGAGGGCGAAGTGGTCCTCACCTACGGCCTGCGGGTCTCCCGCCTCAGCCAGGAGCCGGACTTCGCCCCCGGCGCCACCGTGCGCCAGGCCCTGGAGGATGCCCTCGCCGACCACCAGACGCTGCTGACCCGCCACGGAGAGATCCACGACGCCCTCCACCACGCGGACGGCCGGCTGGCCAAGGGGGCTGTGGCGGATCGCCTCCACGAGGAGCTGGACCTCATCGAGCACCACCTCCACCACATGGGCTGGGACCTGGAGCCCCGCCTCAAGGAGGCCTGCACCACCTGGGGCCTGACGGACCTGGAGGCGCCCGTCGCGTCCCTCTCCGGCGGCTGGCGCAAGCGGGTGGCCCTGGCCCAGGCCTGGCTCAAGGATCCGGACGTGCTGGTGCTGGACGAGCCCACCAACCACCTGGATCCCGAGCAGGTGGAGAAGCTGGAGGCCTGGCTCGCGGCCTTCGAAGGCGCCCTCCTCCTCATCACCCACGACCGCCACCTCCTGGACGCGGTGGCGGACCGCATGCTGGAGCTGGAGAACGGGAAGTTGACCACCTACGAGGGCGGCTACAGCGACTACCTGCTCCTGAAGGCGGACCAGGAGTTCCGGGAGGCCCGCCTCACGGACCACATGCAGAACCGCCTGCGCACGGAGCTGGCGTGGCTGCGCCGGGGGGCCAAGGCCCGCACCCGCAAGTCCAAGCTGCGCATCCTGGAGGTGCTGGACCTGAAGGACGACGTGGGGGAGCGCACCCGCAGCGAAAGCCGGGAGCGCCTGGCCTTCGCCGGGGGCGCCAACCGTTCCGACGCCCTGGTGAACGCCGAGGGCATCCGCTTCCACTACGATGGCGGCCCTGAACTCCTGGACGGCCTGGACCTGGTCCTGCAGCGGGGCATGCGCGTGGCCCTCATGGGCCCCAACGGCTGCGGCAAGTCCACCCTCCTGAAGGTGCTGCTGGGCGACCTGGAGGCCCAGGGCGGCGCCTTGCACCGCCACCCGAAGCTCAGCCTCGCCGTCATCAGCCAGGGCCGCGGGGAGCTGGACGGCGCCGCCTCGGTGCTGGACAACCTGGCGGACCGGGCGGCGGTGGTGAACGTGGGAGGGAGCAGCATCCTCGCCCACGTCTACCTCACCCGCTTCGGCTTCCCCGTGGACCAGCAGAAGCGCTCGGCGGCCACGCTTTCGGGGGGTGAGCGCAACCGCCTGCTCCTGGCCCGCACCATGCTGCACCCCGTGGACCTGCTGGTGCTGGACGAGCCCACCAACGATCTCGACATCCCCACCCTGCAGAACCTGGAGGAGGCCCTCCAGGACTATCCCGGCACCCTGCTGCTGGTAAGCCACGATCGCTTCTTCCTGGACCAGGTGGCCACCCACACCCTCGCCTGGAACGGCGCCGGCGCGCCCCGGTGGGAACTCTACGAGGGACCGCCCTCCACGGTGAAGTCCCTCCGGGAGGCGCGGGCCGCGGAATCCACCGCCCTTCGGGGGGAAACCGCCAAGGCCGCGTCCAGGCCGGAGACCCCGCGGGCGAAGAAGGCGGGCCTCTCCCAGAAGGAACAGCGCCGCCTCGCCGAAGTGGAAGCCGGGCTGGAGGCGCTCCACACCTTGCTCGCCGGGCTGGACGCGCGGCTCGCGGACCCCACGGCCTTCCTCAGCGCCGACGCGCCGGGCCACCAGGCCCTCAAGGACCGGGACGCCGCGAAGGCGGAACTGGAGATCCTCGAGCTGGAGTGGATGGACCTGGAGGAGAAGCGCGGCGGTTGAACGCCCCGGGCGGACCTAGGTCCGGCGCAGCTCCGGCTCGGCTTCCAGGTAGGGCACCTGGGCCAGCTCCCCGGGCTCCCGGCCCCGCAGGCGGGCCGCGGGCAGTCCGGACACCTCTTCCAGCTCCAGCCAGGTACAGGCCACGAGGGGCCCCTGGGTCTGGTCCACCAGCACCGCGTCCACCGCCACCTCGGCGCCCTCCGGGCCCGCCATCACCCATTGGATCCCGGCTTCGTCCAGGTCCTCCATGAAGGCCGAAGCCTCTTCGCCGGACGCGAATTCCGTGGCCAGAAGGTGGGCATCCTCCCGGAAAAAGTCGGGCTCCCAACGGAGGGCCTTCAGCACCAGAGCCGCGTCCTCCCTGTGCAGCCGCGCCACCGCGTCCTTGCGGACGAGGGCGGTGATGAAGTGGATCTCGACGGCCATGGGGGCTCCGGGAGGGGTGCGTGCCCGATGATACGATCCGCCCGCCGGGTCTGGAACGAAGGCAGCTATGCTTCCCCGATGCCTTCCCGCGCCCTCCTGCCCTTCGCGCTCACCCTCATTGCGGGATGCGGCCCCGCCGACCGGGCGCGGGCGGGCGCAGACAGCCTGGAGGCGAAGGCCTCGGAACGCGCCGCCCAGCTCGGAGCCAGGATCGGCGAAGGCGTGGACAAGGCGCTGCAGCGGGACACCTACACCGTGAAGCTGGCCCCGGACCTCGCGAAGAAGGGCCTCCAGATCACCCGCGCCGACCGCATCAAGGACGGCCGCCTGAAGGCCGGCACCAAGGGCGTCACCCTCTACGCCGTCTTCAACGAGCGCTTCGCCGGGAACGTAGAGCTGCGGGTCTTCGACCGGGAGAACCGCGAAGTTGGCCGCGCCTACCTGCGTCTCCAGGGCCCCAAGGGCAGCGCCAAGTGGATCAACGCCGCCCTGGATCCCCACACGCCGATGGAGGCCATCGAGACCGTGGAGCTGCGGTAGGAGCGCTGGGATAGGCGGCAGGACGCCCGAGGGAGTTCGAATCGCGGGTGGAATATGTGCGGAATGAAAAATGCCCCGATCAGGATCGGGGCATCGGGGAGGAGTGGTGGTCCCGGAGCGATTCGAACGCCCGACCCTCAGATTCGTAGTCTGATGCTCTATCCAGCTGAGCTACGGGACCAAAACGGAATTCCCATTCTACCGGCTGGGGCCCGGTTGTCCATCCCATTTCCGCCCGTGGACCTGCCGTTCCAGGGACTTGCGGAGCTCCCGGCGCCCTGGGGGCGGTCCATGGGGCTGGGCTTCGGTGAGGCCTGTCCCCGCCGAACCCGACGAGGCACCGCCGGCTCCTTCCCGCACCCGCCGACAGGATCGGCTTTCGTTGCGGATGAACGCCTTGCACGAACGGGCGACCGTCCTGGGCCGCGGCCGGAGTCGCTGGAGGCGGCTGACATAGGACCTCCGGGGGCTGGGCAACCATCACAATCTCGCCGCTTACTCGAAGTAGGGACTGCTGGGTCCGAAATGCCCCTGATAGGCTCGGTCCACCTCAGGTTCCTTGGATTTATTGGCTGTATTCCTTTTTCGGAGGGCCCATGAAATTCGATGGCCAATCCATCCAGTGCTCCATGCTCGAGGGCGGCATCGCCGAGCTGCGCTTCGACCTCCAGGGCGATTCCGTCAACAAGTTCAACAAGGCGACCTTGACCGAGCTGGGCGAAGTCCTCGCCTTGATCAAGGCGGAATCCGGCGTGAAGGGGTTGCTGGTCACCAGCGGCAAGGACTGCTTCGTGGTGGGCGCCGACATCACCGAGTTCATCGACACCTTCAAGAACACCGAGGACCAGCTGGTCGAATGGATCATGACGGTGCACAAGCTGTTCTGCACCGTCGAGGACTTCGACTTCCCCACCGTCACCGCCATCAACGGCTTCGCCCTGGGGGGCGGCCTCGAATTCGCCCTGGCCGCCAGCTTCCGCGTGATGTCGTCGGACACCCGCATCGGCCTGCCGGAGACCAAGCTGGGCATCTTCCCCGGCTGGGGCGGCACGGTGCGCCTGGCCCGGGTGGCCGGCGCGGACAACGCCATCGAGTGGATCGCCGGCGGCGAGCAGCACAAGGCCGACGAGGCCCTCAAGGTGGGCGTGGTGGATGCCGTGGTGGCCCCGGACAAGGTGCGCGACGCGGCCCTGGACCTGCTCAACCAGGCCATCGCCGGGCGCCGGGACTGGAAGGCCCGGCGGAAGGAGAAGGTATCGCCCCTCAAGCTCAATCCCACGGAGACCATGATGGTCTTCGAAGGGGCCAAGGCCTTCGTGGGCGGCAAGGCCGGGCCGAATTATCCCTCGCCGGTGGCGGCCATCGTGGCCATGCAGCAGGGCGCCACTCGGGGCCGGGAGGACGCCCTGAAGATCGAGGCCACGGCCTTCGCCAAGATGGCCAAGACCCCGGCGGCCTTCAACCTGGTGACCATCTTCCTCGGCGACCAGTTTGTCGGAAAGGTCGCCAAAAAGCTGGCCAAGACCGCCTCGAAGGTGGAATCGGCGGCGGTGCTCGGCGCCGGGATCATGGGGGGCGGCATCGCCTACCAATCCGCCTCCAAGGGCATTCCCATCGTCATGAAGGACATCCAGGAGAAGGCCATCGCCCTGGGCCTGGCGGAAGCCGAGAAGCTCCTGGTGAAGCGGGTGGAGCGGGGGAAGATGACGCCCGCCGCCATGGCCGAGGTCTTCACCCGCATCCGGCCGACCCTGTCTTTTGGCGACTTCAAGGGCCTCGACTTCGTGGTGGAGGCGGTGGTCGAGAACGAGAAGGTCAAGAAGGCCGTCCTCGCCGAGGTGGAAGACCAGGTGAAGGAGGACGCCATCCTCGCCAGCAACACCTCCACTATCTCCATCACGCGCCTCGCGGAAGGCCTCAAGCGCCCGGAGAACTTCTGCGGCATGCACTTCTTCAACCCCGTGCCCAAGATGCCCCTGGTGGAAGTCATCCGCGGCGCGAAATCCAGCGACCGCGCCATCGCCACCACCGTGGGCTACGCCCTGGCCATGGGCAAGACCCCCATCGTCGTGAACGACTGCCCGGGCTTCCTGGTGAACCGCGTGCTGTTCCCCTACTTCGCAGGCTTCATCATGCTAGTGAACGAGGGCGTGGACTTCCTGAGGATCGACAAGGTCATGGAGAAGTTCGGCTGGCCCATGGGCCCCGCCTACCTCCTGGACGTGGTGGGCATCGATACGGGCTTCCACGCCAACGCCGTCATGGCCGCGGGCTTCCCGGACCGCATGGCCGCCAAGGACCGCACCGCCATCCAGGCCATGTTTGAGGCCCAGCGCTATGGCCAGAAGAACGGCCTGGGCTTCTACGCCTACGCTCCCGACAAGAAGGGCGCACCCAAGAAGACCGTGGATCCCGCCGCCCAGGAGCTCCTCAGGCCCCTGATCCTCCAGGACAACAGCGCCGCCATCACCGACCAGGACATCATCGACCGGATGATGCTGCCCCTCATCATCGAATGCTCCCGCTGCCTGGAGGACAAGATCGTCGCCACGCCGGTGGAGGTGGACATCGGCCTGGTCTACGGCCTGGGCTTCCCGCCCTTCCGGGGCGGCCCCTTCCGCTACGCCGACGCCGTGGGCCTCAAGGCCCTCTGCGGGACGGCGGCGAAGTTCGCGTCCCTCGGGAAGCTCTACGAGCCCACCGCCCAGATGCTCCAGCTGGCCGAAACCGGCGGCGCCTTCCACGAAGCGAGGTAGCCATGAAAGACGTCGTCATTGTCGATGCCGTGCGCACCCCCATGGGCCGCTCCAAGGGCGGCATGTTCCGGAACGTGCGGGCCGAGAACCTTTCCGCCGCCATGATCACCGCCCTGCTGCAGCGCAATCCCAAGGTGGACCCGGGCGAGGTGGAGGACGTCATCTGGGGCTGCGTGCAGCAGACCCTGGAGCAGGGCTTCAACATCGCCCGCTTCGCCTCCCTCATGACCGCCCTTCCCCACACCGCCAGCGCCCAGACCATCAACCGGCTCTGCGGCTCCTCCATGAGCGCCCTCCACACCGCCGCGATGTCGATCATGACGGGCAACGGCGAGGTCTTCGTGGTGGGCGGCGTGGAGCACATGGGCCACCTGCCCATGACCCACGGCGTGGACCCGAACCCCGCCGCGAGCAAGTACGCCGCCAAGGCCGCGGGCATGATGGGCCTCACCGCGGAAGTGCTGGCCAAGATGCACGGCATCAACCGGGCCGCCCAGGACCAGTTCGCCCTGCGCTCCCACCAAAGGGCCCACGATGCCACGGTGCAGGGCCGCTTCAAGGACGAGATCATCCCCCTGGAAGGCCACGACGAGCAGGGCTTCTCCAAGGTCTTCGACTATGACGAAGTGATCCGGGAGGACACGAACCTGGAGTCCCTGGCGGCCCTCAAGCCCGCCTTCGATCCCAAGAACGGCACGGTCACCGCCGGCAACTCGTCCGCGATCTCGGATGGCGCCTCGGGCCTCCTGGTGATGTCCCTGGACCGGGCCAAGGCCCTGGGCCTCACGCCCATGGCCCGCATCAAGGCCATGGCCACCGCCGGCGTGGACCCCTCCCTCATGGGCTACGGCCCGGTCCCGGCGGTGAAGAAGGCCCTGGCCCGGGCGGGGATGAAGGTCGCGGACATCGAGCTCTGGGAGCTCAACGAAGCCTTCGCCGCCCAGTCCCTGCCCGTCCTCAAGGACCTGCAGCTCCGGGACCACGTGGAGAAGAAGGTGAACCTCAACGGCGGCGCCATCGCCCTGGGCCATCCCCTGGGTTGCTCCGGTGCCCGCATCACCACCACCCTGCTCCACCTCATGAAGGCCGGCGGCCAGCAGACCGGCGTCGCCACCATGTGCATCGGCCTGGGCCAGGGCATCGCCACCGTCTTCGAACGGGTCTAGCCTTCGCTCCCCCGCCCAGCCCTTCCGGTTCCGCCCGCTTCGCACCGCTGATCCCTCCAGGAGGCATCCCATGGCCCAGATCCTCGCCGACCGCCGCGACGTCGACTTCGTCCTGCACGAGCAGCTGAAGGTCGAGTCCCTCGCCCAGCACCCGCGCTTTGCGGAGTTCAACCGCAAGGCCATCGACCTCATCGTCTCCGAGGCCCGGAACCTGGCGGTGAAGGAGATCCTGCCCACCCAGACCGACGGGGACCGCATCGGGGTCGTCTTCGAGAACGGCAAGGTGACCGTGCCCGATTCCTTCCACAAGGCCTGGAAATCCCTGCGGGACGGCGAGTGGCTGGCCATGACCGAGGAGGCCGAGTGGGGCGGCCAGGGCATGCCCCGCACCGTGGCAACCGCGGCCTCGGACTTCCTCATGGGGGCCAGCTTCGCCTTCCTCATGTACGTGGGCCTCTCCCACGGAGCGGGCAAGCTCATCGAGACCTTCGGCACCGACGCTCAGAAAAAGCTCTACCTCAAGGGCCTGTTCTCCGGGGAGTGGACCGGCACCATGCTCCTCACGGAACCCGAGGCGGGCTCGGACGTCGGCGCCCTCACCACCACCGCCACCCTGAACCCCGACGGCACCTACAACATCGTCGGCAACAAGATCTTCATCTCCGGCGGCGAGCACGACCTCACCAGCAACATCATCCACCCCGTGCTGGCCCGCATCGAGGGGGCGCCCGCGGGCACCGCCGGGATCTCGCTCTTCATCGTCCCCAAGATCTGGGTCAACGAGGACGGCAGCCTGGGCGAGCCCAATGACGTGGTCTGCACGGGCATCGAGGAGAAGATGGGCATCCACGGCAATTCCACCTGCTCCCTCGCCCTCGGCGGCAAGGGCAAGTGCCGGGGCACCCTGCTGGGGGACGCCAACAAGGGCATGCGCGCCATGTTCCTGATGATGAACGACGCCCGCCTCATGGTGGGCAACCAGGCCCTCGCCTGCGCCAGCCCCGCCTACCTCTACGCCGTGAACTACGCCCGCACAAGGGTGCAGGGCCGCCACCTCCTCAAGATGATGGACAAGGACGCCCCGGCGGTGCCCATCATCCAGCACCCGGACGTGCGCCGCATGCTGATGCACATGAAGGTCTACGTGGAGGGCCTGCGCAGCCTCTCCTACTACATCGCCTTCCTGAACGACCGCATCGCCACCTCCACCGACGCCGACGCCCAGAAGCGGGACCAGGGCATCATCGACTTCCTCATCCCCATCGCCAAGGGCTACACCACCGAGCGCTGCTTCGACGTGTGCAGCCTTGGCGTGCAGGTCTACGGCGGCTACGGCTACATCAAGGAATTCCCCATGGAGCAGCTGCTCCGGGACTGCCGCATCACCGCCATCTACGAAGGCACCAACGGCATCCAGGCCATGGACCTGCTGGGCCGCAAGCTTGGCCAGAACGGCGGCCGGCCCATCATGGACCTCTTCGAGGAGATCCGGGGCGCCCTGGCCGCCGCGGGCGCCGTGGACCGCACCGCCCCCCTGGCCGAAAAGCTGGAGCCGGCGGTGGTGAAGCTGGAGGAGGTGGCCCGGCACATGGGTGTGACCGCCATGTACGGCGACCTGCTCACCGCCGCCGCCCACGCCCATCCCTTCATGGAAGTGTGCGGGGACGTCATGGTGGGCTGGATGCTCCTGTGGCGCGCAAGGGTGGCCGCGGAGGCCCTGGCCGCCGGCGGGAAGGAGAAGGATGCCGCCTTCTACGACGGCCAGATCAAGAGCTTCGAGTTCTGGGCCCAGACCATGCTCCCCGTGACCTTGGGCCGGATGGAGGCCATCCTGTCGGGCAGCACCCTCGCCCTCGACATGCCGGAGGACGCCTTCGGCGGCAAGTAGCCCTGGCGCACTGGAGGTCCCATGGCCCCTGAGCCCTTCTCCCCCGCCTCCGCCACCCTGGCGGGGCTGCCCGCCAAGGCCCTGTTCATCCTGATTCCCGTCCTGGGCCTGGCCGCCTTCGCCTGGATCATGGCGCGCCGGCTGGTGCCCCTGCTCCGGGCCGCGCCGGATCCCCGGCTCCAGGATGTGCCCCGGCGGATCGGGCTGGTCCTGAAGGTCTGGCTGGCCCAGTGGCGCCACCCCCGCTACCTCCTGGCGGGGGTCCTGCACATCCTGCTCTTCTTCGGTTTCCTGGTGCTGGGGGCCCGCTCCACCCAGATGGTGGTGCTTGGCTTCGCGGACGGCTTCGTGCTGCCGGGCTTCAAGGGCGCCCTGGGGCCCTTCTACAACGTCGCCAAGGACGTGGCCGCCACGGTGGTCTTCCTGTGCGTGGCCGTCCTCGCCGTGCGCCGGGGCTTCTTCAAGCCCGCGCGCTACGCCGTGCCCGAAAAGCTCGGTAAGGACCATACGCCGGAAGCGCTCCTCGTCCTCGGGCTCATCGGCACCCTGATGGTCTCCGAAGCCCTCTTCGAGGCCAGCCTCCTGGCGGCCACGGGCGGCCACGCCACGCCTCTGACCCTGGTCTGGGCCCTCCGCGGACTGCTCGAAGGCCGGCCAGAGGCGACGCTTTCGGCCCTGAACCTGGCCGGTTACGCGGTCCACGACCTGACCTTCTTCTTCTTCCTGTGCCTCCTGCCCTTCGGCAAGCACTTCCACGTCATCACCAGCCTCTTCAACGTGTTCTTCATGCGGATCCGGACGGGCAACGTGAAGCCCGTGCGCCACGGCGTCTCCGACGCCCAGCTGGACGACCTCAAGATCTTCGGGGTGAAGAAGTTCGAGGACTTCACCTGGAAGCACATGCTGGACTTCTATAGCTGCGTGGACTGCGGCCGCTGCTCGGACCACTGCCCGGCCAACGCGGTCAAGCGGCCCCTGTCGCCCCGCTTCATCAGCATCAAGGCCCGGGACTACGCCTTCCGGCAGTACCCCATCTTCGGCAAGCCCGAGGCCGAGCCCGAGAACCTCATCGGGGGCATCTTCAGTGAGGACGAGATCTGGTCCTGCACCACCTGCGGCGCCTGCGAGGAGGAGTGCCCCATCGGCATCGAGTACATCGACAAGATCGTGGACCTGCGCCGGGGCATGGTGGACGACGGCCTGGTGCCCCAGTCCCTGCAGAAGCCCATGAGCGCCCTGGAGAAGCGGGGCAACCCCTGGGGCAAGCTGGAGAAGAAGCGCGCCGAGTGGACCGCCGGGGTCGGCGACGGCATCGATGTAAAGCTCGTGGAGCGGGGCGACACCGCCGAGACCCTCTACTTCGTGGACAGCATCACCTCCTACGACGACCGCATGCAGAAGATCGCCCAGGCCACCGCCCGGGTCCTCACCCAGGCCGAAGTGGACTTCGTGGTCATCGGCAAGGACGAGAAGGACAGCGGCCACGACGTGCGGCGCTTCGGCGAGGAGATGCTCTTCCAGAGCCTCAAGGACCAGAACACCGAGGCCATCCAGGCCTCCGAGGCCAGGCGCATCGTCACCAACGACCCCCACGCCCTCAATGCGCTCCGCAACGACTACGCGGGCCTGCCGCCGGTGCAGCACGTCAGCGAGCTCATCGCCCTGGGCCTGGAGAGCGGCAAGCTGAAGCTCAAGCCCCTGGCGGATCCCTCGAAGACCTACACCTACCACGACCCCTGCTACCTGGGGCGCCACAACGGCACCTACGACGCGCCCCGGGCGGCCATCGACGGCATCCCCGGCCTCAAGCGGGTGGAGATGGAGGGCCACTGCCGGGACCGCTCCTTCTGCTGCGGCGGGGGCGGCCTCATGCTCTTCTACGAGCCCGAGGAGGAGCAGCGCATGGGGGTCGTCCGGGTGGAGCAGGCCCGGAAGGCCGGCGCCGACGTCATCGTGACGGCCTGCCCCTACTGCCTCACCAACATCGAGGACGCCATCAAGGTGGCGGGCCTCGAAGGGAAGATGGAAGTCCTCGACCTGGTCGAGCTGGTGGACGGGCAGCTGCAGCACTGACGATTCAAGGAGGAAGCATGGACATCCTGGTGTGCGTGAAACGCGTCCCGGACTCGGCGGAGAACGAGATCAGCGTCGCGGCGGGGGGCGCGGACATCCACCGCGACGACCTCGTCTATTCCGTCAACGAGTGGGACAACTACGCCGTGGAGGAGGCCATCCAGATCACCGAGCGCCTGGGCGGCACCGTGACGGTCGTCTCCCTGGGGGATTCCGAGGCCGAGGAGGTCGTCCGCCGGGAGATGGCCATGGGCGCGGGCCAGGGGCTCCTGCTGGTGGACGGGGCCTTCACCGGCTCCGACGGCCTGGGCATCGCCACCATCCTCAAGGCGGCCGTGGCGAAGGGCCGCTACGACCTCATCCTCACCGGCGCCCAGGCGGACGACGGCGGCGGCCAGGTGGGCGGCATGCTGGCGGCCCTGCTGGACTGGCCCTTCGCCTCCCTCGTGAACCGCATCGACGTGGTCGAGGGCAAGCCCCTGCGCATCGGCCGGGAGATCGAGGGCGGCGCCCAGGAGGTGAGCGACATCGAGACCCCCTGCGTCCTCTCCATCCAGACCGGCATCAACGAGCCGCGCTACGTGGGCATCCGGGGCATCCGCAAGGTGGCTTCCGTGGAGATCCCCGTGCTGGACGCCGCCGCCCTGGGAGTCGATGCCGCCGCCATCGGCGCCGCGGGGGCGAAAGTAAGGCGGGTGGACTACTTCGTGCCCGTGGCCGGCGCCGGGGCGGAGATGCTCACAGGCAGCACGGAGGAGCTGGCCGGCAAGCTGCTGGACCTGCTCAAGGCCAAGGGAGGGATCAAGTGAGCGACGCCCAGGTTTTCATCCTCGTCACCCACGCGGACGGCAAGGCCGACGATTCCGCCTTCGAGCTGGCCGCCGCCGCGGGCCGTCTCTTCCCCGGCGCCCGTACCACCGCCCTCGTGGCCGGTTCCGGCGTGGACGCCGTCTGCGCGGAAGTCGCCACCGCCTGCGCCGAGGTCTGGAAGTTCGACCAGCCCGCCCTGGCCCATCCCAACGCCGAACTCCTGCGGCCCCTGCTGGTGAAGGTGGTGCCCGCCGGCTCCCGGCTGCTCCTCGCCCACAACACCTTCGGCCTGGACCTGGGGCCCGGGCTCTCCGTGAAGCTGGGGGCGGCCTACGTGCCCGACGTGGTGGGCGCCGACGGGCTGGTGGGCACGACCCTCAAGGTCATCCGCCAGGAGTTCGCCGGCCAGGTGAGCGCCCACGTGGCCTGCGACATCGCCCAGGGCGCCGTCGTCAGCGTGCGCCCCGGGGCCTTCAAGGCCGAGGTGTCCGGTGCAGGCGCAGGTTCCATCGTGGACCGCTCCGGGTCGGCCGCAGGGCTGAGCGCCCGCCGCACCTTCGTGGAAGTGATCGGCGCCGAGGCCGGGGACATCGACATCACCAAGGAGGACGTCCTCGTCTCCGTGGGCCGGGGCATTGGCGAGCAGGAGAACCTCGCCCTCGTGGAGGCCCTGGCGGAGGCCATGGGCGCGGGTCTTTCCTGCTCCCGGCCCATCGTGGACGCCAAGTGGCTGGAGAAGCCCCGTCAGGTGGGCACCTCGGGCCAGACGGTGAAGCCCAAGGTCTACCTGGCGCTCGGCATCAGCGGCTCCTTCCAGCACCTGGGCGGGATCAAGGGCAACCCCTTCATGATCGCCATCAACAAGAACCCCAAGGCCCCCATCTTCCAGGTGGCCACCGTGGGCGTGGTGGCGGACCTCCTGGAGCTGGTGCCGGCCCTGACGGAGAAGATCAAGAAGGGGAAGTAGGGCGGCCTACCGGTCCGTCCCCAGCTGTCCGTCCCACCGTCGCAGGACGTTGGTGCGGCTCTGGGGGCATTCGATTCCGGTCATTTCGGTGGCGAGGCGGTCCATGAGGGCCCGGGCGGAGGTGAGCTTGCCGCCGAGCACAAGGCGCAGATTGGTGAATTTCTTGTGCCGCTCCAACACGGCCTCCCGGCTGAGGCGGTCCGTGCCGGCGCCCCGGGCCGCCACCAAGGGCCGCACCCCCAGCTCCTCGAAGGCGACGGGCAGCTTGCGCCAGGGGATCGAAGGCAGTCGGACCTCCAGCGCCCCATAGAGCTCCTCCCGCTCGCTCTTCACGATGGGCACCCAGCCGTCCTTCACCTCCCGCTCCGTGGTACCCACCTGCAGCAGGCCGTCCCGCGGGATCACGAAGAGGATGCGGCCGCCGCCCCGCAGGATGGCCCAGGGGCGCCGGCAGTCCTTGAGCAGGTCCGGCGCGTCGAACCAGAGGTGGATGCCGCTGGAGAGCCGCAGGCGCTTCCGGCTCTCCTGGAACCATTCCTTCATGGCGCCGTCGATCCAGGGGCCGAGGGCGAAGACCCAGTGATCCGCCTGCAGGGTGCGGGTGCTGCCTTCGCGGCGGTCCTTCAGCTGCGCGGATACGATCTCGCCGCCGTGGTTCTTGAAGCCCAGCACCTCGTGGAAGTCCAGGCGCACGGCCTCGCTGCTGGCGGCGAGGTCCTTCACCAGGGCCTTGTCCCAGGTGCAGAGGTCCGCGTAGGCCACGGCGCCGGTGAAGCGGCTGTCGTGGCTGCGGGGATCGTCGTGGAAGGTCTCGTCGGGCACGGCGCCCAGGTCCAGGTCCTCGGGCCAGCCGGGGCGCTCCGAGCCCCAGGCGTCGTAGAGGCCGATGCCGAAGCGGTGGGAGAGCCCTTCGAAGAGCCCGCGGTGGGGCATCCAGAAGGCTTCCCACTTCGTGCGCCAGGGCGCGATGCGGGCCCAGGTGGCGCGCTCGGCGAGGCCCTCCCGCATCTGGTGGATGTCGCCGGTGAGCAGGTAGCGGATGCCGCCGTGGAGGAGCTGGGAGGACCACTGCGACGTGCCGCCGCCGACGGCACCCTTGTCCACCAGGGCGCAGGAGACGCCACGGAGTGTCAACTCCCGGGCCAGGGCGGCGCCGTGGATGCCGGCGCCGACAACCGCCACCCGCACGTCCACGGTCTCCGGCGGGAGGGGCCCGGTGCGGGGTTCCGGCGGGGCCGGCCAGGGGGTTTGCGTCGTGTCAGGCAGGGTGGCGTCCCGGGTGGATTTCAGAGAGTCTGACGCAATGAAACGCCCGATGCGATCCCTCACCCTCGGAATTTTCCTCCTGCTGGCCCTGCCCCTCCCCGCCCAGGGCGCCGCCGAACCCTGGAAGCACTACCGGCGCCACCTGCAGGCCCGCATGGTGCCCCTGCTCCAGGAGGTCCTGCGCTTCCCCACGGTGCAGGGCGACACCAAGGCCCGGGACGCCCAGCAGGCCTGGCTGCGCAGGACCGGCACCGAGCTGGGCCTCGTGGTCCGGGACGCGGGGCTGGTCACCGAGATCGAGCTGCCGGGGATCGCCGGCGCGCCGGTGCTGGGCCTCGTGGTCCATGGCGATGTGCAACCCGTGGAGGCCAAGGCCTGGACCATTCCACCCTTCGAAGGCGCGGTGAAGGCCGGCAAGGTCCTCGGCCGGGGCGCCGCGGATGACAAGGGGCCGCTGGTGCAGGCGCTGCTCGCCATGAAGGCCCTGAAGGAGACAATGCCGAAGCGGAGCTACACGATCCGGCTGCTGGTGGGCAGCGATGAGGAGAGCGACAACCTGGACATCGCGACGTACCTCAAGGACCACCAGGCTCCGGACCTGAGCCTGGTGCTGGATTCGGGGTTCCCGGTGATCGTGGGGGAGAAGGCGTGGAATGCGCTGACGGTGGAGACGCGATGGGATCTGAGAGGAGATGGATCGTTAAGCGTGCGAAGAATCGCGTCAGGCCTTGCTCCGAGCATCGTCCCGGATACTGCAAGCATTGAACTCTTTTCTTCCGCTACGCCTGAGCACCTGAATTCCGAGTGGCGAGAGTTGGAAAAGCAGGTCAGATCACACCAAGTCCCACGAGGAATACGACTGGAAACCTGGTTTGGATCGGAGAAAGGGTTTTCGGACCCAAAGAAGGTCGAGGTGACCTCCGAATCGATTGGCTTCACGGTCCGGGGTAAATCCGCCCACGCGGGCGTGAACGCCGAAGGCGGCCGCAATGCTCTGGTCGCCCTTGCCAATGCAGTGGTGGACGAGCTGCCCGACGGTGGCGCGAAGGACCTCCTCGCCTTCGCCAAACTCGCCGGCCAGGACCTCACAGGTACCGGCTTGGGCCTGGTCCAGCCGGATCCGGTCTTCGGCCGGGCTACGGTGGTGCCGACGATGCTGCAGGCCCAGAAGGACGGAAAGCACCGCCTCACCATCAACATCCGCAGCACCCCCGCCCTCAGCGGTGAGGCACTGAAGGCCCACCTCTTCGCCCAGGTGGCGGCCTTCAACGCCCGCACCGGCGCCCACCTGGAGCCCGGGGGCTTCTTCGGCGACACGCCCCTGGCCTTCGATCCCAAATCGAAACTGGTGCAGCGCCTCCTGGCGGCCTACGCCCGGGGCACGGGCAAGGCCGAGCCGCCCGCCATCTCCGGGGGCGGTACCTACGCCAAGCGGCTGCCCAACGCCATCGCCTTCGGCATGTGGTTCCCCGACAAGCCTTACCCGGGCCATGACGTGGACGAGCAGGTGCCGGTGTCGGACCTGCACAAGGGGGTGAAGGTGCTCCTGGAGGCCCTGACGGACCTGGCCGGCTCCAAGCCCCTCCAGGACCCCTTCCGGCCCTGATTCCGGCGGATTGTGACCGCTTACCCGAACGGGCCCTTGACTTCGACCCCAGGTAGGTGTGGCAGGGCGCGTTCCGTGGGTCCAAACTCAGGCCACCGTGGAGGTACCGATGGCGACCGCGACGCAGGATCCCGACCTTAAGCCCAAGCAGCTCAGCGAAGAGGAAAGCCGGCAGGTGGCCGAGGAGGCCCGGGAGAGCACCTGGGAGGCCCCCAGCTTCCTGAAGGAGGTCTTCGCCGGCTCCTTCAACCTCCGCATCCTGGATTCCGTCCCCGACGCCCCCAAGCCCCGCCCCGAATTCCTCGCCTTCTACGACCGCCTCAAGACCTTCCTCGAGGAGAAGGTGGACAGCGACCGCATCGACCGGGAAGGCCAATACCCCCCGGAGGTCGTGAAGGAGCTCGCCGAGATGGGCGCCTTCGGCATGAAGATCCCCACCGAGTACGGCGGCCTGGGCATGAGCCAGGTGGAGTACGGCCTGGTCATGGAGCTCATCGGCACCCAGGACGCCAACGTGCTGGCCCTCCTCAGCGCCCACCAGAGCATCGGCGTGCCCCAGCCCCTCAAGCTCTTCGGCACCGACGCCCAGAAGCAGAAGTACCTGCCCATGATCGCCAAGGGCGCGATATCGGCCTTCGCCCTCACCGAGGACGAGGTGGGCAGCGATCCGGCCAACCTCAGCACCATGCTCACCCGCACCCCGGAAGGCGACTACGTCCTCAACGGCGAGAAGCTCTGGTGCACCAATGGCACCTTCGCCGACCTCTACGTGGTCATGGCCCGCCACGACGACACCAAGAAGATCAGCGCCGTCATCGTGGAACGGGCCTGGGAGGGCGTCGAAGTCGTCCGCCGCTGCCACTTCATGGGCCTGCGCGCCCTGGAGAACGGCATCATCAAGTTCACCAACGTGAAGGTGCCCAAGGAGAACCTGCTCCTGGGCGAAGGCAAGGGCCTCAAACTCGCCCTCGTCACCCTCAACACCGGCCGCCTCTCCATCCCCAGCGGCGTCATGGGCATGGCCAAGCGGCTGACCCAAGTAGCCCGGGCCTGGAACTCCAAGCGCTACCAGTGGGGCGCCATCATCGGCAAGCACGAGGCCATCTCCCAGATGACCGCGGACAACGCCGCCACGGCCTTCGCCATCGAGGCCATGGCCAAGCTCTGCAACCGCATGGCCGACACCGGCGGCCGGGACATCCGCCTGGAAGCCGCCATGGCCAAGATGTGGTGCACGGAAGAGGGCTGGACCATGCTGGACAAGACCCTCCAGATGCGCGGCGGGCGCGGCTACGAGACCGCCGACAGCCTGCGGGCCCGGGGCGAGGCGCCCATCCCCATCGAGCGCGTCATGCGCGACTACCGGATCAACATGATCTTCGAAGGCAGCTCCGAGATCATGCGCCTCTTCATCGCCCGGGAGGCCCTGGACACCCACATGTCCATCGCCTGGGACGTGGTGAATCCCAAGAGCACCACGGGCCAGCGCCTGGCCGCCCTGCCCAAGGTCGCCCTCTTCTATTCCTGGTGGTACCCCAGCCGCTGGTTCGGCCTGGGCACCCCCTTCAAGTTCCACGGCCACGGCCGCCTGGGCCAGCACCTGCGCTTCGCCGAGCGCGCCACCCGCAAGCTCAGCCGCGCCCTCTTCCACGCCATGGTGAAGAACGGCCCCAAGCTGGAGAAGAAGCAGGTGACCCTCTTCCGCGGCGTGGAGATCGGTGCCGACATCTTCGCCATGGTGGCCACCATCCTCCACACCGAGGACATGAAGGCCCAGAACCAGCCCCACGCCAAGCAGTGCGAGGACCTGGCGGACCTCTTCTGCCGCAACACCGCCCTGCGCATCCGCGGCAAGTTCGGCATGTTCTCCCGCAACGCGGACGCCCAGAAGCTGAAGGTCAACCAGCAGGTGCTGGACGGCGCCCACAGGTGGATGGAGACCGACCTCACCAAGGACGAGGGTGTGCGGATGCTCGACGCCCGGTAGCTCCTTCAGGTCCTGCAAGGGCGCGGCGGCGGCCGCGCCCTTTCGCGTCCAGGCCTCGTCGGAGCCCTTGCTATGCTTTGAGGTTTCCATTTCCAGAACGGATTCCCCGCGATGACCCAGCCCCGGCCCAGCTTCCGCAGCGTCCTCAACCTCACCGTGCTGGTGGCGGCCCTGGGCTACTTCGTGGACATCTTCGATCTGCTGCTCTTCGGCATCGTGCGCAAGGCCAGCCTGCTCTCCCTGGGCGTGCCCGAGGCCGAGACCCTGAAGATCGGCATCCTCCTCCACAACACCCAGGTCTGGGGTCTGCTGGCGGGCGGCATCCTGTGGGGCGTGCTGGGGGACAAGCGGGGGCGGCTGTCGGTGCTCTTCGGCTCCATCGCCCTCTATTCCGTGGCCAACATCGCCAACGCCTTCGTGGACGTGATGCCGGGGCTTTCCGCCATCCAGTGGTACGCGGTCTGGCGCTTCCTCGCGGGCCTGGGCCTCGCCGGCGAGCTGGGCGCGGCCATCACCCTCGTCGGTGAGGTGCTGCCCAAGGAGGTGCGCGGCTACGGCACGGCGGTGGTGGCCGGCGTGGGGGTGAGCGGGGCGGTCGTGGCCAATGCGGTGGGCAAGTACCTGACCTGGAAGCGGGCCTACCTGGTGGGCGGCCTCCTGGGCCTCGCCCTGCTCTGCCTGCGCATCGGCGTCCGGGAGAGCGGCATGTTCCACGATATGAGTCAGGGTGACCACAGGCGCGGCGACTTTCTTTCCCTCTTCACCTCCTGGGAGCGCTTCCTGCGCTACCTGCGCTGCATCCTCATCGGCATCCCCCTGTGGTTCGGCGTGGGCATCCTCATGTTCTACGCCCCGGAGTTCGGCAAGGCCCTGGGCGTCACGGGCCCCGTCACCGCCGGGGACGCCATCGCCTGGTGCTACACGGGCCTCGTCCTCGGCGACCTGGGCTCGGGCTTCCTGAGCCAGTGGCTGGAAAGTCGGAAGAAGGTCGTGGGCCTCTTCCTGGGCCTGACGATGGCCGGCGTGCTGGCCTACCTGCACCTGCTGGGCCTCAGCCCCCGGGCCTTCTACTGGATCTGCTTCGCCAACGGCATCGCCTTCGGCTACTGGGCGGTCTTCGTCACCGTGGCCTCCGAACAGTTCGGGACGAACCTGCGGGCCACCGTCACCACCACCGCCCCCAACTTCGTCCGCGCCGCCGTCAGCCCCATGAGCCTCACCTTCCTCTGGCTCAGCGCGAACCGCGGCTGGGGCGTCGTGAACGCCGCCCTGGCGGTGGGGCTCACGACCCTGGTGTTCGCGTTCTGGTCCCTGGCGTACATGGACGAGACCCACGGGAAAGACCTGGACTTCCTGGAAGTGAGCTGAGTCCCAGGCCGTTCCGGCGCAAGCGGCCCCAGCGGACCGGCCAAACCTGCATGGCCGCTTCTCAAGGGACGCTAGTACACCGCCTCCGCCCCCCCGTCGATGGGGATCACCGTCCCCGTGGTCCACGCGCTTTCCGGCGAGAGCAGGTACAGCGCCAGGGCCGCGACTTCGTCCTCGCTGCCCAGGCGCCGCAGGGGGTTCACCTGGGCCAGCTTCTTCAGCTCGTCCTTGGGGTCCGTGCTCTTGCTGAGGCGGCCCCGCACCATGTCGGTGAGCACGGGGCCCGGAGCGATGGCGTTGCAGCGGATGCGCCGGGGCGCCCACTCCAGGGCCAGCACCTTGGCCAGCATGTGCACGCCGGCCTTGGCGACGCTGTAGGCGGCGCTATTGGGGATGGCCCGCATGCCGACGTTGGAGCCCACCAGCACCACGCTGGCGCCCCGGCGCAGGCGCCGCCCCAGGTGGTGGCAGAGGAGCCAGGGGCCCCGCAGGTTGGCGGCGATCATGGCGTCGAAGGCCTCGACGGGGCTGTCCTCCACGCCGCCGGTGAGAAGCTGGCCCGCCGCCAGGAACATGCCGTCCAAGGGCGGGCACCGCTCGGCGAAATCCGCCACGGCCCCGGCGTCCGCGTGGTCCAGGCTGGCCCGCTTCGCGCTCGGCAGGGTGCGCTGCAGGGCGTCCCCGCGCCGGCCCAGGAGGATCAGCTCGGCCCCCTCGGCGGCGAAGCGCCGGGCGGCGGTGCGCCCCAGGCCGCTGCCGGCGCCGCTCACCAGGATGGTCTTCCCTTCAAGGGCGCTCACGCCTCCGCCTTCCGGCCTGACGTCTGGGATTGGGGCAGCTTCACGTGGTTCGGCACGATGACGCCGCCGCTCACGGCCCAGGTGAGGGCCTGGTCGGGGCTGATGTGGGCCTTGCGGATCTTGGAGGCCTCGATCATCACCACGTAGCCCGAGGTGGGATTGGGCGCGGTGGGGACGTAGACCGCCACCAGGCCCTCTCCGCCCTCCACCGCCCAGGCGCAGTCCCGATGGGCCACGAAGCCCAGGGTGTAGCTGCCCGGGTGCGGCCATTCCACCACCACGACCTCCTTGAAGCCGCCGCCCTTGGCCTCCGTGTCCTGGTTGCTCTGGATGGCGTTGATGAGCTGCTTGGTGGCGCCGTAGATGCCCTTCACCACCGGCACGTGGAGCATCAGCTCGTCCAGCCACATGAGGAGCTGGCGGCCGACGAAGTTCCCCACCAGGGCGCCCACCAGCATGAGCAGGAGGACCGTCGCCACCGCGGACGTGAGGCCCAGGAACCAGGTGGGTGGATCCGGCAGCCCGGCGTGGAGGGAGACCCAGCGCAGGGGCCCTTCGAAGATGCCGATGAGGGCGCTGAAGATGCTCCGCAGGATGTAGAGCGTCACCACCAGGGGCAGGAGGGTGAAAAGGCCGGCGATGAGGTAGCGGCGGATCATCTCGATGCCCCGAGTCGGCACACGGCCCATGAGTCACCGAGCGTCTCGCGCATCCCCACAGGGGATACCGAGAGAAGGCCGGCGATGAGATAGCGTCGGGTCATTGGGTTGCTCCGATCAAAGATCCCCCGCGGCTCCGCCGACCACCCCCATATCGGACAGGACAAGGGTTCCCGTGTCCAGGAGCCGAGCGACTGGGAGGACGCATCGCGTCCGATACACGGGAAGTCCTGTCCTCCCGCTCAGGTTGCGCTGCGCTTGCCTTCACGGATGGGGCCCCGTTCATTCGGCGTCCTTGTCGGATTCATCCCCGGTGAGGCGCCCCTGGCCCGTCAGCAGGCGGTCCCCCAGGAGGTTCCAGAAGTCCCGGAAGTAGAGCACCGCGCTCCAGATGGCCAGGATCACCGCGGCCCAGAGCAGCAGCACGCCCATGCCCCAGAAGAAGCTGTAGGGATGGTTCAGCTGGATGAAGAGGCGGAAGACCTCCTTGCCGGTCCAGGCGTAGAGCCACTGGTCCAGGCGCGGCCCCAGGATGAGGCAGCTGATGGCCGCCACCTGGAAGCCCAGCTTCCACTTTCCCAGGGTGCCCGCGGCGATGGTGACGCCCTCCTCGGACGCGATGCCCCGCAGGCCCGTGATGGCGAATTCCCGGGCCAGGATGATGAAGGTCATCCAGGCCGGGGCGAGGCCCAGTTCCACCAGGGACAGCAGCGCGCCCGCCACCAGGAGCTTGTCCGCCAGGGGATCCAGCAGCTTGCCCAGGATGGTGACCTGCTTCCAGCGCCGCGCCAGGTAGCCGTCCAGCCAGTCCGTCAAGGAGGCGATCCAGAATACCGTCACGCCGATGAGCTCGTGGTTGGTCACCCTTGTCATGAGGACCACGACGAGGATGGGGACCATCAGGATGCGGGCGAAGGTTAGGTAGTTGGGGATGTTCATGCTTCAGTCCAGGCTACCGCCTCAACCCCCTTGGCTCCACCTATGCTGTTCCTGTGGAAGCCCCGGAACTCAAGGACTGGCTGCGGGTCGAGGCCCTGGCCCTGGGTTTCTCCGCCGTGGGCTTCGCCTCCTGCGAGCCCTTCGAGGCCGAGAAGGAGCGCCTGGCGACCTGGTTCGCCGAGGGCCGCGCCGCCCGCCTGCCCTACCTGGATCCGGAGGCCCTCGCGGATCCCCGCCGGGTGATGGAGACCGCGCGGACCGCGCTGGTGGGCTTCTTCCCCTATGCCCGCCCCGACGCCATCCCCGGCGCCGCGCCGGGCTCGCTGAAGCTCAGCCGCTACCTCTGGGGCAAGGATTACCACATCCTCCTCAAGGGCCGGCTGTCGCGGCTCCTTCACGCCGCCCAGGAACGCAGCCCCGGGCTCCAGGGCCGGGTCTGCGTGGACACGGCGCCCCTCCTGGAGCGCCAGTTGGCTGCGCGGTCGGGCCTGGGCTGGCAGGGCAAGCACACCCTCCTCATCGCCGGGAAGGACGGCTCCTGGGGCTTCCTGGGCGTGCTGCTGCTGGATGCGGCGCTGGATGCGGACCCGCCTTTCACGACCGAACACTGCGGCACCTGCACCGCCTGCCTGGACGCCTGCCCGACGGGAGCACTCGAATCCTTCCGCCTCGATCCCAACCTCTGCATGACCACCTACACCATCGAGACCGAGGCCGAACCGCCTCCCGCCGTGGCCCGCGCCATCGCCGAGACCGGCTGGGCCGCGGGCTGCGACGTCTGCCAGGAGGTCTGCCCGTGGAACCGGGCGCCGGTCTGGGGCGACGGGGAGCTGTGGGGCCGGCCGGACCGCCTCCATGAGGAACCCGCGGCGGACCTGCTCCTGGGCGCCGCTCAGTGGCGCGTGCGCACCCGGCGTACGGCCCTGCGGCGGGTGCGGGACCGGCACTGGCGGCGGACGGTGGCCCTGATCCTGGGAAGCTGAGCGCCCCCTCCGCGCCGACAGGGCCGGGGGGTGGAACTTTCATTGGTGCTGGGGGCCCTTTTTCCCTATAACGAAATTTCACCTTGGAGCCCGGGAGGCCCTTCGATGCCCATGAAGCACTGGTCCATCGCGGACGCCGCGACCCTCTACGGCGTCACGGAATGGGGCAACGGGTATTTCGGCATCAACAGCAAGGGGCACCTGGAGGTGCGTCCCACCCAGGACGAGAACCTCGTGGCGGACGTCTTCGAGATGGTGCAGTACCTGCGCAAGAAGGGCGTGCAGACCCCGCTGACCCTGCGCTTCCCCCAGATCCTGGCGGACCGGGTCATCGAGGTCAACGAGGCCTTCCGCAAGGCCATCCGCGAATTCGGCTACGACGGCTCCTACCAGGGCGTCTATCCGGTGAAGACCAACCAGATCAAGGAGGTCGTGGAGGAGATCGTCCGGGCCGGCAACAAGTACCACTACGGCCTGGAGGCGGGCTCCAAGCCCGAGCTGATGATCGCCCTCTCCATGGACCTCCATCCCGACGCCCTGGTGCTCTGCAACGGCTACAAGGACGAATCCTTCATCCGCATGGCCCTCCTGGCCCGCAAGGCCGGCCGCAACGTGCTCATCACCGTGGAGAAGATGACGGAGCTGCCCCTCATCCTGAAGGTGGCCAAGGAGCTGAAGGTGGACCCGCTGCTGGGACTGCGCTCCAAGCTCAACGCCATGGGCAGCGGCAAGTGGGAGACCTCCGCCGGGGACAACGCCAAGTTCGGCCTGACGACCCGGGAGCTGCTGGAGGCGGTCGAGGTGCTGGGCAAGCGCGGCATGCTGGAGAGCATCCAGGAGCTGCACTTCCACATCGGCTCGCAGATCACCGACATCCGCCGGGTGAAGTCCGCCATGAAGGAGGCCACCCGCATCTACGCCAAGCTGCGGAAGATGGGCGTGCCCATCCGCTACCTGAACGTGGGTGGCGGCCTGGGCATCGACTACGACGGCTCCAAGACCACCTTCTCCAGCTCCATGAACTACACCGTGGCGGAGTACGCCGCCGACGTGGTCTACACCACCAAGGAGATCTGCGCCTCGGAGCAGGTGCCGATGCCCGACCTGCTGAGCGAATCCGGCCGCGCCATCGCCGCCTACCACCAGATCGTGGTGGTGGACATCATCGGCCTCATCGACACCACCCATACCAAGTACAAGGTGGAGCTCACCGGCAAGGAACCCCAGATCCTGAAGGAGCTGGCCTACACCCGGGACAACGTCTCGGTGAAGAACTACCGGGAGATGTACCACGACGCCATCACCCAGAAGGACGAGCTGCTGACCCTCTTCAACCTGGGCTACCTGAGCCTGGAGGACCGGGCCAAGGGCGAGATCCTCTTCTGGGAGGTCTGCCGCAAGCTGGACCGCATCCTGAACAGCAAGACCCTGAAGTACATCCCCGAGGAGTTCCAGGACCTCAACAAGGGCCTGGCGGACAAGCTCATCGCGAACTTCAGCGTGTTCCAGTCCATCCCGGACCACTGGGCCATCGACCAGCTCTTTCCCGCCATGCCCATCCACCGCCTCAAGGAATCGCCGACGCTCCGTGCGACGCTCTGCGACATCACCTGCGACAGCGACGGCAAGGTGGAGAAGTTCATCGACCTGAAGGACGTGAAGGACGAGATCCGCCTCCACGAGCCCCGGCACGGCGAACCCTACTACGTGGCCTTCTTCCTCACCGGCGCCTACCAGGACATCCTCGGCATGCGCCACAACCTCTTCGGCGCGCCGAACGAGGCCCACATCGTCGTGGACGAGGACGAGGACTTCAAGGTCCAGCACGTCGTCCACGCCGACACCGTGGACGACATGCTGCGCAGCGTGCACTACGAGCCCAGCGAGCTGGTGGCCCCGCCCACCCACAAGCGGAAGACGAGCGCGCAGAAGGACGCGGCGGAAGCGCTGCGGTCGCTGCTGACGCAGCAGCGGAAGCTGCACACGTATCTCGAGATGTAGGCGGAGGCTCACGCTCCACGTTCGTCTCTCGGGATTCGGGGTTGACCTTCAACAGAGCACCCTTTCAAACCATGATTCGCGGGGTCGGCGAATCGTGGTTTGGAAGGGTGCCGGCAAGCGATAGCGCGCCAGGCTGGGACGG
>JBGAST010000109.1:0-2904 GCA_044229575.1 Holophagaceae bacterium | reverse complement strand
ATGGAGGCAGGCCGATCGGGCGGGCCGGTTCTAGGCGGTTGGGATCTTCATCCTTTCCTGACGGAAGAACCACGGTGCATGGCCGGAACCTCTCCGATGGAAGGTTGGTAACAGGAGCACCCTTCCGGATGCGCGTTCGCGCCCTCTGCGAACGCGCATCCGAAAGGGTGCCAGACGCGCAGCGTCGTCAGCCTGCGGTCCAGGAACGGCACCCCCGAGTGGGTCGAGCCCTTCCGCCGCTAATATTCATTCGCCAGCTCGCTCGCCCGAACCGCCTTCTCGAACGCCGCGAACACCGGCGCCCCCGCCTTCTGCGCGATCCACTCCGCCACCCTTATCCCGTCCACCGCGGCGCTCGTGATGCCTCCCGCGAACCCCGCCCCTTCCCCGCAGGGATAGAGCCCCGGATGGGACACGCTCTGGCCATCGTCCCCTCGCAAGAGCTGGATGGGGCTGCTGGTGCGGCTTTCGATGGCGAGCAGCAGGGATTCCTTCGACGTGAAACCGTGGATCTTCTTGTCGAAGACCGGCAGGGCGCCCCGGAGCTGCTCCTGGATGAAGTCCGGGAGGCAGGTGCGGATGTCGCCGGGCACCGCGAAGGGGCGGAAGCTGGAGCGCGGCAGGGCGCCGCTGGCCTTGCCCTTCAGGAAGTCGAAGACCGACGTCGCCGGCGCGCCGTAGGTCTCCCCGGCGGCCTTGAAGGCCTTCTGCTCCCAGGTCCGCTGGAAGTACATGCCCGCCAGCAGGTGCTCGCTGCCGAAGTCCGCCGTGTTCACCTTGGCCACCAGGCCGCTGTTGGCGAAGCCGCTGTCCCGCGCCTCGTTGCTCATGCCGTTCACCACCACGCCGCCTTCCTCGCTGGCGCACTGGATCACCTCGCCCCCGGGACACATGCAGAAGGAGTAGGCCGCGCGGTTGAGGCCGAAGTTGCAGACCAGCTTGTAGTCCGCCGGCGGCAGGCTCGGGTGGCCCTTGCTGGGGCCGTACTGGGAGCGGTCGATGAGGTCCTGGGGATGCTCGATTCGCACCCCCACGGCGAAGGGCTTCTGGCGCATGGCCACCCCGTGGCGGTGGAGCATCTCGAAGGTGTCCCGGGCCGAATGCCCCGGCGCCAGGACGAGCGCCTCGCATGCGATCTCCTCGCCGCTGGCGAGGATGGCGGCGGCCACCCGGCCCTGATCGTCCACGCGGATATCTGCCAGGGGCGACTTCCAGCGATACACCACGCCCCGGGCCTCGGCCTCCTTGCGCATGAGCACCGAGCACTTCCGGATCACGTCCGTGCCCACGTGGGGCTTGGCAAGGTAGAGGATCCGCGGGTGCGCCCCGTGGCGCACGAAGGCGTCGAGGACGTAGCGGGTGGCGGGATGGCCGATGCGGGTGGTGAGCTTGCCGTCGCTGAAGGTGCCGGCGCCGCCCTCGCCGAACTGGGCGTTGGCCTCCGGGTCGAAGCGGCCCTCCTTCCAGAGGGCGTTCACCCCCTGGACGCGCTCCGACATGCTGGGGCCCCGCTCCAGCACCACCGCCTCGATGCCGTAGTCCAGGAGCCGCAGGGCGCAGAAGGTGCCCGCGGGGCCGCTGCCCACGATGACCACCCGCGGCCGCCGGGACACCGCCGCCACCGCGTAGGGCGAGAGGTCCGGCGCCGGGACGAGCTTGGCGCCCACGGGCAGTTCGACCTGCGAGAGGTCCCGCTCCGTCTCGAAGCTCAGGGAGGCCAGGAAGCGGATGGCCCCCTTGTGCCGGGCGTCCAGGCTGCGGCGCTCCAGCACCACCGCGCGGTACTCCTCCGTCCGGCCACCCAGGGCATGGCTCAGGGGCTTCGCCAGGTCCAGCCGCTCCTCGCCCAGGTTCAGGGGCAGGTTCGTGAGGAGGTGGCGCATGGGGGCTCCGGCGAAGGGGTCCGCGGGCGGACCAAGGCCTTGCCCAGCCTAGCAGGACGCCGCCAGGAACCTGGGGGCCGCCGTGCCGCATACTCGAGGGGAGGAGACCCGATGAACCCTGTGCTTCCCCTGCTCGTCCTCGGCCTGGTCCAGGCCAAGGGCACCCCGGCGAAACCCGCCAAGAAGGCTCCGGCCAAGGCCGCCGCCGCGGCGAAGGCCGCCGAGACCCGCACCGCCCCGGACGCGCCGGTGGCCTACGAGTGCACCTTGACCATCAAGGGCTCCCTCGCCACCAAGAAGTCCTGGTCCGAGGACGGCGGGGCGGGAAGCCCGCTGGTGAACGTGGAGGCCCGCCAGGACACCTTCGAGGTGCAGGTCCCCGGGCAGCTCCGGGAGATCCCCAACGCGGACGGCAGCGTGGATTTCGCCTTCGAGCCCGACAACGGCCGCAAGGCCACGGGCTTCGTGGACGCCACGGTCTCCCTGGTCACGCCCTCCGGCAGCGAGCAGCGCGCCTTCAAGTCCACCGGGTTCCAGCCCATGGGACCGTCCACCTTCCACGCCCGCTACCGGGGGCAGTCCCTCTACGCCACCGGCACCGCCTTCAACGCCATCGGCGAGGCCGATGTGTCGGTGAACGGCGGACCGTCGAAGAAGGAACGCCGCCTCCACGACCTCGGCCCCCTCCAGGACCTCCGCAAGGACGACAAGGACTTCCGGGCCCCGAGCCTCGCCTTCACCGGCCTCTCCCTGTGGGCCCTGCGGAACTCCGCCGGGAACTTCACGGTCCAGGGCGTCCTGAACTACCAGGTGAACACCCGGCCCCTGCAGATCAGCGGGAAGGTGGACGTGGGCTTCCGGATCGGAGCGAAGAGGCCCTGAGGCGGAGGCCTCCCTGGGGAGAGGCCTTAACCGGGCCTTCAAGACCCGTAGCTTGCGGGACCCCGCCTTGCTACCCTGGGCCCACCCATGGCCTCCTCCTGTCCCAGCTGCGGCGCGCCGCTCAAGTTCCGACCCGGCA
>JBGAST010000108.1:0-3017 GCA_044229575.1 Holophagaceae bacterium | reverse complement strand
TCCGTGCCAACCTGGTGGATGTCCAACTCGACGAGGTGAGCGACGTGGCCCCGGAATCGGCACCGCCGCAGGACGAGCCCGATCCCATCGAGGAAGAGGCCGCCCGGCCGACGAGCGAAGCCGTCGTCGAAGCCGCCGCCGAAACCACGGTGGTGGTGGTCAGCTCCGCCGGCGCGGTGGACACCGACCCGGCCCTGGAGGCCCTGGTGAAGCTCTTCGGGGCGGAACTGGGTGCCAAGGTCTGGCGCCAGGAGGGCATCAAGCTCGATCCCACCGTCGACCGGGCCCTGTTCCGGGAACAGCGGGACCGCCTCAAGGAGCTGGGCTATCGCTTCGATGCCAAGGCGCAGGCCTGGGCCATTGCCGGTGATTGAACACTCCAGTCCATGACCCTTTGCCCGACGCGCGCGGGCTTTCCGATGCGCCTGCCGTATCGGAAAGCCCGCACCCCGGGCTCTCAGCATTCCGGGCAGCGGCCGCCCACGCGCCGCGCCATTTGCGCAAGGGCCACGCCCACGCGCGCCCCGGTCAGGCGTTCCGGTCTCCCCACGCGGACGCCCCGGCGCGGCCGGCGGGAGGCTTGGTTCAGAGCGTTGCAGGGCATGTTCAAGTCCGAACCCAGGCGGGTTCCCTGAGCGCTTACGTCGAGCGTTGAGGGAAACCGCCGTCTGTCGGTCACAGTCCGCCCGATCCCCGTCAAGGATCGCCTTCCAGGCTCGTCAGTCCCTGCAACGAGCCAGGCCTACCGGCCCGGGACTTCGTCCATCCATCCACTCCGCGGGGCGTCCGTTCCCCGCCCGGGGCCGGCTGTCTCCGCACGTTCAAGGAGCACACCATGTTCGATCTGCCCACCACCATCACCTGGAAGAACCAGACCTGGCCGGTCCCCGAGTTGGACCAGCTGGAGGAATGGGTCGTGGATTCGGTCTGCGAGACGCCCGACGGCGACTGCGTGGAACCGGATCATCCGGACAGCTGGCTGTCCCTGCTCAAGCTCATCTGAGGGGCGGACCATGGCACTGATCTTTCAGCGGCTGGCCCGCAATTTCATCAAGAACGGGTACTTCCCTACCGACGAACTCACCCTGGCCGGGATCGTTTCCGCGCTGGACATCGCTGGCAGCTGCGTCCGCATTCTCGACCCCTGCTGCGGCGAGGGCACGGCGCTCGCCGAGGTGAAGCAGCATCTCACCGACTGCGGTGCCGCGGTCCAGGCCCTGGGCGTGGAGTTCGACGCCGAGCGGGCCTGGCACGCCAAGGAGCTGCTGGACACCGTGGCCCACAGCGATGTGGCCGATGTGTTCGTCACCGCGCGTTCCGTGGGGCTGCTGTTCCTCAACCCGCCCTATGGCCACACCGTGGCCGACCGGGCCGGGACCTCGGAGCGTACGAAGGGCGACCGCCTGGAGAAGCTGTTCTGCCGCAAGGCCTTTCCGTGGCTCAAGTTCGGCGGTGTGCTGGCGCTCATCGTGCCCCACTACGTGCTGGACGCGGAGTTCGCGGAACTGATCGCCCGCGGTTTCAGCCGCGTGCGGGTGTACATGGCGCCGGAGCAGCGTTTCCGGCAGTGCGTGATCTTGGGGGTGAAGCGCCGGTCCGACCGGCCCGATCCCCAGGTGGCCGCGTTGCTGGAGGCGGTGGGTCGGGGTGAGCTTCCCGACACCCTGCCGGAGCTTTGGACCGAGGAACCCTATCTGGTTCCCGGCATCACGGAAGGCGCCGAGTTCGCCCTGCGCGCTTTACGCATCGATGCCGCGCAGCTGGAAGGGGAACTGGACCGCCTGGCGGGCCACACCCTGTGGCCCCGCTTTCCGGCCCTGTTCTCCACCGCCCAGACGCCCAACCGGCCGCCCCTGCGCGCCATGTCGCGCTGGCATCTGGCCCTGGCCCTGGCGGCCGGGCAGATCGGCGGGGTGATCCGCTCCAGGACCGGGCGCACCCTGCTCATCAAGGGCGACACCTTCAAGGAGAAGGAGACCCACGTGGAATACGAGGAGCGCCGCGACGGCACCGTGGCCGAAACCCGCATCCTCACCGACCGCTTCGTGCCGGTGATCCGGGCCATCGATCTGACGCCCGGCCCCGGCTATGGCGATATCGTCACCATCAGTTGAAAGGCATGACCATGACAGACCCTGCCAGCACCGGTAATTCCCCGTTCTCCGCGGACGACCTGGGGTTCATCCAGACGGCGCCCACGCGCCTTCTGGCGGCGGCCGCACAAGGTCGGCTCGATCTCAATCACCTCGCCCGGGTGGAACTCGCCTCGCGCGGGCTCGACCGGGACGGGGTCTGGGTGGGATTCGATCGCGCCCGGGAGATCCACGGCTTCGGGCGGTAAACCCCTTGCCCCCTCGGGGGCCTTTCCTGAAGGCGTGGGCGCGCCTTGAGGAAAGGCCTCATCGGCCAATCCGTGTTGCACCGCCGGCTGTCGGTCACAGCCCGCTCGATGCCCGTCACGCATCGCCCATCGAGGCTCGTCAGTCCCTGAAACGAGCACGGCCGCCAGGCCCGGGATTCATCCGTTCTTCCATCCACCCTCGCGGGGCCGTTGCGTCCCGCCCGGGGCAGTGGCGCTCCGCATTCTCCAAGGAGCCCCCATGACCCAACGTTGTTTCCATCTTTCCGTCTCCAGCCCCGGCAACGACTACGGGCCGGATTTCCTGCTCGTGGACCTGGACCAGGCGGACGTTCGCCGCATCCGGGCTCTGTGGGCCGTGTTGCAGACCACCGACGCGGATGCCGTCATGCTCCGGGATGAGCGGCCGGATTGGTATCTCGGCGATCCCGAATACGCGGCGGAGGAGATCTTCGCTAGCGGCACGGACTTTGACCTGGCCGCCTTCCTGGATACGGCATTCGCCCCGGTGAATGTCCAGGGCAGTCGCATGCTGGTCGGCCGGGATACGGTCTTCTGGGAATCCGAATCCTGTGGCGGCGATCTGTTCCGCTCCGAGTCGATTCCGATCAAGGCGCGCGTGCATGGGGTGGGTCTGGCGGGAGTTTCTCCGACGACC
>JBGAST010000107.1:0-3070 GCA_044229575.1 Holophagaceae bacterium | reverse complement strand
CGGGTGGTCGAGCGGGTATGGACCGATGACCACGGGGTCGGGCACCCCACCACGAAGACCCTGGTCACCGGGAAGGGCCTGATCTGGCTCCAGCAGAAGTGGGCCGAGACCCACGCCGGGGGGGCCGCATCGTGACACTCCCCCTCGACCCCCACCGCGAGCGCAGGCTGCAGCGCATCCGCGCCGAGATCATCACCGTCCTCAGCACCCAGGGCCCCGTTTCCGTCATGCGGCTGCGCGGCTACCTCGGGGAGTACCAGAACCGCGACCTCCGCCGGGTGGTGCGGGACCTCATGGGCGAGGGCCGGCTGCAGCTCGTCGCCAGGAAGCCGCGGAACAGCCGCAGCGGCGTCTACCGGCTCGTCGCGTGAGGCTGCCGATGTTCATCCCAAAAAATCTCTTTTTGCCCCATTTCATACTTGATTTCCCAGGGTTGATGCCTCACCTTCACCACGGGCCGAAGACCCAACAGCAGGTAGCCGTCGCACAGGGCATCACCTATCCTGGCGATGGCGGGAGTGGGGGAAATACAACACCTCACGACCAACGAGGGAATAACCCCGCGCCTCCTGTGGCGTTTTCGACTCCCGCCGCCCCCGCGCTGGGGGTTCCGGCCGCCGAAAACGGCCAAAAAACACAGGAGGGCGAGATGCCCGACTTCTTCTCCAGGCCGGAGGTCCGTAAGGTCGGCCTGCACGTCGTGAACCCGCAGACCCGCCAACTGGTCATCGCCTTCAAGGCCTACGACCTTCTGGACGGCTTCGGCCTTGGCCAGCGCGTGGCTCGCATGCCCGAGTTCTCGGGCTGCATGACCGTTCTCTGCGCCAGGGCCAGCGACGTGCACTACCTCCCGGGCTCCATGGTCCGCGCCGGCGCATCCGCGCAGCAGGGGGCGTGATGGACCAGCCCCACGCCGCCCCCTTCGACTCCGCGGAGATCATCCCCATCCAGAACCGGCTGGATGCCGGCTTGGACGTGGGCCGCTTCGTCTCCCGCCGCCTCCTCTCCACCGTCATCTCCCTCGAGACCAGGCTGGCCGACGAGCGCCAGAAGGTCATCCTCCTCCAGGCCCAGCTCGACGCTCGGGGCCCGGAGCCCATCCACCCCACGCACCACGACCTTGCCCGCGAGATCCGGGCGGGGCGTCTGCCCGTGCCTCCTTCTCCGGTGAACGCATGAACCAGCCCGCCACCACCGAGCGCCCTGTCGGGACGCTCCTCTCCAAGGCCGCCTTGAACGCGGCCCTGCTGCATCGGTTCCACGGCGGGAAGTCCTTCGCGGATCGCCACACCTACATCGGCGCCTCCGAGATCGGCGGGTGCATGCGGAACGTCGCCTGGCGGAAGCTCCACCCCGCCGGGGCCGAGATCACGGACCCCGATGCCGCTGGGCGCATGCGTGCGGGCACCGTCATGGAGGGCGAGTTCGTCGCCATGGTGCGCATCGCCATGGCGGACAAGATCCGCGAGACCGGCATGAATCAGGTCGAGATCGTCGTCCCGGACGCGCCCATGCGCCTCCACCCTGACGGCCGGATCATGGCCTCCGCCATCTCCAGCTTGGCCGGCTACGAGCTTCACCTGCTGGGCGTGGACGGGAAGGGCCTGGTGCTCACCGAACTGCCCCAGGGTGACGGCGCCCTGGAGATCAAGACCGCCAGCTCCGCCATGTTCCGCCGCTTCCTGAAGAAGGGCTTGTCCCCCGCCTACAAGGACCAGATCCAGACCCAGACCGGGAGCCAGTCCCTCGGGTGGGGCCTGCTGGTGCTGGGCAGCCGCGAGAACCTCGCTGACACCGCCGTCTTCTTCTGGCAGGCGGATCCCGAGGCCTACTCCGCCATCAAGGAGCGGGCCCGCCGGACCATGGCCGCCGTGGACAAGATCCGCGATGGCATCCTCGAGGAGCAGGCGGGCCTGCCCGAAGGCGACACGGAGCGCGGGTACTGCGACTCCTGCCCCATCAAGGACGCCTGCCCGTCCTGGGTCCGGTTCAAGGCCGAGAACCCCGACCAGACCATCCCGCCCGCGGCCCTGCCCGACATCGAGGCCATGGTCGAGGAGTACGAGGAGACGAAGGAGCCCGCCTCCCGCTTCGAGGCCATCAAGAAGCTCCTGCGCGCCAACCTCGAAGAACTGGGCATGCCTATCCCCGCGCTCCGGCCAGACGCGCGCCTCCGTTTCCATGCTCAAGGCCAAGTACCCGGCCGTCGCCGCCGACCCCGAGGTCGTCACCCAGGACGACGACTACAACGTCTTCACCCTCAAGGACCCCAAGGCCCCGAAAGCCTCGAAAGGCAAAAAATGAACATGCCCCTCCGCACCCTCGAACCCATCACCCCCATGGTGGCCGGCCCCGGATCCTCCGGCTTGGTCACGAACCCGGGCCTGGCACTGGCCGCGATCCGCGACCGCATCCAGATCATCCAGCGCGCCATGAAGGAGTCGATGCTGGTGGACGTCCACTACGGCGTCATCCCGGGCACCGACAAGGCCACCCTTCTCAAGCCCGGCGCCGAGTTGCTCTGCGCCCTCTTCAGCCTCGCGCCTGAGATCATGCCGATCTCCGTCACCGACCACCCGGAAGTCGTCCGGCCCTGGAAGGGACGGAAGAAGGAGTGGTTCAACGGTCCCAGCGGCCGCGAGTTCACCTGGAAGGAGCTGGCGGGCGAGACGACCGGGTACTACGAGGTCGTCTCCGGTTGCACGGTCTATGGCCCCAACGGGAACCGGATCGCTTCGGCCACGGGCTCGTGCAACAACCTGGAGAACAAGTACCGGGAGCAGACCATCTGGGACACCCGGAACACGATCCTGAAGATGTCTGGCAAGCGGGCGCTCATCGCCGCCGTGCTCCTTGCGACCGGGTGCTCAGATATGTTCACCCAGGATCTGGACGACGATTGGGAGCACGGGGAGCACCCGGCGGCCACCAAGGCGACTCCGAAGGCCGCCGCCCAGGCGCAACCCCAGCAGGCCAAGGGGGCCCAGGCCACCGCCCATGAGGACTGGGGCCCCGCCCTCACCGAGACGCAGCGCGGCGCTGCGTTCGGGCACGTGGACCGGCTGAAGCT
>JBGAST010000106.1:0-3070 GCA_044229575.1 Holophagaceae bacterium | reverse complement strand
CGGCAGGACGGCAGGACGGCAGGACGGCAGGACGGCAGGACGGCAGGACGGCAGGACGGCAGGACGGCAGGACGGCAAGGTAGCCGAGAGCGCTCTTCTGAGACACCTTCATAGTAGATGGCTCCGCGCGCAGTTCGGGGGATTGCTTCGGGCGCTCCGCGCCCTCGCAATGACAGCAATCGCCCAATCGCCCAATCGCCCAAACGCCCAATCGCCCGCTACGCCCCCTACGCCCGCGGGCGCGCGATCGGCTCGTAGGGCGTGAGGATCCAGTTCACATCGGGGGTGTTCTTGAGCCGGATGACCGGCTTCTTCCCCGGCACGTACCAGAAGGCGAACTCGGCCTCCTTGCCGTCCTCATCATAGAGGACGGTGAACAGGGTCGAGTCGCTCGCCTCCCGGGTACGCACGTCGGTGACCCGGTGCCAGGTGTAGTCCGGCGAGTCCGAACTGGTGCGGAAGGCGATGCTGTTCTCCCCCAGCTCGAACATCCGCCCGGCATACCGCCCGGACCCCGCCTCCCACACCCCGAAGGCCTGGTTCAGCCCCACCGCCTCATTGCTCGAGGCGCTCAACATCAGCGGCCGCACCACGAAGACCCCGAGGGCCATCACGAACCCCGCGGCCACTACCACCGGCGGCACCTTGATGTTGGGAAGCTTGAGGCCGGTCTTCTGCTCGATCCGCTTCTCCACCTTGTCCATCTTGCGGCGGACCTTGCCGGGCAGCCGCATGACGGTGTTGAGGTTGGCGAAGTAGTCCTTCAGGGTCCAGGTCGAGGCCAGTTCGCCGTCGGCGATCGAGCGGTACCCCGGCGCAGGGGCGCCCTCGACGGACTTCGCGGGCTGGGCGGGGAGGCGGGGTTCAGTGGCGTTGCTCATGGTTTCTCCGAATGCACTCAGAACTTGGACGCAAGGCCGAGGAAGCCGCCGTCGTTGGCGCGCACCACGTCATCGAAGCTCGATCCCGCATTGAACGAGACGGCGCTGATGCCGTCCGGGCCGACGCTGAAGAGGTCGTAGGTGGTGTTGACCTGCACCCCGAACCGGTCCACGCGGGGCGCGCCGGCCGGGAACTTCACGTAGATGTAGGGGCTGCCCCAGGGGTCCATGATGTTCTGCCCCACCCCGGCGAGGTTGTCGGGGAGGCTGTCCCGGGAGTCGAGCGTGGTCTGGATGGCCTGCAGGTCGCCAATGGCCTGGGCGACCCGGGCCGATTCGGTGACCGCGTGGTACTTGGGCAGGGCAATGCTCGCGAGCGAACTGGCCAGGGCGAGAGTCGCCAGCAGCTCGATGAGGGTCATGCCGGCCTCATTGGAGCGGCGGACCGCCTTCGGGGGTTGGCCCAGCGGCTGGGGATCTTCCTGCATCATCGGGCTCACGCGGTTGAGAGTCGGTGAGTCCAAGAGCAAGCCTCGTGCGTGATCAGCAAAGCATTGTGGGGCAACACTTTACAGTGACACCGGCGGGAATTGCCCGGCCCGCCCTGCCGCACCCTGCAAGGCCCCGGGACGGCCAAAACGAGCGGGGCCACGGATCACCCGTGGCCCCGCCGCCCTGCCCTGTCCGCCGGCCCCGCTCAGTCGTCGGCCGGGGACTCGTCGATGATGACCTTCTTGGGCGGGATGATCGGCTCGTCGGGGTAGTTGACGACCGCGAGCACGATCCGGTGGTGGATGGGATCCACTTCCAGCACCTTGAGATCCACCGCCTGGCCTTCCTTCACCTCCTCGGCCACGTTGTCCACGTTCACGATGCCCAGTTGCGACATCGGCACGAAGCCCTCGATATCGTTGCCCAGGTCCACCACCACGCCCTTGTCCATCAGGCGGGCGACGCGGCCCCGGAGCTCGGTGCCGATCGGGAAGGTCTCGCCGATCTTGAGCCACGGATCCTCTTCGGCCTGCTTGAGGCCCAGGGAGATCCGCTTGTTGTCGGCGTCGATGTTCAGGATGACGACATTGACCCCATCGCCCTTCTTGACGACTTCCGACGGGTGCTGGACCCGCTTGGTCCACGACATGTCGGAGATGTGGATCAGGCCGTCGATGCCCGGCTCGATCTCCACGAACGCCCCGAAGCTGGTCAGGTTCCGCACCTTGCCCTGGATCCGGGTGCCGACCGGGTACTTGAGCGGCAGCACGGTCCACGGATCCTGCTCGGTCTGCTTCATGCCGAGGGAGATCTTCTCCTCGGATTCGTCCACCTTGAGCACCACCGCCTCGATGGTCTCGCCGATGGAGACGATCTTCGACGGATGGCGGACGTTGCGGGTCCACGACATCTCGGAGATGTGCACCAGGCCCTCGATCCCCGGCTCCAGCTCCACGAAGGCGCCGTAGTTGGTGATCGAGACCACCTTGCCCTGGACCCGGGTGCCGACCGGGTAGCGCTCGGCCACCTTCTGCCAGGGGTAGGGCTGCAGCTGCTTCATGCCCAGGCTGATGCGCTCCCGCTGCCAGTCGATGTCCAGGATCTTGACCTCGACCTCGCGGCCGATGCCGACCATCTCGGTCGGGTGGGAGACGCGGCCGTAGGACATGTCGGTGATGTGCAGCAGGCCGTCCACCCCGCCCAGGTCGATGAACGCCCCGAAGTCGGTGATGTTCTTGACCACGCCCTTCCGGACCTGGCCCACGGCGAGCTCCTTCATCAGGTGCTCGCGCTTGTGCGCCCGCTCGTTCTCCAGGATCACGCGGCGGCTGACGACGATGTTCCGCCGGCGCTTGTTGAGCTTGATGATCTTGAACTCGTAGCTCTGGCCCAGGAGCTCGTCGATGTTGGGCACCCGGCGGAGCGCGATCTGGCTGCCCGGCAGGAAGGCGTCCACGCCCATCAGGTTCACCACCACGCCGCCCTTGATCTTCTTCACCAGGGTGCCCTGCACCGGCTGGTCGGACTCGTGGGCCAGCTTGATCTTCTCCCACACCCGCATGAAGTCGGCCTTCTTCTTGGAGAGCACGACCGCGCCCTCCTGGTCCTCGAGGTGCTCGAGGAAGACCTCGACTTCATCGCCCGGGCTGGGGAGTTCCTTGAATTCGTCCAGGGGCACGGAGCCCTCGGACTTGAAG
>JBGAST010000105.1:0-3200 GCA_044229575.1 Holophagaceae bacterium | reverse complement strand
TGTTCATCTCCAGGGCCAGCAGGGATTCCGGCTTCAGGCGCAGCATGAACATCCAGTCGGCGTTGTTGAGCGCCGCCGTGGCCGCCTCGTTGCGGTAGTAGTCGTCCACCCCCTGGGTGCCGGTGACGAAGGCGCCGTTGTACTTGCGCGCCCGCCGGTAGCCCGCCTCGATGAAGCCGCCGCTGGTGCCCATCATCAGGCTCCAGGCCTCGTCGATGATGACCACCTTCCTGCGCCCGTCGGCCCGGTTGAGCGTGATCTCGTTGGTGATGAGGTACATGAGCAGGAGCAGGATCACCCCCTGCAGGTCCTTCTTCGATTCCAGTTCGTCCAGCTCCAGCACCACCAGGTCGGCGTCGAAGCGCACGTTGGCCGGCCCCTCGAACCAGCGGCCATGGGCGCCGTCCTGGGTGTAGGGGAAGAGCTGGATGCCCATGTTGCGCACCCGCACGTCGCACTTGCCCTCATCGTCCTTGCAGGCGGTCTTCAGGTGTTCGGCCAGTTCCGTCAGGGTGGGCAGCCGGGACTGGCTCTGGGCCTGGTACCAGACCTGTCGCAGGGCGATGTCCAGCTGGGACATCTCGTACTGGGGCAGAGGCTCCTGAGGGGAGATCATCTGGGCGATCAACGGCTTCAACATCTCCATGTCTTCGTCGATGTCGTTCACCAGGGAGAAGGGATTCAGGGACAGGTCGGAGGCGGGGGTGAATTCCAGGTACTGCCCGTCCAGGCGCCGGCACAGGTTCTCGTAGGAGCGCCCGGCGTCGATCACCCAGACCCGGGCGCCGGTGCCCAGGTAGCCCAGGGCCAGTTCGTTCATGAACACCGACTTGCCCGAGCCCGAGGTGCCCACCACGCAGGCGTTGAAATTGCCGGAGGGGTTGGCGAACAGGTCCACCCCCAGGGCCTGGCCGCGCCGGCCGAAGAGGGCGATCACCGGCTCCCCCAGACCCGCCCATTCGCCGATGATCGGGGCGAGGTGGATGGCGTTGGCCGAGGTCTTCAGGCTCTCCCGCCCCGCGCGTTTCGCCTCCCGCTGGAACGAGGCCGTGTAGGCCATGGGCAGGCCCAGCATCAGGCTTTGCAGGTTGATGTAGGTATCCGCCTGCAAATCGAATCCCAGTCCGCGCCACACCCCCCGGGCGGCCAGCTCGTCCCTGGCGGCGTGAGTCGGCCGGGAGAAAAGGGTCAGCTGGTGATACAGGTACACCAGGGACCCGGCCTCGGAATAGGTGGCCATGGCCGTGTCCCAGTCCAACTTCTGCTCCTGCCAGTCGGGCATGAAGGCGGCCAGCTTGCTCTGGGCCGCCTGGGTGGCCCGGGCCGACTTCAGGGTGGCGAAGGATCGGGTGGATTCGTAATCCGGGATGCGCAGCCCCAGAGTGATCAGGAAGGGGCAGGAATAGGCCTGGGCGCCCTGGATGAAGTCGCCGATCAGCCCGCCCATGGCGGCCAATTCCATGGCCTTGGGATAGTTGCGCACCGACAGGCAGCGCACCACTGCCTCGGCGCTGTCCGCCGGGCTGCCCACCACCAGCCCGTCGCGGGTGACCCAGGTGAGGGTGTCCAGGGCCAGGATCTGGTCGCGGATCAGGCGGCCGTCGTCGTAGGCTAGGCGCTGGGCCTCGCCCTTCAGCAGCCGGTTGGCGTTCAACACCTGGGCGCACCAGTGGATCAGTTCGTCCGGTCCCCACTCCCCAGCGTACAGATAGGCGCCCTTCAGCACCGTGGCCAGGGCCTCGCGCAGTGTCTGGGCGCTTTCTAGGGCATCCCGGTCGGCCATGCCCTCGGCGGGCAGGGTCACCGACAGGGCGGCCATGAAGTGGCGTGGCATCCAGGGCAGGCCCGGGAAAGGCGGATGGATCGCGGCCCGGGCCAGATGTTCGGCCCGGCGCCGGGCGGCTTCGGTATGGAGCCCGCCGACGGTGCGCAAGCCCCGGTACCGGTCGAGGAAGCCGTGGATATCCGGCGTGCCCAGGAGGTGGAATTGCAGGCTCGCCCCGGTGGGCAGTCCGTTGAAGATGGACTTGAGCACCGAGGCCATGCGCGCGTCGGCGCCGGTCTGGGGGTTCAAAGCCAGCACGAAGCCCACCGCCTCCACCGGGTCCTGGCCGTTGCGGCGCGCCTCCGGCGGACGTTCCAGCAGGAAAAGCCGCTCCTCCGGCAGCCAGCCGGAATAGGGCAGCCAGTCGGCCAGGCGGTCGAAGACAGGCATGGGCGAGGGCTCTGCCATGGTCGAGGGCAGGTAGGCCGAATCGGTGAAGTCGGTCCGTGCCGGCCGCCAGAGATTGCGCAGGAAGGCCAAGGCGTCAGCGCTCATCGTCCTCTGCCTGACGGGGGACGCGGGCCGCATCCAGTACCGTTTCTCGGGCGTCCCGGCGGGAGGCTTCACGCTGTGTCGCGGAGTCGGGAATCCGGACAGCAGACGGTGTGCTTACTGGGGCCGCGCTTATGGGTGCAATCGGAGCGAATTGCCGCCGGATGTCGGCTTCGGTATGACCGAGCTGCCACGCACCCCGGTGCCACATCACATAGAGGTAGGCCTGGTCATGCAGGTCCCCGTCCTCGTCCACCCAGGGGGCAAGCCAGAGGCGCAGCACCCTGGGCGGAGACAACAGGGGCGTGCCGGCGGCCGGCGCGGCACTGGCGGGGGGTGTCGCACCATAAGGCCTGGGAGTATCAACCTGACCCTTCTGCTGGATCTCGGCGGCCGATTCGGGCGCCACGCCTTGTGGGTGGTCAGCCTGCCGGGTCGGCAGCGTCCCCGCCACGGTATTGGCATATACCCCGGAAACGGAGGTACAGACCACGCCATCCGGTGCCCGGCAGGCGAATTCGCTCTTGCCGTCCAGGCCGGCCATGTTGGCGCAGGCCGTCATGGCGGGGAGCAACAGCAGAATTGCCCGTCTCATGGCTGCCTCCCTTCACCGGCCGGCTTCTGTTCCCCGGCGAGAAAGGCCTCGATACGCTGAGCCGGAACCGCCCCGGCCAGGTGCCGGCCCCGGACATCGAACAGGGCGGGTGTGCCCTCCACGCCCAGCTTGCGGGCGAGCGCGATGTTCCGGTCGATGGGATGCGCACATTCGGCGGAAGGGGGTGCCTTGCCGTTCACCATCATGGCCTGCCAGGCGGTAGCCCGGTCCGGCGCACACCAGACGGCAATGGCCCGCTGGCGCGCCTCGGGATGCAGTTCCGCCAGG
>JBGAST010000104.1:0-3251 GCA_044229575.1 Holophagaceae bacterium | reverse complement strand
CACTCCCGGGGCGCGTCCGCCCGTTGTCCCCTGGCCGCGCGTCCTGCGGCTCCTGCGGCACACGGATCCGCCCCGGGGCTGGCTGGAGGCGGCGGCGGACCTGCCGGACCTGCGCAAGCGGCCCCTCCTGCTGCGCTGGATCGCCCAGCACGCCAAGGCCCCGGCCCACCTGCGGGCCAACCTCCTGCCTCGCCTGCCCTGGCGCGCCTTGGCGGCCCTCGCGGCGGATTCCGCCGCCCATCCCCACGCCAAGGCCATGGCGGTGGAGCGCCTGCAGGTCCTCTGGCCCGGCTTCACCGTGGGGGAGCGCCGCACCTTCGCCCTCCTGGCCCCCAGGTCCATGTGGCCCCTGGTGTGGCGGGTGCGGGACGAGGGGGTGATCTCCGGGCTGCTGCAGAATCCCCGCCTGTCGCCCTCGGCCCTGGTGAACCTGGTGCAGCCGCCCCTGGAGCGGTCCCAGATCCAGGCCCTCTCGGTGTCCATGTGGCGGGAGTCCACCCCCTTGGCGATCCAGGTGCTGCAGACCCTGGACCAGACCCTCCGGCGCCCCGATCCCCCCCTGGTCCTGGGCCACGCCACGGTGTGGATCCGCGCCCTCGACCCTGACGAGGCCATCCACTGCGCCAGCACCCTGCAGCACCCCCCCCTGCGCCGCCTGGTGCGGGCCTGGGCGGAGCGGGGCCTCGCCCCGCCCTCCGACGGGCTGGACGCGGAGGGAAGGCCCCTGGAGCTCTAAACCTTCAGGCGGGCTTCACGCGCTTCAGGACTTCTTCCACGGTCCTGTCGATCCCCACGAAGACATCGCTCAGCCTCGCATCGTCGAACATGTACGCCGCCGCCGTCACCAGCTTCAATTCCTCGTCCACCACGATGTCCCGCGCGCTCCCCCGCGCCTGGTGGCGGGCGCCTAGGGTGTCCAGGGCCGACGCGCAGCCGGCGTCGTCGCCGATGGTGAGGGCGGCGTGGCGGCCGCTGCCCGCCAGCACCAGGGCCACCAGGGCCGGGGCGATGCAGACGGCACCCACGGGCTTGCCGGCGTCGAAGAAAGCCTTCACGAAGGCCGCCACGTCCGGGCGCACCTCGGCCTCCACGCCCTTGAAGGCGAAGCCGCAGTGGTTCTTGGCCACGCCGTAGCCGCCGGGCATCAGTAGGCAGTCGTAGTCCACGGCCTCGGCCTTCGCGAGGTCCAGGCACTGGCCCAGGCGGGCGATGCGGCTGGACTCCTCCAGGATGTTCCGCCGGACGCCCTGCACCACCTGGCCGGTCACGTGGTTCACCACGTGGAATTGGTCGGCGTCCGGGGCGATGCACTGGAAGGCGGCGCCGTGCTGGTCGAGAGCCAGGAGAGTGAGCACCGCCTCCCGCACCTCCGCGCCGTCGAGGTGGCCGCAGCCGGCCAGGAGTACCGCCGCCTTGGGTGTGCGGGCCATGGGAGCCTCCGGGAAGGGATTCAGGCAGTATGGCGCCTCCGCCGAAGGCCGGGGCCGGGGGCTGTGACTACCATCAAGCCATGCGCCTCTCCTCCCGGCTGCCGGCCTCCCACGTCCCCAACGCCCTCAGCGCAGCCCTCGGATCGCGGAGGACCGCGGGCGGAGAGGTCCTGGACCTGACCGTATCGAACCCCACAGCGGCCGGGTTCCACGCGCCGGACGGGCTCCTGGCGGCCCTGGGCTCGCCCGGCGTGCTGCGCTACGCGCCGGAGGCCGCCGGCGCGAGGCTGGCCCGGGAGGCCATCGCCGCCCACCACGGCCATGGGGTGGAGGCGGATTCGGTGCTGCTCACGGCCTCCACCTCCGAGGCCTACGCCTGGCTCTTCAAGGCCGTGGGCGATCCCGGGGACGAGGTGCTGGTGCCCAGCCCCAGCTATCCCCTCTTCGAGTGGCTGGCGCGGCTGGAGGGCCTCGCGGCGCGGCCCGTGCCCGCCTTCTTCCACGAAGGCTGGCGGCTGGATCCGCTGGGGCTGGAGCAGACTTGCGCGGAGCGGACGAAGGCCGTGGTGGTGGTGAACCCCAACAACCCCACCGGCCAGTTCCTGTCGCCCTCCGACTGGACGGTCCTGACGGACCTCTGCGCGCGGCGGGGGCTCCTGCTCATCGTGGACGAAGTCTTCGCGGACTACGCCCTGGAGGCGCCCGTGGAGCGGATGCGCACCGTGCTGGCCGCGCCGGCCCCGCCCTGCCCCGTGGCGGTGCTTTCCGGCCTCAGCAAGGTGGCCCTCCTGCCCCAGGTGAAGCTGGGGTGGATCCTCCTCCGGGGACCAGGCTCAACTGAGCTGAAGCAGGGCCTCGAATTCCTCGCCGACCAGTACCTTTCCGTCAGCGCCAGCGCCCAGGCGGCCGCCGAAGCGGCGTTGCGGGCCGCGCCGGACCTCCGGGCCCGGGTCCGGGCGCGGCTCCGGGCCAATCTCCAGACCCTGGACCGCGGCCTCGCCGTCCGGCCCCACCTGCAGCGCCTTCGGGTGGAAGGGGGCTGGAGCGTGCTGCTGCGCCGGCCCGCGGTGGACGGCGACGAAGCCTGCGCCCTGCGCCTGCTGACGGAGCAGGGCGTCCTCGTGCACCCCGGCCACTACTTCGACATCCCGTCGGAGGGTTTCCTCGTGCTGAGCCTGCTCGTGGAGGAGGCGGACTTTGCCGAAGGGATCCGCCGGATCCTCCCGGCCCTCTGAAGTCCCTCAGGGCAGCTGGGGGATCCCCAGCCGCGCGAACTCGGCGTCGATGCGGCCCGTGAGCATGGCCCACGCCATCCGGTGGTCCCCGAGGAAGGAAAGCCACGGGTGCTTGAAGGTGGCCGGCCGGTTCTTCTCGATGCCGAAATGGCCGGTCCAGGCGAAGCCGTAGGCCACGAGCGGCACCGTCCAGAGCCAGGCGTAGCGGCCCGTGGCGAGCAGCGCGGCCAGCAGCCCGAGGTAGAGGGCCGTCCCCGCGAGGTGCAGGGCGCGGTTGCTGCGGTGGCGGTGTTCAGCCAGGTAGGCGGGCCAGAAGCGTTCGAAGGTCATGGCGGGATTGTAGGGCCGGGCGCGGTTTCAAGCATATGCCAGGGGTCTTGAGAACAGGCACCGCAGACAACCGCGGCGGCCCTTTCGCCGCGGCTGGCTGCGGTGCGGCCAAGCGCAGCGTGTATGTTTCCCCTACCCCAATGCCGGGGTCTTTGACACGGAAGAAAAGGCGGAGGGGAGATGAGGCCGTAAGCGTTGCTGGAACGATGATTCCGTTGCCGCGATTGAGCCCTCCCCCCTCCTCGTGCTCCACCGG
>JBGAST010000103.1:0-3275 GCA_044229575.1 Holophagaceae bacterium | reverse complement strand
ATGATGGGCAGGATGAGGGCGTAGTCGCCGGTCATCTCGAACGCCATCAGGATCGCGGTGAGCGGCGCGTGGGTGGCCCCGGCCACCACCCCCGCCATCCCCGCCAGCCCAAAGGCCCCCGCGACGATCGGGGAGCCGGGCGGCAGCAGCCGGTCCGCGAGATGGCCGAAGGCGGTGCCCAGCGTCGCCCCCAGGAAGAGGGCGGGGGTAAAGACTCCGCCGGCGCGCCCCACCGCGAGGGTGACCCCGGTGGCGAGCAGTTTGGCGGCGAACAGTCCCAGCAGAAAGCCCGCGGGACGCAGGCCGAGCGCCCCGAGATCCACCGCCTGGTGGCCGTGCCCCCAGAGCTCGTTGCGGAAGACCAGGTCCAGGCCCCCCACCACCAGCGCCCCGATGGCGATGCCCGTCGCGCGGGAGCGCGCGCCGAACCAGTCGTGGGCCCCCCAGGTGAAGCGACCATAGGCGACTGCGGCCGCGCCGGCCACGAGGCCGAGGGCGGCGTAGAGCGGCAGTTCCCAGGCGGAATGCAGGCCGTAGGGGAGCGGGACGGCGAGCACGGGGTGGTTGCCGAACACCGCCCGGCTCGCGGCAGCAGCGACGATGCTGGCGACCACGAACGGGCCGAACGCCCCCCCGCCCGCCGCGCCCAGGATCTTCTCCAGCCCGAACAACACGCCCGCGATGGGCGCATTGAACGCGGCAGAGAGCCCGGCGGCGGCGCCGCACCCCACAAGGGTGCGCAGGCGGTGGGGCGAGGCGTGCAGCCACCCGCCGATGCTCGCGGCCGCCGCCGCGCCGCCGACGATGACCGGCCCTTCGGCGCCCACGTTGCCGCCGGTGCCGATGAGCACCGCGGCGGCACAGGTCTTGGCCAGCACCGGCCGGACCGGCACCACCCCGCCCCGGAGGTTGGCCCGGTACATGACGTCGGGCACATTTTCGCCCTCGGAGTCCTGGGCCCCGTAGCGCACGATGGCCTGACTGGCCGCCAGCCCCAGCGCCACCAGCAGCGGGATCACCAGGGCGTCCGCCAGCGGGATCGCCTCGGCCCACCCCAGCGTCAGGCGCTGTACCAGGTCGATGACCCGGTAGAACGCCGTGACCGCCAGCGCGGCGGCGAGTCCGATGAAGGCGGCGAGGAGCAGGAGCCGGGCATGCTCGTCGGTGGTGAGCGCGGTCAGGCTGCGGGAGACCGCGCGGGCACCCCGGAGCAGCGCCTCCGGGGCGGCGGCCGCAGCGGTCGCGGCCTCGCGCAGGGGGCGGGTGACGGGGGCGGAGCCCCCCCGGCGGGAGAGGAATTCCGGTTTCATATTGACGTCAATATAATACTCACCCATCGTCCATGGCCGCCGGGCGGGGGCCGCTCAGGGTACCGGCGCCTCCAGCCGGCTCCGGGGGGTGGAGGAAGGGTCGTCCTCCGGAAGGGCCGCCAGGACGCGCCCGCCGAGGAAGAAGCCGGGCAGCAGGGTGTTGGCCAGGGTGTAGACCATCAGGCCCCCGAAGAGGGCGTCAGAGATGCCGAAGGCGTCCCGCAGGAGCCCGGCGATGACCAGGCCGAAGACCAGGGTTGGCACCATCGCGAGCCCGATCCGGGCACCGCGGCGCAGCGATTCGCCCAGCGCGAGCCGGCGGTGCAGCGCCACCAGGGCGATCCGGACCGGGACCGCCAGCAGCAGGAAGATGGCCCCGAGCTGGAGCGCCTCGCCCGAGAAGTCGGCCGCGCGGAGGCCGAGTCCGGCGGAGAAGAAGTAGAAGGGCACGAACACCGAGGCAAAGACCTCCACCGCGTGCAGCATGCGCTCGGAGGCCATCGCGGGGAGATGCTCGCGGAACCGCTGGGCCGCGGTGCCGACGATGAAGGCCCCCACGAGGTAATACACTCCGAGGCGCCGGGTGACCAGCGCCGCGAAGACTGCCATCATGAGCAGGAAGGCGAACTCGGACTTGGGGGCGTAGGGCAGGACCACCCGGGCGAAGGACCAGAAGACCAGCGGCAGGAGCGCCACCAGCGCCAGCATCGCGGCACTCGCGCCCGCCAGCCCCTGGAGGTCGCGGGACTGCATGGCGACGAAGAGCGCCCCCAGGGCGACCACCTCGGTGGCGATCACCTTGGACTTCACCCAGAACCGCTGCTGGCGGTCGAAGCCCCACGCCGGCAGGGAGTCGAGGATGAAGCCACAGGAGGGGGTGAGCAGCGCCAGCGCGACCAGCGTGGCGACCCGGAGCTCAAGGCCAAGACTCCAGGCCGCCAGGAGGGCCGTGAGCAGCAGCGCGCCGAGGCCCAGCGCCACGTGCTGCAGCAGCACCCGCGCCTCCTGCCACAGCTCGTCAAAGTCGACGTCGAGCCCGGCGAACAGGAAGAGAGAGACGATGCCCAGCGTCGCCAGGAGATTGACGGTTGGGTCCTGCTCGAACCAGCCGAGCCCGAGCCCCACCGCGGCCCCGATTCCCACGCTGGTCACGGCCTGCGGCAGCCGGAAACGCTGCAGCACCCGGGGCAGCACGAACAGGGTGAACAGCAGCGCCAGGTGCGCGACCTCTGGTGGGACGCGCTCTCCGGCCACCATGAGGACTCCAAGGAGATGCATGTGACAACGTACCGTCGGGCCTCGGCCAACGGGAGTGCTCCCCGGCGCCTCGCGTCGACACGCCCTGCCAGACGCCGGCGGCGGTCATGAGGCGCCGAGCGGGGGAGCGGGGCCTGCCGCCTTCGGTCGCCGGGGCATTGCGCAGGGTGCGCCGCCTGGTCGGGACGCTGCAATCGTCGGCCCGCGCGGTCGAGCGACGGACCGGGGTGACCAACGCGCAGCTCTTCCTCCTGCGCGCGCTGGAGGAGCGGGAGCAGCTTTCCCTCGGTGAACTGGCCGCGCTGGCCGGGACCCAGCAGAGCACCGCCTCGCTTGTGGTCGCGCGGCTGGTGCGGAGCGGGCTGGTCCGCCGACGGCCGTCTCCCGAGGATGGGCGGCGGGTGCTGCTGTCCCTGGCGCCGCGGGGGCGGAAGACGCTCCGGCACGCCCCGGTGCCGGCCACCGCGCGCCTGCTCGAGGCGCTCGAAGGACTCACCGCGCTCGAACTGCGCGCCCTGACGCGCGGACTCGAAGCCCTGGAGCGGGAGCTCGGCGCGCAACCGGACGAGCCGGCCATGCTGTTCGAGGCGCCGGGGAGATAGGGCGCTCGGCGCCGCCCTCCCGGGCCTCCGCCTCGTTCGATTGAAGGCCACGCTGACCCCCGCCGAAGCCAAGCTCCGCACCCTCGTCGACCGCGCCTACAAATAG
>JBGAST010000102.1:0-3350 GCA_044229575.1 Holophagaceae bacterium | reverse complement strand
AGGAAGGAACACGCGGCGCATCGGGACAGGATAGCTTCCGGGGCGCTCGCACCGGATTTCAATGCCCGGGGCCATCCTTCTGTACAGTCGTTCCATGCCCGCCGCTTCCCTCTGTCTCGCCGCGGCCCACGGCCTCGGGCCGGCGCCATCGGCCGGTCCGCCCCAGGCCACCCCCGCGCCCCAGGAATTCCATGCCGCCGACGCGCGGACCCTCCCTTCGCCCGACGGTTCGCGCCGCCTGCGGATCCGCCGCGGGATCGCCACCCTGGAAGGAGACGGGCTCCGACCGCCCCGGCGCGTGGCGCGGATCCGGCACAGCGGCTCCCTTCTCTGGGCCCCCGACGGCGGCGCCTTCGCCCTCAACCTCGTCATCGGCAGCAACCTGGCGGAGGCCGGCCTCTTCGACGCTGGAACGGGCCGAAGGCTCGCAGACCTGGGCGCGACCCTCGACCGCGCCCATCCCGAGGACGTCTGGGCGGGGCACCGCTACGTCCGCGTGACGGGCTGGTCCGATACCCGGACCGTGGACGTGGTGGTGGAAGGGCACGCGGATTCATGGGGAATGGCCTTCGAGATGCGCTACCGGTACACCCTGGGGAAGGGACTGGTCCGCCTCAGCCGCAAGTGTGAAGGCCGCAGGGATGACGGCCTGAAGCTCTTCACCGAAGCCTGCCCCAAGGGCTGACGTGACGGACACCGCCTCCCTCCCCACTGCCCCAGGCCCGCCGGCGTGGCCCATCCTGGGCCACGCCTGGCGACTGAAGCAGGACATCCTGGGCGCCTTCCTGGAGGCCCGCCGGGACTACGGGGACGTGGCGCGGCTCCTTCTCGGGCCCCTGCCCATGCACCTGGTCTCCTCGCCGGAGCTGGCCCGGGAGGTGCTACAGGCTCGGGCAGCCGCCTTCGACCGGCGCACCCGCTCCGTGGCCCTGCTCATGGACATCACCGGGGAGAGCCTCCTCACCGCCAACGGCGCCGCCTGGGTGCGCCGGAGAAGGCTCGCGGGGCCGGCCTTCCATCCGGACCGCATCGCCGCCCTGGTGCCCCTCTTCGCAAGGGCGGCCCAGGCCCAGGCCGAGGACTGGGCAACGCAGCTCAAGGCGGGAAGCCCGGCCGCGGATCTCGCCCCCGCCATGGCGGGCCTGGCCTTTCGCATCGCCGCGGAGGCCTTCTTCTCCAGCGCCGTGGAAGGCGAAGTGCCCGCCATGGAACGCGCCATGGGGGACGTGCTGGCCCACTACTGGAAGCGCATGTCGAGCCTCACGGACTGGCCCCAGCGCTTTCCGAATCTCTCGCGGAAGCGCTACCGCGGCGGCCTCGCGAAGATCCGCGGCGTGGTGGACCGCATCCTGGCGGCCCGGACGGGCAGGCAGGGCATGGACCTGCTGGAGCGCCTGCGTTCCGAAGGCGGCGCCGAGGGGCTGAAGGATGCGGAGCTGCGCAACGAGGTGCTCACCCTCCTCATGGCGGGCCACGAAACCACCGCCAACGCCCTGGCCTGGTGCCTGCACCTCCTGGCGCGCCACCCGGAAGCCGCGGACGCCGCCCGGGAGGAGGCCCGCCGCGTCCTGGCCGGCCGCCTCCCGGAAGCCGTGGACCTGCCCGAATTGCCCTACACCCGCGCGGCCTTCCAGGAGGCCCTGCGCCTCTATCCCACCATCTGGGTGCTGGAGCGCCGGGCCATCGAGGCCGAATCCATCGGGGGCTATGGCATCCCGAAAGGCAGCAGTGTGCTGGTCTCGCCCTACGTACTGCACCGCCATCCGGATCACTGGAAGGACCCGGAGCGCTTCGATCCCGCGCGCTTCCTCGGCAACGCCGAGCCCGCCGCCTACCTGCCCTTCGGCCTGGGGCCCCACACCTGCCTGGGCATGCACTTCGCGATGACGGAGGCGGTGGTGCTCCTGGCGGTGCTGGTGTCCCGCTTCCGGCTGTCCACCCTGTCCTCCGAGCCCGTGCAGCCCATCGCCGGACTCACCCTGCGCATGCCGCCTGGCACGCACATCCACCTTTCCGACCTGGACGGACCATGACCCTGCTGCGCTTCCCCGCACCCTTCACCGAAGCCCCCCCGGCCCCGGCGGCGGGCCTGCCCGCCCTGGATCCGGCGACCCTCGACCTTCAGGCCCCGGACCTGCACCTGGCCGAAGCCTCGGGCCGCGGCCGCCTCAGCCTCTGGTGGTCCAGCGTGCCGGCCTGGCCCGGACACCGCCTTGGCGTCCTCGGGCACTTTGCCGCGGCGGATCCGGAGACCGCGGGCGCCCTCCTCGACGCCGCCTGCGCCGAACTGCGGGCCCAGGGCCGCACGCTCGCAGTGGGCCCCATGGACGGCAACACCTGGCGCGCCTACCGCTTCATGACCGACGACTGCGCGTTTCCACGCTTCGCCCTGGAGCCCTGGAACCCTTCCGAATGGCCCCGCTGGTGGGAGGCGAACGGCTTCGCGCCCTTCCAGACCTACCAGTCGGCCCTCGAGGCCCGCATGGAATCGGCGGATCCCCGCCTGCCCGGGCTGGAGGCGCGGCTGGCCGCCGCGGGCGTCACCCTGCGCATGCTGGACCTCGCCGATTTCGAGGGGGAGCTGGCGCGCATCTTCGAGATCTCCGAGAGCGCCTTCGTGGGGAACGTGCTCTACACGCCCCTGCCGAAGGACGAGTTCCTCGCCATGTACGAGAAGGTCCGCCCCTACGCGAAGCCGCCGCTGGTATGGATCGGGGAGCAGGGGTCCAGGCCTGTCGGATTCGTGTTCTGCGTGCCGGACCTGCTCCAGGCCCAGCGCGGCGAGCCGGTGGACACCCTCATCGTGAAGACGCTCGCCAAAGTTCCGGACAAGGCCCTCGCCGGTCTCGGCAAGCTGCTTCTGGCAAGGGTGCAGAAGGAGGCGAAGGCCCTGGGCTTCACGAAGGCCATCCACGCCCTGATGCACGACGCCAACCGCAGCGCCACCATGGGCGAGGATGCCAAAGTCATCCGCCGCTACACGCTCTATTCGAAGGCCCTGGCGTGAACCTCGTCGCGCGGCTCCTGGAGCAGGCCGCGGCGCGGCCCGAGGCCCTGGCCCTCGCGCACCGAGGCCGTTCCTGGAGCTTCCGGGAGCTGGAGGAACGCACCGCAAGGGGCGCGGCCTTCCTGCGGGCCCAGGGACTCGGTCCCGGGGATCCGGTGCTCATCTTCGTGCCCATGGGCCTGGACCTCTACGAGGTGCTTCTTTCGGTCCTGCGCATCGGCGCCGTGGCGGTCTTCCTGGATCCCAGCGCCGGGAAGGCCCACGTGGCGAAGTGCTGCGCGCGCATTCCGCCGAAGGGCTACCTGGGCACCCCCAAGGCCCAGGTGCTGCGCTGGTGGGTGCC
>JBGAST010000101.1:0-3412 GCA_044229575.1 Holophagaceae bacterium | reverse complement strand
GGTCAGGGTGTAGGTGGTGGTGGCGGTGGGGGAGACGGCGCGGCTGGTGCCGGTGACGGTCCCGATGCCCTGGTTGATCGACAGGCTGGTGGCTCCGCTGACGGTCCAGGCGAGGGTGCTGCTCTGGCCGGCGTTGAGGGCCGCGGGGGTCGCGGTGAAGGCCGAGATCACCGGGGCCTGGGGGGCGGCGGTGACGGTGACCGTGGCCTCGCCGAAGCGGCGGGGGTCCGCCACGGAGGTGGCGCGGACGGTGACGGTGCCCGCCGAGGCCGGCGCCGTGAAGAGCCCGGCGGCGGTGATGGCGCCGCCGGTGGCGGTCCAGGTGACGGCGGTGTTGGACGTGTTGGCGACGGCGGCGGTGAAGGCCTGGGTGGCGCCGGGGGCGAGGGTGGCGGCGGCGGGGGCGACCGTCACGGCGATGCGGCGGCGGACGCGGACGGAGGCCTCCGCGGAGGCGCGGGGGTCCGCCACGGAGGTGGCGCGGACGTGGAAGGTGCCGTCGGCGTCCGGAGCGGTGTAGAGGCCGGAGGGGTTCACGGAGCCGCCGCCGCCCTCCATGACCTGCCAGGTGACGGCGGCGCTGCTGGCGCCGGTGACGGAGGCGGCGAAGCCCAGGGAGTCGCCGGCTTCCAGGTCCGCGGAGCCGGGCTGGAGGGCCACGGCGGCAGGGGGCGTGCCGCCGCCTCCGCCGCCGGGATTGCCGCCGCCCCCGCCGCCGCCGGAGCAGGCCAGCAACAGGGTGGTGGCCAGGGTCATCATCCATCGCGGAAAGGGGCTGCGCGTCGACATGGCGACCTCCAGGGGGGAAGGAAACGGTGCAAGGCTGGGACCGCTCGGCCCTGGGAAGGGCGCCCCTGCGCCTCCTCTCCGCCGGTGGCGAGGCCCCCTGGACCAGCGGTTGCTTCCGGCGGACGAACCGCGGACCGGACCCGGGCGCCCCAAGGGTGGCTTGGGACGCGCTGGGTCAGGTTCGCGGGCCGCGTGCCCTTTCAGGTCAGGGCCGCTTCAGTGCGCCGGAGCGGTGGGGGGCAGGGTCTTCCAGAGGGTCAGTAGCTGGCGCAGGGCTTCGGGCTTGTTCTGGGGAACGGATCCACCGGTCTGGCTGCGGGTGTTCAGTCCGTGGCAGCTGGCACAGGTGCGGATCTCGCCGGGCTGGAAGCTGATCCAGTTCCGTTCGCGGATGACCGCCTTGCCGGCGGGATCCGTGAGCTGCCAGGTGAGGGCCCGGGCGGCTGGGACAAAGGCCGCGGTGGAACCGTCCGGCGCCACCCTCACGCTGCCGACGGGACCGCCGGGGTTGGCGGGGTTCTTGGCGGCCGCGGCACCGTGCATGGCCTGGGCCAGGACCCGGCGTCCGGGCCGCGGCGCCGTAGTGCCGCCGTAGCCGCGGATCTGGTCCCCCTGGAAGATCTGGAGGTGCTGGATGTCGTACACCTTTCCGGGCACGGACACGGTGCTGGCGCCGCCGGGCACCCGGACGTTGAAGGGCTGCTGGACGTCCCCGCGGTCGCGGGTGGTGACGTCGCGGCTGATGATGAGGGCGAGGCCGTTGTTCTTCAGCCAGGTGCGAAGCTGGGCCTCGTTCACGCCTTCCTCCGCCAGAACCTGCTGTTCCGGCAGCTGCAGCGTGGAGGTGCGCCGGACGGGGCGGGTGCGGGCGACGACCTCGACGGGATCCAGCTCCCACAGGGGGCCGCTGTAGCTCACCAGGACGTCCGGGTCGTACCAGCTGACGGACTTGCTGATGCCCGGGGTGAGGAGCTGGTCGGCGACGTGGTAGGTGCCGGAGAGCTTCAGGGTCTTGAGCCTGAACTGGTAGCGGAAGTTCGGGTTGGCCCGGGTCCCGAGATTGGCGTCGCCCTTGACTTCCGCCGTGTGGGCCGCCACCAGCTTGCCATCGCTCAGGGGCAGCGGGTTCCGGTAGCGCCCCGTCGCGCCGGCGGGGGGCGTCTGGCCTTCCTGTACTTCGTTCCGGGTGTCCGGATGGGTGATCCAGGAGACCTGCATGGATTCGGGGTTCACATCCGGCGCGCCGGTGAAGGTGATGAGCTGGCCGGCCCGGCCGCCGTTGAACTCCCGCATGTTGGCGGCGAAGAAGACTCCGGGGCGGCGGGGATCCTCCCGCAGCTGGAAGATGCCGCCGTCGCCGGTGATGTAGTTGCGGTTCGCGTGGTTGGCCTCCGGCGCGTAGGCGCTCAGGTTCGGATCGTCGGTGAAGGCGGGCTCGCTGAGGTAGAAGCCCCCGATCTCGTGCCGGCCCACGTGGTTGACGGTCTCCTCCTCGGTGCCGTCCTCGTTCATCTGCCAGGGGAAGAACTGGTTGAAGGTGTGCCCGTTGGCATGGTTGGCCACGTTTTCCGGATCCGCGGTGGCCCGGGGTTCGGGGAAGACCTCTGCGCGGGTGGAGAGGCGCGCGGCGCCGGCGGTCTCGTCACCGTAGTTGAAGGAGCCGTTGGTGCCGCCCCCGGCGTCCGCGTCCGCCTGCTGGTCCCGCTGAAGGTGGTCCCACTTGGTGAAGACCACGCGGCCGAAGGAGTCCACGGTGGGATGGAAGGCGCCGCTGGGGGCGTGCTCCAGGAGCTTCAGGTCGCCGTTCGCCGGATTGAGGCTCCAGATCCCGGAAAGGCAGAGGGTGCTCTCATATTCGTCGAGCTGGGGATAGAGGTGGGTCTCCCCGCCGCGGCTGCGGTCCGACGCGAAGATGATGCGGTCGTCGGTCCCGTAGACGGGGCTGATGTTGTTGGCGTTGGCCGGCTGGTTCGCCACCTTCGTGATGACCACCGGCTGGCCCTGGCCCAGGCCCGAGACCTCGTAGAGCTGCCAGAAGCGCGTCTCCCACACGTACTGCTGGGTGGTGGAGCCCACCGCCATGGCGAAGACGGCCTTGGCGCCGCTCCAGTGGACGGAGGGTTCCCGGACCGCGATGGAGTTGGCGCCCTGCATTCCAGTCATCCCGTAGCCGGCCTCCTGGGTGAGGTTCCGCAGGGTGCCGTCCGGGTAGCGGATCCAGAGGTCCCCGCCCCGGGGCGCGGTGTTGCTGCTGCCATCATGGTTCGCGAAGGGCATGGAGATGGTGGCGAAGCCGTCCATGGGGACCTGGGTCACGAAGAGGACCGGATTGGGCAGGGTGGTGGCCTGGGCGGCGTTGACCGTCACCGTGGCGCTGGCGGTGACGCTGCCGGCGGCGTTGGTGGCGGTCAGGGTGTAGGCCGTCGTGGCAGAGGGGGAGACGGCGCGGCTGGTGCCGGTGACCGTGCCGATGCCCTGGTTGAGGGTGAGGCTGGTGGCGCCGCTGGTGGCCCAGGCGAGGGTGCTGCTCTGGCCTGCGGTGATGGAGGCGGGGGTGGCGCTAAAGCTCGAGATGACCGGCAGCTGGGTGACCGTGACGGTGACGTTGGCGGTGACGCTGCCG
>JBGAST010000100.1:0-3454 GCA_044229575.1 Holophagaceae bacterium | reverse complement strand
AAGGTACTTCAGCGTGAGCTCGATCGCTCTCGTCAAGAAATGCTCGAGCGCATGGCCGTTGCCGCCGACATTCGAGAGGACATCACCGGAGAACACGGCTACCGAGTTGGTAGGCTCTCGGCTCTGCTTGCGAGCGACATCGGCTTTAGGCCGGATGCATGTTGCGCGATGGAGATATCGGCACGCTTGCACGACATCGGCAAGTTCGGCATACCGGAGAAGATCCTCTTCAGCGAAAGCACTCTACGAAAGGCAGAAAGGGATTTCGTCGCTTCACACACGCTCGTCGGCGCCGAAATCCTCTCGAAAAGCGAGATTCCGCAAGTTCGCATCGCAGAGGAAATCGCCCGTTGCCACCACGAATGGTGGGACGGCTCCGGTTACCCGCGTGGCCTCAAGGGTCTCGCCATCCCCAGGAGCGCCCGGATTGTCGCCTTGGCGGACGTCTTCGACGCCATGACCCACGGCCGGCCCTACGCGAAGGCCATCCCGATCGAAAGCGCCCTTGACGAGATCGCCCGCCTTCGTGGCCGCCAATTCGACCCGGAGCTCACCGACCATTTCCTGGCCCTGGTTCGCCGCCTCGCCACCGAGAACCCGGACCTCGATGCCTTCCTGGGCAAGGCCGCCCGCAATTCCCCGTTCCTCAAGGCCCGGGCCCGGATCAAGGAAATGCTGGCCCAAGGGCGTGATTCCGCGGCACTTTCCGACTACCCACCCGCTCCCGGCTCCCCTCTGAATTGACCGGAATCGCCCGGAAACCTATAATTGCGGGCTTGCCAATTCCCCGATAGCTCAGTCGGTAGAGCGACGGACTGTTAATCCGCAGGTCCCTGGTTCGAGCCCAGGTCGGGGAGCCAGCTTCAAGCAAAAAGGTCCGCCATTCCGGCGGGCCTTTTTCATTTCGACGCCCTTCGAGCGCGCCGCGCCTACCGCCCCATCGCGGGAGTAGGCCGCCCGCTCGCCGTCATGTACTCCGGCGTGGAGCGCAGGATCACGTCCGGGTCGAAGACCATCTCCCCCGCCTTCGTCGTGGCCTCGGCCTTCCTCACGCCGAGGACCTGCGGCGTGCAGTCCCGGGCTTCCTGCCAGCGCAGGTGCAGGTTCTTGGTGCGCAGGTTGTCCTGGCCCTTCTTCCAGTCATCGCCCTCCATGCCGAAAGGCGGATTGGTCGCCCGGTAGGTGACGTTCTGGTCCTTGTCGATGATCTCGTAGCAGTTGAAGGCCCAGGCATTGGCGGCCCCGAGGGACAAGGCGAGCACGGCAGCGATGGCGAAACGGTCCTTGCGCATGTTGGGTACCTCGGTGAAGTAAGGAGCGTAGGCTGTTGATATTGGCGGGTCATCGGCCAGCCGTCCAGAGGATTATCGTCCCGGTTCCGTTGCCTTGGCCAGCGGTTCCTCCGGCAGGGCGAGGGCCAGCGCCCTGCGCGCCTCCGCCTGGAGGGCCCGCCAGGTCTGCTCGGACTGGCCCTTCTTCGGGAACGTGGTGGCGATCCGCCTGACCACCTCCTCCAGGGCCCTTGCCCTCGCCCGCGCCGCCCGGTAATCCACCGCGTCCACCAAGTCGACCGCCCGGTCCTGGCACACCCCGATGCACTGCGCCGGCCCCTCCAGCCGCCCGCAGCCGATGCACTGCCACGCCTTGATGATCTCCGCCATGTCGATTCCTTGAACCAGTCCGGTTGCCGGGCCCGCCCGGGGGTGGTATCTTAAGCTGCATTATAAATACTGCTTAAAGACCGCGCATGACCTACGTCGTCACCGAAGCCTGCATCAAGTGCAAGCACACCGATTGCGTGGACGTCTGCCCCACGGACGCCTTCCGCGAGGGCCCCAACTTCCTCGCCATCGACCCGGACGAGTGCATCGACTGCACGCTCTGCGTCCCGGAATGCCCGGTGGAGGCCATCTTCGCCGAGGACGACGTGCCCAAGGCCCAGCGCGAGTTCATCGCCCTCAACGCGGAGCTCGCCAAGCTCTGGCCGCCCATCGTGGAGAAGAAGGATGCCCTCCCCGATGCGGACGACTGGGCCAAGGTGAAGTCCAAGCGCGCCGACCTGGACCGAGGCGCGGCAGCCTGAATCCCCCAAACCGAACCGGAGAAGCCCCATGAACCAGCCCGCCCACGCGCACGTCCACCTCTCCCCCGACCGGATCTATCCCTTCGACGCCCGCGGCATCGCCAAGCGCTTCCGCCACGCGGCCATCTTCGGGGCCCTGGACGCGCTGCAGCCTGGCGACACGATGCGGTTCGTGAACGACCACGACCCCCTGCCCCTCCTCGCGCAGCTCCAGGCGCGCTATGGCTCGTCCGTGTCGATCGAGTACCGCCAGAAGGAACCGGGCGCGATCGTGATCGACTTCGTGGTCCAGCAGTAGCGGGTTAGATCCCCGTCGCCTCGCGCATCAGCTCGCGCCAGCGCGCGTAGCGCCGCCGGAGGGCCTCGTCCGCCTCGGGCGCGAAGACCTCCTCGGAGGCGGCCTCGTTCCATTTCTCCGGCATCCCGGCCGCGAGGTAGCCGATCCCCCGTGCGGTGGCCTCCGCGTCATCGCGCCGGTGCACGGGAAGGCCGCTCACCGAGGCGAGCCTGCGGCACAGCCCGTCGAAGCGCGAGACACCGCCGCTCACCCGGATTCGGCGCGCAGGTGGCACGTACTTCCCGATCTCGTCGATGTTGGCCTGCAGCAGGAAGGCCATGCTCTCCACGACCGCCACCGCCTTCTGCCAGGCCTCGCCCTCGCCCACGAAGCGCGAGGGGAAATCCGGCTTCCAGAAGGGGCCGCCCAGCCCCGCGATGCCGTTGAGGAAGAGTGGCGGCTCCGACGGCATTGCCAGCCACTCCGGCAGCTTCTCGATGGCATCCGCAATTCCCAGCTCGGTGCGCAGCCACTCGAGCGCCGTGCCCGCGCCGTTCACGTTGCCCTCCACCGCGAAGACGGTTTGCCGGCCGTCGTCGAGGATGATCCCGGTGAGGCTTCGGGGCGCGTAGGAGGGCTCCGTCGTCACGGCGCGCTGCACGAAGGCGCTGGTGCCGATGTTCACGTAGGCGGAGTCCTCCTCGGGCCAGCCGAAGGCGAAGACGGCCGCCGACTGGTCGCCGTTCACCGCCACGATCGGCACGGTGAGCTCGCCCACGCGCATCGTCCCGTAGCGGTGGCAGGTGGGCACGCTCCGCGGCAGGTGGCCCGGCGGGACCCCGAAGAGCGCGAGCAGCTCCTCATCCCAGTCGCGCGTGTGGATGTTCCACAGCTGCGTGCGCGCGGCGCACTGCGGGTCGGCCTTCATGGACTGCTCGGCGGTGAGGCGGTAGACGAGGAAGCTCGCCTGCGGCCCCCAGCACAGCGTCCCGTCCGCCAGCGCCTCGCGCACCGCGGGCAGGTTGTCCAGCGCCCATCGCAGCTTGCTCGCCCCGTAATGCGCGGATAGGAAGAGCCCGGTCTTGCGGTGGACC